>JAISUT010000061.1 GCA_031271905.1 Acidobacteriota bacterium
CGCTGAAGAGCATCGCCGCCATGTTGAAGGGGCAGCCGTCGATGCGCGTGAAGATCGTCGGCCACACCGACAGCGACGGCAACGACGCCGCGAACCTCGACCTGTCCAGGCGCCGCGCCGCGTCGGTGAAGGACGAGCTGTCCAAGACGTTCGGCATCGACAGCTCGCGCATGGAGACCGAGGGGGCGGGCGAGGGACAGCCGGTCGCGCCGAACGACACCCCCGAGAACAAGGCCAAGAACCGCCGCGTGGAGTTCGTCAAGCTATAACTACAGAGCTTTTTAGAGGTTCCCTTTAGGGTTTCCTTCATGGCATGGGGACGTGGGCGCTCGCCCCCGCGTCCATGCCATGAAGGAAAAGAAACTCGGAGACAAACGGGCAGTTTTTTCCAAAATTACGCATGTACCGTCACGCCCACCGCATATCGAGTTTCCGAGCATTGCGGACACAATCCACAAGGTAAAGGTTGATAAGGTTTTGATAGGGGATGCCGACCTCCTGTGCCATCTTCTTGAAATAGTCGATGACGTCTTCATTCATACGGATGGTTGTCTGGCGCTTCAACCGTTTCGCATAGGGGTTCGGACGGCTTTTCATCTTGGACAGGTCGTATTCGGCTTTCATGGACGTTTTCTCCCGTAGTTTTTCCGTTCGTTGGCGGTCGCCTTGCGTGCGGAGATGATGCGAATCACGTCGCCCGCATCCCGTTCGCAATAACAAACCAGCAATACCCGCAACATCGAACTGATTCCCAACAACAGGAATCGATGTTCCCATTCGGAATGTTCGTCGTCGTAAAACTCAACCGCGTCGTCATCGTAAAAAACACTTCGCGCCTCTTCAAAGGACACGCCGTGTTTCCTCTTGTTGGCAACGCTCTTGCGCTTGTCCCACTCAAAATGCAACAAATGCATGACCTACATTATATCTACAATGTGGTGTGTCCACAAGTGCGGATGGGGTAATAAAAGGCATGGTTCGAGAGATTCCTAGGCCGCGCGGGCGGTTGGCATACGCATAAGAACCAGCGCGGCATCCGCAGAGATTTTTCGTCGGAATCCAAGGAAGTTGTGCTATAAATCGTTATGTATGTCGATAAGGTTCAGCGTATGAGGCGGGGCGGCGGGCGCGGCGACGGCCCGAAAAAACGCGAGAAACCGCGAGAATAAGACATAAATATATGAAAACAAATAACTTCACCCCACCCCGACGAACGCCTTAGTAAATTAGCCTTCCCCTGCAACCAGTCCATCCAAGCAAGCGCGTCCCACGGATGCGGGGCGAGGCCAATCTGCGCACGGCTCCGCGCCAACCGCCCGTTTGTCGCCGGGGGGAGCCCCGGAGGAGCGACGCCATCAAAAACGAATTTCCTATTTCAACCGGACGGAGGAACCCATGAACAAACTTCGACTCGTGCCGGCTGTTGTCATCATCTTCACGCTGGGCGTGGGGCTGCTCCCCGCCCAGTTCGGCAAGCGGCTCGGCGCCGCCATCAAGGACTAAAAAGAAGGGGGGGTGCGGGGGAAAATCACTTTTTCCCGATCCCCCTGAAATAAAACGCGGCGTGCGGAAACTATACAGGCATGGACACGCCGCATTTGCTTTTAGGACGTAAAGGGGAGCGCCTCGCCTGCCGCCACCTGCTGCGAGAGGGGTTCGACATCCTCGCGCGGCGGTGGCGCGGGCGTTCGGGCGAGCTGGACATCGTCGCCTTCGAGGGGGACTTGCTCGTGTTCGTCGAGGTCAAGACGCGCGCGACCGACCGCTACGGCGCCCCGTGGGAGTTTGTGGATGCGCGCAAGCAGCAGGCGCTCGAACGGGCGGCGGCGGAATTCATCGCCGCTTGCGACCTGGGGCGGTACGCCTACCGCTTCGACATCGCCTCGGTGACAGGCGGGGAGGTGTCGTTGCACCGCAACGCCTTTTGACCGCGTTTGCCTTGAAAAGCCGGTTGTTGGCACCAAGGGCGCGGGGCGGGGCGGGCTTCTCGCCCTCCCCCGCACGCCTGTCCATTACAATTTCTTATCGACGCTTATCTTCTGGATGAACGCTTCGAGTTGCTTCTGCGCCGCCGCGCAGTCGGATTCCAGCTTCTCCATCTCGGCGCGGATGGCCGCGATGCGATTCTCCTGACTGTCGAGCTGCCGGACGTAGCGTTGGCGCAGCGAAGCCTCGTCGGGGCTCTGCCCCAGCCCCTGCAGATTCTCGCGCACCCGCTCCTGGTCTTTGAAGATGCCATCCCGCTCGCCGTCCAGCATGACTGTCTTCCGCACGAGCTCGTTGATCGCCGCCTGCCTCGAAGCGACCTCGCGCAACAGCGCTTCCGTCTCGCCGTCGATGGAGCGGTTGCGCACCCAGACGGCGATCTGGTCGGGGGAGACCGACGACACGGCGAAGGTCTCGTCGCGCGGCGACTCCTCCTCCACTTTGAGATCGACGGTGGCCTTGGGCTTGACCTCGACGCGGAAGCGGCGGTAGCTCGCCGTGGTCTCCTCCGGCACCGGCGTGGCAGGGGTCAGGGTGTAGCCCGCCCGGACGGGGTGCTCGACAATCACGCTGCGCGTCGCGTCGTTGTTGTTGCGGATCTTGTATGCCGTCGAGTAGACCCCCTTGGAGCGCATCCGCAGCGTCCCCGACTGGATGACCACCTGCTGGACCCCTTGCGGCATGTAGTTGACGTCCTGGGCGACGGACGTCCCCTGATCGACGGCGTAACCCATCAGCCGGCTCTCGCCCGGCTGGACGGTCTCGATCAGCCCTTCCCCGGCGAAGGCGTTGGAGTCGATGACCGTGACCGCCCCCGCGTCCAGCGTCATCCCGCTGGAGTTCTTGATGCGGAATGCCAGGCGCGGGTGCGACTCGCCGCCGGAGGCGTTGTAGACGGCGACCTTTTCCCCGTCGATGTCCGTCTGCAGGATCGGCAGCAGCGCCGACTCGTTGCGCTTGACGGTGACCGGTTGTTTCAGACGATATTCGAACTGCTCGCCGACGACGGAGCCTTGGGCCGCCGCCTGGGACTTCCGGAGGGCGTCGTTGACGGCGGCTCCCGTGCCGGCTGCGTCCCGCGTTATGAACTCGGCACGCCTCAATGGCTGCGGAGCCGGGGGCGGCGCGGCGGCGGCCGGCGCCGCGAACTGGGTCTCCATCACCGCCTCCGAGGTCTGCGGCGCGGCCTGCACCCCCTGCGCCACCGGCACCTCCGGCCTGCTGGCGTATATCGGCTGCGAGAGCTTCTGGATGAAGCTGATGGGCGCGCCCGCCACCAGCGCGAGCGAGACGTCGTTCCAATCCATCGGGGTCGTGTTGTCAACGATGGCCCAGCCTTGCAGCAACGGCTTCGTGCCGGGGTCGAGCACGACGCGGTAGGTGGTCTTCCAAATCGGCGCCTCGGAGGTGTAGCCGATGTAGAGCTGCCGATCGCCGCTCCCCGCGGCCTGGATGCGGAGCTTGCGCACGTCACGCCGGTGGGAGCCGGACAGGACGTCGAGCGCCCGCCCCAGGTCGCCCGCCAGCTCCGGATCGGTCAGCTTCAGCGCCCCCGCCGACTCCAGCCGGACTGAATGCACTTCCCCTGCCGCGCCCAGGACGTTGACGAAGGTCTCGACCGCCGTCCCGCCGGACGCCGTGGCGCGCGATTTGTCCTCCGCGCCCAGCAGCTTGCCCGCGACCGCGCCGGAAGGGGTTTTGATTTCGACTCCCGCCCCGCGGATCTGGTTCAGGAACTGCGCAATGCCTGCGCTGGAGGAAAGATCGACGGGGAACTCCTCCAGACGGCGGTCGAGCGGCGCCGCCGAGTCATAGGTGACCCCGGCGACCTGCCCGTCGCCGAGGTCGAGCACCGTCAGCGATTTCAACACGTCGTTCAACTGCGAGCCGGGCAGGGCGATCTCCACGTCCTGCGAGCCCTTCACCCGCCCCAGGTGCTCGAAGAACCCCATGCCGTTCTTGTAAAGCTCGACGTTGCGCACCGGCAGCGGCACGGCGTCCTGCGCCGCCGCGCCCAAGGGGGCGAGGCACAGGGCGAGGGTCAGGGATTGAACAATCTTCCATCGGCATACGAACATAGCTTTCATCCTCCCGAAGGTTGCGATGCCTGACATTATGCCACAACCGCCGTCCGCTGAGCGAACCCAAGGAAAAAGCGTCCGCGCCGGGGCGTGCCTTGTCTGCGAGATTTTTAGGGAAACGCTGATTAATTCATTTTCGAGAAAAAGCGATGTTGAAAACAATACAGTTGAAGTCATCAATTCTTCTAGTTTTCGAATAAATCAGCGTTTCCTTAGCGGCCCCCTTTAGAGATTCCCAATATAAGTTGTTGGTCGATCATCATGTTATGTATAATTTAACAAAAGTTGCTGCTCGACAAGCAACTTTTGGAGGCATGCTGAGCATGATGAGCTATATCGACCGTCCCGAATACCTGAACTGGCTCGCGAAATGGCGCGGACACGATATCGTCAAAGTCCTGACCGGCGTCCGGCGTTGCGGCAAGTCCACCATCTTGGAGATGTATCGTTCCATGCTGGTTGCGCAGGGAGTGGAAGCGGAACAGATCATCTCCATCAACCTTGAGAACCCCGACACGGAAAAAGAATTGGGCTCCGGCCTGTGCCTGTACAACTATGTGAAAGACCGGTGCGGCGACGAAACCCTCAAGTATGTTTTCATCGACGAAGCCCAGCATCTCGAAGAATTCGAGCGGACAATCGCCGGCCTAGGGCTGCTGCCGTCCGTGGACCTCTATATCACCGGCTCGAACTCCCATTTCCTTTCGAGGGATTTGGCCGACAGGTTGACCGGGCGTTATGTAGAACTCCATGTGTTGCCGCTGTCGTTCCGGGAATATATGTCGGCACCGCCCCTGGACAGGCCGGACGAAGGTTCGGGAGGGGGGAAGCCGGGCCGAGCCGCCATCGACCCGTTGCAGACCTATCTCGACCAAGGAGGGTTTCCGTTCGTCCGCCGCATCGAAGGCGACCGGCAGATGGCAGGCAATTACTTGCGGGATGTCCTGAACACGATAATCCTCAAGGACATCGCGCCCCGGCAATCGTCATTCAGCCCGACGCTGTTTGACAGCGTCCTGAGCTTCGTGTTCGACAACATCGGCAACCTGTCAACTGTCAACAAAATCAGCGACACCCTGACGTCGATGGGAAGGAAGACCGGCCGAACCGCCGTCGAAAACTATGTTTCCGGCATGGTGGACAGCTTTCTGGTCTATCCAGCGAGGCGTTACGACCTCCGGGGGAAGATGTACCTGGAACATTCGACGAAGAACTACGTCGTCGATACCGGGATGAGGAGGGCGTTGCTCGGCAGCCGGAACCCCGATTACGGCCACGTCCTTGAAAACGCGGTTTTCTTGGAGCTGCTGCGCCGCGGCGACAAGGTGTCGGTCGGGCGCATCGACCGCTCCGAGGTCGATTTCCTAGCCGACGGGCCAACCGGCCTCACCTACATCCAAGTCAGCCAGACGGTGGACGACCCCGCCGTCCTCGAACGGGAGCTCGCCCCGTTGCGGGCGATCCCCGACCATCACCCGCGCCTGTTGCTGGTCGGGGTTGACCGCCCGGCGGTTTTGCACGAGGGGATCCGGCAACTCAGCGTCAGAGACTGGCTGCTGGGCGAAACCTAGAGGTTGTCCATAAGGGACATCTAAAAACCTCTGACAACAGCGCCAGCGCCTTGATCGAAAATGCTCATTCGCCTCAGCGAACTCCGCTTTTTGACCTGCGGCGACGCCTTGTCTGCGAGCTTTTTAGAGGTTCCCATATAAGAGTGCGGGTTTGGGGATAGGGTGCGGCAACCCGCCGTTTGCCGCCGACCGTCTTCGTCAGCGCAATTTCCGTATCGCTTCCGGAGCCAGCTTCGTCACGTCGGCGATGACGTCAACGGCGACGCCCTTTGCCTTCAGCGCCCGCGCGGTGGCCATCCGTTCGGCCTCCAGCTTTTTCTCGGAACGCTTTTTCTCAAGGGCGATGCCTTTTTCGACGCCTTCCTCCCAGCGGACGGCGAGTGCGTCGTTCCAGTTCCATTCGGTGATAAGCATGTTCGTGACCTCCGAAGAGTTGGCTTCGAGAAACTGCCTCAGTATGTCGTGGCGCACGCACCACTGCACGGCGCGCTTTATCGCCTCCGCGGCGGGCAGCCCCGCCTTCTCGCCGTCCCTGACCTTTGCGATGAACGCGCTGTACTGCGAGAGGACGCGGCTTTTACGCAGCCTCTTCGCGTTGTGGCCGCGGTTGATGTTCAGCACCTTCACCGCCAGGTCCAGGGCCGGGGGGCCCGGCGGCAGGAGCCCCGCGGTGTCCGCGAAGGCGTCCGACAGGCGCAAGACCTTCTCGTCGGGGCAGGGGTCCTTCCCGTTGTACAGGACGAAGAACTCCGGCGACGGGACGCGGACGGTCGATGTGCTGTATATCTTCCTGCCGTCGATGACCTTCTCGTACAGCCGCGCAATGTACATGAGGGCGCGCAGGGGCATGTTCGGGTTCAGCGAGGACTGGTGCTCGACGACCACGACGAGCCTGTCGCCGAGCTGGAAGGAGACGTCGTTGACGCGCCCCATGAAGAGCACGTTCTCCATCGTGTTGACGGTGACGGGCGTCCCGTCGGGAACCGGGACGCCTTCGAGGGCCGCGTACAGCTCGCGCAAGACGTCCGGATCCGAGAAGAGCCGGGAGAACACGCTGTCCTTGTACTTGCGATTGCCGTCCATCGCCCCCTCCCCGACACGGGGGGAATTTTACCACAACCGGGCGCGCGAACGTGATTCCCGATTTTCAACCGCCTTGCCTCTCGCCGCCATTGACGCCCCCTGCGATTAATCGCCACTCCATTGCGCTGACGCACTAGCCGCCAACGGGAATCTCGATTCTATACCCTGTGCTATTAACGGCGCGGCCCAGTAGCGCCGGACGCCTTGCGCCGCCCCGCGCGATTCCGTACAATCATTCCTTTCGAGACGGGCCATGCTGGAAAACATCGTGGTGCGCGGGGCGCGCCAGCACAATCTCAGGAACATCAGCCTGGAAATCCCCCGGAACAGGCTGACCGTGGTCACGGGCCTGTCCGGCTCCGGCAAGTCCAGCCTCGCCTTCGACACCATCTACGCCGAGGGGCAGCGCCGCTACATCGAGTCGCTGTCCTCCTACGCCCGGCAGTTCCTGGAGCGGATGGAGAAGCCCGACCTGGACAGCGCCGAGGGGCTCTCGCCCGCCATCAGCATCGAGCAGAAGACCACCAGCCGCAGCCCCCGCTCCACCGTGGGGACGGTGACGGAGATCTACGACTACATGCGCCTGCTGTTCGCCTCGGTCGGCCACCCCCACTGCCCCAACTGCGGCAAGCCCATCGCCGCGCAGAGCCCGGAGCAGATCGTAGGCCAGATCCTCCAGCACCCGCCCGGCACGCGGCTCATGATCCTCGCGCCGGTGGTGCGCGACCGCAAGGGGGAGTTCAAGAAAGATTTCGAGAAATACCTGAAGAAAGGCTACCTGCGCGCGCGCATCGACGGGAAGCTGGTCGGGCTGGAGGACGACATCCGCCTCAGCAAGACGAAAAACCACACCGTCGAGGTCGTGGTGGACCGCATCGTCGTCAAAGACGGCGTCCGGCGGCGGCTGGAGGCTTCCGTCAAGGCGGCGTTGGAGCTGGCCGATGGGCTGGTGGGCGTGTCGGCGCTGGACGCGGCGGCGGGCGCGGCGGACGCGGAGCGGCTTTTTTCCGAGCGGCAGGCTTGCGTCGATTGCGGCGTCAGCATGCCCAAGCTGGAGCCGCGCTCCTTCAGCTTCAACTCCAGCCACGGCGCCTGCCCCGCCTGCGACGGCCTGGGGACGAAGCGGGTGATCAACCCGGAGAACCTGGTCCCCGACCCCTCGCAGCCCGTGTCGGCGCTGGAGTTCGCCGTCGACGAGCACTCCAAGCTCGCGTCCCGCCTGCGCGAATCGCTGGCGCGCCAGTTGCGTCAGGCGAAGATAGACCCCAAGACCCCGTTCCGCAAGCTCCCGGCGGCGGTGCGCAAGGCGTGGCTGTATGGCGACGACGAGACCGCCGGCGTCGGCCCTTGGCTCGACTCGATGCTGTCCGAGTCGGGGGAGATGATGTTCCCCGCCGTGCGCGAGGAGCTGGAGAAACTCTTCACGCTGGCGGACTGCGACGAGTGCCACGGCTCGCGCCTGCGTGCCGAAAGCCGCTCGGTCAAGGTCAACGGCCTGGGCATCTCCGACTACGCGCGGATGCCGCTCGATGTGGCGCGGCGGGCGTTCGAAGACATCCGGCTGACGCCGCGCGAGGCCCAAGTCGCGGAGCAGGTCTTGCGGGAGATACGCGACCGGATGGAGTTCCTGCTCGACGTCGGCGTCGGCTACCTGTCGCTCGACCGCCCTTCGGCGTCGCTCTCCGGCGGCGAGGGGCAGCGCATCCGGCTGGCCACGCAGATAGGCTCCAAGCTGCGCGGCGTGCTCTACGTGCTGGACGAGCCGTCCATCGGCCTGCACCCGCGCGACAACCGGCGCCTGTTGGGGACGCTCGCCGCGTTGCGCGACATGGGCAACACCATCCTGGTCGTCGAGCACGACGAGGAGACGATGCGCTTTGCCGACCACGTCGTCGATCTCGGCCCCGGCGGCGGGCGGCTGGGCGGCGAGGTCGTCGCCCAAGGGACGCCGGAGGAGGTCGCCGGCTCGCCCGCCTCGGTCACGGGCAAGTACCTTTCCGGAGAGTTGAGCATCGCCTGCCCCGCCTCGCGGCGCAAGGGGAACGGCAAGCGACTGGTCGTCAAAGGGGCGCGGCACAACAACCTGCGCGACCTGACGGTGGCATTCCCGCTAGGAACTTTGATATGCGTGACCGGCGTCTCCGGCTCGGGCAAGTCCTCGCTGGTGGAGGACATCCTCTACAACGCCCTCGCGCGCAAGCTCCACCGCGCGTTGACGAACGCCGGGGCGCACGACGCCATCCTGGGCGTCGAGCACCTGGACAAGGTGATCGAGATCGACCAGTCGCCCATCGGCAGGACGCCGCGCTCGAACCCCGCCACCTACACTGGCCTTTTCACACCCCTGCGCGACCTGTTCGCCATGCTGCCGGAGTCGCGGATGCGCGGCTACAAGCCCGGCCGCTTCAGCTTCAACGTCAAGGGGGGGCGTTGCGAGGAGTGCGAGGGGGACGGGCTGCGGCGCATCGAGATGAGCTTCCTGCCCGACGTGCATGTCCTGTGCGAGACCTGCGGCGGCAAGCGCTACAACCGCGAGACGCTGGAGGTGAAGTACAAGGGCCATTCCATCGCCGACATCCTCCAGCTCGACATCGGCGACGCGCTCCCGCTCCTAGAGACCATCCCCGCCATCGCGCCCAAGCTGCGGGTGCTGAACGAGGTCGGGCTCGGCTACGTGCAGCTCGGCCAGTCCTCCACCACCCTCTCCGGCGGCGAGGCGCAGAGGGTCAAGCTGGCGAAGGAGCTGAGCCGGCGGGCGACGGGGCGCACCCTGTACATCTTGGACGAGCCGACGACGGGCCTGCACTTCGACGACGTGAGGAAGCTGCTGGAGATCCTCGGCAGCCTCGTGGACATGGGCAACACCGTGGTCGTGATCGAGCACAACCTGGACGTGATCAAGACCGCCGACAACATCATCGACATGGGCCCCGAGGGCGGCGGCGGCGGCGGGCGCGTCGTCGCCCAAGGCACGCCAGAAGAGGTCGCGGCGGTGCAGGAGTCCGCCACCGGCCAGGCGCTGTCGAGAATCCTCTGACCCCCTTCGGTGCGGGGAATCGGCATAAGCCCCTTCCCTTGTCACCCCGCCCCTTCGGCGCCTGGAAGCATCCCTGCGGAAAAAACTCGGGAAAATGAAGAATATGTTGATGCGACGGCACCTCACACCTTAATATTCACAGCAAGTTTCGCGTGGTGAGGGTTTTGCTTTCCCGGACGTTCGGATGTCGGATCGCCGGGGTGGGTCGTGAAAGATGGACGGAACGACCGCGCGTCGGTCGCCGTCCCGTGGGGGAAACGTTATGAAAAAGCTCAGACTCCTGTTGGCTGTCGCCGTGATGTTGCTGTTAGGTTGCGTCCTCCTGCCTGCGCAGTCGCGCCGCGCCGCGGATTTGGACGACGAGGACATCATCGAGGAAATAGAGGAAGACGAGGAGGACGCGGAAGAGGAAGAAGAGGAAGAAGAGGTCCGCCCTCCCGTAAGGCGGAAAACCTCCCGAACGACGTCCCGCGCGAACTCCCAGGCGGTGACGCTGCCCGCCGAGACCCTGCTGGTGGTTCGGACTACGCAAGAGATCGACGCCAACCGCAACGACGTCGGGGACGTCTTCGAGGCGTTGCTCGAAGAACCACTGAAGGCGGGTTCGCGGGTGGTGGCGCCACGGGGTTCCGTTGTGACCGGGCGGATCGCTTACGCCGAGAAGGCGGGGGCGTTAAAAGGGAAGTCCCAGTTGATACTGGAGCTGGTCAGCCTGACGGTCGATGACGTGTCCTACGACCTGGAGACCTCCGACTACACCGAAGTCACCGCGTCCCGCGGCAAGAAGACGGCGGCGACCGTCGGCACGGGTGCGGCGGTGGGAGCCGTCCTCGGGGGGATTTTCGGCGGCGGCAAAGGTGCCGCCATCGGCGCGGCTGCCGGCGCGGGTGCCGGCGCAGGCGCGCGGATAATCACCAAGGGCGAGAAGCTGAAGATCCCCGCCGAAACCCTCATCGAATTCAGCCTCCTGTCCCCGCTGACCATCGGCGGCGAGGACGGGTCGGGACAAGCGAGGAGGACTGCCGCCAAGAAAAAGAGGCGGGTGGTCGTGGAAGAAGAAGATGAGGAAGACGACGAAGACGACGAAGACGACGAAGACGACGAAGACGACGAATAAAAAATGAAAGAGCCAACCATGGAAGAGACGATGCGTATTTGCAGTGGTTGCGGCGCGACCTTGCAACCCGGTGAGAAATTCTGCGGCGTCTGCGGCACACGCTATGAACCGGCTGCGGCTCCGCCGCCGCCCGCCCCTGAAGCCGCCGCCGCGCCGGTCTGCACCGGTTGCGGCATGACCCTGCAACCCGGCGAGAAGTTCTGCGGCGTCTGCGGCACACGCTACGAACCGGCTGCGGCTCCGCCGCCGCCCGCCCCTGAAGCCGCCGCCGCGCCGGTCTGCACCGGTTGCGGCGTGACCCTGCAACCCGGCGAGAAGTTCTGCGGCGTCTGCGGCACGCGCTACGAACCGGCCGCCGCAGGCGCCACCGCTGCCACTGGCGTCGATGTCGCTGCGGCGGCTCCTCCCGCCCCGGTGGAAGCGGGGCTCGCCGTCGATGCGGCCGAACCGGTTGCGCCCGCCGCCGCGACCGGCGGGGATGCGGCGCCTTCCGAACCCGACGAGACCGCCGCTCCAGCGTCGGAACCCGCCACTGAAGCCGCCGCCGCGCCGGTCTGCACCGGTTGCGGCATGACCCTGCAACCCGGCGAGACGTTCTGCGGCGTCTGCGGCACGCGCTACGAACCGATGGCGGGTGCCGTTGCCGCCGCGGCGGCAACGGCGCCTGCGCCGACACCCGCTCCGCCCGTCGCTTCGGGCGGCGAAAAATCGGGGAGCAAGAAGATCGTGGCGATCATCGCCGCCGCCGTCGTGTTGCTGGCGGCGGTCGGCGGCGCCGCCTGGTTCTTCTTCCTGCGCGACGCGGGGGACGTGGTCGTCGAAGAGTCCGCGTCCATTGACGCCCCCGCAGGGATCGAGTCGCTGGAGTCTGCGGCGACGCCCGAGGAGCTGGCGCTGATCACGGGTGGGGATGCCGCGCCGGATGCGGACGTGACGATGGACGGCGCTTCCGATGAAACCGGATTTGCGGGCGGCGCCCCGTCTTCATCCTTGGGCGGCTTCGGCGGCGCATCCCGCCCGTCCGAACCGGCGCCAAAACCGGAGGCGACCGCTCCGGCGACCGCCTCCGTGCAACCTTCCCCCGCGCAACCCGCCCCGAAGCAACCGAAACCGGAAGCGGCGGTGGCGGAACAGGCGGGAACCGTGCAGCCGCAACCGGCGCAACGTGCGCCCGAGAGCCTGACCGCCAGCCTGTCGGTCAAGACCACCCCGGGCGGCGCGACCATCCTCTTGGACGGCAAGTCTATCGGAAGGACGAACGACGCGGGCGAGCTGACGCGCGAGGAGATCCCTCCGGGGCGGCATGAGGTCTTGGCGCGCCTGGACGGCTACGCCGACGCGAAGCAGGCGGTGCAATTCGCCGCCGGGGAGCGGCAGACGGCGCGGTTGTCGCTGAACCGGCTGCCCGGCAACCTCTCCGTCACTGTCAACGTCGAAAACGCGAACATCCAGATCAAGGGCGCGGGGACGAACGCGACCCAGCGCGGGAAGGTGTCGGGATTGGAGCTTCCCGCAGGCAGTTACTCCGTCACCGTGTCGAAGTCCGGCTACAAGACGGTCTCGCGAACGGTGAACGTCCGGCCGAATGTCGGCGAGTCCGTCAGCGTCGTGCTGGAGAAGAGCTACACCGGGCCGCAGTCCGGGACGATGGTCTGGGAAGGGGAGAAACGCGCCACCGCCGCGTCAACCTTGGTGTCGATAACGAACGGCAGGGCGGACACGGGGAGCGTCAGCGGCGACCCGTTGCCGGGAGTCCCCTGCAAAGTCCAGCTTTCCGGGGCGCAAGACGTGTCCGTCGCCGTCGCACCCGACGCAGACAACCAATACCGGAAGGTGATCCTGCGGGTCGCGGCGAAGGGCAAGGTGAAGGTGACGATCAATTGGGAGGTCTCGCCCTGAAGTTTTTCCTGCTATACTCCTAGGTGCTTTTAGGAGGCTGGCATGACGGCGAAGGCAAAATTCATCATCGGGGGCGCGGTCATCGTGGCTGCGCTGGCATGGCTCGGCTTCGTAGGCTTCCAAGAGAGCAAGTCCTACTACGTCACCGTGGACGAGTTCAACGGCATGAGGGATTCGCTCGGCGGCAAGACCCTGAAGCTGGCGGGCGACGTGGTGGCGGGCTCCATCGACCGCTCCAAACCGCAGATGGAGTTCGCCATCGCCAGCCCCAAGACCGACATCCGGGTGCGCTACGTCGGAAGCGACATCATCCCCGACACCTTCAAGGACGGGGCGAAGGCGCTGGTGGAGGGGAGGCTCGACGCCGACGGCGTTTTCAACGCCCGCCACATCGAAGCCAAGTGCGCCTCCAAATACGAGGCGGAATACGACGACCGGACGCGGCTTCGTAGGAATCCCTGAGTCCATGGCAAACTTCGGCAACTTTTGCATCCTCTTCGCGTTCTGCCTCTCGATCTACGCCTTCCTGGCGGCGCTGGCGGGGGCGCGCAAACGTGCCGAGCACATCGTCAAGAGCGCCGAACGCGCCGCCTACGCCGCCGCCGGGTGCGTGACGCTGGCATTCGGCTCGTTGCTGTACCTGCTGCTCACCGACGACTTCTCCGTCGCCCATGTCGCCAACTCCAGCAGCCGGTCGTTGCCGCTCCCCTACAAGGTCGCCGCCATCTGGGGCGGGCATGACGGCTCGATGCTGCTCTGGGTCTTCTTCACCGCCGCGATCAGCGCCATCGTCCTCTGGCAGAACCGCCGCCGCCACCGCGACATGATGCCCTACGTGCTGGCGGTGCTGATGTTAGACCTCAGCTTCTTCCTGTCGCTCGGCATCTTCCTCTCCAACCCGTTCCAAGAGCTGGTGAGCGTCTTCCCCGACGGTTCGGCGCAGCCCTTCGCCCCCGCCGACGGGCAGGGCTTGAACCCGCTCCTGCAATATTGGGCGATGGTGATACACCCGCCGATCCTCTATGTCGGCTTCATCGGCTTCTTGGTGCCGTTCGCCTTCGCCGTGGCGGCGCTGGCGACCCGGCAGAGGGGCGAGGCGTGGATCGCCGCCACGCGCGGTTGGACGCTCTGGACGTGGCTGCTGTTGGGGGTGGGGCTGATCCTGGGCGGCAAATGGGCGTATGTCGTCCTAGGCTGGGGCGGCTATTGGGGATGGGATCCGGTGGAGAACGCCTCGTTGATGCCGTGGCTGACCGGGACGGCGTTCCTGCACTCCGCCATCGTGCAAGAGCGGCGGGGCATGCTCAAGATATGGAACGTGCTCCTCATCCTGGCGACCTACCTGTTGGGGGTGTTCGGCACCTTTCTGACCCGCAGCGGCGTCGTCAACTCGGTGCACGCCTTCGCCGACTCGAACATCGGGAGGTTCTTCGTCTTTTACATGGCCGTGGTGCTGGGCCTGGGGCTGATCATGGTCTACGAGCGACGCGAAGTCCTGCGGGGCGAGCGCCGTCTCGACTCGATGCTCTGCCGGGAGGGGGCGTTCCTCTTCAACAACCTGGTGCTGGTCGTCGCATGCTTCGCGATCTTCTGGGGGACGATGTTCCCCGTCTTCTCCGAATGGGTGCGCGGCGTGAAGATTTCCGTCGGTCCGGTGTTCTTCAACAAGATCAACGTCCCCATCGGGCTGCTCCTGCTCCTGCTGACGGGCGTCGGTCCGCTGTTCGCCTGGCGCAAGACCTCGGCGGCGAGCTTGAAAAAATCGTTCCTCCCGCCCAGCGTCGCGGCGGTCGCCACCTGCGCCGCCTCGTTGCTCCTGGGGCTGCGGGATCCGTATGCCCTAGCCTGCTTCACGCTCTGCGCATTCGTCCTCGCCACCATCGTCGAGGAGTTCGTGCGCGGGGCGAGGGCGCGGGGGCGGGCGCGCGGAGAAGGCTTCCTGGTCGCGCTCGGCGGGCTGGTCTGGAAGGACAAGCGGCGTTACGGCGGCTACGTCGCCCACCTCGGCGTGGTGTTGCTTTTCGTCGGGCTGGCGGGCAACGCCTTCAACGAGGAGGCCAACGGCGCCATGCGAACCGGGCAGGAGATGCGGGTGGGCGGCTACACCCTGAAGATGGCGGGGTTTCGCGAAGGGGTGCAGGGCACCTACCAGTTCGGCGAGCTCTATCTGGAGGCGTACAAGGACGGCAAGCCGCTCGGCACGTTGCGTCCGGAGAGGCGGCTTTACGACGGGGGGCAGTCCACGACGACGGTGGGGTTGCGCAGCACGCCGCTGGAAGACCTGTACGTGGTCTACACCGGCACGGACGCGGACGGGCGACGCGAGGTCAAGGCGAGGGTCAATCCGCTGGTGTTCTGGGTCTGGGCGGGGGCGGCGCTGATGTTCGCGGGGACTTTGATAGCCATCGGCAAGAAGTGAGGAATAGGGGCGGGGGGACGATGCTCTGGATCACATGGCTCACATGCGCGATTCTGGTTCTGACGGCAGGCTGGTACGTGCTACGCCCGTTGCACGGGAGGGCGTCCGCCCCCACCCCCGGGCTCGGCGACGATGCCGGGCAGGCGGCGGAGCGCGACCACCTGCTCGCCCGCAAGACCGCCCTTTACCGCAACATCAAAGACTTGGAGTCGGGGTACGGGATGGGGCGGCTGGACGACGCCGACTTTCAGCAACTGCTGGCGGCGTACAAGGGCGAGGCTGCGGACGTCCTGCAAAAGCTGGACGAATTGAACGGACGCGGCGCAGAGGCGGCGCCGCCGCGAAAAGGCGATGCGAAGAAGGCGTCCGCGCGGGCGGCGAACCTCTGCCCCGCCTGCGGCGCCGAGCTCATCCCCGGGAAAAAATTCTGCGCCGACTGCGGCGCCCGCCTGTGACGGCGCTTCACGCCCTCCGTCTTGAGCCGGATGAAAAATCTCCCCGCATACGAAGGCATCGTCAACACGTAACCGTCGTCATGCAAGGGATTGTGCGGCGGTGGGGCGGGGGCGGCATGGGCTCCCCTTGCCGGGTAGAAGGTGCCAGCGGCTGCGCCGGATGCGGCGGAATCCACGTCCGGGCGAACTGTCGCCGAAATCGCTAAAAACTAAAAAAGGGGCGGCGAATCTTGCGGATTCGACCGCCCCGGTGTGATTTCAGATAGGAAGCGGCACGGGTCTTGGGCCCGCGCCGCCGTTTCGCGGGTTGCTACGCCTTGCCGAGGCGGCCCTTGGCTTGCAGGCCGTCGGCGACGTGCTTCATGCCGAACTCCTCCAGCGTCTTGCGCGTCGGCCAGCCGTGCTCCTTGTCCCAGCCTTCCAGCTCGTAGAAGTGGTCCTTGAACTTGTCCACGCCCTTGCGGTCCATGTACATGTCCGGAGCCTCGTCCGAACGCCACTTGCCGTTCTCGTAAATCGGCACGCCGCCCCAGAACGTCATCCCCGACGCGCCGGGCTTGTACATGAACGGCGCCAGGTCCTCGGTCTGGCGGCTCCGCCCGTGCATGGCGCGGATGGCGCGCTCCAGCGTCCAGATCTTCTGCCCCACGCGGATCGTGTCGGCGAAGCTGTCCTTCTTGCCTGTCACCGCCGCGTAGTATTTCATCTCGACGTCGGGCGTCAACGTCTCAAGGCTCGGCAGGAACATCTCGCAGAACGCCATCGCCTCGTTCCAGAACGAGCAATAATGGCGGCTCCAAGCGACCTCCTTCGCCTTGTGCATCGAGTAGATGCCCGTCTTGTAGGACTCGGAATCCTCGCCCTTGTCCACCTTCCAGGCGTAGTTGAACATCCAGATGTCGTCCGTGTACGGGATGACCTTCTTGGTCAGCTCCGTCAGCGACCGCTCCAAGTTGCCGTCGCGGGGCGCGCCCACAGCCGTCACCAGCCCGTGCCAGCTCGGGTCGCCCGCCCCCAGCATGTAGTTGTACGTCCACTCCACGCTCGGCAGCGTCCAGTGGCCGGTCGCGCCCCAAGCCGGGAAGCGCAACGCGCCGCTTTCGTAATCTTGCTCCAGGCGGCCCCACTTCTGGGCGGCCCTCATGCATCCCTCGGCCAGGGCGTCGCCGATGCCGACGCGCTTGGAGACGGCGTCCAGGAACGCCAGCCGGAAGTTGAGCGAGCCCCATTGATCCATCGGCAACGGCGCGGAGTCGATGCGCTTGCCGGGCCCCAGTTCGCCGATCTTGTACAGGTAGCGGATGTACCAGCCGATGCCCGTCTCGACCGGGACCTTCTTCTCGAAGAAGTCCGGCGCGCCGGGGATGTCCGAGACGAACAGGCCGAGGAAGTGCGCCGCCCAGCCGCTGATGCCGTACTTCATCAGCGCCTCGGAGGCCAGGTCGCGCTCCGTGTCGGTGGCCTGCACCTGCTCCTCCGGGTTGTTGAGCCAGAACTGGTCCACGCACATCGTCTCGCCGGCGCGGTAGGAGTTGCGGCGACGGTCGGCGCGCAGGCAGGGGCTGCACGAGGCGGAGCCGGCGCTCGCGGGGGCGAAGCTGCCGGTCACGATGCCGCCGCCGGACATCTGCCAGAGGCGCGCCTCCATGACCGCCTTCGGGTCGGCCACATGCACGTTGCCGGAGCCGAACACGCAGATCGCCTTCAGCTTCTTCGCCCCGAAGACCGCGCCGAAGCCGCCGATGCGCGCGCTCACGCCGCTGCCGGTCACCAGCGACGCCAGGCGCGACTTGGCCTCGCCCACCGGCCCGATGCAGAGGATCTGCGGCAGGGTCGTGGCGAAGGTCTTGTTGTCGAACTGGTGCCATTCGTCGCCGAAGCGCGTGCGTCCGCCCACCATGTTCTTGATGATGTCCTGGGTCTCCCAGGTGTCGCGGCCCCAGAGCGCGGCGCCGTCCTCGATGGTGATCTTGTCGTTGACGATGTTGATCCAGACCGGGGCGTCGGCCGCCCCCTCCACCACGATGCCGTCCCAGCCGGCCTGCTTGAGCGAGGTGCCGAAGCGCCCGCCGAAGTTGCCGCGCCAGAACTCGCAGGTGGGGAAGGTCTCCGGCGAGATGCCGCAGATGCTGGTGCGCCCCGCGCCCGGGACGCCCGTCCCGGCCAAAGGACCGACCATGATGGGAAGGACGTGACGCGGGTCGTAGGGGTCTTGCAGGTCCCACTGGCCCGGCGCGACCGCGAGCTCCCAGAAGATGGCGGCGCCCATGCCGTAGCCGCCGCCGTACTCCTCGTACTTGGCGGTGTCCAGCGTGCTGACCTGCTTGGTCGTCAAATTGACTCTTGCTATCTTTCCTGTGTATCCGTTAGCCATCTGTCATCCCCCTCCCTATGATTTCGGTTCCGTTTTGGCTGGCGGCGTTCCCGGTTTGCGCTCGGGCATCTTGGGACGCGGCGGTACCAAATCCACATCGTATCCGGCCACGTCTTCCTGCGAAGGCATCTCATGCACCAGCTTCAGCGCGTGGGAGGGACAGATCGTCACGCACGCGGGCTCGCCGTCGGGCCCGCCCTTGCGGCCCCAATGGGGCGCGTTCGTGCACATGTCGCATTTGGAGGACTTGTTGGTGTAGGGGTTCCAGACCGTGCGGTGCGGCCTTTGCGGGCACATCTTGAGGCAGGTCTTGCAACCGATGCACTTTTTCTCGTCGATCACGCGGATGTTGCCGTTCTCGGCGTCGATGTGCGCGGCCCCGACCGGGCAGTTCTGCACGCAGAGCGGCGCGGCGCAGTGCCGGCAGACGGACATGACGATGTCTTGGGGGTACTTCGTGAACGATGGCGCATCCCTGACGATCTGGATGCGGGACAGCGAGGGGTTCGCCTCGCCCTGATGCCCCATCGAACAGGCGTACATGCAGCTCTGACAGCCCCAACACAGCCTGCTGTCATAGACGATGTATGCCTTCGAAGCCGGGTAGGAGACCTTCGTCGCGGTCTGCGCCGACCCTATTTTCGGCGCGCCCGCCGCGATCGCAGCCCCGGTCGCGACGGCGGCGCCGCGGGTCAGGAAGTCGCGCCGTAACACTTTCTTCGGTGTACCTGACTTTTTGTTTTCGTCCATAAAAAACCTCTTCGTTAAAAACGTTCTTTCTCCAGATGCCACACGTCGCAGGAGCCGTGCCGACCCTCCGCCCGCGAAGGCAAGCCGCCTATTTGCGGCCTGGATTTTCCCGACTCTAACACCTTCAGGGTGTTTTTGCACGTATTTTTCGATAAATTTCAGGGTAAATTCAGGGTTATTCTTCCAAATAATTACCGATATTAACCGCCCGTGCCGCCCCAGCATGTCGCGGCGCTGGCCCCGACCGATTTGCGCCCCTCTCGCATCCCCCTTGCCGGAGCCGCCACGATTTTCCCCGCGCTTTTCCCGCAGGTTGATGTACTATTCCCCGAAACGAGGAGTGGATACATGGTCATCTCCGTCCGGGTTCGCCAGAAACGCTCGCTGATATTCCTTCTCATCGTCTTGGCGGCGCTCCTGCCGTTCCTGCTCCTGATCGCCCGCCCCTTCTGGACTGCGTTCGTCGTGGCGGCCATCGTCGCCATTGTCCTGCATCCGCTCAAGGAGCGCCTGCGACGCCGGTTGCGACGCCCCGGAGTCGCCACGTTCCTGGTGACGGCGGCGGCGGTTCTCGTGCTGGGCGTGGCGCTGACCTTCGCCGGCTTCACCATCACCCGCGAGTTGGAGCACCTCTACGACGGGTTCAGCCATGACTCGCTGGAGGAGGGGGGGTGGCCCGCGTTCGCGGCGATGACCGTCGATAGCGTCGTGGACAAGCTGTCGGCGCACCTGCCGGTTCCCATCGACGATGCCGCCGTCCGCGCGGGCCTCCTGGACGGCATGAAGAAGGCAAGCCAATACCTGCTCGCCCATGCGGGGATCGCCGTCAGCGGGATCGCCAACTTCATCGCCAACGGCGTCCTGATGACCGTGTTCCTCTACTTCCTCCTGCGTTACGGCAGGGTCTGGATACACAAGCTGGCGGGGTTGACGCCGCTCGATCCGCCGGTCGCCGCCACCATCCTCAAGACCATCCGCGGATCGGTCACCGCCAATTTCAACGGGATGCTGGCCGTCATCGTCGGGCAGGGGCTTCTTTTGATCCTCGGCTTCTGGCTCGTCGGGGTGCGCTCCCCCGTGCTGTGGGGCACCGTGGGGGGCTTCTCCTCCATCATACCCGTCGTCGGCTCGCTGCTCATCTGGGCGCCGGTCGCCATCGGCTTCCTGTTCCAAGGCGCCTATGTCAAGGCGCTGGTGCTGGCCGCCTGGGGCATTGTCGTCGTCGGCTCGTCCGACAACATCCTGCGGTCGGTCGTGGTCGGCAAACAGGGGAACCAGCACCCGGTGCTGGTCGCGCTCGCGGCGATCGGCGGCGCCTATGCGTTCGGCTTCCTGGGCATACTGCTGGGCCCCCTGGTGGTGGCGCTGGCGGCTGCGTTGGTGAAGGAGATCTTGCGGTTGTCCGCAACCGGGCAGGGACAGGGCGTGGGCGGCGCACCGGCCGCGGACGCCGCGTCCAAGGCGCGCATCGACGAGCCGGAGAGGCGCCTGGAAGAACCTTCGGAGGGGGCTGCCGGGAAAACCCGGCGCAGCCGGCTGCGCCGCCTCCTCCTCGGCCGGCTCCGCCGCAAGCTCCCCGGTGGGAGGTGAACGCCGGGTGCGCGCGCCCGCCGGCGGTTGGCGTGGGGCGGTTTGGGTATAGGGGGACTCTAAAAACCTCGCAGACAAGGCGTCGCCGCAGGTCGAGAAGCGGAGTTCGCTGAGGCGAATGGGCGTTTTCGACCAAGGCGCAACGCAGCGTCCGGGTTTTTTAGAGGTTCCCCATAATGTTCGATATCAGGTCGAGGGGCGAGAGCCCCTTGTTTAGGACGGGAGGACGGCATGATGACGACTGGCGGAAAGAAGTCGAAGGCGAAGGTCGTGGCGGCGGCGCTGGCCGTCGTGGTGTTCGCGGTCGTCGCGCTCCCCTTCCTGCTGGATGCGGACCAGTTCAGGCCGCAAATCGAAACCTGGCTGTCGGGGGCGCTGGGACGTCAGGTCAAGCTGGGGAAGATGCGCCTCGCCCTCTTCTCCGGCGGCCTCTCCGTGGACGACATCTCGATTGCGGACGGCCCGGGTTTCAGCGCGGCGCCCTTCGTCACGGCGGACGCGCTCGACATCGGCGTGGAGCTCGCGCCGCTGGTGTTCTCCAAGAAAGTCCACATCACCAGCATCTCCCTCGACCGCCCTTCCATCGTCTTGCGCCGCTCCGCCAAGGGAGAATGGAATTTCGCCGACCTGGGGGCGAAGGAGGCGCCGACGGGGAAGGCCGGGGAAGCCGCGCCCGCCGCCGTCGCGGGCGTCTCGATCGACCGTCTTACGGTCACCGGCGGTCGCGTCGAGATCGTGGAGGGGGAGAAGGCGCCCGCCGTGTATGAGAAGGTCAACCTCTCGGTCGGCGCCTTCTCCCCTGCCGCCGTCTCGCCCTTCACCTTGTCGGCGACGTTGCCGGGCGGGGGGACGCTCGGCATGACGGGGACTTTCGGCCCGATGGGGGCGCAGGGGGACATGATGCAGACGCCCCTGGCGGCGCAACTGGCGATCGACGGGTTCGACCTCGTGGCGTCGGGATACGTCCCCGCTGACGCAGGGGTGGCGGGACTGCTCGATTTCAGCGGCGATTTGAACTCGGACGGCAAGACGGCGCGCAGCAAGGGCAAGGCGACAGCATCGAACTTGCGTCTGGCGAAAGGGGGCGAAAACGCCTCGAAGCCCGTCACCCTCGACTACGACCTCGGCTACGACTTGAAGGGGAAGACGGGGGCGCTGTCCGACGCGACCGTCACCTTCGGCGCGGCGGCGTTGCACCTAGGCGGCGCCTTCGACGCGAGCGGGGACGCGACCCGGCTGCGGATGAAGTTGAAGGGGGGGGGCGTCCCCGTCGAGGAGTTGCAGGCGTTCCTGCCCGCGCTCGGCATCACGTTGCCCAAGGGGGCGTCGCTCCAAGGCGGGACGCTCGACATGGAAATCACCGCCGCCGGGGCGCTGGACGACCTGACGATGGACGGTGCCGTCGCGGTCGCCGAAACGCGGCTGGCCGGCTTCGACCTGGGCGGGAAGCTGGCGCCGGTCGCCAAGGCCGCCGGACTGAAATCGAACCCGGACACCCTGATCGAAAAGCTCGGCGCGGGGCTGCGCTGGACGGCGCAGGGCGTCGCCGTCAACGACATCCAACTGGTCATGCCCGACTTGGGCGAGCTTTCCGGCGCGGGGACGATCTCGCCGCGACAAGAACTGGACTTCGCCATGCGGGCGACGGTGCGCCCTGCGGGGGGCGATGTCGCGGCGCTCACCCAAGGGCGCGCGATACAGGTGACCTTCTTCGTCCAGGGCGACGCCTCCGACCCGAAGTTCATCCCGGACTATAAGGACGCCGTACGCAGCATCCTCGGCAGCGTCTTTCCGGGGAAAGGCGAATCCTCGGGAGACGGGGGCAAGGGGCTCACGGACGCCCTGAAGGGAATCTTCAAAAGATAGGGCGCTTCACGGCATCCGGGGCGAAGCCGCAAGCGCCAGTCCCCGGGGACATGACGTGGCAGACCGCCGTCTGTCCCAGGGGCGAGACGCCCCCCTCCGCTCGCAGATTCGATGAGGTTTGGGGTCGATGAGCACTTGCGGAACGGACGGAAGCGGGGTAGGGTAGACGCCATGAGAATGAAAAACCGCCGTGTCGCCGCCGCAGGCGCCGTCCTCGCCATCTCGTCTTGCCTCGCCTGGATCGTCGTCCGGGCGCAGGGCTTCCAAGGTTCCGGTGGCGTCGAGGCGCAGTACGTCAAGAAGGAGTTCCAGATCCCGATGCGCGACGGCGCGCGGCTCTTCACCGCCGTCTACATGCCGCGCGACACGACGCGCGAGTATCCCGTCATGTTGCACCGCACCCCCTACAGCGTCGCCCCCTACGGCGAGGACGCCTACCCGTCCTCGCTCGGGCCGTCGGAGGAGCTGATGCGCGAAGGCTTCATCTTCGCCTACCAGGACGTGCGCGGGCGCATGATGTCCGAGGGGGAGTTCGTCAACATGACCCCGCACCGCCCGGACAAGAAAGGCCCCAAGGAGATCGACGAGGCGAGCGACGCCTACGACACCATCGACTGGCTGGTGCGCAACATCCCCGGCAACAACGGCAAGGTCGGGATGTGGGGCATCTCCTACCCCGGCTTCTACTCCGCCGCCGGGATGATCGACGCCCACCCCGCCCTGAAGGCGGTCTCCCCGCAGGCGCCTATCGCCGACTGGTTCGTCGGCGACGACTTCCACCACAACGGGGCGTTCTTCCTCGCCCACGCCTTCGGCTTCCTCCCCAGCTTCGGCAAGCCGCGCCCCAAGCCGACGAAGGAATTCGAGCCTTCGTTCCGCCTCCCCACCGGCGACGGCTATGCGTTCTACCTGGGCATGGGCCCGCTCCGGGAGGCGAACGAGAAATACCTCAAGCACGGCATCCCGTTCTGGGACGAGGTCATGGAGCACGACACCTACGACGACTTCTGGCAGTCGCGCAACCTGCGGCCGCACCTGAAGGACATCAAGCCCGCCGTCATGACCGTCGGCGGCTGGTTCGACGCCGAAGACCTCTTCGGGACGCTGGGGGTGTACCAGGCGGTCGAAAGATCCAGCCCGGACGCCTATAACATCCTGGTCATGGGGCCGTGGTACCACGGCGCGTGGGCGCGCTCGGCGGGGAATCGCCTGGGCGACGTCCATTTCGGCTCGAACACCTCGGAGTTCTACCGCCGGAACATCGAATTCCCTTTTTTCATGCACTTCCTGAAAGGCGCTCCGGAGCCCGGCCTGCCGGAGGCGTATGTCTTCGACACCGGGCGCAACGAATGGAGGAAGGAGGCGCAGTGGCCGCCGCAGGCGACGAGCGCGCCGCGCAAGCTCATGCTCTGCCCCGGCGGGCGGCTCGACTGGGACGCCTGCGCCGACAGACTCGGCGGCAAATCCAGCCGCAAAGCGGACGGGGCGTTTGACGAATACGTCAGCGATCCGGACAAGCCCGTCCCCTACAGCGCCGGCATCAACATGGGGATGGCGCGGGAATACATGCTCGCCGACCAGCGTTTCGCCGCGCGCCGCCCCGACGTGCTCTCCTACACGACCGGCCCGCTCAAGGAAGATGTCACCGCGCCGGGGCCGGTGGGGGTCAGCCTGAACGTCTCGGTCACCGGCACCGACGCCGATTTCGTCGTGAAGCTGATAGACGTCTACCCCGACGACTTCTACTCCGACGACTACGCGGACAACGAGCGGATGCGCGGGTACCAGCAACTGATCCGCGGCGAGCCGTTCCGCGGCAAGTTCCGCAACAGCTTCTCGAAGCCGGAGCCGTTCGTCCCCGGACAGGTCGCGAAGATCCAGTTCGAGATGCCGGATGTCGCGCACACGTTCCGCAAAGGGCACCGCATCATGGTGCAGGTGCAAAGCTCGTGGTTCCCGCTGATAGACAGGAACCCGCAGAAGTTCGTGGACATCAACAAGGCGAAGGCGGGCGACTTCCAGAAGGCGACGCACCGGATACACCACACGCCGGACAGGCCCTCGTACATCGAGCTACAGGTGGCGCGGCCGGGCGACCGGTGAATTGGCGCGCGGCCGGGGGGACGGCCTCGCCCTGGGAAGGTTTTGCGGCGCGCCCCCTTGACTAATGGGGCAATCCGTTAAACAATTCGTTTTTTTCACATTCGCAGGGAGCGCGTTTCTCGATGGTCAGCGTGACGGTGACGCCTCGTTTCGGGGATACGGACGCCTTGGGGCACATCAACAATGTGGTGCTGGCGGCTTGGTTCGAACTGGCGCGAACCGACATCTTCAAGGTCTTCGACCCGGAGCTGAAGCTCGACAAGCGGACTTTCCCGCTTATCATGGCGCATACGGACTATGATTTCGTCGATCAGATATTCTTCCGCCCCGCCGTCGAGGTCAAGGTGTGGGTCTCCCGCATCGGCACCAAGTCGATGACGCTCTATCACGAGGCGTGGCAGGAGGGGCGGCTCTGCTCCACGGGGAGCGCCGTGATCGTCCACTACGACTTCAACACGGGGGAGACCACCCCCATCCCGGAAGACAAGAAGGCCCTCCTCGCGCAACACCTGCTCCCGGAGCCGCAACCAGCCCGATAGCCCCTACGGCGCCCCCGCTCCGCAAACCCGTCGGCCGTCCCGCTGCGGGCGTCAAATACGTCCACCCCGAAGTGCACTGGCGGCCTGCGAAAACGCCATACGAGGTCATCGTCGGCGCCATCCTGACGCAGGACACCGCGTGGGGAAACGTCGAGAAAGCCATCGCCAACTTCGGCGGCAACCTCGCGCCCGAATCCATAGCCGCCATGCCGATGGAGAAACTGACCGAGGCTGTCCGAAAAGCTGGAAAACAAGCGTCCCCGGCGGGGGCGCGTCTGGTAGAATTCGACGTTTTGACCAGCGGGGAGATCGCGATGAAAGACACGCCCAAGGGAATGCGCCTCCAGATCGGGATATTCGGGCGCCGCAACGTCGGCAAGTCCTCGTTGCTGAACGCGCTCACGCGCCAGCAGGTCTCCATCGTATCGGACGTGCCAGGCACGACCACCGATCCGGTGGAAAAACCGATGGAGCTGCTACCGCTCGGCCCGGTGCTGTTCATCGACACGGCGGGGCTGGACGACGTGGGGGCGCTCGGCGAGATGCGTGCCGAGAAGACGCGGCAGGTCTTCGAGCGCACCGACCTCGGAGTGCTGGTGGCGGCGGGCGGCGAATGGGGCGAGTTCGAGGACCTCATCCTCGCCGAGTTGGACAAGCGCAAGACCCCCGCCGTCGTCGCCTTCAACAAGGCGGACTTGGCGCCGTCCGCCGGCGACGCCTTCGCCAGCGTCGAGCAGCGGTTGAAAGGGCGCGCCACCCCCTCCGTCCGCACCGCAGCCCTGCGCGGCGATGGCGTCCTGGCGCTCAAGGAGGCGCTCGTCCGCGCCGCGCCGGAGGAGTTCATGGAGGCGCCGCCGATCATAGGGGATTTGATGTCTCCGGGCGAGGTCGCCGTCATGGTGATCCCCATCGACCTGGAGGCGCCGCGCGGTCGGCTCATCCTGCCGCAGGTGCAAACCATCCGCGACGTGCTGGATCACGACTCCTGCGTCATGGCGGTGAAGGAGCGCGAACTGCGCGACGCCTTGGACAAGCTGAAGGCGCCGCCGGCGATCGTCGTGACCGACTCGCAGGTCTTCCTGCGGGTGGCGGGCGACGTGCCCGACCATGTGCCGCTGACCTCGTTCTCCATACTGTTCGCGCGGCTCAAGGGGGATCTGCGCGAGTTCGTCGCCGGCGTCCGGAGCATCGACGGGCTGAAGCCGGGGAGCAAGGTGCTGGTGCTGGAGTCGTGCGCCCACCACCCCATCGGCGAGGACATCGGGCGGGTCAAGATCCCGCGCTGGCTCCGCCAGTACACCGGCGTGGAGCTGGAGTTCGTCCACCGGCAGGGGCACGACTTCCCCGACGACCTGGGGGCGTACCAATTGGTGGTGCATTGCGGCGCATGCATGCTGAACCGGCGCGAGGTGATGTCGCGCATCTTGCGTTGCCGCGAGGCGGGGGTGCCCATCACCAACTACGGAGTGGCGATCACCTATTCGCTGGGGGTGCTGGATCGCGCCTTGTCGCCGTTTCCAGGATTTCAAATGTAAATGCGCAAATGCGAGGGGGCGTCGTCCCGGGCGACATCCTGGAGACGCGGCAGACGGACACCCCAGCCCATGCAAGGATGACAAGATGCTTACGATGAAATTCGGGGGGACTTCCGTGGGGGACGCGCCACGCCTGAGAGAGGTCGTGGACATCGTCCGCTCACACTCGGGGCGGCGGCCGGTCGTGGTCGCCTCCGCCATGTCGGGGGTGACCGACCTCCTGCTCGGCGTCGCGCACGCCGCCGTGCGCAAGGAGGCAGGCAAGGTGAAAGAGGCGGTCGAATCCCTGCGGCGAAGGCACCAAGGCGTCGCCGACGAGATGGTGACGCAGGCGGGGCGTCGTCAGGAGCTCGTCGCCGGACACGCCCTGCTCCTGGACGAGCTGGAGAACATCTGCATGGGCATCGGCTACCTCGAGGAGCTGAGCCCCCGGTCGCTGGACGCCGTGGCGTCCTTCGGCGAGCGCTTCTCCTGCATGCAGATCGCCGCCATCCTCGAGGACGCGGGCATCCCCGCCCGCTACATCGACGCGCGCGGGCTCGTCCGCACCGACGCCCGCTTCGGCGAGGCGCAGGTGGACTTCGCAGCCACCGACGGGAACATCCTCCGGACGCTCCCGCCGCTGGTCGAGCAGGGCGTCGTCCCCGTCGTCACAGGCTTCATCGGCTCCACGGGGGACGGCGTCACCACCACCCTGGGACGCAGCGGCTCGGACTACACCGGTGCCATCGTGGGCGCGGCGTTGCACAGCGAGGAGATATGGATTTGGACTGACGTGGACGGCGTCATGACGGCGGATCCGCGCTACGTCGAGGGGGCGCGCCCCTTGCCGGAGATATCCTACCGCGAGGCGGCGGAGATGTCGTACTTCGGCGCGAAGGTCATCCACCCTAAGACCATGTTGCCCGCGATCACGGGCCGCATCCCCATCCGCATCAAGAACACCTTCAACCCGTCGCACCCCGGCACGCTGATCTCGGAGCGGACGGCGACTGTGGCGGGGGTGGTGAAAAACGTGACCTCGATCGACGGCCTAGGCCTGGTGAGCATCGAAGGGCATGGGATGCTGGGGGTGCCGGGCGTCTCCGCGCGCATCTTCACCGCCCTCGGGCGCGCGGGGGTCAATGTCATGATGATCTCCCAGGCGTCGTCGGAACACAACGTCTGCCTCGTCGTGCCGCAAAAGGACTGCCCGCGCGCGGTCGGGGAGCTCGACAAGGAGTTCGCGTCCGACATCGCGCACAAGCTGATCGACGACGTGCGCCTGATGGATGGGGTGGCGATCATAGCCGTCGTGGGCGAGGGGATGCGCGGCGTCCCCGGCATCGCGGCGAAGGTGTTCTCGGCGGTGGCGCGGGAGCAGGTCAACGTCATCGCCGTGGCGCAAGGGTCGTCGGAGCTGAACATCTCGCTGGTGGTCGCGGAGGGCGACGTGCGTCGGGCTGTCGCGGCCATACATGGGCAGACGGTGGCGGACGTGCCGCGCACAGGCGCGTAGCAAGGTGGCGGGAGGGGGATTGCCGGAGTCGGCACCCCGGAATCATTGACACTTTTTCGCCGAACGGATACCATTTACCTCGTTTTTAACGTGGTGCGTTCGGCAGGGGCGCGGTAAGGAAACGGCGGAGTATGGGCTTGGGTTCTTCTTCTTTTTCTTGTCTTCCCGCGCAGCCGTCGGAGCCCCCCTTGGCGCAACCGCGCTGGTATGCGCTCTACACCCGCAGCCGTTTCGAGAAGAAACTCATGGGCGAGCTGAATAATCGGCAGGTGGAGGTGTTCCTTCCCGTGCGTGAAGTCCTCCACAGGTGGAAGGATCGGAAGAAAAAGATCTGGGCACCCCTGTTCCCCGGATACATCTTCGTAAACCACATCGACACCCCCGAGAACCGCTACCGCGTCCTGAACACCCCGGGCGCCGTGCGTTTCGTGGAATGCGCCGGACGCGCCGAGCCCGTGCCGGAAGAGCAGATCATGGCGATCCGCCGCTTCTTGGAAAACGACTTGGCGGTGGATCCCTACCCATACATACAAGTGGGGATGCAGGTGGAGGTCATCGCCGGGGTCCTCAAGGGCGCCCGGGGCCTCCTAGTCGAAAAACGGGGGAAGTTCCGTTTCATCGTGCAGGTGGACATGATCCGCCAAGCCGCCTCGGTGGAGATCGCCGCCTCCGACGTCAAACCCATCTAAGCCAGCCTTGGCCGACGCCCCGTCCGCCGCGCCAATCCGGCGGGAGTTGCAGGCGCGATCGCTTCGCGATCACTTGTTGTTCGCGTAATAGGCGCGAATCCACTTGTCCAGCGCCGCCTTGGGGTCGCGCACCACTTCCTCGGTGACCACGAATTCCATCCCCTTCGCGCCCCGGATCAGGTTCAACCCGTGCTCGAAGTCCTTGAAGATGTCGGCGAACACCTCCTCCAGCCTGCGCTCGCCGTCGAAGGTCCTGACGCTGAGCATCCGCGCCGCCTCCGGCGCCAAGTGTATCTGGATGTCGTTCGCCTGCGACCAGTTCAAGGCGATGAGATCCAGCTCGTGATCCATCTCGTCAAGCCGTTCCGCGCGCGCCTTTTGCAGGATTTCGCCCAGCACCACGTCCGGCTGATCGACCAGCCGTGCGGTCAGCTCCAGCCCCTTCACCGGCGAGTGCGGCAGGTTGTACTTGTACTCGCGGAAAGTCCGCTCGCACACCCCCACCAGGCTGCGCGCGCCGGTGCGCTCCTCGTAGGCCTTCTGCGCGATGCGCCGCAAACCCTCGTCGGTCGGTTCCAAGTCGATGCCGTAGGCGTCGAAGGCGTTCACGTACTGGCGCATGATGGAGCCTTCGGAGTTTTTCAGGATCTCGAAAAGGTCGTCCTCCCCCAGCTCGTGGCAGTTGACCACCACGGGGAGCCTCCCGATGAACTCGGACTCGAAGCCGAACTCGATGAAGTCGCTGCTGCGAACGAGGCCGAAATAGTCCTCGTCGGTCGGCGCGCCCCGCCCTGCCGCGCGGAAGCCTATCGCCTTGGCGCCCAGCCGCCGGCGTATGACATCCCCCAGGCCGCTGAAGGCGCCGCTGACGATGAAGAGGATGTGCCGGGTGTTGATGACGTTGCGCGACACCTTCCCCTTGCTTTGGAACTCCATCGCCGCCTGCAACTGCGAGGTCAGGTCGAAAGGGGTGCGCAAGGACACCTCGGTCTCCTCCATCAGCTTGAGCAGGTTGCGTTGCACGCCGCCGCCGCTGACATCGCGCCCCACGACGTTGCTGGGCGTTGCGATCTTGTCGATCTCGTCCAGGTAGATGATGCCGTACTCGGCCAGGCGCACGTTGCCGTCGGCCTTATGCACCAACTCGCGCACCAGATCCTCCACGTCGCCGCCCACATAGCCGGTCTCGGAGAACTTGGTGGCGTCGGCCTTCACGAACGGCACGCCGATCAGGTCGGCGATGGTTCGCACCAAGTAGGTCTTGCCGACCCCCGTGGGCCCCAGCATGATGATGTTCTGCTTGGCGTACTCCTTGCAGGGGCCTTTGACGGAACAACGTTTGATGTGGTTGTAGTGGTCGCAGATCGCGGTCGCCAAGACCTTCTTGGCGGCGTCTTGCTTGACGACGAAGCGGTCGAGGTATTTCTTGATGTCGCGCGGGAGGTAGTCGAAGTCGAGGTCGAGGGGGGCGTCTTTCGCCTCCGTGCCATCCTCCGCCGTTTGCGCCTGGTCGGGGTTGGCGCCGATCACGCCCAGCTTGACCTTGTCGCCGTACTTGTGGGCGAAGAACTCCTCCATGTCCCGCTTCAGCTCGTCAGGATTCGGCCACTTGGGCCCCGCAGTCGTCATCAGTCCCGTCCCTTCCGATCGCAAACCCGCCCGCTCGCCGGAAATCGGAGGGATCGGTTGATTCGTCGATCACGCCGCCCGCGTAGCCTCCACAGGCGGCACACATCTTAAAATATATGGCGTCGCGACCCCGAAAAAGCAAACGTCGCCAGACCTTCCCAAAAACGTCTCCCGCGTCACCCGTGGAAGACGGCGTTGGTCAACCGCTCGTCCTCGATCGTGGAGGTCGGGCGGGGGGCGTAGTTGTGGCCGGGGAAGACGATGGTGTCCTGCGGCAGCGTGTAGAGGCGGGTGCGCACCGACTTCTCCAACTCCTCGTAGTCGCCGCCGGGGAAGTCTGTGCGACCGCAGGAGCCGACGAAGAGCGTGTCGCCGGTGAAGACCATGCCGGGTTGGTCGAGGCGCGCTTCGAGGTAGAGGCACATGCCGCCGGGGGTGTGGCCGGGGGTGTGGATCACCTGGAGCGCCACGCCCCCCACCCGGACCAGGTCGCCGTCCCCGACCGTGACGTCCGCCGGCGGGGACGGCTCGGCGCGGAACATCCGCAACATGGCGGGCTCCACATGAAGCATCCAGGCGGCGTCATCCTTGTGGATGACGATCTTCGCGCCAGTCCGCGCCACCATCTCCCTGTTGCCCATCACATGGTCGATGTGATGGTGCGTGTTGACGACGTACTTGACCTTGAGGTCGTGCAAGGCGGCCTCCTGCAAGAGCAGGTCGATGTCGGCGGAGGGGTCGATGAACAGCGCCTCCTTCGCCTCCTCGTCCGCGACCAGGTAGCTGAATATGTTGAAATCGCCCACTTCGAATTGTCGCACCAGCACGCCCGTCCCTCCCTTGGCGGCGGTCAACGGATAACCGTCAAAGCGCAAGCCGTCCCCGTCGCCCGCCCCGTAGTCGTTGCACACGTTTGGAATCATACCGTATTCCGAAATCCGGGACACGCCATAAATCGACGCGCCGGGATCGGGCGGCGCCGGCGTCCTCACCAGTCGGGGGCGCCGCAGCGGAAGCTCCCGGCGTCAGCGGCGTCGCCATCCCCCTTGTAGATCGCGACCTGCGGGTAGGGACAGACCGGGCGGCGCTTGTACACCACGCCGCCGTCGCTGTACGAGGCGACGACGTGGTCGGGCGCGACTCCCTCCTCCCGCCAGCGCCGCACCGCGCCCAGGGCGTCGAAGGTGCTTGAGGAATTCCCCGCGCACATGCCGTAGTCCGGCACCATGAACAGGCGGAAGAAGTCGTCCACCTGCGCCGCGCCTCCCATGCTTTGCGCGACTTTGTCGCGGTACACGGTCGCCATGCGGGGCGGGATCCATGTCTCGTTCCACCCTTGGTACATCAGGAGCCTGCCCCCGCGCGCCTTGAAGGCGGAGAGGTCGGTTTGCACCGTGTCGATCACGCCGCCCAAGAGCTCCTCGGTCTTGCGGGCGTCCGACTCCAAGTCGAAAGAGCGGAAGTCCCACTCCGGATCCTCGAAGGCGATGTAGCGGAAGAAGTCGTTGTTGATGTCCAGCGGCTCCGGCCCCGCGACCATGGCGTTCCAGAGCAGTTCGCTCCCCGGCTCGAAGCCGGTATAGACCTGCGTCCCGTCCGAAAGCCTCGCCCCCTCGTAGATGCGTCGCACCGTCTCCACCTGCGCCTCGGTCAGGCAGGAGAGGTTGTCGGGGCCGGGGCATCGGATGGACGCGGGGTCGAAGCGGCAGCGGGTCGGGTCTTCGATGGCGTCGTCCTTCACGCCGTCCTTGGCGTCGCAGGCGTCCAGCACCGCGCGATGGAGCGCGGGGTACTTCGCCGGGGGCAGGTAGCCGGGCGCATGGGTGCCGTCCTTCAACGCCACCCAGTTCAGGTACTCCGACCCCGCTTGCAGGCGGGTGAGGTGGTAGGCGGGGTCGCCCGCCACGATGCCGTCGAAGTCTTCGGGGTGCAGTTGCGCCTCCGTGAGCCCTTGCCGCCCCCCGTTGTGACAGCCGTCCCAGTACGCATAGCTCGCCGCCCGCCCGTAGAACGCCTGGATCAGTCGCTTGGCGACGACCGTCGTCTCGTGCACCGCCCGGTGCGTCCAGTCGATCAGCGCCTCGCGCCGCCCCATCGCCCACGCATGGCCGGGGTCTTGGTGGCCGGTGTCGGTGGAGGCGGTCGCGTAGCCCTGCGCCAAGGCGCGAGCCAGCCCTTGGTATTTGATCGCCCCCTCGAACGCGGGGTTGCCGACGGCGAGGTAGCGGGCGTTCCACCCGCCCCTCGGCGGCAGCCAGACCTCGAAGCCGATGTGCGAGTCGCGCACCGGCTCGATGAAGCCGGTGACGCGGCAGAACGGCGCCATGACCTTCAGCCCCGGCGGCGTGCCGAACACCCCCGGGGTCGGGGGCGCGGCGAACCCTGCGGGGTCGTCCATGAACGCCGCCGAGACGATGGTCACATGGTCGTGTCGCTGTTGCGCAAGGGCGACGCACGCCTCGCGATCCGCCGCCGGGGCGGGGGCTGCCCCAAAGACGCAGGCCGCCAAGAAGGCGCAGGCCGGCGACAGGATGATGGTGCAGCGTGGTTTCATAGCCAATGTCCGTTCCTCCAACAGGCGCCGGTCGCGGCGCGACCGCCGTTCGATGGTTTGATGGGCATATCCGCCGCCGCAAGCGACGCTAACCGCGCAACTCCTTGTAGCGGTTGATCAGCCCGTTGGTGGAGCTGTCGTGCGAGGAGACCGGCGCGTCCCCCTCCAGCTCCGGCAAGATGCGTTGCGCCAACTGCTTGCCCAACTCCACCCCCCACTGGTCGAAGCTGTTGACGTTCCAGACGATCCCTTGGACGAAGATCTTGTGCTCGTAGAGCGCCACCAGCCGCCCGAGGGTGCGCGGCGTCAGCTTTCGGAAGAGCAGCGAGTTGGTCGGCCTGTTCCCCTCAAAGACCTTGTGCGGCAACAGTCGCGCGACCCCCTCGGCGTCCATGCCGGAGAGCTCCAGATCCCGGCGCGCCTCCGCCGCCGTCTTCCCCTTCATCAACGCCTCGGTCTGGGCGAAGAAGTTGGCGAGCAGCATCCGGTGGTGCCCCCCCAGCGGGTTGTGGCTCGCCGCCGGGGCCAGGAAGTCGGCGGGGACCAGGCGCGTCCCCTGGTGGATCAGTTGGTAGAAGGCGTGCTGCCCGTTGGTGCCCGGCTCGCCCCAGACCACGGGCCCGGTGGTGTAGCCCACGGGCCGCCCCTCCCTGTCCACGCCTTTGCCGTTGCTCTCCATGTCGGCCTGCTGCAAATAGGCGGCGAAGCGGTGCAGATATTGGTCGTAGGGGAGGATCGCGTGTGAGGCGGCGCCGAAGAAGTTGTGGTACCAGACCCCCAGCAACCCCATGACGACCGGGATGTTGCGCTCCAACGGCGCCTCCCGGAAATGGCGGTCGATGTCGTGCGCCCCCGCGAGCAACTCCTCGAATCCGTCCATGCCGATGACCAGGGCGACCGGCATGCCGATGACGGACCAGAGCGAGTAGCGCCCCCCGACCCAGTCCCAGAACTCGAACATGTTCCCGGTGTCGATGCCGAAGTCCGCCACAGCCTTGGCGTTCGTCGAGAGCGCGACGAAGTGCCGGGGGATGCATGCCGCGTCTCCCAATGCGGCGACCAGCCATTCCCGCGCGGATTTCGCGTTGGTGATCGTCTCCAGCGTCGTGAAGGTCTTCGACGCCACGCAGAAAAGGACGGTTTCCGGATCCACCCTTTTCAAGGTCTCCGCCAGGTGCGTCCCGTCCACGTTGGAGACGAAGTGGGCGCGCAAGCCTTCCTTCCAATAGGGGCGCAACGCCTCGGTCACCATGGCCGGGCCGAGATCCGAGCCGCCGATGCCGATATTGACGACGTCGGTGACCGGCTTGCCGGTGAAGCCGCGCCAACGCCCCTCCCGCACCGCCTGCGACAAGGCGCGCATCTTTCCCAACTCGCGCCGCACCGCCGGCATGACGTCTTTGCCATCGACCCGCACGGGCTCGTCCGAGCAGTTGCGCAACGCCGTGTGCAACACCGCCCGGTTTTCCGTTAAGTTGATCTTCTCCCCGGAAAACATCTTCTCGATCCAGTCGCGCAACCGGATCTCGTCGGCAAGCGCAACCAGCAGCTCGACGGTTTCCCCCGTGACGCGGTTTTTCGAATAGTCGAACAGGATGTCGTCGAAATCCAGCGAGAATTTTTCAAATCGGCGCGGGTCTTCGTCGAAAAGCGCGCGCATTTTCAGGTTAGAAACTTTGCGGTAGTGATCGCCCAGAGCCTTCCAGGCTGGCAAGTCTGTGAGAGGGTGCATTGCCTTTTCTTCCTTTCCAATGGTGGAGACCGAACCGTCATCAATCTGAACTGATTATAGAACCGATGGAGGAGCGTGCCTATATCTAAGGTGCTCATTTCAGATGTTTTTTATGTTTAGCCATTTGCGGATATTTTTTGTTGACAATTATTTTTTTGAAGTTAAAATCTCCAACATTGAATTTCTATGGAGGTTTGGTATGTCGAAAGAACTTGAAGAGATTAAGAAGCATCAAGAGGAGATAAAGAAGCTCAGTTCGGCCGCTATCGAAGCTTTGCTCGTGGATCGGAAAAAGATCGATGCGCAACTGGAAGAACTGGGATACTTTTCAAAGTCCTCAAAGTCAGGGAAGCGTGCGCCGAAGAAATGCAGCAAATGCGGCACCGTCGGCCACACCGCTCGGACTTGTCCACAGGCTAAAAAGTAGTTTCGATTCTTGTGGTTTTATTCATATAAAAAGACGGCTGCCTTCAGCCGTCTTTTTATTTTCCAGGCGGGTTTCACCGCCACTTCGCTATTCCCGAAGAAGAACCGGTGTGGCAAGATTCCGTCATAGACGGGTGTGAACAAGACTGCGGAGCAAGTCGGGAGCCTAGGGCGGGTACATGGATTCGAAAGCGTTGGCGAAGTCCATCGGACGGGAACTGGAGGAGAACCTCCTTCCCTTCTGGCGAGAGCGCGTCCTTGCCCCGTCAGGAGGGTTCATCGCCGAGATGGCGTCCGACGGCACGGTCAACCGCCACGCCCCGAAGGGGCTCGTCCTCACCGCCCGCCTGCTCGGAACCTTCTCCGCGCTCTATCGCGACCGGGGGCACGCCCGCGACCGGCTCTTGGCGAAGCGGGCATACGACGACCTGTCCACATATTTCTTCGACCGGGACTGCGGCGGCTACCTCTGGCGGCTGACCCCGGTCGGCAGACCCCTCGACTGCTCCAAGAAGGTTTGCGGGCAGGCGTTCTGCATCCAAGCCCTGAGCGCATATCACCGCGCCTCGGGCAACGCGGCGGCGCTGGACGCCGCCACCGTGCTCTTCCACCTCATCGAGCGGCACGCCCACGATCCCGCGCACCAAGGTTACGTCGAAGCGCTAGGCCGCGAGTGGGGGGGGGGTGCCGACTTGCGCCTTGGCGACAAGGACATGGACGCCGCCAAGTCGATGAACAACCATTTGCACCTGTTGGAAGCCTATGCGGAGCTTTACCGCTCCTGGCCGGATGCGCTTGTCGCCGACCGCCTGCGGGAACTCATTGACGTCTTCGAATTGCGCATGCTGGCCGACACGGGGCATTTCAACCTGTTCTTCGACGAGGATTGGACGGTGCGCTCGGACTCCTACGCCTATGGGCGCGACATCGAGGCGGCATGGCTGCTCTACGACGCCGCCGAGGCGTTGGGGGACGGGGGGCTGAAAGCGCGCATGTCGGACTGGGCGGTCGGGGTCGCACACGCGGTCGCCGAGGAGGCGCTCCACCCGAACGGGGGGCTCCTCTACGAGGGGCGCAACGGCAAAGTCATCGACGCGGGGCGCGAATGGTGGCCGCAGGCGGAAGCGGTCTTGGGGTTCCACCTCGCGTGGCGCCTCACGGGCGACCGGCGTTTCGCAGAGATCGTCGAGGACGTCTGGGACTTCATCCTGAGGCGGCTCGCGGACAGGGAGAACGGCGAGTGGTTCTGGCGCATCCATCCCGACGGCGCCCCCGACCTGGGCGCCCCCAAGGTGTCGGAGTGGAAAGGCCCTTACCACGGCGTGCGCATGTGCCTGCGCATGCTCGACCAGTTACGGCGGGAAGCCTCCCAAGGGACGATGGACGGATGATGGAGGCGCCTGCTCCTTGTCCCCCGCCCCTCCGGTCTGTTAGATTACATCCTTTGCAAAACGAGGTCGTCGCGTGCTGTCGCGGATTTTCTACAAATGGGAGTTGAACCTTTCCAGAAGGGACACGAACCGCGTCGTACGCCCTTTTGACTGGGGGGCGGAGTTCCTCTCGGACGGCCCGCCGGCGACGGATCAAAAGTCGTATCTCATGGGGTTCGCAGCGCGCGTCGTCCGTGAGAGCGACGCCTACCACTCCTACGCTCCGGTCGGGGACTTCCACATGGAGGGCGGCCACCTGACCTTCACCTCGCCGCTGCGGACGGTTTCGCCGGCCAACAACACCGTCCACGGCTGGTTCTTCCCAAAAGACCCCGCGCGGGTGGTGCTGGTGCTGCCGCAGTGGAACGCCGACGCGCAGAGCCACATCGCCCTGTGCAAGATGCTGAACGCCTTCGGCTTGTCCGCGCTACGGCTCAGCCTCCCCTACCACGACCTGCGGATGCCTGCGGAGTTGAAGCGCGCCGACTACATGCTCTCCTCGAACTTAGGGCGGACGCTCCAATCCATCCGGCAGGCGGTCCTGGACGCGCGGGCGGCGCTGGACTGGCTGGAGGCGCAGGGATACAGGCGCTTCGCGGTGCTGGGGACGAGCATCGGCTCGTGCGTCGCGCTGGCGACGGTGGCGCACGACCCCCGCGTCAACGTCGCGGTGCAGAACCACGTCTCGCCCTATTTCGCCGACGTGGTCTGGCGCGGCATCTCCACGCGGCATGTCCGGCAGGGGCTGGACGGTCACGTCACGCTGGACGAGTTACGGGACATCTGGATGCCGATAAGCCCCCAGGCGTATTTCCACAAGCTGCAGGGGACGGGCAAAAAGTCGCTCCTGGTCCACGCCTTGTACGACTACACCTTCCTGCCCGACCTTTCCGTGAAGGTGCTGGAGGAATACAAGCGGCTCGGCTTGCCGCATGAGACGTTCGCCCTGCGTTGCGGACACTACACCTCGGGCGTATTCCCGTTCAACGTGACCCTAGGCTTGGCGATGAGCCGCTTCATCCGCCGGAATTTGTAAGGGGGTGCCGGGCGCGCGTCCTTGCCAATCGCGCACCCGGCCGGGAGGAAGGCTACAGGTACATCGACTTCAGGTCGCGGATGTTTTCGGCGATGCCGACATGGTGCGCGCACTTCGCCTCGCACTCGGAGCAGTCGCTGCAATTGCGCAGGCTGGCAGTGGCGGCGATCCCGTCCAACGTGGCGCGCGCGTGGACGAAGTTCCCGTACTTGGCGGCGTACATGTGCGTCCGCATCAAGGTGGGGACGTCCACGCCCTTGGGACAGGTCTCACGGCAGTTCGAGCACTGCTGGCAGAACTGCACGGACGCGACCAGGTTCTTCTCCGATAGGAACTTCTTCTCCACGTCGGTGTAGTCCAGCCCGTAGGCGACGGAGAAGTCTTCCTTCATGTGGTCGAAGTTCGTATAGCCGGGAATCGCCGTGGCGATCTCTTTATGGTTCAACACCCACTTCAGCGCCGCCGTCTGGTTCACCGCCGGCCCCTCGGGCGCGTTCGGCCCGCGCCGCCCGGAAGCCTGCGTCTTCATGGCGATGATGCCGACGCCGGCGGCATGGGCCTTCTTGATGGCGTCCAGCAGGGCCGTGTCCTGCGCCTGCGTGAAGTTGTAGGCGACGGTCACCGCCTCGTAGAAGCCACCCTTGGCGGCGTCCAAAATGACGTTGGCGTGATCCATGTGGGTGGAGACGCCGATGTGGTGCGCCTTTTTCAGCTTCTTGACCTCCGCCATCGCCTGCTTCACGCCGGGCTCGTTCATCTCCGCGACCGACGGACCATGCACCAGCAGGATGTCCACATAGTCCATTTGCAGGCGTTGCAGGCATTTATCGAAGTCGCTCAACATCTGTTTTGCCACCGCGTCGGCGGAATCCAAGCGGGGCTTGTGTATCTTGGTCTGGATGTACACCTTTTTGCGGGCGCCCAGCTCCTTGATGACCTTGCCGACCATCTCCTCGTTACGCCCCATCTGGTACCCTGCGGCCGTGTCGAAGAAGCGGACGCCGATCTCGTAGGATTCCTTGACGACGGCGGGGTTGTCGGCGTTCATCACGCCCATGCTCACGATCGGGACTTCGATGCCGGTCTTGCCGAGCTTCCGGGTGATGATTTTCCTCGCCTGGGCCGCCGCCATGCTCGCCGGGACGTCGAGATGCCCCAGCGCCAAGGGTGCCATCGGGGCGAGCGCCAGCGCGCTGGCGCTTCCAGATATGAACTTCCTCCTGCTCAACTGTTCGATGTTTTCTTTCAGGGTCATGCGATTTGCGTCTCCTTAGCATCCTTTACACAAGGGGTTTTGACTCGGTTCCATTAAAAACCTACGCCTAGGTTATGGGCGTGTTTCGCGGATTGCAAGCGAACTTTTGCTTATACAGACCTTATACGGTGTTTCGTCCAGGTGGAGGTTCGGTTAGAGGTGTGCGGAGCGGTCGAGGGCTGCGGGTGTCCCGGGCTGAAAAAATCAAAGGGCGCGTTTCGGGGGATCAATTGATGGTTCGCCTGAGCCCGTAACCGCCGATGCCGCTGTCGGGCTGCATCCCTGGTTCGGCGGGAAAGGCGTGGATGACTTGCCAGCCCTCCCACTCCAGCTCCCTCAACGCCGCCTGCTCGTCCTTCCATCGTCGCCGCGCCTCCCCCGGATCGGCGAAGGGGCTGGTCAGGAAGCGCCAAGAGCCGCCTTCCAACTCCAACCAGGCGTAGCGCGCCAGCCCGGGTGATTCCTCGTCGGCGCAATCGCGGAGCAACCGCTCCGCCTTCGGGTGAATCGTCAAAGTCTCTTCGGCAATCTCATAAATATCTGCACTCATGCCTTTGTTCAAAGCAACCTGCGTGCCAATACGTCCTTTCATCGCCCGGATATTCTATGAAAAATTCAAGTCTTTTATTTTCTATGGGATATACTGCGCGTCCGTGGCGGGGGCATAGAGTGTTTTCCCTGCCGTCATGCGGGCTTGCGCGAAAATCAGCGCCCGAAGCGCTGAAAAACCGCATTTTCCCGTCGGCGTCGGAGGTCGCGTGGCACCGCCCACGACGGAAAAGCGTCGGAAGTATGACACGGGCTGGCGGTCGACCGTCGTCAGGCGGGAAGGGGCGGAGCGCGGTGCGCCGCCCCTTCCCGCCAAATTGGCGAGGCCTTGTCCTCCCGGGAGGCGGTCAGCGCTTGCCGACGGGCATGATGTTGACCGGCACGTCGTCCTCGGCCAACTTCAACTCCTTGCGGACGTTCTCCTGCTCCATGGTCGCCATGAAGCGCACGCCGATGCCGAGCCCCTGCGCCGCCAGGTAGACGTTCTGCGTCATGGCGCCTGCCAACGCCTGCCCGAAGTAATTCACGCCGTCCTTCCCCTTGATGACGAAGACCAGGATGTAGGGGGCGGAGTTGGCGAAGGGCTGCGAACTCACCTTCGCCCGGGCGTCCCCGGTGGACAGCCGCTCCAGCGCGTGCCCCTTGCCGTCATAGAGGAAGGCGCCGTCCTTGGATGCGACGTAGACGGACACGTAGGGGTCCAAGCCCATCGCGGTCGGCACCGTCCAGCCCTCGCCGCCGCGGTTGCGGCCGCTCGCCGCCCACAACAGCGTGGCCAGCTCCTGTTCGGAGACCGCCCCGGTGGGGAATCGCCCGCTCACGGCCGAGGCGCGGTTCTCAATGGCGTCCAGCACCGGGACGCCGCCAGCGGTCTGCGGGGCGGGAAGTTTGGTCGATTGGGATTGCGCGCAGGCGCAGACCGCCGTCGCCAGCAACGCAACCAACGCCGCTATCGTGAATAACCCTTCCTTCATCGGAAATCCTCCTGCAAGCAATGGGTGAATGGGCGCATGGGGCGCGAAACAGGCCGCCGCCATTGCGAGGCCGGTCGCCTGCGCCCCTGCGACCGGTCATGGTCAGCGGTGCGCGTCAAGCAGGGAACCTCTAAAAACCTCGCTGACAAGGCGTCGCCGCAGGTCGAAAAGCGGAGTTCGCCGAGGCGAACGGGCATTTTCGACCAAGGCGCGACGCAGCGTCCGAGGTTTTTAGAGGCTACCAGTAGTCCGCGCCCGTGACGCGGCGCATCTCCACCAACGCCTTGGCGTAGTTCGCCTGCGCTTGGATGGCGGAGAACTGCGCCGAGACCAGGTCGCGGCGGCGGCGGATGACGTCGTAGGGGATCGCCACCCCCTCGTTCAGGCGCGCCTCCTCCGCCTCCAGCGTCAAGGCGCTCAACCGGGCGGCCTCGCCCGCCGCCTCGACCTCGGCCTTGGATTGCACCAACGCTATCAGCGCCTCGCGCACCTCTTGGGCGATGCTGTTCCGCGTGCGCTCCAGCGTCACCTCCGTCTGCGTCCGCTCCCGCTTCGACCGGCGGTAGTCGGCCTCGGCGGCGCGGTTGCGGATGTTGATGGAGAAGGTGAAGCCGACCGCGTACTCCGGGTAGCGCCAAGAGCGCACCTGCCGGAACGTCTGCTCCAGCCCCCCCGGAAGCACTATCGGGTTGCCCAAGAGGTCGGTCGCAGCCCGGTTGCCGTGCAGCCCCGAGCTGTTGAAGTTGGCGAAGACCAGCAGGGTCGGCCGGAGCAGGTCTTTGTTGTACTTGACCGCCAAGTCTTGCGTGGCGACGTTGGCCTCGGCTTGGCGGATCTCCGGGCGGTTGGCGCGGGCGGCAGCCAACGCCTCCTGCAGGTCGGGGACGTCCCCGGGTTGCGGCACCGGCAGGGGGTCGGCAGGCTCGACCGGCAACGCCCCCGGCAGGCTGGAGAAATCCTTGCTGACCATGTTCTTCAGATCGACTTCGCGCATCTGCAAGGTGGTGCGCGCGGTCACCAGGTCCCGCTCGCGGGCGGCGACCTCGGACTCGGCGGACGCCACGTCCAGCCCCGACATCGTGCCGAACTCCTCCCGCTGGCGCGTGTCGGAGAGGTAGCGCTCGGCCATCGCCAGCGACTGCTCCGCCACCTTCACGCTCTCGCGGGCGGCCGCCAGATCCCAATACGCCGTTTCGGCGGCGGCGAACGTGGACGAGGTGCGCTGGCGCGCGATCTCCTTCATGATCTTCCGCTCGGTCTCGGCCACCGTGTGGAAGCGTTTCCCGATCGTCGTGCCGAAGCCGTTCAGGATCTGCTGCGTCACGCTGACGGAGAACTGCGATATGAACGACGGGTTGTAGAGCAGGTTGCGCTGCGAGGTGCTCTGCCGCATGTTGTTGAAGGCGACGCTGAGACTCGCCCCGATGGGGAACGCCTGCGAATAGCGCGCCAAGAGCGCCGTCGAGTCGGTGGAGACCTCCGGCACGCCGGAGACCACCACGGAGTTCAAGGGGCTGGTGGTGCGGTCGAAGCTGAACCCCAGCGCGAAGGAGGGGTCGTAACTGCCGCGCGAATAGCCGTAGACCGCGCGCGCGCCGCCGGTGATGGCCCCGCCGGAGAAGCTGCCGACGCCGCTCGAGCCGCCGACCCCCGCGCCGATGGCGCCCGAAAACAGGCTGCTGGGGATGGATATGCCCGCCCCGCCGCGCGGAGCGCCGCCGCCCTTGGCTCGCAGGAGGTCGGTCTCGATGTAGCGGGAGTCGGCCTCGAGCGCCAGCATGTCGAGGTTGTTCGCGCGCACCGCGTCTTTCAGTTGCTCCAGCGAAAGGCGCACCCTCCCGTCCCTGACCAGGTGCAAAAGCCCGAAGGAGTCGGAGAAATCGACCTGCGGCAACGTCCGCATCACATAGGGCGCGTGGACGCGGGGGAACCACTCGGGGCTTTGCGAGAGGTCGTCGAAGCCGTCGGCCGCCTGCGGGGACGGTTGCTGGGCGAAAGCGCCGCCGCCGGCCGCCGCGAAAAACAAAGACGCCGTCCACGCGAGGGCGAGCGCGGATCGCCGGACGAAGCCTGGCCTCGGGGAGATGCGGCGGCGAGCCGCCGCCGTCGCTTTGTCGAGCGCGGATGCCATCACCGCCCCTCCTCGCGACGGTCGGAAGGCCGCGTCGCGGGCGCGGAGGGGGGCGCGCCGCCCAGCGCCTCGTCATATTTCACCGAGTTGCGTTCGAGCGTGACGCCCCGGGCGCGATCCAGCTCCACCATCGCCTTGGCGTAGGCGACCGAGGCGGCGACCTCCGCCTGCTGGGCGCTGACGAAGTCGCGCTCCCGCAAGATCACCTGGTAGGAGGTCGAGGCGCCCGCGTCGAGCTTGACCTTCTCCCCCTCCCATATCTCCTTGGCGAGGGTCGCGGCCTTGTGCGCCGCCTCCACCTGCGCCTTCCCCTGGATGAGCCCGATGATGGCCTTCTGGACCTCGACGGCGATGGAGTTCTGCGACTTCTGGCGGCTGATCAACTGCTGGCTTTGCTCCAACTGCGCGCGGAGGCTGTCGGCCTGCGCCGTCCGGTTGCGCAACGAGACGCTGAGGCTGAAGCCGCCGGCGTACTCCGGGTACGTCCCCTTGAAGCTCTGGCCGAAAGAACCCGCCAAGCCCGACTTCTCCGCCAGGCTATCCCCCTTGAGCCCCGACCCGGCGTAGAAGCCGAACACGGACAGCGCCGGCTTCAGCGCGTTTTTCGTGAACTGCACCGAGATGTCCTGGTTCTTCAAGTTGATGTCCGCCGTCTGGAGCTCCGGGCGGTTCTTCAGCGCGTCTTCCAGCGCCTCCTGGGCGTCGGGGATGTCCGCCTCGCCGGGACGGGGCATCGCGTCGCGCAGGACGACGCGCACAGCCTCCAGATCCGGGGTGATCTTGCGCACCAGCATGTTTTTCAGCGACGCCTCTTGGAACTGCAGGTTGGTTTGGGCGACGGTCAGGTCGCGCAGGCGGGCGGCGACCTCGGACTCGGCGGAGGTCACCTCCAGCGGCGACATCGTGCCCACATCCAAGCGGATCTTGTTGTCCTCGAGCAGTTGCCGCGCCACGGCGAGCGACTGCTCCGCCACGCGGACGTTCTCGCCCAGCGCCGCCAGCTCCCAGTAGGCGTTCTCGACGGCGGTGACGGTGGTGATCAACTGCAACTTGAACACGTTCTCGGCGACGGCGGTGTTGTTGCGCGCCACCATGATGTAGCGTTCGTTCGGGAGCCGTCCGAAGCCGTTCAGGAGCGGCTGGTTGACCCCGAGGGCGAAGCGGGTGACCGAAGACGGGTTGAACAGCAGGTTCTGTTGCGTCGATGAGGACTGCTGTCCGCTGAGGGTCAGAGAGTAGCTGGTCCCCAGCGAGAAGAGCTGGGCGTAGCTGGCCGAGAAGGCCGTGGTGTCGCCGGTGACGGTGGGGACGCCGGAGACCACGGTGGAGTTCAGGGGCGAGGTGACGCGGTCGTAGCTGAAGCTGACGCTCAGGGTGGGGTCGAAGTTCCCCGAGGAGCCGACCTGCACCGAGCCGCCGCCGCCGGTGATGCCGCCCGCGCTGCCGACGCCGGAGCCGGAGCCGGAGCCGCTGATGCCCGCGCCCATCGCCCCCGAGGTCAACCCGCCCGGGGTGGAGCCGCCCGTGAAGCCGCGCGGCGACTGCCCCGCTTTGCTGCGCAGCAGGTCGGTCTGCGAGTATTCGGGGATGAAGCGCTGCACGGCGATGTCGAGGTTGTTCTCCAGCGCCAGCGCCAGCGCGTCCGCAAGAGACAGTTCCAGCCTCCCGTCGCGGACGAGGCTTTCGATGCGCGGCGAGTTCTCAAGCTCCGGCGCGGCGACCGCATTGGGGCGCCAAGCGTCCAAGGCGTCGCCGAGGGAGAACCCCCTCCCGCCGGATTGGGCGGACATGGTCGGCGGGAAGAGCAGCCCCGGCAAGAGCGCCGCGGCCAGCAGGGCTGATCGGAAAGGACTTCTTCTCATCTTCAATGACCTCGTTTCACCTCTGAAGGCGGATGGCGGTTCCACGCCCCTTGGGCGCCCTGCGGGGCTCCGTCGTGCGCCGACGCCCCCCGCCCGTGACAACAAGACGGGAGCTTGCGCACCCCGTCCGCGCAACGACAGTTCCGCAATGGATCCGACGCTGGAAAATACGCCATTTGCAAAGGCTTGTTTCGTCATCCGGGGGCTTGTCGCAAGGCGGGGCGAGCATTTAGGGAACCTCTGAAAACCTCGGAGCTGCGTTGCGCCTTGGCCAAAATGCCCATCTACCTCGGCAGACTCCGCTTTTCGACCCGCGGCGACGCCTTGTCTGCGAGGTTTTCAGAGGTTCCCTTTACTGGGTCGCGTACTTCCGGGCGGTCTCGTACACGGCGTCCTCCACCTTCAACCCGGCGAGGAACTCCTGCCCGTAAGGTTGGCAGTAGACCAGCTCCCCGTCGAAGACGGCGTCGCCCCATTCCACCTTGACGACGGCGCCGATGGGGAGTTTTTCCTTCAAGATGACGCTCAGGCCGTGAACGGAAAGATCCGCCAGACGCGCCTTTTCCGTGTACGACTTGAATTCGGGGCACGACAGGGTGACGGTGAGATCCGTCTTGAACCGCGTTCGGCTTCTTCTATTCATAAATCGCTCAATCGACCGCCAAGGCTGGACACCTTAGAAGAAACATGCCCGACTGTTTGACAACCGGGAACTTCCCGCACTATGCTCTGCACGAGGCATTGAAGCACTGAAGCACTGAAGCACTAAGGATAGCAGAAACGCCCCTGCCATCCCCATGTTCAGGTGCATTTTTTTTTAGCATAATAATCATCTGGAGGCAATCACGCCATGGGACTTTTGACCATCGACGAACAAAAGTGCGGGAAAGACGGTTTCTGCGGACGGGAATGTCCGGCCGCCATCATCCATTTCAGCGAAGCGCGCGTACCGACCGTGCTGCCCTCCGAAGAGGCGCGTTGCATGGACTGCGGCCATTGCGTGGCGGTCTGTCCCCACGACGCGCTGCGCCACGCGCGCATCTCCGCCGAGGGCTCGCCCGCCATCAAGCCGGAACTGGTCATCGGCGCGGAGCAGGCGGAGCAGTTCCTGCGCTCGCGCCGCTCCGTCCGGCGCTACCACACCAAGCCCGTCGAGCGGGAGAAGGTGCGGCGGCTGGTCGAGGTGGCGCGTTACGCCCCCACCGCAGGCAACGGCCAGCCGGTCGAATGGCTCGTCACCTCGGACAGGGACCGGTTGCGCCGGATCGGCGGCATGACCGTGGACTGGATACGCGGGCTGGCGAAAATCCCGCAGGCGGTCGAGGCCGCCCCCTACCTGCCTGCGGCGGTCGCGGCATGGGACGCGGGGGACGACTCCGTCTTGCGCGGCGCGCCGACGCTGGTCACGGCCATCGCCCCCGAGGCGGCGCGGATAGGCACGATAGACGTCGCGCTGGCGCTCTCCTACCTGGACGTGTTCGCGCAGACGCTGGGGCTCGGGACTTGTTGGGCGGGCCTGGTGGCGGGGGCGTTGGCGGAGTCCGCCGAACTCCGGGCGGAGGTCGGCGTGCCGGAGGGGTACACGCACTTCTACCCGCTGATGCTGGGGTATCCGGCGGTGCGATACCACCGGACGCCGGAGCGCAAGGCCCCGCGCATCCGCTTCATGGACTGACATCCGCTTGCGGACGCCTTACAGCTTGGCGAGGCGCTCTTTGTAGGCGGCGGCGCCGGCCCGGACCGTCGGGGACGTCCCCATCGCGCCGTAGACCGCGAACGGCGTCTGCCATGCCATCGCGGCGCTCGTCGCCAGCACCTGGAAGGGGCGGAGCAACTCATCGACGGTGAACTGGCTCTGCCCGCCCGAGCGGTAGGATTCCTCGGCGTAGCCCGCCGTGACCGCGACCAGCAGCTTCTTCCCCTTCAGGATGCCATCGCCACCCATGCCCGCGTAGCCCATCAGGAGCTCGTCGCACCATTCGCGCAGCTTCGCCGGGGCGCTGTACCAGCGGAAGGGGAATTGGAACACCACCGCGGACGCCCGCGTCAACGCCCCGCGGTAGGTCTCGTCCTTGAGCGGGGCCGCGTACATGTCGATGGACTCCACGTTCGGCAGGGTGTTCGCCGACTCCAGGAGCGCCTTGTTGGCAACCGACTGGGCGTAGGCGGGGTGCGCCAGCAATATGACCGTCTTCCCCGCCGTCGCCGCCGCGCCCGGAGTCGCCGGGGCTTGCGCGGCGAGCGCCTGCGCCGCCAGCGCCCCGAGCCCGAGCGCCGCCGTCGCGCCCGCAGCCTTCATGAAATTCCGTCTGTCGCTCTCCATGGCGTCCCCTTTCGTTTGTCTGTCCATCCGGTCATTTCCCGGCGAGGGCGGCCTTGACCTCTTTCAGGCTCTTCTTCGCCTGCGCCGCGATCTCCAGCGAGAAATCGAGGTTGTGCGCCCCCTTCGAGCCGTCCCGCTGCACGATCGCCAAGTTGGCGCGCGCGACGTTCAGCTTCGCCAGCAGTTCGGCGCCCAGGGCGTCGGGCTTCTGCTTGAGCGCGGCGTCAATGGCGGCGAGATCCGCCTCGACCGGCTCCATCGCCTCTTTGTAGAACGCCTGCCAGTCGGGGAGCTGCTTGGCGCGCGTCTTGCGGTTGTTGTCCTTGTGGCAGCGGGTGCAGGTGTCGAGCCGGTCTTCGGGGATCGACGGGTCGTCGGGCCGCATCACCTTCATGTAGTGGTTGCCTTCGGACATATGGCAGGAGACGCAGGCGACGCCCGAATGGAAGCTCCGCGTGTCCTCCACCCCCTTGGCGCCCTTGCCCTGCAACACCGACCGTTGCGAGTGGCACGAGCCGCACAACGTCTCGGCGTCGGCCGCCAGTTGCTTGGGGTGCGTGTCGTCGCCTGGCTTGTGGCACGCCAGGCAGGAGACCGTGTGGAAGGAGCCTTTGTCGGCGGGATCGACCTTGCCCCCCGCCAACTTGGCGCCGAACCCCTCTGCGGAGTGGCAGCCGAAGCAGTCCGCGCCGGCGTTGGGCAGGTCGGCGATGCGGGTGATCGCCTTGCTGTGGCCGGACGCCTCCCACATCTTGTATTTCTCCGCGTGGCAGGGCCGGCAGTCCGTGAAGCCGCCGTGGTCGGGGCGGTTCGCGCCCGCCTGGGTCGCGGCCCTGCCGCCGAGGGCGATCAAGGCGCAAGCGGCGGCGGCAAGGACGCAGGCTGCGGCGCGGGATTTCTTTTGACGTGCGGGATTTTCCATGATCGACACCTCGGTTCCATGAAACTCGAATTGCACAATATAGCATTGTCGGACGGAATTCCTTAATAGCATATTCGCGTCCGGCGTCCATCGGCGATCCCGGGCGGTTTTAAAGGGGCGCGGGGTCGGGCGCGGGGGCGAACTCCATCGCGGTCTTCTTGAGCTTCTTCACCTGGTCGCGCAGGGCGGCGGCCTTCTCGAACTCGAACTCCTTGGCAGCCTCGCGCATCTCGCGCTCCAGCCGCCGGATCTCCGCCTCCAGCTCGGCGGCGCTGCCGTAAGACACGGCGTCCTCCGCCACCGCCGGCAGCTCGTAGTAGTCGCCCTCGTAGATGCGCGCCATCTCCGGGTCGAGCGGCTTGACTATCGACTGCGGCGTGATGCCGTGCCTGGCGTTGTACACCTCCTGCGCCGCGCGGCGGCGGTTGGTCTCGTCGATGGCGGCCCGCATCGAGCCCGTCACCACGTCCGCGTACAGTATCGCCCTGCCGTTGACGTGCCGCGCCGCGCGCCCCATCGTCTGCACCAGCGAGGTCGTCGAACGCAGGAAGCCCTCCTTGTCCGCGTCCAGCACCGCCACCAGCGACACCTCCGGCAGATCCAGCCCCTCGCGCAGCAGGTTCACCCCCACCAGCACGTCGTACTCCCCCGCCCGCAGGGCGCGCAGCACCTTGATGCGGTCGAGCGTCTCCACCTCCGAGTGCAGGTAGCGCACCTTCACCCCCAGCTCGGTGTAATATTCGGCAAGATCCTCGGCCATCCGCTTGGTCAGCGTGGTGACCAGCACCCGCTCGCCGCGCTCGGCCCGCTTGCGTATCTCCTCCATGAGGTCGTCCACCTGCCCGGACACCGGGCGGATCTCGATCTCCGGGTCGGTCAGGCCCGTGGGGCGTATGATCTGCTCGACCACCACGCCGCCGGACTTGGCGAGCTCGTAGGGGCCGGGCGTCGCCGAGACGTAGATGGCCTGGTTCACCCGCTCCTCGAACTCCGGGAAGGTCAGCGGGCGGTTGTCCAGCGCCGACGGGAGGCGGAAGCCGTACTTGACCAGCGACTCTTTGCGCGAGCGGTCGCCCGCGTGCATGGCGCGCACCTGCGGGACGGTGGCGTGGCTCTCGTCGATGAACAGCAGCCAGTCGCGCGGGAAGTAGTCGAGCAGGGTGGGAGGTGCCTCCCCCGGCGCGCGCCCGGTCAGGTGTCGCGAATAGTTCTCGATGCCCCGGCAATAGCCCAGCTCCCGCATCATGTCCAGGTCGAACAGCGTGCGCTGGCGCAGGCGGCGCGCCTCCAACTCCTTCCCCTCCAACTCCAGCTTGAGCGACCAGTCGTCCATCTCCTCCCGGATCGTCTCGGAGGCGCGCAACAACTGGTCGCGCGGTTGCACGTAGTGCGACTTGGGGTAGACGGGCATCCGCTCGTGCCGCTTCAGCACGCGCCCCGTCAGCGGGTCGATCTGGGCGATGCCCTCCACCTCGTCGCCGAACAGCTCGATGCGCAACGCATAGTCCTCGTAAGAGGGGAAGACTTCCACCACGTCGCCCATGGCGCGGAAGAATCCGCGCTCCAGCGCGTAGTCCTGGCGCGCGTACTGCATCTCGACCAGCCGCCCCAGTATCTCGTCGCGCCGGATGCGCTGCCCCTTCTCCAGGAACAGCAGCATGCCGTAGTAGGCTTCGGGCGAGCCGAGGCCGTAGATGCACGAGACGCTGGCGACGATGATGCAGTCGCGCCGCTCGAACAGCGAGCGCGTGGCGGAGTGGCGCAAGCGGTCGATCTCGTCGTTGACCAGGGCGTCCTTCTCGATGTAGGTGTCGGTCGAGGGGATGTACGCCTCCGGCTGGTAGTAGTCGTAATAAGAGACGAAATACTCGACGGCGTTGCCGGGGAAGAAGCCCTTGAACTCGCGGTAGAGCTGCGCGGCGAGGGTCTTGTTGTGCGCCAGCACGAGGGCGGGGCGTTGCAGCTCCTCGATGACCTTGGCCATCGTGAAGGTCTTGCCCGAGCCGGTCACGCCGAGCAGCACCTGGTGCCTGTCGCCGTCCTCGACCCCGCGCACCAGTTGCTCGATGGCCGACGCCTGGTGCTCGCTCGGCTGGAAGGGGGTGCTGATGGCGAAGCGCGAGGAGTGGATGAGGTCGCGCCCGTAGGCGATGCCGCGGTAGGCGATGGCGTCCGGGGCGCCGTCGCCGCCTTGCGCCGAAGGCGTTTTCGGCGCTCCATCCTGCGCCGCCGCCTTCCGTGGTTTCGAGGTTTTTCTGGACATGGTGACCTGCCGCCGCGCCGCCCGCGATGTTGTAAAAAGAAACCAGTATACATGGGCGTCGCCGACAAAGCCATGCGCCCTTCCGCCAGCCCGCAGGAGGGCTGTCCATCGGAAGACCGCCTGTTCGGCGCAAAGCGCGGGCGACCGCCATCCCCCCTCCCCTCCCGGCAAGGGAGGGGAGGGGGAGAGGCCGCATCCGGCGCGGCGGCGGCGGCGGGCGTAAAAAGAGTCTGTCAGAAGCGCTTCCGATATCTTATCCTTATGCACTGGGTTCGCGTCGATGGGTCGATGAATCGTTGCCGGGGAACTTCGAGATGAAACACGCCCTGCTTTTCCTATGCCGTCTGCTGGTCTTGCCGCTTTGGTTGGCATATCGGCTGGAGGCGTTGCTGTTGACGCGGGAAAAGGCGTTTTACGGATATTCCCAACTGCTCTGCCTGTTTCCCGGGATCGTCGGCAACTACGTCCGGTTCGCCTTTTACCGCATGACCATCGCGTCTTTGGGTGACGGCGCCTGCATCTGCTTCGGGGCGACGTTCGCGCATCCGGGCATCAGGATCGGGCGGGGCGTCTACATCGGCCCTTGGTGCAACCTCGGCCTCTGCACGGTCGAGGACGACGTGCTGTTCGGCTCGGACGTCCATGTGATCAGCGGGTTCAACCAGCATGGGCACGAGGATCTCTCCGTCCCGGTGCGGGAACAGCGGGGGGAGTTGCTGAACGTCAGGATCGGGCGGGACTCGTGGATCGGCAACAAGGCGGTCGTCGGGAACCACGTCGGGGAGAAAAGCATCGTGGGGGCGGCGGCGCTCGTGGTTCGGGAGGTGCCGCCCTATTCGGTCGCGGTGGGGAACCCCGCCGAAGTCGTCAGGGACAGGAGGTCGGCTGGGAAGTCGAGCATATGAGGATACTCTACCTTTGCCAGCGCGTCCCCTATCCCCCCGACAGGGGCGACCGCATACCGGTCTACCACCACCTCCGATGGCTGGGGGGGCGCCACGAGGTCGTCGTCGGCACGTTGGCGCATCCCGGAACCAGGGCGAACGCGGAGAGCCTGGGCAGGGGGCTGGGCGTGAAAGTCCTCGCCCCGGCGCACTCCCGGCGGAACCAAGCGTTGGGCATGGCGGCGGCTTTCCTGCGGGGGATGCCGCTCAGCCTGGGCTATTTCCACAACACCTTGTTGCATGGGGCGGTCCGCGCCGAACATGCGGCGAAAAGCTTCGACGCCGTCATCGCCTTCTCCAGCTCGATGGCGCAATATGCGGAAGGCTTGGACCGCACCCCGCGCATCATGGATTTCTGCGACGTGGATTCCCGGAAATGGGAGGCGCTCGCGCGGGAGGCGTCCGGCGTCCGGCGCCGCGTCTACCGCTACGAATGCCGGACGTTGCTGGCATACGAGCGGAAGGTCGCCGCGACTTTCGACGCCTCCTGCGTCGTGTCCGAGAACGAGGCGCGCCTGTTCCGCGAACTCATCCCCGGCGTACCTGTCCGCGTCCTCGAAAATGGCGTGGACGCGGATTACTTCGGCGCCCTTCCCCGCAGGCCGGACGGGGTGCGGATCGTGTTCACGGGGGTGATGGACTACGCCCCCAACGTCGAAGCGGTCTCTTTTTTCGCCGACCGCGTTTGGGGCAGGATCCGCCAAGCCCATCCGCACGCCCGTTTCGCCATCGTCGGCGCGAGGCCCGTCAAAAGCGTGCGCGACCTCGGGCGGCTTCCAGGGGTCGAGGTGACCGGGTATGTCCCCGACATCCGCCCCCACCTCGCCTCCGCGACGGTTTCAGTCGCGCCGCTGGCGGTGGCGCGAGGGGTGCAGAACAAGGTCCTCGAAGCCATGGCGGCGGGCGTCCCCGTGCTGACGACTGCGGATGTCGCCAAGGGGTTGCCCGCCGGCGCGGAATCGCTGGTGTCCACGGCGCGCCGGGAGGCGGAGGCGTTCGCCGGCAAGTTGTTGGAGCTGGTGGGCGACGAGGCGGCGCGGGAGCGTCTGGCGGCGCAGGCGCAGGGGTTCATCCGGGGACGCTGCACATGGGAGGCGAGACTCCAGACGCTGGACGCCTTGCTCGCCGAGGTCGTTAGATGAACCTTATTCCATGGATAGAAGGGATCGCCTGTGTTTGCGGGGTGGCGCTGGGGTGCCTCGTCGCCGTGGCGCCCCGCTTCGGTCCGAGTTCCCGGCACATGCTCCTGCTGCTCCTCCCCATATCCGCCTCCGCCGGCGTCCAGGCCTTCGGCCCCCGGTTGCTGGACATGCCTTCCGCAGGCCTGCACATCGTCTCCTTCGCCCTGATCGTCCTCGCCTCGGGCGGCGGTTATTCCGTCTGTTGCGCGTTGCGGCAGAAGGCCGGGAAGAATTACGTCATCTCGGCCGGGATGTTGTCCGTCGCCTTGGCGGCGCTCCTTTTCTTCACCGTGCCGTTCTATACGCAAATGGACGAGACCGGGGCCCATGTCGTCCTCGGCCCCATGGGGTACGTCGCGTCGGCGTTCCTGCTCATCCTCGCCGTGGCCGTGATCGCCAACATCGAGGCGATCCTGCGCCACTGCGACGCCACCCTGCGGTGGGAGTTGAAATTCCTCCTCCTAGGCATCGGCACCGTCTATGGCACGATCATCTATCTGAGCTCCCAGACCCTGCTGTACCCCTTCCTGAGCGGTTTGCTTTTCATCGGCGCCATCCACATACTCCACGCCATCTTCCTGGTCGCCTGCGTCCTGATCGCCGTCTCTTGGAGGCGCGGCTCGGGCAAGGCGCGCATCGTCATCTCGCAGAGCGCCGTCTACAGCTTCATCACGCTCCTGAGCGTCGGCGGGTATCTCATCGCCGCCGGCGCGCTCGCCCGCATGGCGGACCGCTGGGGCGACATCGGGCTGCCGGTCGAGGTCCTGGTGTTCCTCATCGCCGTCGTGGGCTTGGCGATCCTGCTGCTGGCGACCGGCTTCCGCCACAAGACGCGCTCCTGGATACGGCATAACATATTCGCCGGGAAGTACGACTACCGGCAGGCGTGGATCGAGGCCACCGGGCGCATCCGCTCCATCGACCCCCAGGAGACGACCGCCAAGGCGCTTTCCGACATCATCGAGAAATCCCTCGGCGCGGGCGAGATCAGCGTGTGGATCCGCCGCTGGGAACCCAACCGCTTGCAACTGTTGAGCGTCTCGGGTGCGTTGAACGCGACGCTGGGGCAGGAGGCGTTCGGGGTCATGGAGCAAGTGATGGACGCGACCGAGCCGCTGTCCATGAAAGACTTGGAAAAACGGGGGGGCGGCACCGAGACGAGGGCGTTCATGGAGCGCGCCCAAGCGGTTTTGCTCGTCCCGCTCCTGTCCAGCAACCGCATCGTCGGCATCATCACCGTGGGCAAGGATCGCAGCGGGAAGAAATACGGCAGGGAGGGCAGGGAGTTCCTGCGAGTCCTCGCCGGACACGCCGCCGGCGAGTTCCACAAGGCAGACCTTTTGGCGACGCTCGTCTCCGCCAAGGAAGACGAGGCTTTCCGCGCCTTCTCCACCTTCGTGCTCCACGACCTGAAGAATTTCGCCTCGACGCTCTCCTACATCGCGCAGAACGCGCCCAGGCACCAGCACAACCCGGAATTCCAGAAAGACGCCTTCCAGTCCGTGTATGAGACGGCGGAGAAGATGAAGCGGATGTGCAACAGCCTGCGCACCTTCTCCAGCGCCCTCGCCACCGATAAAAAATCCGCAGATTTGAACCAGATCGTGCAATCCGTCGCCGATACGTTTAGTATCGGCGACGAAGGGCGGGTGAAGCTAGAACTCGCCGGCCTGCCACCGGTCTTCGTAGACGAGGAGGAGGTGAAACGGGTCTTGCAGAACCTGCTGGTGAACGCCCGGGAGGCGATCGCGCCCGACGGCATCGTCTCCATCCGCACGTCCGCCCACGGGGACAACGTCGACGTGTTCGTGGAGGACGACGGCAAGGGGATGAGCCGGGAGTTCTTGGAGAAAGAGCTGTTCATGCCGTTCCACACGACGAAGAGCTCGGGGCTGGGCATCGGCCTGTTCCATTCGAAGAAGATCATGGAGGCGCACCAGGGAGGCATCTCCGTCGAAAGCGAAGAGGGGAAGGGGACCAGGATCCACCTGACGTTTCCAGTCACCCCCGCCGGGAACGCCTCCGGGAAAAAGTGAGCCGGCGGGGGACGGGCGTGTTATACTTGATGCGACTTTGTACTATAACCACGGGAGCCAGGTGCCGATGTCGCCTCGGTGCCGACATCGGACGATGACGATGACGATAAAGGATCAGGAGGCCGCAACCGCATCCGAAGGACAAGAACGGCTGTTGCCGAAGATATTGGTCGTCGATGACGACGCGCAGATCCGAAAGCAGCTCCAGTGGTCGCTTTCGGACGAGTTCCGCGTCTACTCGGCGGGCGACCGCGTCACCGCCCTCGACATCTTCGCGAAGGAGAAGACCCCGGTCGTGCTGCTCGATCTGGGGTTGCCGCCGCATCCACGCGACGCCACCGAGGGGTTGCAGGCGCTGGAGGAGATGCTGTCGGCAGACCACCTCGCCAAGGTCATCATCGTCTCCGGGAACTCGGAGCGCAAGAACGCGCTCGCCGCCGTAGACCAAGGCGCATACGACATCTTCCCAAAGCCTGTGGACTTGGACGAGCTCAAAGTGGTGTTGCACCGCGTGTGCCGGCGGCTCGCATTGGAAAAGGAGAACATCGAGGAGCGGAGCCTGTCGGCGGACGTCTCTTTCGGCGACATCGTGGGCACCAGCCCCGCGATGCAGGAGGTCTACGCCGCCATCCGCAAAGTCTCCTCGACCGACATCCCGGTCTTGATCACCGGGGAGAGCGGGACGGGAAAGGAGCTGGTCGCCACGGCGATCCACAACGCCAGCAAACGGAAAGACGGGCCTTTCGTCGCCATCAACTGCGGCGCCATCCCCGGGCCGTTGTTGGAGAGCGAGCTGTTCGGTCATGAGAAGGGGGCGTTCACCGGCGCGTCCGCGCAACGGCGGGGCAGGCTGGAGTACGCCGACGGCGGCACCCTGTTCCTCGACGAGATCGGCGACCTCGCCCAAGACCTCCAAGTCAAGCTGTTGCGGTTCCTCCAGGAGAAGGTGGTGGAGCGCGTCGGCGGCAGGCACACCATCCCCGTGGACGGGCGGGTGATCGCCGCCACCAACCGGAACCTGGAAGACGCCGTGCAGAAGGACGCCTTCAGGGAAGACCTCTATTTCCGCTTGGCCGTGGTGAAGATCGCGCTCCCCCCCCTGCGGGACAGGGGTGACGACGTGCTCCTGCTGGCGGAGCACATGGCGGCGCTGTTCTCGAAGGAGCTGAAGACGCAGAACAAGAAATTCTCCAAGGGGGCTGTGGACGCCATCCGCAAATACGACTGGCCCGGCAACATCAGGGAGTTGCAGAACAGGGTCAAGCGCGCCATCGTGCTCGCCACAGGCCACTCGATCAAGGCGGAGGACTTGGAGCTGGATGCGTCGCACGCCCCGCTCAGCATGTCGTCTTCCTTGAAAGACGCGCGCGAGGCGGCGGAGCGGGAGATATTGGCGGAGGCGTTGCGCAAGAACAGCGGCAACATCTCCAAGACGGCGAAAGCCCTGGGCGTCAGCAGGCCGACGCTCTACGACCTGATGACGAGGCACGGCCTGTAGGCTTGCGGGACGACACATGGAAAGCGTTTTGAAGAAATCGATGTGGTGGTTCGCGGCGCCGGCGGCGTGTTTCGCCATCCTATACCACCAGGTGATCGCCAAGCTGGTGTACGACTGGTACACCGACGACAACTACTCCCATGGTTTTTTCATCGCCCCCATCGCCCTTTATTTCGTCTGGGAGCGCCGGGCGGCGTTGAAGGACGCAGCGCGGTGCGGCAACGCCTGGGGGCTGGTTTTGGTCGCCGGCGCCTTGGCGATGTTGCTGGCGGGCGTCCTCGGGTCGGAGCTGTTCCTCACGCGATTCTCCATGCTGGGCGTGCTCGCGGGGGCGGTCTTGTTCCTTTTCGGCTGGAGGCACCTTAAGATCGCGATCCTCCCGATCGCATTCCTGCTGTTGATGATCCCCATCCCGGCGATCATCTTCAACCACATCGTGTTCCCCCTGCAACTGTTGGCGTCGCAGTTCGGGGAGGGGGCGCTCGTCGCCTGCCATATCCCGGTGTTGCGCGAAGGGAACGTCATCCACCTCGCCACCACCAGCCTGGAGGTCGCCGAGGCGTGTAGCGGCATCCGCTCCCTGATCTCGCTGCTGACGCTGGGGATCGTATACGGCTACCTCATGGATCCGAGGGTCTGGGTGCGCGTCGTGCTCGCAGCCGGGACTGTGCCGATAGCCATCGTCGCCAACGGCATCCGCGTGGCGGGGACGGGCATCGCCGCCCACTATTACGGCGCCGCCGCCGCCGAGGGGTTCGCCCACACCTTCTCCGGGTGGCTCATCTTCGTCGCGGCGTTTATCATGATGTTCATCCTGTACCGGGTCATCGTGCTGGTCGCCCCGCGACGAGCCGCCGTCGCCGAGGCGGGGCCGCCTGATGGGGAGCCCGATGCGGAGTCTGCGCTGGCGGAGGCGGGGCGGCCCGGCGCGAATGAAGGTGAAGGATGATGGGCGAAGGTTGACGAACGGGGTGATCGCATGAAGGTTCGTATCGTAATTTTAAGCTTGTTCCTGCTTGCCGCCGCCGCGGTGATATCCTACGCCTCCCGTCCGGAGGTCGTCCCCCTCCGGCAGTCCCTGGAAGGGTTGCCCATGCACCTCGACGGGTGGTCGGGGCAGCGCTCTCCCGACATGGATCAGAAGGTCTTGGACGTGTTGGGCGTGGACGACTACATCGACAGGGTCTACTACCAAGAGGGGGATGGGAGCCCTGTCGGACTGTACATCGGGTATTACCAAAGCCAGCGGGCGGGCGACACCATCCACTCCCCGCTGAACTGCCTTCCGGGCGCGGGTTGGAACCCCGTCCGAAACGAGCATGTCATCGTCCCGGTGGACGGCGGGCGAACCATCGAGATCAACCGCATCACCATCCAAAAGGGGGCGAACAGCCAAGTCGTCCTTTATTGGTACCAAAGCCACGGCCGCGCGATCGCCAGCGAATACAAGGGCAAGGTCTACACGGTGTTGGACGCCTTGCGCACCAACCGCACGGACGCGGCGCTGGTCAGGGTCATCTGCCCCGTCAGGGGCGCCTCGGCCGCGGCGGAGGACGCCGCCGAGAAGACCGCCGTCGAATTCACGCAAACCCTGTTTCCGTTGCTCGGCCAATACCTGCCGGATTGACGGGCGGCGAGGGCGCTGTCGCGGGGCGGGCGCTGGAAATCCCGTCCCGGGAGGGAGCCGGTCGCGCCATGGCCGGTGTTTCAGCGGCGCGCCCCTTGGCGGGCGGACAGCCGTCCGAGCACGTCCATGAAATCGGCGACGCCGTCGATGGCGCAGTCCGCGACGCCCGCAACATCCCCGCCCCCGCCGACCAGCACCGTGGCCATCCCCAGCGCCCTCGCGGTGCGGATGTTCGCAGGGTGGTCTTCCAGCAGCACGCATTCCTCCGCCCGCGCACCGAGGAACTCCAAAGCCTTTCGATAAGCCCTCGGGTCGGGCTTGTTGCAGAAATCGACCAGGTGGATGTCGATGATCGCCTCGAAATGGCGCAGCACGCCGAGGCGCGTCAACACGCGGCGGGCGTGGGCGGCGTCGGCGTTGGTGAACACCGCCTTGCGCAGAGGCAGGGCGTCGAGCATCCGGTCGAGGGCCGCGTCCCTCCCGATGAGGCTGTCCAAGGGGAGATCGTGGACGAAGGCGAGGAAGTCGTCGGGATCGACCTCGTAGCTGCGGCGCAACCCGTTGAGCGTCGTCCCGTAGGCGGCGCACAACCCGTCCCGCAACCCGCTGACATCCGCCTCGGGGATGCCGAGGCGCTCGGCCATGAACCTGTTCATGCGCCTGCCAATCTCCCTCATCACTCCGCTGGATGCGGGATAGAGCGTGTTGTCGAGGTCAAATAACGCGCAACGCAGCATCGGGCGCCCCCTTGGCCGGCGCTTCGGTTTTGACCGCACCGCCCGTCACGGCGCTCCCCCCGGCGGCGCCGAAACCCATCCGCCCCAGCGCCGCGAGCATGGAATGGCGTATCTCCGGTATCTCCCCTTCCAGGCCGTCCACCAACCGAAGCATCCTCTTGCGCTGGAGGTCTTTCTGCGAACCGCAGAAAGTGCAGGGGACGACGGGGTATCCCATGAGTTTGGCGAATGCCGCGATGTCGGCCTCCCAGCAGTATGCCATCGGGCGGATGACGACGTTGCGCCCATCCGTGCTGCGGAGCAGGGGCGGCATGCTGCGCGGGGATCCTTCGAAGAAGAAGTTGAGCATGAAGGTGGCGATCGCGTCGTCGGCATGGTGCCCCAAGGCGATCTTGCCGCACCCCTCCTCGACGGCGACGTTGTACAAGACGCCCCGGCGCAGGCGCGAGCAGAGCGAGCAGGCGGTCTCGCCCTCGGCGATCTTGCTTTTCACGATGGAGTAGGTGTCCCTCTCGACGACGCGGAACGGCACGTCCTGCCGCATCAGGTACTCCGCCACGGTCGCCGAGGGGAAGCCGGGCTGCTTTTGATCCAAGTGCACGGCAAGCAAGTCGAAGCGCACCGGCGCGCGCCGCCGCAGGTCTTGCAACAGCGTCAACAGCGTGTAGCTGTCCTTGCCGCCGCTGAGGCAGACCATGACGCGGTCGCCCTCTTCGATCATCGCGAAGTCGGCGACCGCCTGCCCCGCCTTGTGCAAAAGTCTCTTCCTGAGCGCCTGTTCCGGGCTTTTCATGCGACTCCCCGCCTCCCGCCGCCGCGACCGCAACCGCCTGCCCCGGGCGCCGGCGCGGGCGAATTGCGGATTGTACCATACGCGGCGGGCGCGGTGCGCATTCGGGCGCGGCGTGCCGCGCGGGTGTATACTTTTCGCATGAAAAATGTTCGTGTGACCTGCCTCGGTTCCGGCGACGCATTCTCCTCTGGGGGACGGCGCATGTCCGGGTATCTCGTCGAAACGCCTGAGAGCGCGCTGTTGCTCGACTGCGGGCCCACGGTGTTGCAGGCGCTGCAGTCATCGCGCCTTTCTGCGGCACCGCTGGACGCGGTGTTCCTGAGCCATCTGCACGGCGACCATTTCGGCGGCTTGCCGTTCCTGTTCCTGCACTACCTCTACGTCGAGCCGCGGCGGAGGCCGCTGGTGATCGCGGGTCCGCCAGGGACGCCGGAGCGCGTCCGCGCGCTTTTCTCGCTCTGCTACGCCGACACGGCCGCCGAGCCGCCGCCTTACGCGACGGAGTTCGTCGATGCGCTCCCCGGCGTGGAGATCGCGGTCAAAGACGCCCGCATCGTTCCGTTCCCGGCGCCCCACCAGGCGTCGCCGCCGTCGTTGGGGTGCGAGGTGCTCGCCGGCGGCAAGAAGATCGTCTATTCCGGCGACAGCGGCTGGACTGAGGAGCTCCCCCGCCGCACGCGGGGCGCGGATCTCCTCCTCTGCGAATGCACCTCGTTCGCGACGCGGATGGACACGCACTTGGACTATCCGCGCATCATGGAAAACCGTGAGCGCCTCGGCGCGAAAAGGACGGTGCTGACGCATCTGGGCAAAGAGATGCTGGAGCGGCGGGATGAGGTCGAGATGGAAATGGCGACCGACGGCATGGTCATAGAGCTGTAGCCGGTGCGCGCTCGTGGGTGGCTCACAGAAAAGCCATGGAAAAGCGGGGGTTGAACTTGAAGAGCGGCGGGGAGTCTGCTATAAACTCTCTCGCGTTTCGAGCGTTTGGCGGTTTCTGCCAAGGCGTCCGCAAGCCAACGTAGCTCAGCTGGTAGAGCAACTGATTCGTAATCAGTAGGTCGCCGGTTCAAATCCGGCCGTTGGCTCCACAAACATCCGTAAAATCGACATATTGTTAAAAAATAAAGAGCCATGGCTCCAACCAATCAGTCGTCAATGACGGAATCATCAAGCGGCAAGGCTGGCGCAAAGCCATCCTCGCCGCGAGAATATTGGATTTGGACATCCCTGGCAGTTTTCACCCTGTTGCCGGCGTGGTTGAGCTGCGCTCTGTTTCTGTCGGGCGTAGCGGGAATAAATCTGTTAAATTTGTCCGATCCGCCGGAGATTGCGATTGTTTTGTTTGGACTTGTGGGCATCGCCCTCGTTTTTGCGCTGTTTTATGCCGTTTATACTTTCGGGAAAAAAGCAATATTGCCGGATACCTTTCTGTCGCGTTACGGGCCGTTCATCGCGCCCATTCTGATGACGCTCGTCGTCTGGACGATCCTGTGCCTTCTTGGCAGCGCAAATCCTTCCAGCAGCCGGAATCCTTTGATGTGGTTCTTTCTGCCTTTTTTCCTCGTCCTCGTCGTTGCGCAATTTGCCGGATTTACCCGCGACGGTTGGTGTCTTCCCGTTATAGCCATCTCCTCCTATCTGCTTTTTCTTGGCTTCTTCATCCTCGGCACATGGCGGGCCAAACGCTTCAAGACACTGGAGAACGGCAAAGTGCGCCCCCTGATTGCGTTCTTGTTCGTGCTCGCGATGGTCGCCTTCGGACTGAGCGGCGTCCAATACCAAAGCTTCTACCAAAACATCCTTCACGACGACCCGGATCATCCGGAGTTGCAATTTGCGGACGACATAAGCGTATCGATCATGTCTTTTGTATACTCCCCTTTCCCCGACTTCCCCGCTATCGGCGACAAAACCGCCGAAGCCTTCGCTAAAGGCTTGAAGCTGGTTGAAGGCGCGGAGCTGGTTGAAGGCGCGAATCTGGTCGCCCCGCGAAAACCGCCGATGCTCCGAATCGACAGCGATTACCCGAAACTGGATGGCGCGACATCCTTGATTCCCGTTTACGCCGCCGCCGCGAGAGCCATTTATCGCGCCGACGATGGCACGCGCAAAGCATCCGTCGCTTTCAGCGAATCGACGCCGGAGGCGTACCAGGCGCTGATCGAAGGCCGCGCGGACATGATCTTCGTCCCCGCGCCGTCCGAAAAACAGCGACAGGATGCCGCCGAAAAAGGAATCGCTTTCACGGTCACCCCGATCGCCAGAGAAGCTTTCGTTTTCCTCGTCAACGAAAGCAATCCCGTCACCAGTCTGACCGCCGATCAAATCCGGGGCATATACAGCGGCGGAATCGACGATTGGCGGAAGGTCGGCGGCACACCCGGCGAAATTATGGCTTTCCAGCGCAAAGAAGGATCCGAGGGCCAGACGGCCATGCAACGATATGTCATGCGCGATACGCCGATGCGCGAACCGCTGAAACGCGCGTATTACAACGACATGGGCGGGCGGTTCTACCGCGCGGCCGTCTATCGCAACCTGAGCGGCGCGATCGGCTATTCGTTCCGCTTTTACGTCACGGAGACGAACTCCTTTCCCGGCGTTCGCCTGCTGGCCGTCAACGGCATCGCGCCGACGATCGAGAACATCCGCGACGGCAGCTATCCATTCACGGACGAGGCGTGCATCGTCACCGCCCGCCCGCTTTCCGAAAACGCACAAAAACTGCGCGACTGGTTTCTGGGCGAGGAGGGGCAACAACTCATCGCGGACGTGGGGTACGTTCCGATAAACTGAGCGATGCATGCGGCGACGTACTGCCGTCAATGCATAAAAAGGATAGTGACATGAAAACTCAAATTCTCTTGCTCTTTTCACTCTTTTCGCTGATGTGCGCTTCTGTCACAGCACAGAGCGATGCAACGTAGATTCCCGAAAAGTTATGACGCGACCAGCGGCTTCACTCCCATGGCCTCATAAATCAGCTTCTGCTTCTCCGTGACGGCGAGGACTTTCGGGCGGCGCCCCTCGCTTTCGTAG
>JAISUT010000008.1 GCA_031271905.1 Acidobacteriota bacterium
GATGCCGCCCATCCAGAGGTCGAATTCTTCGGTGCGTTGAACCGTGTACATGTCCTGAATTGTAGCCGAACGGCTACATGTACGCAAGCAGGATGCGCCGACATTCTGGGGGGGGGGAGGGCGCGCCTATGACGAGAGGGCGGCGCGGACGTCGTCGGGGATGGGGAATGGTTTTCCGCCCACCACCACGACGGAGGTCACGCTGCCGCAGGCGGCGGCCTCGGCGGGCGAGGAGTCCAGGAACACCTCGAACGCATACCGGATGGACGTGCGCCCCAGCTCCGCCACGCGCAGCTTGACCGTGAACGCCTCCCCGACCCACATGACCTTCCTGTAGTCGCACTCGACATGCACGCGCGGGAGGCTGTAGGCGTCTTTCAGGTCTTTCCACGCCAGCCCGACGCCGTGCAACAGCTTCCATTCGCATTCCCCGACGTAGTCGAAGATGCGGGGGTAGTAGATGAAGCCCGCCGGGTCGGCGTCGGCCCAACGGACGCTGCCGCGCAATTCCATCGCCCTCATCGCGCGTACCTGGCCTCGACGCGGCTCTGGATGCCGCCTCGCGGCGAGAACTCCCCGCGCACCCGCATGGAGACGGGCTTGCAGGCGGCCACGAGGTCGCGCAGGATGCGGTTCACGGCGTTCTCGTAGAAGATGCCCACGTTGCGGTAGGCGGTGATGTACTCCTTGAGCGACTTCAACTCCAGGCACCACTGGTCTGGGACGTAATCGACCCGCAGCGTCCCGAAGTCGGGCAACCCCGTCTTGGGGCAGATGGCGTTGTACTCCGGCAGGAGTATCTCGATCTCGTAGCCGGGGTACTGGTTCTCCCAGCACTCGATGGCGGGCAGGGGCGCGTCGATGCCCGACTTGGCGTGGTCTTCCGTGTAATTTCGCATAACCTCCCTATGTCATCCTCCATTTTCACCCGAACCGATAATTTTTCACGCCGCGCCGTTTTGCACAAGGGGGAATTTCCCGTCCGCGTCCCGCGCCCCCGCCCGCGCCTCCGCGATCACTGGATGCCGAGGGCGCGATCCGGCCCACCGCAAGCGGGCTATTGAGGCGCAGTCGCGATTCGGCTACACTTCCATTTTTGGGGCAGGCGAGGCGTCGTGATGGAATTTTTCAACGTGATCACCCCGGACGGGTTCGTCGAGCTGCTGGCGGGTTTCCCCCGGCTGGCGGGCGAGGCCGTGCCGCTCGATGGCGCGCTGGGGCGCAGGCTGGCGGGCGAGGTCGCCGCGCGCGAGGACTTGCCCGAGGGGGCGCGCTCGACCGTGGACGGTTACGCCGTCCGCGCCGAAGACACCTTCGGCGCGTCCGACGCCATCCCCGCCCTGCTGAAGCTGGCGCCCGCCGTGACGATGGGGACTGTCCCCGGTTTCAAGCTGGCGCCGGGGCACGCAGCGCCCATCCCCACGGGCGGATTCCTCCCGCAGGGCGCCGACGCCGTGGTCATGGTCGAATACGCCAACCCGGCGGGGGCGGGGGCGATAGAGGTCTCGCGCCCGGTCACGCTCCGCACGAACGTCCTGGGCAGGGGCGAGGACGCCCGCGCCGGGGAGGCGCTCCTGGGCGCGGGGAAGCTCCTGCGCGCACAGGAAATCGGCTTTCTCGCCGCACTCGGGGTCGCGGAGGTCGAGGCGTTCCGCAGGCCGCGCGTCGCCATCGTCTCCTCCGGCGACGAAGTCGTGCCCGTCGGACGGGAGCCGCGCCCGGGCCAGGTGCGCGACGCCAACGGCCACGCCCTCGCGGCGCTGGTGCGCGACGCGGGGGGCGAGCCGGTCGCGTTCGACATCGTGCCCGACGACGCGGCGGCGCTGGATCGGACGCTACGCGCGGCGTTGGACGCCGCCGACGTGGTCGCGATCTCCGGCGGCAGCTCGGTGGGGGCGCGAGACCTGATGGCGTCCGCCGTCGCCGCCCTGCCCGGGGCGGAGGTGCTGGCGCACGGCGTCGCCATCAGGCCGGGCAAGCCCACGCTGCTGGGGCGGTGCGGGGGCGGCGCTGGCCATGCGGTGTTCGGGCTGCCGGGGCATCCGGTCTCGGCGCTGGTGGTGGCGCAGGTCTTCCTCGCACCCTTCCTGCGCCACCTCCAGGGCGCGCCGTTGCGCAAAGGGCCGGAGGGGCGCGAAGTCGCCGCCGCGCTGGCATCCTCGCTCCATTCGACGATAGGGCTGGAGGAATATGTCCGCGTGCGCCTGGAACGCGCCGATGTGGGCCCGGGCGGCGCGAGGGGCGACGGGGAGACGCCGACGGCGCACCCGGTCTGGGGGAAGTCGGGGATGCTCTCCACCTTGGTGCGCGCCGACGGCGTGGTGCGCGTCCCGATGAACGCCGAGGGGCTGGCGCGCGGCGCCGCCGTGCCGGTCATACTTTATTGAAAGCCATGGTCCCGAAACGACAGAGCTACCGCAACCTGAAATCCCTGGGCGAGGCGCAGGACATCTTCTTCTCGCGCTTCCGCGACCTGCTGGCGGCGACCGAGTCCATCCCGGTGCGCGCCGCGTGCGGGCGGCAGCTCGTCCACGCGGTCAAGGCCGTCCGCTCGGTCCCCGCCTACAACGCCTCGGCGGTGGACGGCGTGGCGGTGCGCGCCGCTTCGACGTTCGCCGCGTTCCAGGAAACGCCCGCCAGCCTGGCTGCGGGAACCGAAGCCGTCCCCGTCAACACTGGCAACCCGCTGCCCGAGGGGATGGACGCGGTGGTCATGATCGAGAAAGTGGAGCGGCTGCCGCATCCCTCCGGCGACCGCTACGAGGTCAGGGAGGCGGTCTACCCTTGGCAGCACGTCCGCAAGATGGGCGAGGACATCGTCAGGGGGGAGATCATCCTCCCCGCCCGCCACGTCGTGCGTCCCTACGACCAGGGGGCGCTGCTGGCGGCGGGGGTGAACGCGGTCGAGGTCTTCCGCAAGCCGCGCGTCCTCGTCATCCCCACCGGCGGCGAGGTCGTCCCGCCTGAGGAGGCGCCCGACCCCGTGCCCCCCGGCAAGATATTGGAAGTCAACGGGCAGATGCTCGTCTCGCTCGCCGCCGAGTGCGGGGCGGAGTGCGTGCTCAACCGCCCGGTGCGGGACGACCTGGGGACGATCAAGGATTCCATCCTCGGCGGCGTCGCCTCCGGCTATGACGTGGTGATGACCATCGCCGGATCGTCCGCCGGATCGGAGGACTACACCCCGGCGGCATTTGCGGAGCTGGGCGAGCTGCTGGTGCACGGCGTGACGGTGATGCCCGGCAAGCCGACGCTGTTGGCGGCGGTACAGGGGCGCCCGGTGGTCGGCATCCCCGGCTACCCGGTCTCGGCGGCGGTCTCCTTCCGGGAGTTCGTGCGCCCTCTGCTGTTCCAGCTCCAGGGACGGACGGCGCCGGAGCACCCGGTCGTCGGCGCGGTCGTCGGCCGCAAGATACCTTCGAAGCCGGGCGTCGAGGAGCACGTCCGCGTCATCCTGGGCAGGGTGGGCGGCAAGGTGGTCGCGATGCCCTTGGGAGGCGGCGCGGGGATGCTCACGTCGCTGGTGCGCGCGGACGGCATCCTGCGCATCCCCGCCACGGTCAGCGGACTGGGCGAGGGGGAGGCGGCCCCGGTCGAGCTGCTGACCTCGGAAAAGGATTTGGACGGCAGGCTCCTCGTGCTCGGTTCGCACGATCTGACCATCGACCTGCTGGCGAGCGCCGTCCAAGAGGCGACCGAGGGGCGCGTCACGATCTCGTCCAGCAACGTCGGGAGCATGGGGGGCTTGCTGGCGGTGGGCAAGGGCGTCGCGCACTTCGCCGGCTCGCACCTGCTGGACACCGACACCGGCGACTACAACCGCTCCTGGATAAGGAAGCACCTGCCCGACGCGGACGTGGCGCTAGTCACGCTGGTGCACCGCCATCAGGGGCTGATCACGCCCAAAGGGAACCCCAAGGGGATTGCGGGCGTTTGCGATCTGGTCCGCCCCGACGTGTCGCTGGTGAACCGGCAGGCGGGCTCCGGCACGCGCATCCTGCTCGACTACGAGCTGGGGAAAGCGGGCATCGACGCGGCGGCGGTCGCGGGCTACCGCAACGAGGAGTACACCCACATGGGGGTGGCGATGGCGGTGACCTCGGGGCGCGCGGACGTGGGGATGGGCATCGCGGCGGCGGCGCAGGCGCTCGACCTGGGCTTCATCCCCGTCGCGCGCGAGCGCTACGACCTGGTGATTCCCACGCCGTTGCTCGATGATCCGCGCATCGTGCTGTTGCTGGACATCATCCGCTCCGACGCCTTCAAGGCGCAGGTGCTCGCCCTAGGCGGCTACGAAGTCGGGGAGACCGGCAAAATCCAACTCACTTAGACGGCTGGACGGCCGGGGAGCATATTTCCGCCCTTTGATGACGGATATGAAGTCCTAATCCGCCCGAACAATTTGAGTGCGTTGTCTTTTTTTATATAAACCATCAAATTTTCAATCGCTGGCTGTTAAACCGCCGTTTAGAGCAGGGACGTTGCGATGCGGCGAAGCCGCGAGCTGCCGGCACCCGCCATCGTCCACGGTCGCACGGGCGCAGGGCGGCGGTTCGCCGACCCGCGCCGCGCGGCTTAGAAGGCGATGTTGAGGCGGGCGGTGCCCGCGACGCCGGTGCGACGGCCGGAGTAGCCCTGCACGCCGAGGTCGAGCGAGAGCCTGCCGCCGCCGG
>JAISUT010000013.1 GCA_031271905.1 Acidobacteriota bacterium
GGAGTATTACACGGTGGTGCGTGAGATGCCCTCGGGCAAGGGCTTCGCCGACCTGGTGTTCCTGCCGCGCCCCTTCCACGCGGAGAAGCCCGCGATGGTCGTCGAGCTCAAGCGCGACAGGGACGCGGCGGGCGCGATAGCGCAGATACGCCGCAAGGAGTACCCCGCCGCGCTCAAGGACCACCTGGGCGGCGGCGCGAGTGGCGCAAGTGGCGCGGGCGCTTCGGGCGGTCTGCTGCTGGTCGGCGTGTCGTATGACAAGGACACCCGCAAGCACACATGCCTCATCGAAACGCTCGGATAGCCCGCCACGTTGCGCCTGCCTACGCCCAATCCGGCTGGCCAAAGCGGTTCCTGTCTATTGCCCGCGCCACCAGCAAAAAACGCTTTCGCCATACGGAATCTTGGAATAGAATCCGAGGCTTCCCGTCGGCGCGCGGAGGGTGCCCCGAGGCGAGAAAAGGCGGGGCGAGGCGACATCGCGGCACAATCGCGACAAGGATGCGGGCGGGTTTGCGGATTCCAAACTGGCGCATGGGAGTTCAACCCATGGCTGGTGCGTGAGGGGGGGCGGGTGAGGCGCGTCGGAGGAGTGTTGCTGTCGATGATGTTGCTGGCGTCCGCCAGCGCGTGGGCGGAGGAGTCGCCGGCGGTTTCGGCGACGGACGCCGCCTCCCCCGCGCCTTTGACGCCGTTGACGGTGGGCGGGAAGCTGCGCCACTACCTGGATTCCACCGCCGGCCCGGGGTCGCTCGCCCTCACCGCCTTCGTCGCAGGCTACCACCAGGCCACCGACGCGGTGCCGGAGTGGGGGCAGGGGATGGAGGGGTATGGCAAACGGTACGCATCCTCGCTCGGGCACAAGGCGGTCGGGCACGCGGCGCGTTTCGGGATGCAGGCGCTCCTCGGCGAAGACCCCCGCTACCTTTTCGCGCCCCCGCAGGAGGCGGTGCGCCCCCGCGTCTGGCACGCCGCCAAGCAGACATTCCTCGCCAACAAGGACGGCGGCGGCGTGCGGCCGAACTACTCCTACTTCACCAGCGTGGCGGTGGGAACCTACGTCTCGCGCCAGTGGCGGCCCGAGGGCGACCGCGACGCGCTGGAATGCCTCCAGTCCGCCGCAGTCTCGGTCGGCGTCCACACCGCGAAGAACGTGTTCAAGGAATTCTGGCCTGACATCCAGAGGAAGCTCTTGAAAGGACGGCTCCCCGGCGGCGCCTCGACGAATCGCTGAGTTGCGTTATCATTTAAGCAAGGCGGCGATGACAAGGCGGCGGCCGGCACGCCGCCGAGGGGAGGGGTGTCATGGAGCTGGGCTTCATCCAGACGGCGAGCGCGTTCATCGTGCTCTTCGCCATCATCGACATCCTCGGCTCGATACCGGTCATCTTGAACCTCCAGCGGAAGTCCGGAAAGCTCCACGCGCTCAAGACGAGCGTCGTCTCGCTGGCGATCCTGGTGCTGTTCCTGTTCGGCGGCGAGTATGTCCTGCACCTGTTCGGCGTCGACATCGAGTCGTTCGCCGTGGCGGGGGCGCTGGTCATCTTCATGTACGCCGTCGAGATGATCTTGGACGTGGAGATATTCCGCAACAAGGGGCCTGCGGGCGCGTCGTCCATCGTGCCGCTGGCGTTCCCGCTCATCGCCGGGCCCGGCTCGTTCACCACGCTCCTGTCGTTGCGCGCCGAGTATGCGCTGGAGAACATCTTGGCGGCGCTGGTGCTGAACATGGCGATCGTCTACGCCGTCCTGAAGGGGCTGGAGAGGATCGAGAAGACGCTGGGCGAGGGTGCCATCTACATCATGCGGAAGTTCTTCGGCATCATCCTGCTGGCGATCGCGGTGAAGCTGTTCACCACCAACGTCGGCTCGATGATGGCGGGCTTCTTCGACTGCGGCGAATGAGCCTCCCGCCGTTTGACGCAGAGCGCAACCTTTACAGGGTCGGTGCCCTCCCCGTCCCAGGGCGGGCGAGGCTTCGCGTCCGCCAACCCTGGCTCTGTTCCGAAGCCCCTGCCGGGGCTTTTGCAACTGCGGACCTGTGCATTCATCGCCAAGATGGGGCATGTGGCGCATGAGAAGAAATGCGCCGGCGGGCGAGGTGCGCCTGTGGGCGAACGCGGCTGCGTCGCCCGAGGCGAGGGGCGGCCTGCGCGCGTCAAGCGTCAATCCTCGGGCGAACGGTCGCAGACGCCGGCGTAGTCGCAGTATCGGCAATTGTCGTCTTTCTCGCACTGGCGGAACGGCACCGCCTCGTTGAACAGGTCGCCGAGTTTCGACCGGAACTGCTCGGCGAAGGGCTCCTCGTAGTCGCGGAAATCCTTGATCTCCTCCCCGCCTAGCTTCAGGGCGGGGGAGTAGCCGTCGTCATCGGCGGCGAGCGCGAATAGCAGCGCGGGCGCGACCGGGGCGTGCGTCTCCCTGCCCAGGATCAATGAGTAGAGGAAGGTCTGGAACTGGTAGCCGGCTTTCTTCTTCCGGTCTTCCTGGAAAACGTCCTCGATGGTCTTCCCGTAATCGCCCTCTCTCGGCACTTTCCCGGTCTTGTAATCGACCACGCGCACCAAGCCGTCTTTCCGGTCTATCCGGTCGATGATCCCGCCGACCCTCACCCTCGTCCCGTCGCCCAGCTCCACGTCGAAATAATGCTCCTCCTCCAAACCAAGGATGTCGAACGGGGCGCGGCGCCGGTCATACGTCAAGGCGTTGCGCACCATGCGTTCGACGACCTGGAAATAAATGTTCTGCTCGCCGTCGTACTCCCCCCTGGCGGTCGGGGTCTTGAAGTACTCCTCGACGAAGGCGTCCTCTATCAGCCGTTTCGTCGCCGGGGCGATGGCGTCCACCTCGCCTGACGCGCCTGGAACGAGATGGCCTGCGAAAAAATCCGGCGTGACCGCCAGCGGCGCGTCTTTGCGGGTGCCGCCCTCGCCGTGGGGCTTGCCGTAGACCTTCTCCATCGCCTTGTGGAAGATGTTGCCCAGATAGGCGCCGTTCAAGGAGGAGTCCAGCCCTTCGGGCACTCGCAGCCCCGCCACGTATTTGAAGTAGAACCGCAGGGGGCACTCGATGAAATCGTTGAATGCCGAGGGGGACAGGGCGTGCGGCTTGCCATGCCCGCCGGGCTTGCCGTCATACATCCCCCTCAACGCATCCAGCATGGCGGCGGTCTTCGCCACGGAAAGCGCCCGCCGCCCCGGCGCGAGGGGTGGTGCGCCTTTGAGCGTGAAGGTCTGGCTCCCCCCTCGGCGGGACGGCGCCCCCTCCCATTGGAGCTGCATCAGGTAGCGGCTCTTCTCCCCCTTGCCCATCCCGCTTCTCCCCGCGCTGTACGCCAGCGCGACGTTTTCCGCGCGTTGGAGGAGCCGGTGGAAGTTGTAGGCGTTTTGCGCGTCTTGGTCGTCTATGGACGGCATGCCGAAAGCCTTGCGCAACAGCGGGGGGATGAAGGACGCCTCCGGCTCGACGGCGGGGAGGACGCCCTCGTTGGCGGAAAGCACCAGCAGGTTCTTGAAATCCATGTTCCGGGTGTCGGACATGGCCATGACCTGCAACCCCTTGGCGGGTTCGCCCGCATAGGAGATCTTCACCGAGAGCAGCAGCCTCTTGAGCAGCTTGAGCGCCGACTCGTTTTTCAACACGCTCTGCGCGATGACCTCCAGGCCGTTCAGCATCTTGTAGGCTTCCGACAGCGCGGCGATTTCCAGATGCCCTTCGACCTGCCTGCCCTCGGCTATCTTCTCGACGACCTCGCGCAAATACCTGACCAATTCGGGCGGCGTCCCGGCGACGCGGAAAAGCGTCGCGTCGGTCAAGACCGCAGTCGCCACTGCGTCCGCCCCCCCGTCCACGATCGGCAGCACGGCGCCGGGATCGACGAACAGCCGTTTGGTCTTTTGTATGAGGGCGATGTCGCGGCTGGCGCCGGCGTACACGCACCGGGTGAACCGGTTTTTCAGCACCGGCAGCAGGTAGTCGAGGCCGAAAGCGCCGTCGCGCACCCCCTTGACCTGCAACTCCGCCAGTTGCGTGAGGTAGCCGGCGATCGGCGCCTGCATCAACGTGTACAGGATCGCGATGTTGGGCTTGACGCCCTCCGGCAACTGGCTCAACACCGGCGGCAGGAGTTTCACGTCGCACAGCACGATGGCGGAGGCGGCGTCCTCGAAAGCGGCGTCGGACGCACGGGACACGCCGGACGCCGGGGCGCCGCCCCCCCTGCGGACGACGTCCTCCACCCAACGGGCGACGTACCCCGTTTGCGAGACGGGGTTGGCGGCCTCCAGGAAAACGATCTCCTTCGCCCGGGCGAAATGGTCGCGGTCGCCGTCCGGCAATGCGTCGGGGAACTCTTGCAGGTGCCTTCTCAGGTACTTCCCCGCCTCGGCCTCCAGGTAACGCTTGTCGTAGTCCCAGTAAAAGAGCGCCCGGTCTTTCAAGTGGGAGAACAGGCGCGCCTCGGCGCGGGAGAGGTGGTTGAAGCCGACGAAGGCGTATCGGCGGGCGGGGAACAGGCCGTCGGCCTGCGCGGCATCTGCGCCCCCGGCGACCTCTGAGGCCTCCGGCCGGGGGCGTGGGGCGGGCATCCGTTCGACCACATCCCGCAGCAGCATCCCTTCGTAGGCGACGCCCCCCCGGCGCAAGTTCTCCTTGAACCGGGCGTAGACCTCCGCCAAGACGTTCCAGATGTCGAAGAAGGCGCTTTGCAGGCGCGACTTCTCCTCGATGTCGAAATTCAAGAACCGCCGGACGACGGCCTTCTGCCCCTCGTCCAGGAACGACCAGTCCTCCAGCCGCTTCAAATCGGCGACGCCCGCATAGAGCTTCTCTGCGGCGACCAGGTCCTTGTCGATGTCGTCGAAATCATGCAGCAAGACCTCCCCGAAATAATAGAATTCGTCGAAAGCCTCCGCCGTCGCCATCCCGCGGCTGTCGCGCACGGATCTGTAGGCGTCGTACAGCCCCCACACCATGCCGATGCGCTGGACTTCGCCGTCATAGATGCGCAACGGGCTCGCCAGCTCGCACAACTGCACGATGTTGGCGTACTGCGGCGCCCAGAGGGGGCGCCCCCCGGACAGATCCGAGAAATATTTGTTCATGAACAGCTTGGTGCGCCTGGAGGGGGTGACGACGGTCGTTTGCGACAGGTCGCCGTCCGCGCCGGACTTCTCGTAGAGGTCGCGGGCGACTTCGTATAGGAACGTGTCATTGGCCACGGCGCACCTCCTGGATCCTGTCCGCCTCGCCCGGCGCGTCCGCGAGGTACCAGACGTACCCTTTGATCGTGTTGTACATGCCCATCTTGCCGAGGAGTTCCATGTATTTCCCGACCTGCCTGGCGTGCGCCCCCTCCTCCTTGCCGGTCTTGTAGTCCAGGACGACGACGTTGCCCTCCCCGTCCACCAGCACGCGGTCGGGGCGGTTCTCCCTGCCGTCTTCCATGATGATCGCCGCCTCGGTGAAGACCTTGTACTTGTCCGAGAACCAGTCCCGCCTCCCGCTGCCCGCGATGTGCCGCAGGACGGCTTCGGCGTAGGGGCGCCGTTCCGCTTCGCCCAGCTCCCCGGCGGCGAAAGCCTTTCCGACGGAGGCCGCCACCGCCTGTTCGATGTCTTCGGCGCCGGCGATGTTGGCGAAGATCCTATGGACGAGGTTGCCCTCCTTGATGCCTCTCATCGCGTCCTCGCCGCCGCCGCTCGCGAATATCCGCGCCTCGGCGGAGGGGTATATGGCGGTGGCGGCCTTGGTCGGGTTGAACGCCACCTCGATCTCGCGCCGCTCCTCGGCGGGCGCCTCGTCGTGCCTCTCGATGTAGCCTGTTGCGTAAGGGGCCGTTTTCATTTTCATGTGCGCGCGTATCAAATCTTGGATGTTGAGCGATGTGCTGTCCTTGCCCGGCTCCTTCGCCAAGACCAGCAGGTTCTTCTCCGCCCGCGTCAACGCCACGTAAAGCAGGTTCAGGTTGTCCATCTTCAGGTTGTCGGTCTCCTCGGCGTATTCCGGGGCGAACAGCGAGCACTCCATCTGGGAGTTGTATTCCAACGGCAGGAGGGTGAAATCGAACGGATGTCGCTTCTGGGCGGCCTCGCACCAGACCACTTGCTGCTTGAACGCCCCCGATTTCTCCGCCATCGGCCAGTCCGCGAACGGGACGATCACCGTGTGGAACTGCAACCCCTTGGATTGGTGGATGCTCATCGCCAGGATGCCGTCGCGGACGCCTTTCACGGGCAGGGGCAGGGTTTCTTTCGAGAGCTTTTCGTCCCAATGCTCCAGGAAACGCCCGATGTCCGGCGTGTTCCGCGACAGGTAGTCGGTGAGCTTGTCCATGAAGGCGAGCACGTCTTCGCCCGCCCGCAGGTCCGCGCCCCCGTCGGCGGGGGCGAAGAACTTCCGGCACAGCTCCTCGACCCATTCGGGCAGCGACCGCGTCTTGCGCGCCTCGATGTCGGCGAGGACGCCGTCGATCGCCCCCCTCGACAGCTCCGCCGGGTCGCCGTTTTTCCAGCCCAGGTACAGCTCCGCCGCCAGCGCGGGGTTCCTCGGCTCGTTGACGAGGCGCAGGGCGGCGACGAGCAGGCGCACCGCCTTGGAGCCGCCCAGGCGGTAGGCGCTCTCCGAGATGATTTTGACGCTTTCCCCGGCGTCGGGGTATCTCTCCGCGAACACCTTGGGCAGCTCGTCGGCGATTTGGCGGATCTGCTTGTTCTTCCGGCACAGGATGCAGATGTCGCCCTGCCGGACGCCGCCGTCCAAAAGGAGTTTTATTTTCTCGGCCAGCCGCCCGACGACGACCTCGGAGTACCGCTTGACTGTGTTGCGCCCATCCTTTTCCGCTTCGACGAAATCGACCGAGACGTAGCCTTGGCATTCTCTCCGTTGCTTTTGCCGGACATCCACATACGCCTTGGCGAACGGCTGGCGCGCGTCTTTCTGCAAGTCGTTCGCCGATCCCTCGAACAGGGCGTTGTTGAACTCCACGATCTCCCTGGCGCTGCGGTAGTTGGCGTCGAGCGACCGGCATCCGGCGCGGTCGCCGAGTTCGTTTTCGATGTCGTTCAGGATGCGCCAGTCGCCGTTGCGCCAGCGGTAGATCGACTGCTTGACGTCGCCCACGAGCATCCCGAAGCTGTTGGTGGCGAGGATTTCGGAGATCAACACCTTGAAGTTCTTCCATTGCAGCTCGGACGTGTCTTGGAATTCGTCGATGACCACGTGGCGTATCTGCGCGCCTATCTTCTCGAAGACGAAGGAGGAGTCGTCCTTGCCGACCAGCCCGCCCAGGAGCTGGTTGGTGTTGGCGAGGACGAACCGGTTCTGCTCCTTGTCGTGGGCTTCGATCTTGTCGGCGACGTGCTTCAGCAGCTCCAACTGGTAGACGAACTTCATCAGTTGCTTCGCGGAATTGCGCAGGGGCAGGTTGTCCCTGCGGTATTTTTCCGTGTCGAGGAACAGCGCCAGATAATCGTCCCCGTGCGTTCCGCCGGAGAGTGTTTCATAGACTTGGCGCATCGTTGCGGTGAGCAGTTTTTCTTCGCAGTATTCGCCATCCGACAATTTTTTGAAGAACCCGCCGATGTCCTTCGAGACGTCCTTGATGACGGTTCGCGCCTTCTGCCGGATGGGCATCGGGCAGGGGAAATGATCCATCAGGTCGAACGCCTCGACCCTGCCCCTGATTCCAGACTCGAAGCCCTTGATGATTCTGACGCATTCGTCCCTGGCGTTCGCCACCTTGTCCGGCTGGTCGGTGAATTCCTGGTTGAGGGCGCGGGCTTTCTTCTGGAAAGTCTCGTTGAAGATGAACCGGCTGAAGCTCTGCAAATCGCGTTCGACGGACCATTTGTCGTCTTCGAGCTTATGGTTCACGAAGCGGGCGAGCTTTCCCAGCACCTCGCTCCCGGCGGTCGCCTCGCTGATGACGGCCTTCACCGCGTCCCGGACGGGCAGCGCGGTGTCCAGCTCGATGTCGAAGCGCGACCCGACGCCCAGCTCCCGCGCCAGGTTGCGCACGACGGACTGGAAGAAGCTGTCGATGGTGGTGACATGGAAATTGCTGTAGTCGTGCAAGATGGCGTGGAAGGCCTGCGCCGCCCGACGTCGTATCTTGCCATCGTCGTTTCTCAGGCCGTCGGGCAACCCCTCCCTCAGGCCGGCCAGGAAGTCTTTGTCGTCGTCGGCGGCGAGCTGGCGCAAGTAGCCGAGGATCCGCTCCTTCATCTCGCCGGCGGCGTCGTTGGTGAAGGTCACCGCCAAGATGTGCCGGTGCGCCGTCCGGGGATCGCCGACCAGCAATCGCTTGATGTACTCCCGCGCCAGCGTGTAGGTTTTCCCGCTCCCCGCCGACGCGCGGTAGACGGTGAAGTTCCTGTCCTCGCCCATAATGTTTCTCCCCGCCCCTGGTGTCCATGCCAAATCCAAAAGCCGATGGCATTTTACAGCAAAAACGCCCCCGTCATGCGAAAGCTTGAAATAGAATCGCGGGCCGGGGATCTATTTGACCGTTCACCCAGGGCGGGCCGCGCTTCGCGCGTCCACCCCCGGGCTTCGATACGCAACCGCTTCACGGTTGTGGCGGGGCTTTGCCCCGCACCCCGTCATTAGCGCGAGGTCGCACGGGCGCAGAGACGCGGGGGCGGGGCGGAGGCACGCGCGGATTGACAAGGGGCGGAGGACGGATAAACTAATCAGGTGCGTGAAACGTCCGGCCCCGTCCGGGCGTCTATTGTTCGTGCGGAGGGCCGGAGAGGCGCCGGGTGCCGGCACCGCCGCAGGGGATGTGTTTGGGGAGATTTCAGGGAGCCCCTACGAACCTCTCAGACAAGGCGTCGCCGCAGGTCGAAAAGCGGAGCTTGCCGAGGCAAACAGGCATTTCGACCAAGGCGCGACGCCGCGTCCGGGGTTTTTAGAGGTTCCCTTCAAAGAGAGGGAACATGAAGAGACTATTTTTCATCGCGTTGCTCATGGCGTCGCCTTTGGCGTTGTCGGCGGTCGCCTTCGCCGGGGAAGACGTCGCGTTTCCAGAGATCCCGCGCATCAGCGTGGAGGAGCTCAAGCAGAAGATCGACGCCGGCGACACCGATTTCGTGGTGCTGGACGTGCGCGACGGCTCGAGCTACGCCGCCGGACACATCAAGGGCGCGGTCAACATCTACTACGACGCCACGGGCGACCCGATGAACCGCCAGATGATGCTCATAGCGCTGCCGATGGACAAGCTGGTCGTCACCTACTGCGACTGCACCGACGACGCCAGCTCCGGCACCATCGCCGACGAGCTGCTCGTCCTCGGCTACGAGCCGGACAAGGTGAAGGTCTTGAGCGGCGGCTCCTTGAAATGGGTGGAAGTGAAATACCCCATGGTTCCCTCCGAATAAAGGGATCCTCTAAAAACCTCGCGGACGCAGGTCGAAAAGCGGGTTTACCGGGGCAAATGGGCATTCTCGACCAAGGCGCAACGCAGCGTCCGGGTTTTTCAGAGGCTCCCACATGACGAACGGCCGCAGTCCCGACCCCCGGTTGCGTTTCGACCCGGAGGCGCTCCGGTTGGAGGATTTCCCCCGGAGCTTCTTCCGGCGGGACACCGCCGCCGTCGCGCGCGGCATCTTGGGGAGCTGGATAGCCCGGCGGCACGAAGGCGCCTGGTACGGCGCGCGCATCGTCGAGACGGAGGCGTACCTGGGCGTAGGCGACCCCGCCGCGCACTCCTGGAGGGGACGGCGAACCCCGAGGGTCGAGCCGATGTACATGGACGGCGGCCACCTCTACGTCTTCCTGGTCTACGGGGTGCACCACTGCGCCAACGTCGTGACGCGCGCGGCGGGGGTTCCCGAGGCGGTGCTGTTGCGCGGCGCCGAAGGGCCGCCGGGCGCGCCCGCCAAGTTGCTTCGCGGGCCTGGGAGGCTGTGCGCGGCGCTGGGCGTCACCACCGCGTCGAGCGGGGCGGATCTCCTCTCCGGCGGCTGCATCCGGCTGTTCCGGGCGCGGCGCGGCGGCGGGCGCGTGGAGGCGGGCGTCTCCCGCCGCATCGGCGTCGATTACGCCGGGGACGCCGCCTCCTGGCCGCTCCGCTTCTTCGACAAAGGCTCCCCCGCCGTCTCCGGCCCGGCCGGCTTGAACCGGGCGGTCTAGCTGTTGGCGCGCCAAGGAGGGGTGCCGCGCCGCGTCCCGGGCTTTTGAACCCGGGGCGCGCGTCCGGCATCTGAGATGTCCGTCATGGGACTTGATCGGTTCGATGGATTGGCCCGGTTCGGCAGGCTCGCCCGCCCCTTGGCGAAAACCGGGGCTTGCGGCGCGCTCCTGCTCTGCCTCTGCGCCTCGCCCTGCCTCCGCATACCGCCCCGCCTGGCGGCGCAAGCGGCGCAACCCGACGCCGCACCTGCGGAACCGCCCGCCGCGACCGCCACCATCCGCGTCAAGGTGGACATGGTGTCCCTGCCGGTCGCCGTGACCACGCGCGACGGCGAACATGTCAAGGACTTGGGGCGCGAGGATTTCGAGCTTCTCGAAAACGGCGTCCCGCAGCAGGTCGCGGGCTTCGACGACGCCGCCCGCCCCGTCTCGGTCGCGCTCATGCTGGACACGAGCGGCAGCACCGAGCGGCAGTTGTCGCGCATCCGCGCCGACGCCGTCCGCTTCATCCGCCTGCTGGGCGAGGACGACTCCCTCGCCGCGCTCTCCTTCGCCGACGAGGTCGTGCTCTGGGCGCCGTTCGACATCTACCGCCGGAAGGACGAGGACGCCTTCAAGAGGATCAAGCCGGGAGGCGGGAGCGCGGTCTACGAAGCCGTCTGGCTCGCGCTCGAGCAGGTGCTCAAGCTCGAATACGGCCGCAAGGCGCTGGTGTTGCTGAGCGACGGCGTGGACACCCGCAGCAGCACCGTCACGCGCCGCGAGACGTTGGAGCTGGCGAAAAGGGGGGACGCCACGGTCTACTGCGTCTATTTCGACACCGGCAAGGACGGACGGCGGGGGCGCGGCGGGGGCGCGACGATGCCAGCCCCCCGCCTGCCCTTCCCCCGCCCCGGCGAGAAGCGCCCGGAATACGCCGCCGGGAGGGAATACCTCATGGACTTGGCGGCGGGCAGCGGCGGCCTTTTCATCGACGCCTCGAAAAACAAAGACCTCGGCGCCGCCTTCGCCAAAGTCCTCGACGGGCTGCGTTGCCAATACAGCCTCGGCTACTACCCCAAGGAGTTGCGCCACGACGGGAAGTTCCGCGAAGTCACCGTCAAGGTGAAGCGCCCCGGCCTCGTCGTCCGCGCCAAGCCGGGCTTCTACGACGACTGACCCGGCGGACGCCGCGAAGCGACCGGGGAATATTTCCCCGCCCGTCCCTTTCAGGACAGGGAAAATTTCCCCGCCCTGCCGATCCGCACCGACGCACAATCCGTGCAACAAATTGAAAACAATGCCCTTACTATAAATTCAATGATGGCACGGCAATTGCGTATACAAGGAATTTGGATAGCGGCGACACCCGGCGCGGAGAAGCCCCGGTGCCCCGCGCATCCGCAAACTGGCTGAAACGCAGCGACTCGGAAACCGAAGGGGGAATTATGAGAAAGACTTACCGCAACTCATCTCTGGCGCTCGTCGCGCTCATGTTGGCGCTCGCCTCGCAGGCGTTCGCGCAGGTCGGCGTATTGCAGGTGCCCGCCGGGCAGAAGATGAACCTCGAAGGGGTCGTCATAGACAAGGTCGGGGAGACCATGACGGTGCGCACGCCCGGCAACGCCACCTACCAGGTGTTCGTCAACGAAGGCACGACGATAAAAGAAAAGAAAAGCAATCCCTTCCGAGGTGCGAAGCAGTACACCCAGGCAGACCTGGTCCCCGGGTTGCAGGTGGAGGTGAAGGGGCTGGGGATGAATTCCGGGCTGCTCGCCGCCAGGGAGATACACTTCAGGGACGACGACCACATCATCGCGCAGGCGATGGACACCCGCGTGGTCCCGGTCGAGAAGAACCTGCAAGACACCCAGGTCCGGCTGGGCGAGACGGAGCGGAACGCGGAACGCCTCTCCGGCCAGATCCAAGAGCTCACAGCCATAACCAACATCGTCAGGGACGACGCCAAGGCGGCGCAGGAGACGGCGGACTCGGCGGTCGCCATGGCGACGACCGCGCAAGGGACCGCCGACACAGCCAGACGCGGCGTGCGGGCGGCCAACGAGCGCATCACAATGCTGGACGAGTTTGACGTCAAGACCGCCACGACCATCTACTTCAAGTCGGGCAGCTCCGCGCTGGCGCGGGAATATCAGGACAGCCTCGGCTCGTTCGCAGACCAGATCCAGTCCGAGCGCGGCTACCTCATCGAGGTGGCGGGCTTCGCCTCCGCCGACGGCGACGCCGCATCCAACCGCCGGTTGAGCCAGCGGAGGGCGGAGGCGGTCATCCAGTACCTGGCGGAGAACTTCATGATCCCGATGCGGCGCTTCGTCACCCCGATGGGATACGGCGCCAGCCAGCCGGTCGGCGACAACCGCACCCGCGCGGGCCGCGAGGAGAACCGGCGCGTCGAAGTCCGCCTGCTGGTCAGCAAGGGCTTGACCAGCGCGCCGGACGAGGTCGCCTATGACGAGTATGGCGGCGGGACGCAGACCAGCCAAGCGTGGTAGTTCTTTAATATCTACACAGCCTGCGGGTTCACGCCGATGAGGGACAGCATGAGAGTCGCATGGATTCGCAGGCTGGCTGTGTTCTTCTGGTTGACGGCAGGATGCCTGTCCGCGCCTTTCACGCCGACGGCGGCGGCGCAGACGTTCCAAATCGCGGCGGACGTAGACAACCCCGAGCCGCTTTTCAGCCGCAACGTCATCCGCGTCAACACCAACCTCATCTCGGTGCCGGTCGCGGTCACGAACGCCGTCGGGCAAGGGGTTTTAGACCTCGGCATCGAGGACTTCCGCCTCACCGAGGACGGACGCGACGCGGAGATCTCCCGGCTCGCCGACTCCAGCCGCTCAAACCTGAACATGGCGCTGCTCTTCGACCTTTCCGGCAGCGTCACCCCCAACTTCGAGTTCGAGCGGCAGGCGGCGATCGAGTTCCTGAAAACGATCTGGAAGCCGGGGGACTCGGTTTGCATCATCCCCTTCGACGCCGCCCCGGACGTCCGGCTCAAACATGGCGACAACCTCCAAGAGGCGATGTACGAGCTGCGCCAGTTGCATCCGACGCAGAAGACCACCGCGTTTTTCGACGCCGTCGCGCTCGCGTCGCAACTCCTGCAACAGTCGGCGACCGAGGAGACCCGGCAGGCGATAGTCGTCATCTCCGACGGCGCGGACAACAACAGCAAGGCGGACATGGCCGCCGCCCTCGCGGAGATGCAGCGCCGCGACACGGTGTTCTACGCCATCAACCCGAGCGGCGCCTCGGTCCGCCTCAACCGCCTCAACGTCCAAGGGCAGGAGAACCTGACGGCGCTGGCGGACGCCACCGGCGGGTCGGTGTTCGTCTCCGACCAGGCGGGCGACCTCGCGGGCATCTTCGGCAAGATCGCCCAAGAGCTGCGGGCGCAATACCTGCTGCACTACTACTCGCTCAGCTCCCGCATGGACGGGCGCTACCACCCGATCACGGTCTCCCTGCCGGAAAAGCCCGGCTTGCGCGTGCGGGCGCGCCCAGGGTTCCTCGCCTCCCCGAAATGACGCCGAACCCCCGCGTCGGGGCCGCCGCATCCGGGCTTTCACGCCGGAAACGTGCTACCATGTCGCGGTGATGGATAAAAGGCGGTTCAAGACGGCGTTCATCTTGGGGGCGGGGTTGGGGACGCGCCTGCGCCCGCTGACCGAGGACTGCCCCAAGCCGTTGCTGGAGGCGGGCGGTCGCCCCGTCGTCACCTACGCGATGGATCGGCTCATCGAGGCGGGGGTCGAGCGCTTCATCGTCAACACGCACCACCGCCCCGAGGTCTACGGGGAGAAGTTCCCCGACCGCCGCTGGCGCGGGCGCGAAATCGTCTTCCGCCACGAGCCGGAGCTGCTGGACACCGCCGGCGGCTTGAAGAACGTCGAGGATCTGCTCGACGGGGACGAGGCCGTCATCTGCCACAACGGCGACGTCTACGCCGACTTCCCGCTCGCGGGGCTGGTCGCCTCCCACGAACGGCACCGCCCCGAGGCGACGCTGGCGTTGCGCAGCCGCGGCCCGCTCCTGAACGTCAGCGTGACCGGGGGTGACGACGGCGACGGGGGCTGCGAGGTCTGCGACCTGCGCGGCGCCCTCGGCACCCCCGGCGCGCGCGACTGCCTCTTCACCGGCATCTACGCCATGGAGACATCCCTGCTCCGGCGCATCGAGGCGGGCAAGCCGGAGTCGATCGTCACCATCTTCCTGCAAAGCATCGCCGGACGGCGGGGTTCGATCAGGGGGAAGGTCGTCGATGACGGCGTGTGGCTCGACATCGGCACCATCGACGCCTACGAGGGGCTGGCCAGATCCCTGCGGGCGCAAGCGCGGCGGAGGACGCCGACCCGGGAGGCCGAGTGAAATCGCCGGAAGAGTTGGCGGCGTTCGTGCGGGAGGCGCTGGGGCTCGCCCCCGGGGACGCCTTGGAGCTGCGCCCCTTGGCGGGGCGCGGCTCGGATCGGGCGTATTACCGCGCACGGTACGACGTGGGTTCGCATGGCGGCTCGGCCATACTCACGCACTACGGCGCGGCGCGGGTTGAAAACTCCTATTACGCCGGGATCGCGGCGTTCCTCGCAGGCGTCGGCGTCCCCGTCCCCTCGGTCATCCGCCACCGGGACGAGGGGGGCGAAGGGATGGTCTTGCAGGAGGACTTGGGGGAGACCGACCTGTGGGCGTTGCGCGACGCGCCCTGGGAGGTGCGCGGGGCGCTGTACCGCAAGACGCTGGAGGCGGTCCACCGGCTGCACTCGCACCCCGAGCGGGATTTCCCCAAAGGGCGGGTGCGGCTGATGGAGGAGTTCAGCCCCGCCTACTACCGCTGGGAGCGGGACTACTTCAAAACCAATTTCCTAGGGGTCTTGCGCGGCGTCGGGCTGGAGGATGGCGAAGGCCGCGAGCTGGAGAGCGAACTCGATGCGCTCGCCGGCAGGCTGCTCGCGGGGCGGCGCCGCCTCGTCCACCGCGACCTGCAATCGCAAAACGTCATGCTGCGCCAAGGGGCCGGGGGCGTCGAGCCCGTGCTGATCGACTTCCAAGGGATGCGCTTCGGCAACCGCTTCTACGACCTGGCCTCGCTCCTGTGCGACCCCTACGTCGCATTCTCCGACGGGCAGCGGCTGGAGCTGCTGGAGCACGCCTACGCCTTGGACGGCGAGGGCATGGACTGGGGGCGCTTCCAGACCTCCTTCTGGGAGGCGGCGGCGCAGCGGCTGATGCAGGCGCTGGGCGCCTACGGGATGCTGGGGGTCGTCAAAGGCCTGACCGGATACTTGCGACACGTCGCGCCGGCGCTCGGCAACCTGCGGCTGGCGACGCGCAACGCGGGTTCGCTGCCGAGGCTGCAAGCGGTCGCCGAGCGCTGACCCGCCCGCCGACGGCGCGGCGCCCGCGTCAAACGGCGGCTCAGTCCTTGTCCGGGTCGGGGAACTCGACCTCTATCGGTATCTGCGCCTCGTGCACCTCCCCGTTCTTGGTCGCGGGCAGGAACACCCAACTGTTGCGCACCCCCTCCATCGCCCGCTCGTCCAGCCCCTTGCCCAGGCCCTTGGACACGCGCAGGTCGCGCAACGCGCCGTTCTTGGTGATGATGCCGGTCAGCCGCACCTTGCCGTAGGTGCGCGCCTTGCGCGCCGCCGGCGTCGGCTCGATGGCGGGGCGCTCCAGGATTTTCGGGGGGTTCACGCCGTCGGCGGTCAGCAACCCCTCCCAATCCCGCTCCCATTCCGGGCTCCCGTCGGTGACCTCGACGGAACCGACGTCCTGCAGGTTGGCGGACGCGAACGCCGCCGCAGGGTCGAGCGCGTCCAGGTCGATGTTCTGGACCTTGCGCGCCAGTTGCTCGAAGGCGTTCTCGCCCATCCCCTGCAGGAAGAAGCGCCGCGCGCCGATGCGGACGCTCAGCTCCTGCACCGCGTCCTGCTCGTGAAAGGCGCCGACGACCTTCAGCCCGGCGAAGGAGCGCCCCTTGACCAGCGACGAGGCGGTGTAGCGCTGCATCTCCCCGCGCGGATCCTTGTGCTCCAGCTCGAAGACCTGCCCGACGTAGAAGCGCCCGGAGGCGCCGCGATAGATGAATTCCTGCGGCTGCACCACGATGACGTAGTCGGAGAAGTTGATGACGTTGACCACGAAGGCGTGCGCCCCCGCCGGCTCCGCCGTGATGACGTAGTTCTGGCTCGCGTAGGCGAACGCATCGCCTGCGGCGCGGGCGGGGCGCGCCGCAAGGAGCGCCAGCGCCAACAGCCCGGACATCGCGACCGACACGTTTTTTCGACTCATCGCTCCATCCCCTCCCCCCGCGCCGTTACAGCGCGGCCTTGATCTCGGCGGCCTTCCCCTCCACCAGCGACTTGATCTCGTCCAAGTGGGCCTCGGTGTCGGCCTCGAAGCGCATCACCAGCACGTCCTGCGTGTTGGACGCCCGCACCAGACCCCAGCCGTGCGGGAACAGCACCCGCGCGCCGTCCACGTCGATGACCTTGTAGTCCTTGCGGAAATGATCCTTGACCTTCTCCACCACGGCGAACTTCTTGTCGTCGTCGCATTGCAGGCGTATCTCCGGCGTCACGAAGGTCGTCGGGAAGGTGGAGAGGATCGCGCCCAAGGGCTCGGGGGAGGTCGCCACCAGCTCCAGGATGCGGCAGGCGGCGTAGATCGCGTCGTCGTAGCCGAGGTAGCGGTCGGCGAAGAACATGTGCCCGCTCATCTCGCCCGCCAGCTCCGCCTTCTCCTCCTTCATCTTCGCCTTGATGAGCGAGTGGCCGGTCTTCCACATGACCGCGCGCCCGCCGTGCCTCTCGATGTCGTCGTAGAGGTTCATGGAGCATTTGACCTCCGAGATGAACGTCGCCCCCGGCTTGCGCTTGAGGATTTCGCGCGCGTAGATCGCCAGCAGGATGTCGCCCCAGATGATGCGTCCGTCGTCGGCGACGACGCCGATGCGGTCGGCGTCCCCGTCGAAGGCGATGCCCAGCTCCAGGCCGCCGTCCGTCACCGCCTTGCGCAGGTCTTCCAGGTTCGCCACGATGGTCGGGTCGGGATGGTGGTTCGGGAACCTGCCGTCCATGTCGCAGTAAAGGGGCGTCACCTCGCAGCCCAGCGCCTCGGCCAGGTAGGGCGCGACCAGCGAGGCGGTGCCGTTGCCGGCGTCGAGCGCGACGCGAACCTTGCGCGGCAGCTTGACCAGGCCCAAAAGATATTTCTTGTACGGCGTCAGCACGTCGGCGGAGGCGACGCCGCCCGCGCCTTTTTCGAAATCGCCCTTCTCGATCAGGCCGGCGATCTCCTGTATCTGCGCGCCATAGACGGAGCCGTGCCCCAAGCAGGTCTTGAACCCGTTGTATTCGGCAGGGTTGTGGCTCCCCGTGATCATCACCCCGCCCTCGCTCTTGAGTTCGAAGATCGAGTAGTAGAGCACCGGCGTCGGGACGCAGCCGACGTCGGTCACCGCCATGCCGGTGGAGGCGAGCCCCTTGAGGATGGCGTCGCGGAAAGGCCCGGAGCTGGGGCGGCAGTCGCGGCCCAGCGTCATGCGGGAGCAGCCGTGGCGCAAGAGCCACGTGCCTATCCCCTTCCCCAACAGCTCCACCGTCTCGGAGGTGAGGTCTTCGCCCGCTATCCCCCGGATGTCGTACTCCCTGAAAATCTCCCGTCGCATAGACTCCTCCCTTAACCGCCCGGCGCGCCGCCCGCCGGCGGCACAGATCCCCAATATGGCCAAGTCGTGCCGGCGGCGGCCGGGCGCAGGCGGCCGGGAACCGCCGTCAAATCGCCAACAACCGATAGCATTCGTCCCGGAAATCGACAAGGTTGAGCGGCTTGGTGAAAAACACGTCGGCACCGGCGCGCAGGATGCGCTCCCTCACCTCCGGCTCCAAGTTGCCGCTGATGCCGACGATGATGAGGTCTTGCAAATCCGGAGACGCCTTGAGCCGCCGGCAGACCTCGAACCCGTTCATCCCCGGCATCATGATGTCCAGGATGACCATGTCGGGACGCACCCGCCCGATCGCCAGGAGCGCGTCGATGCCGTTGCGCGCCTGGATGACGTCGATGCCCTCCCGCTCCGTCCGCAACGCCCCTTCGATGACGATGCGCACGTCCTCCTCATCATCCACGATCAGGATCGTGGGGGGGGTGGCGCGGGAGGCTGGCGCGGCGCCGGACGGCGAGCCGGCCTCCTCCACCTCGAACCCGGGGGGTATCGGCATCCCGAACTCCCGCAAAAAAACCAGCAGGTCGTCATGACGCACCCGGCGGTGTCCTCCGGGGGTTTGAAAAGCCTTGAGACGATTGGATTTCACCCAGTTCTGGACGGTGGTCGGGTTCACGCCGCAGATCTTGCTTATTTCAAACGTGGTATAGAAATCGCGTTTCTGCATATTTTTCAATACCGACTTGATGCCGCTTGATACCGAAATCTTCGAACCGAATCGCCGAAAAACAGGTGAATTGTGAATTGCCCACAATCTATGAAATCCATTGCTAATTATGGTCGAAAAAAAACTCAGGTCAAGCCTGAGTTGCACTTCGGAGAGCCTCTAAAAACCTCGCAGGCAAGGCGTCGCCGCAGGTCGAAAAGCGGAATTTACTGGGCGGATGGGCATTTTCGACCAAGGCGCAACGCAGCGTCCGGGGTTTTCAGGGGTTCCCTTCGGAGATCTCCCGGAGCGGGCTTGCCGGGGGGGGCGCATGTCCACATCCCCCCTCGCCTTTTCCATTTCTTTGCAGAAAAAGCCGGCAAAACAGGGGGTGGGCGGTTTGGCATAGGGGGCTGCGGAGCCTTCCGTCGCTCCGCGCCCGCCCCCGGCCCGGTCAGACCACCCGCATGATGATCAGCGTGATGTCGTCGGTCTGCTCCCCGCCGAAGCGCCACGCCATGACGCTTTCGATGATGCGCTCTTTCAACTCCCCGGCGGAGAGGTCGCGGTGGGCGGCGACCAGCTCGATCAACCGCCCTTCGCCGAACTCCTCGCCTTCCATGTTCGCGCATTCCGACAACCCGTCGGTGTAGGCGACCACGAGGTCGCCCGGCGCCAGTTGGACGGTCTCCTGCACGTAACCGGCCTCGGGGAAGATGCCCACCACGGTGCCGCCAGCCTCCAAGCGGCGGCATCCGCCCCCGTGGAAATGCAGGGGCGGGTTGTGCCCCGCGTTGCAGTAGGCGAGCGTCCCCTGCGCGCCGTCGTAGTGGGCGTAGAAGAAGGTGGCGAAGCGGTTCTCGCCCGTATATGCGTAGAGCTGGCGGTTCACCCGCGCGACGATGCCCGCCACGTCCCGCTCCCCCGCAGCGTCCCCGATCGCGACCGAGGCGTCGTGCAGGTGCATGACGTTGCTGTGCAGCGTCGCCTGGAGGCTCGCCATCAGCAGCGCGGCGGAGATCCCCTTGCCGCTGATGTCGCCGACGGCGACCCCGAGGTCCTCGTCGCCCAACGGGAGGAAGTCGTAATAGTCGCCGCTGACCATGCGGGCGGGCAGGCACAGCCCGTCGATCTCCAGGTGCGGCACCGTCGGCGCCCGGTCGGGGAAAAGGCGCTCCTGCACCTCGCGGGCGATCTCGATCTCCCGTTCCAGGCGCTCACGCTCGACCCGCTCCCGCACCAGTTGCTGCACATACTCCGTCATCTTGTTGAACGACGCCGCCAGCGCCCCCAACTGGTCTTGCGACCGCACGACGATGCGGTGCCCGAGGTTCCCGCGCCCGACCAGTTGCGTCCCGACGTCCAGGTTGTCCACCGCCACGGTGACCGACCTCGTCAGGAGGATGCCGAGCACGATCGACGCGACCTCGGCGAGGATGAAGACCGCCACGATGACCGCCAGGACGAGGAACACCCAGTGGATGGCGGCGCTGTCCGAGTTGCGCAGGCTGCGCAACAGTTGCGGGAAGGACACCTCCACCATCAAGGTGTCCGCCTCCGCAGGCGACATCTCCTCGCCGTCCTCCCAGGAGACGGGGTAGAGCGGTATCGACCACATCCAAGGCACGCGGGGAGGCTGGGGGGGCAGGGAATCCCCGGGCGCGCCGAACATGCCGGAGGACGACGCATCCGGCCCGTCCAACTCGAAGGACGAGGCGAGCACGTCCTCCCACCGGATGTCCGTCAGGGGGAAGACGACCCCCATGCCGGAGTGCCCCGACTGCCGCGTGAGCAACACGTCCTGGCCGAGCGCCGCCTTCAACCGCCCCATGATGAAACCGTCGAACGGCACCGTCACCTCGAGGCTGAAACCGAGGTCGGACGGGAACGCCTCGGGCACGAAGCTGCGCAACAAGAGGCGCGGGGCGGCGCCCCCGTCGCCCCCCCCTTCCAGCACCAACCCGCTCCAGTCCGTCGCCGCCCCTTCCCGGCTTTGGAGCCATGCGGGCACCTGGTAGTCCCCGAGCGGCATGGAGACGGAATGCCGGCTGACGTAGGAGACGGCGTCGCCCGTGGCCAACCGCTCGCAGCGCAACGTGATCGACGCGTTGGGATAGGCACCGAGGATGTAGCGGGCCTCGGAGTCCACCGCCTTGCGGAGCCGTTCGGGCGAGATGCCGGGCTCGTCCAGGATCATCTGCTGCAACCCTTCGCGCAACGAGAGGCCGAACGTGTGCACCCGCGCGGTGTGGATGCCGATCTGCTTGAAGATGAGGTAGTAGCTGAACTGGTAGTAGACCAGCACCGCAGAGACGTAGAAGATCCCGGCGATGAGGACGAGCGGGATGGCGCCGACGAAGACGTAGACGAGGATGAGCCTGCGGCGGATCTTCCAGAGGAACCCCGTCTTCACCAGCCGGTAGAGCCAGTGGAGGAGGCAGCCTGCGGGTATGGCGAGGATCAGGGCGAACAGGCCGCGCCCCACCCCCCCCCAAGGCGAACCCTGGGGGTGGATGCGGAATATCCTGTCGGAGAACGACAGGGCGGTCACGCCCCACAGGACGGCGACGGCCAGGGCGCACCGCCCCGCGCGCGAACGCGGCAACGCCTTGGCCATCCATCTGGGAACCCACTCGCCTTTTTCCATCAAACTTCCAATCGTCCGGGGACAACTGCCCTATGCCCAGCCGGCAACCGCAAGGCGGTTGCGAAAACGGCGGTTCATCTTTCCGCCGAGACCACCGTGACCGCCTTGTCCATGTCCAAGACCGCCCGCGCCACCCCCCTGAGAACGTCCTCGCCCACCTCCTCGAATTCACGGGAAGGATCCAGGTACCCGTCCAGGCTCCCGCCCGCGAGCAGGCGCTCCGTCAGGGTTTCGATCTGCGCCCAGCCGGTCTGGTTCCGGATGGCGTGGACGCCCGCCGCCGCAGCCTTCGCGGCCTGGAAATCGGCATACGGCAAAGGCTGCGAGCCGAGCCGCCCGACCTCCTCGCGGATGGCCGACAGCGCCTGCATCTCCCGTCCGGCGCGCACCTTGGCGGAGAGGACGATGCCGCCGCCGCCCAAACGCGGCCGGTATCCGCATGTTATACGGAAGATGGCGTCGTCCCGCTCCAGAATCTCCTCGGCGAAGCGCCCGTCCTCGCCCAGGTAGTTTTCCAACACGCGCGCCGCGCCCATGTCCGCATCCCCCGCAGGAGGCGCCTGGAACCCCAGCAAGACCGCCGGGCGCCGGACGCCGACCCCGCCGCCCCCTGCCGTCGCGGCCGTTGCGGCGACGGGCTTCGGCGCGGGGGCGGCCGTCCCGTCCTTCATGCGCGAGCCGCTGAACTCCCCGACGAAAAACGAGGCGGGCGCCGTCCCCTGCACGTCTCCGACGATCACCACGAAGGGCTTCACGTTCCGCACCTTCTCACCGTACCACCCCCGCACCGCCTCGATGGAGACGCCGTCCAGGCTCGCGACGGTCGCTTCGCCGTAGGTACCGCCGACCAGCCGCCGGAACAGCGACTCCTCGGCCATCCCCTCCGCCACGCCCCCGGCGGCGGCCAACGCCTCCACGCCCGCAGCCCGGGCGCGATGCCGCCGCCGCAGCTTCTCGAACTCCGCGCCTGCGGCGGCGGCATCCCGCCCGGACGCGCCCCCCGTCGCGTCGAAGCCGGGGCTTTTGAGCGCCTTCTTCAACCGTTCGAAGCCCGCCGCGAGATGGCGGGAGGGCACGGTGAGCCGGAAGCCGAAGTAATCGTCGGCGAGCACCGGCGTCAGACTGCCGCCGTAAAGCTCCAACCGCCGCGCCTCGTCCGCGCCCTGGAGCATCGACTCCAGCATGAGCCGCGTGACGCCGGCGTTTTCCGCCCCCTCCTGCGCCAGCCCTCCCGGGAAGAACAGCCCCATCTCGACGAGCGGCGAGGTGTGGTCCTCCCGTATGTATATCTCCGGCCCGCGCAGGATGGACGCGGCCTGGAAGGGGTGGCGCATCTCGTCGGCGCGGAACGCGGGGGGCGCCGCAGGGATCTGGACGCCGGACGCATCCTCGGCGGCCCGCCGCGCCGCGCCCCCTTCCGCCGCAGCCCGTATCGCCGTTTGCGACGGCAGCGCCCGGGGCGCGGGCGCGCCGCCACCCGCCGTGAGCGGGAGCTGCTCCACCAGCACGGCGCCGTCCGGCGCCAGGTATCTGCCCGCCACCCGCCGCACATCCGCCGCCGCGACCTTCCTGATTTCGCCGAGGCGGCGATCCGACCGCTTCCAGTCGCCTTGGAACTCGTCACGGGCCAGTTCCCCGCCCCGCCCCCCCACCGTCGCCAGGCGCTCCCACCAAGCGCGTTCCAGCCAGGCGACGGCGCGCCCCAGCTCCGCCTCCGACGGGCCGTCCCTGCCCAGGAGGTGCAGCTCCGCCCACAGCCCGAGCTCGGCGGCGTCCCTGCCGCCCGCGTCCGGCGACGCGGCTTCGAGCTCGACGACGAGCATCTCCGCTCCAGACGCCGCGTCAAACCGCGCGTGCGCCCCCGACGCCAGCCCCTTGCCGTCGCGCAGGCGGGCGTTGAGGATGGAAGCCTCGCCCATGCCCAGGATCGCGGCGGCGACCTCCAGGGCGGCCTTGTCCGCCGCCGTCGCGCGCGGCGCGGGGAATCCGAAGGAAAGGCGCGGCAGGGGGACCGCGGCCCCCAGCGTGCGGCGGCGCCCCTCCCCCTGCGCCCCCGCCAGGGGCGGAAGCGGCGGCGACGGCGCGGGGACGCCGCCCCCACCGCCCGCCGCCGCGCCGTAAAGGCGATGGATCTCGCCCAGCACGTCGCCTGCGACGACATCCCCGGTCACGACCAGGGTCAGCGCCGCAGGGACGTAGCGGGCGCCGTGGAACTTGGCGACCTGCCCGGGCGTGACGCCCCCCGGCGCCACCCGCCGCCGCCAGCGCGGGCCGAACGCCAATGCGGCGAGCTCCCCTTGCGCCTCGGCGGCGGGGTCGGCGAGTTCGTCCCGCAACCCGTCCACCGCCGCGTCGATGTCACGGCGCAGGCGCACCCCGCCTTCGCTCCCTTCCGCCGCGTCGAACGGCGCCAACAGCACCTCGCGCTGCAAACGCAACGCCTGCCGCCAACGCGACGAGGGGACGGTGAGCTCCACCAGGGAGCGCCGCGCCTCCACGCGGACGCGCAACGCGCCTCCCAGCGCCTGCGCCCGCCGCCGCGCCGTCCCGCCGGGGGAGCCGCGCCCCACGTCCAAGCGCGCCGCCGCCGTCACGGCGGAAAGCCCCGGCGCGTCTTCCGGGTCGTCCAAAAAGCCGCCGGGGACGTACGCCTGCAAGGATGCCAGCGGCTGCGCCCCGTGTTCGCAGACCAGCGCCGTCAGACCGTCGCGGAACACGACCCTGGTCCGGCGCAGGTGCTCCCCATACGATTTGGCGTCCTGCATGTACGGGGGCGGCGCCGGCGGCGGGGTGCGCCACGACGGGGTGCGGGCTTGCGCGAACCCCGAGGCGGGCGCGAGGGCGCACGCCAACCACGCCGACACGGCGGCAAGGACGGGGACTCTGGCCGGGAATCGTTTCTCTTCGAGCATCGCCGAGGCTCCGATAACGCCAGGAGCAGTTCCTGGACACGCGACCAGCTTACTGCACTCCGGCGGCGATACGCAACCGGTTTAGCGGTCGGCGAAGCGATCCGGCGCGGCGACCGCCCCCCTCCCCGCCGCCATCCGCCGGCCCGCTCACGCGCCGCCGGACAGCCTCTCCGCGAGCAACCGCCGTATCCCGTCGATGTCGATGGGCTTCGCCAGATGGCCGTCCATCCCCGCCGCCAGCGCCTTCTCCGCGTCCTCGCGGTAGGCGTTGGCGGTCAGGGCGATGATCGGCACCGTCGCGGCGTCCCGCCGTCGCAACAGCCGCACCCGGCGGGTCGCCTCGTAGCCGTCCATCTCCGGCATCTGGATGTCCATGAAGACCAGGTCGTAGAACCCCTCGGGCGAGTCCGCGAACATCTTGAGCGCCTCGACGCCGCTCGACGCCTCGTCGATGGCGACGCGCGTGTCCTGCAACAGCTCCCGCATGATCATCCGGTTGATCTCCATGTCCTCGACCAGGAGTATCCGCTTGCCGGAAAAGTCCGGCACCCGCGCCTCGGCGCCCTTAGGCGGCGGGCCATCGTCCCCGTCCGGTTTGCAGAGGGCGCGCAGCGCGTTGCGCACGGTGACGGTCAGCGCCGGCTTGGCGAGGAAGTTGCGGACGCCGACATCCTCGGCCGCGGGCCTGACCCTGTCCCATTGCAGGGAGGTGGCAGCCAGGACGACCGTGTCGCGCGACACCTCGGGGGCGAAGCCCCGGACGATCTCGACGCCGCTCTCCGGGCCGTAGTCCACGACGATGACGTCGTAGGGCATGCCGTCCTTGGCGGCGGAGGACGCCAACCGCCCGCCCAACCAACCGGTCTCGGCGACCTCGACCGCGCACCCCAGCCGCTTGAAGATGCCCCGGAACTGCCGCTCCGACTCGACGTCCGCGCCCACCAGCAGCACCCGCAGCCCCGGGAACTCCGGCGGGGCGGCGCCCTCGGCCGGGTCGCAGCCCAGATCCACCTCGAAGACGAACGTCGAGCCGCGCCCCGGCGCCGAGACCACGTCTATCCGCCCGTGCATCAGCTCGATGATCTTCTTGGAGATCGCCAGCCCCAGCCCCGTCCCGCCGTAGCGGTTGGCGATGCCCGCATCCCCCTGGCTGAAGGCTTCGAAGAGCCGCTTCAACTGCTCGTCGGTCATCCCGATGCCGGAGTCCGCCACGGTGAAGCGCAGGCGGCACTGCGCGCCCACGCGCTCCAGCTCCTCCGCCACGATGCGTATGGCGCCACCCTCCGGGGTGAACTTCACGGCGTTGTTCAAGAGGTTGATCAGCACCTGGGAGAGCCGCATCTCGTCGCCGACGTACATGCGCTCGATGCCCTCCCCGGTCACGAGGCGCACGTTCAGGCCCTTGCGATCCACCTGCTCGCCGAGGATGTCGCAGACCTTGAGCAACGCATTGCCCATGTCGAACGGGGCGTCGTCCAGCTCCAGCTTGCCGACCTCGATCTTGGACATGTCCAGCACGTCGTTGATGATGTTCAGCAGGTGGTTGGCGGAGGTCTCGATGCGCGAGAGGCAGAAGCGCATCTTGTTCAGGTCGTCCGTCCCCTCGGCGATGCGCCCCATGCCGATGATCGCGTTCATGGGCGTGCGTATCTCGTGGCTCATGCGGGACAGGAACTCGCTTTTCACCTGCGCCGCGCGCAGGGCGTCCTCCCTGGCGCCCACCAGCGACTCGTTCATCTCCTTCATGAGCATGACCGAGGCGATCAGGATGCCGCCGGCGGTCATCACCGACATCGCCTCCTCGGGGTAGGACTCCTTCTCGTAGCCGCCGATGGCGAGCATGCCCCAGAACTTGCCATGGACCGAGAGCGGGATGGCGGCGAACGAGGATATCTGCCGCGAGAAGATGCCCGCCCAGGAGGTCAACGGCACCACGGAGACGTAGCGTCCGGCGGCGAGCGCCTCCATCCACTCCCGGGGCCACTCGTCCCGGATCATCTGCGGGACGCCGTCCAGCATCTCCGGCCAATGGAACATCCGCGTACACCTGCGCCCCTGGACCTTCCACAGCGACACCACCGCCCCCCCGAAGGTCTCGCAGGCGTCGCGCAGCGAGCGGACGATCGCCTCGGCGTACCCGGAGTCGCCGATGGTGAGCAGGTTGCGCCCGATCTTCTGGATGAGCCGGATGTAGGTCGCGTTGCGCCGGTAGAGCGACTCCAGCGAACGCCAGCGCTCGTCGAGCTGCTGCACCATGGAGTTGAAGGCGTCGGAGAAGTCGCCCATGAAATCGACGCGCTGGCGGTAGTCGCCCTGCGCCACCTGCTTGGTCTGCCAGGTCAAATGGCTCAGGGAGGCGTGCAGCGACTTGAGCGGCGCCGCCAGCTCGTTCTGGCGCGAGGGGAGCTGCACGCTCAGCACCCCCTTGGAGAGGGACTTGGCGAAGGCGGCGGTCTCGGCGGCGCATTCGCCGAAGAACTGCAACCCCTTGCCGAAGCGGTGCAACTCCGGCGGGAGCTGTTGCAGGTTCAACGCGGCGTTCTCGGGCGCGTATAAGATGTTGCGCAGATAATTGAAGAGATAGTCGTCCAGCCTCTGGAGGTCGTTCCCGTCCATAAAACACTTCCGTTCCGACCCATGGGGCGCGCACGGCGATGGAACGCCGCAACTCCCCATAGGCGCGAGATTTGAGAAATAACGGGACGATTATACACTAAAGGCTTCGTATGCGCACCCGAAAGGGTTCGGTTCGGGCGGGAAGGGTTCGCGCCCTCCGGGTCGCCGCAAAGCCTTTTCCCGGAAAAAGCCTTTTGACGCAAACCATAGGCAAAACCGTTTCGCCATGCTATATTTCCCAAGTTGCGCATGTTCCGTGAATGGAGCCAACCGCCTATGAAGCATAGATATGCCGTTGTCCTGATTTTGATCGTGCTCTTGTCCTCCCTCGCGGGCGGCATCTTGGGCGGCAGTTCCGCCGCAAAAACGGCCGCCTCCGGCGCGACCTCCCCCAACGAGTTCCTCGCCAACTACACCGAGGCGCTGGACGTGATCCAGAGAAGCTACGTGGACGACGTCGGCTCGGACAAGCTGGTCTACAGCTCCATCAAGGGGATGCTGCGGATGCTCGACCCGCACTCGAGCTTCCTTGACCCGAAGGATTACGCCAAGTTGCGCGAAGACCAGCGCAGCCGCTACTACGGCCTCGGCATCCGGGTGCGCCCGCTTTTGCGGGACACGGGGCGGCATGTGATCGTGGAGCCGCCATCGTTCGGCACCCCCGCGCAAAAGAAGGGGTTGCGGGCCGGGGACGTCATCACCCGCATCGAGGGCGAGCCGATCGACGACTGGACTTCCGACGACGTGGTCGCCCACCTCAAGGGGCCGCGCGGGACCGTCGTCAACATCACCATCGAGCGGCCGGGGGTCGCCGAGCCTTTGGAGATCGCCATCGAGCGGGACGAGATCCCGCTGGTGACCGTCCCCTACGCCTTCCTGGTGCGCCCCGGCGTCGGCTACGTCAAGATCGACCGCTTCGCCGAATCGACATCCGAGGAGCTGCGGCAGGCGTTGGACGAGATGGGGGCGCTCACCGGGCTGATCCTCGATTTGCGCGACAACCCCGGCGGCCTGTTGAACCAGGCGATAGCGGTCTCCGACTTCTTCCTGCCCCGCGGGGCGCTGATCGTCTCCACCAAGGGGCGCGCCGAGGGCTCCGCCCGCACCTATGAGGCGCCGGACGACGAGAAGATCGACGTGCCGCTGGTGGTGCTGATCAACAAGCACAGCGCCAGCGCCTCGGAGATCGTCTCCGGAGCGCTCCAAGACCACGACCGGGCGTTGATCGTCGGCGAGACCAGCTTCGGCAAGGGGCTGGTGCAGTCGGTCTACACGATGGCGAACGACACCGGCATGGCGCTCACGACGGCGAAATACTACACGCCGAGCGGCAGGCTCATCCAGCGCGACTACTCCAATTCCAATTTCGAGTATTACTACCTGGACGCCGGCGACGCCGACCCGCAACCCGACAAGGAGCGGGAGGTCAGGTACACCGACAACAAGCGGACGGTGTACGGCGGGGGGGGCATCACCCCGGACGTCGTCGAGGCGGCGAGGGAGCTGAACCGGTTCGAGTCGCTGCTGGCGTCCAAGGACGTGTTCTTCCAGTACGCGCGGCGGCTGACCTCGGGCGAGGTCCCGGGGGCGCAGGAATTCAAACTCCCCGCAGGCGCGGGCGAGGGGCACCAGTCGGCGCGCGGCAAGGACGCGAAGCCGCTCCCCGAGTTCCAGGTCACCGAGGCGGTGCTCGCCGACTTTCGTCAATTCCTATCGGGTAGAAATATCGAATTTACCGATGAAGATTTGTCAAAAAATGTCGATTTTATAAAACGTCGCATCCGCAAGGAGGTGTTCACGTCGTATTTCGGCATCCAGGAGGGGTTCAGAATCGACGTGGAGGGGGACAACCAGGTGCAGAAAGCGCTCAAGGAGCTGCCCGGGGCGAAAGAGTTGATGCTCACGGGGCAATTCCTGGCCCCCGCGCCGATCAAGTGATCATCGGATTTGAAGGGAACCTCTAAATAAACCTCGCCGGCAAGGCGCAACGCGGCATCCGGGTTTTTTAGAGGCTCCCCGAGGATTGAACGACCGCCTTTGAAAGCCGCAGGCACCCGAAAAGCGGGGTGCGCCGCGGCGCCCGGGGCTTTCGAAGGCGCACCGAAGACGTGGAGAAATGTTGAGATTAGCCCGACACCTGTGGCCGGCGGCCTTTCTGGCCTGCCTCGTCCTGCCGGCGAAGCCGTCGTTTGCGCAGAATTACGTCGCGGCGGCCATGACCGCCTCGATTCCCGGCCCCAAGGTCGAAGCCTCCCCCGAAGTATCCAGCGCGATGTCCGACCTGATGACGTCGTCGCGCGCGAAGTTCCTCGAGGGGTATGCGCTCATCCAGGAAGGCAAGTCGGACGAGGCGCGGGCGGCGTTCGACGCCGCCATGGACATGCTCTCCGCCTCCAACTGGGACCTTTCGCAGAACGCCCCCCTGAACACCTTCTTTTGGGATTTGGCAAAGCAGATCAAAGACGTCGAAGCCACCTACCTCTACGCCCCCGACGAATTGGATGAATTGCAGGACGGGGCGGGCTTGCAGGACGGCGGCTACGGCGGCGGGGGGTACGACGACGACGGGGAGCAGGTGGTGGAGCTGTTGAGCGACGAGGAGTTGTCGAGCCTCGGGCTGACGGTGCGCGACGACCCGCTCTTGAAGCAGGCGCTCACCGACGCCTATTGGACGCAGTTCGACTTCCCCATCAGCGTCAACGACACGGTGGCGACCTACCTGGACTACCTCCTGACCCGCGGGCGCAAGTTTTTCGAGGACGGCCTGGTGCGCTCGGGGCGCTACCGCCCCATGATGGAGCAGGTGTTCCGCGAGGAGGAGATCCCCCTGGACTTGATCAGCCTGGCGCATGTGGAGAGCGCATTCAAGCCCCAGGCGCTCTCCAAGGCCAGGGCGAAGGGGATATGGCAGTTCGTCCAAGGGACGGCGCAACGGTACGGCCTGAAGGTGACGCGGGACATCGACGAGCGCTCCGACCCGGAGAAATCCACCCGGGCGGCGGCGAGGTACCTGAAAGACCTGTACGCCCTGTTCGGCGACTGGAACCTGGTCTTGGCGGCATACAACTGGGGCGAGGGGAACGTCCAGCGGCTCATGACCAACACCGGCATGAGCGACTTCTGGCAGCTCTCGCGCCTGAGCGCAAAAAACAGGCGGTTGCCGGATCAGACCAAAAAGCACGTGCCGCTCATACAGGCGAGCGCCATCCTGACGCGCAACCCGGCGAAGTACGGCTTCCTGACCGCCCCCGACCCCCAGATGGCGTACGCCACCGTCCACGTCTCCAAGCCGGTCGATTTGCGGACGGTCGCCAAAGCCCTGGGCACCACGTTCGACGAGCTGAAGCAGTTGAACCCGGCGCTCCGGGGCAACCGCACCCCGGCGAACTACCCCGATTTCGCGCTCAGGGTGCCGATCGACAGCAACCCCGACCTGTACGAGCTGATCGAGACGTTGCCGACGGCGCGCACCCATGGGGCGACCGAGGTCGCGGCAGACGGGCGGCACAAGGTCATACGCGGCGACACGCTCTATTCCCTCGCCCGCCGCTACGGCGTCTCCGTCAACGACATCCGCAAGGCGAACGGGCTGTCCGCCAACAACATCATCAAGATCGGCATGACGCTCGACATCCCCGACTCCGACGGCTCGGCGGCGAAGTCCCCTGCGAGGGCGAAGAAGCAGTCCTCGAAAAAATCGAAGTCCCGCTGACCCCGTCCGAATCCGTCCCCCCCTCGTGATTCGCCTGCAAACGCCGAGTGCCGGACGCAGCGGATGCGCCAGACGCGCCCGGCCACGCCGGCAACGACCGGCGTCGGTGCCCCCCGGCCGCAAATCCCGGGCCGCAAATCCCGGCCGCAAATCCCATTGACATCGCCGGCACCGTCCATTACAAGTTACTGCGTTTACCGAGGACGGTTGCCTGACCATGAACGAAGACGTCGCCAAGCACGAGCCGAACGGGTGGGCGTTGCTCCCCCTGGGCGTGTTTTTCGCCCTGTACATCCTGACCTTCGCATTGACGGGCGACCTCGGCAAGATGCCGGTGTCGGTCGCCTTCCTGCTGACCTCCGTGGCGGCGCTCCTCGGGGCGAAGGGGACGGTCTCCCGCCGCGTCGGCGTTTTCTGCAAAGGGGCCGCCAACGAGACCATCCTCTTGATGGTGGCGATCTTCATCCTGGCGGGGGCGTTCGCGGGGAGCGCCAAGTCGATGGGCGCGGTGGACGCGACGGTGGGGGCGGTGCTGCACCTGTTGCCGCGCACGATGATCCCCGCCAGCATCTTCATCGCCGCCTGCTTCGTGTCGATGTCGATGGGCACCTCCTGCGGCACCATCGCAGCCCTGACCCCCGTCGCGGTGGGCATCGCGCCGCAGATCGGCATGGGCCTGCCCGCGATGGTCGGCGCCGTGGTGGGGGGCGCGATGTTCGGCGACAACCTCTCGTTCATCTCCGACACGACCATAGCGGCGACCCGCACGCAGGACGTGCGGATGATGGACAAGTTCATCGTGAACCTGCGCATCGTGCTGCCCGCCGCCGTCTTGGCGACGGCGATCTACGTCGTCCAAGGGTACGGCCTGAGCGGCGAGGCCGCCGCCGGGGAGACGGCGTGGGCGAAGCTCATACCGTATCTGGCGGTGCTGGGGACGGCGCTGGCGGGGGTGAACGTGATGATCGTCCTGCTGCTGGGCATCCTGCTGTCGGGCGTCGTCGGGCTGGGCGGCGGCGGCTTCACCGCATGGGACTGGGCGCAGGCGGCGGGCGACGGCATCGTCAAGGACATGGGGGAGCTGATCATCGTCTCGTTCATGGCGGGCGGTCTGTTCGAGGTCATCCGCGAGCGCGGCGGCATCGACTGGCTGGTCGAGAGGCTGACCCGCAACATCCGCTCCCGCAAGGCGGCGGAGGGGAGCATGGCGGCGCTGGTCTCGTTCACCAACCTCTGCACCGCGAACAACACCATCGCCCTGATCATCGTGGGGCCGATCGCGCGCAAGATCGGCGAGTCGTTCCGCATCGACGGACGCCGGACGGCGAGCCTGCTCGACACCTTCTCCTGCTTCGTCCAAGGGCTGCTCCCCTACGGCGCGCAACTGCTGATCGCCGCCGGGTTGGCGGAGGGCGTCAGCCCGGTCGAGATCGTCCCCCGCCTGTACTACCCGTTCCTCATCGGCGCCACCTCCATCCTCGCCATCGCCTTGCAACGCCCGCGCAAGTACACGGCCGGCTGATCCCGTGGCGGATTCCCGCGAATTCCCGCAAGGCGGGGCGGGGCGGCGTAGGGTAGAATGTGGGTGCCGCGCGACGGAGCCGCCGCCGCGCGCAATCGGAGGACGGCGGAGGATGGCGACGTGAAGATAGGCATCACCTGTTATCCGACCTACGGGGGGAGCGGCATCGTGGCGACGGAGCTGGGGCGGGAGCTGGCCGACCGCGGCCACGAGATCCACTTCATCAGCAACGCCCTGCCGATGCGCCTGGACGTGGCGCAGCCGCACATCCACTTCCACGAGGTGGAGGCGGCGAGCTACCCCCTGTTCGACCAGGCGCCCTATACGCTGGCGCTGGCGGTGAAGATGGCGGAGGTCGCCGAGCTGCACCGGCTGGACCTCCTGCACTGCCATTACGCCATCCCTCATTCGGTGAGCGCGTTTTTGGCCAAGTCGATGCTGGCGCCGCGCCGCCTGCCGGTGGTGACCACGCTCCACGGCACGGACATCACCCTGGTGGGGGCGGAGCGCTCCTATCTGCCGGTCACGCGCTTCTCCATCGAACAGTCGGACGGGGTCACCGCCGTCTCGCGGCATCTGAAGGACGCGACGCGCGACGTCATCGGCGTGCGTCGGGAGATCGAGGTCATATACAATTTCGTGAACTGCGAGAAATACCGCGCGTCGGCGAATTCCGGGCTCAGGGGCAGGTTCTCGCCCGGCGGCGAGCCCATCCTGATCCACATCTCCAACTTCCGCCCCGTGAAGCGGCCGGTGGACGTGGTGGAGATCTTCGCGAAGGTGCGCGCCGAAATCCCCGCCGCGCTCCTGATGGTCGGGGATGGCCCGGAGCGGGGGCGCGCGGAGCGGCGCGTCCGCGACAAGGGCTTGGAGGGGCGCGTCCACTTCCTCGGCAAGCAGGACGGCATCGAGCAGTGGCTCGGCATATCCGACCTGTTGCTGCTGCCGAGCGAGATGGAGTCGTTCGGGCTGGTCGCCCTGGAAGCGATGGCGTGCGAGGTGCCGGTGGTGGCGTCGCGCGTGGGCGGCGTGCCGGAAGTGGTCGCCGACGGCGAGGACGGGCACCTCGCCGAGGCGGGCGACATCGACGGCATGGCCGGCGCGGCGTTGCGCATCCTCAAGTCGCCGGGGGTGCGCGCGGAGATGGGGCGGCGCGGGCGGGAGAAGGCGCGCACGCGCTTCGGCGCCGCCGCCGCCGTCACCGCCTACGAGGCGCATTACCGTCGCGTGCTGGGATGACCGGCGGGGGCGGCTGCGTCCCGGGAACCTTCTGTATTTGCAACCCTGTATTCGCAACTAAGGAGAGAGGATGCCATGACCGCTTGCAAATCAACCGGACTCGCCTTCGCGCTGTTCGCCCTTGGCGCCGCCCTCTGCCCCGCCGCGACGGCGCGGGACATCGAGCCGGTCGTCTCGACCGAATGGCTAGAGCAGAACCTGGGGCGAGCCGACCTGACGGTTTTGGACGTGCGCGCGCCGGAACGGTACGCCAAGGGGCACGTCCCTGGGGCGGTGAACGTCCCGACCGGCCTCTGGGCGCCCTCCGGGGAGGGCTTCACGCTGGAGCTCCCGTCGGACGCGACGCTCCAAGAGCTGCTGGGGAAGGCGGGTGTCACCGCCGCGCGCCCCGTCGTCGTCGTCAACCACACCGAATCCGACTTCGCGCGCTCGGACGCGACGCGCGTCGCCTGGACGCTGCTCGTGGCCGGCGTGCGCTCCGTCGCGGTGCTGGACGGCGGCAGCACCAAGTGGGAGCGCGAGAAGAGACCTTCGTCCACCGAGGCGGCGCAGCCGCAGCCCGTGACTTACGACGGCAAGATATCCCGCTCTTCGGTCGCCACCAAGGCGCAGGTGCTGCGCCGCTCGAAGAAGTCCATCCTGCTCGACACCCGGACGACGGAGGACTACTTCGGAGTCACCGACCCCAAGGGGCACATCAAGGGCGCCAAGAGCCTGCCCATACCGTGGCAGTACACGCGCGGCGGCTCGCTCGCCGCCGTCCCGACCCTGCGGGCGATGGTCGAGGGGGTGACGGGCAAGGACAGGTCGCGCGAAGTCATCGTCTACTGCGGCGTCGGCGGCTTCGCCTCGGCGGAGTGGTACATCATGACGGAGATTTTGGGCTACAAGGATGTGAAGGTCTACGACGGCTCGTGGGAGGAGTGGGCGAAGGATCCCGCAGCCCCCGTCGCCGCCTATGTCTGGGAGTGAGGCGAAGGCCCGCCCCCTAAAGAAAGCCCTGCGCAAACCGGGGCGTCCGTTGTAAAATCAATCTCGTACTTGATCGACGGACCGGCGGGGATCGGGACGGGGGCTTTGGCGGGGCGGTGGGCATGGCCGACGGGACGCGCGCGAAGGCGAGGGATGCGGGTTGGACGGACTGGCACGCGGCGTTCTTCGACGCCATACGCGCCGA
>JAISUT010000025.1 GCA_031271905.1 Acidobacteriota bacterium
TCTTGAATTCCTCGTCGTATTTCTGCCTCGTCACAGTCATCGTTTGCCTCCTTGCGTTTCCAAAGGGTTATACCCTTTTTTGTCTAGGCAAACTGTCTATTTCTTTAACACACTCCCAACCTTTGACTTTGAAGCACTCACCACAGAATCGAAATCATCCGCCGGGAAACGCCGTTGCGGCTTCCCGGCGACGCGCCCACCCCCGTTCGCGCCAGCCCGCCATGTCACGGCGGCTGGCACGAACGCGAACATCGAGCATCGACACCGAAACGAAGTTTTTCATCCGCTAACTTTTCCAACGAGGTAGATGAATGACCGTCGAAGAATTGGCAGAAGAGATCGGTTGCAAATTGACGACCGTCTACGGTGCGGCAAAGGCGTTTGGGCTGTATTTGTGTTCCCCGAAAACACAGGTTTCAGATAGCTTCGTCCCCGCCATTCGGAAACAGAAGTTGGCGAGAGAACAGGCAAGGCAGGAACAGGAGCTGGCGAGAGAACAGGAAATACTGGAACGGAAGCTGGCGAGAGAACAGACAAGGCAGGAAGGACGGCGGAAACGGAAGCTGGCGAGAGAACAGGAAATACTGGAACGGAAGCTGGCGAGAGAACAGGCGAGACGTGAACAAGAGCCAGTGAGAAAAGTGGCAAGACATCTGGCGAGACAGGGAAAGCAGTTCAGCAACCTGTGGACGCTTGCAGAGGATGGGGACGCATGGGAAACGGTGGACGCCAACAGGGTCAATACAAAAAGTTTCGATGTGCAGATTCCGTTTGTTTGTTGCGACCGACAACGGCTTCCATTGCCAGGGATGATCGACACGGCAGAATACTGGAACACCTCCGACGTTCCCGATGAACTTGGGCAAATCCCACCGTTGCCCGAAGATTGCGGTGTGACGACGGATTCCGGTAAATTGTCGTTTGCGGAAACGCTTTGGCGTATTTGCGAGCAAGAGCGACGGGAATGCGCCATCGTATTGTCTCAGCCATGGACGCACAAAGCACGATTCCATCATCGTGAGCATCGGAGCAGGCAGTGGGGGCGTTCTCGGACGTGGGCACCCGTGGGAAACCATCTAAACAGCCTGAACATTGTGGTAGTTACAACCCACGATGGGGTGGTGTACCTGCAACATCTAAAAGTGCGGCATCGCCCCGACCGTGTTGTGTTACGTCTGGACGCGGTCACAGTGCTAAGTCGGAATGGGCACCGTCATTTTGTGTCGCAACCGCAATGGGAAGAAAAAACAAACACGATATGGAATCACCTTGCCTTTAATTTTTATTGCAGGGAGCGGAGTTTGTCACGCTATAAAACGGTTAGGTTGGGAAGATGGTGGGAAAAAGATGGGTATCCATGCACTGCCACTGGTTTCCCATGCACTGCCACTGGTTTCGGTGCATTCAGAGATCCGGTACCGCCTGATTTTGAAGAATGTGCGGTTTATAGGGCGAATCTACAGACCGCTTTTCAAAAGCCGGGATTCTATTTTGACCCGTGGAAGTTGTTTCGCAAAAGAAATCGCCGTTGCATCCGGTATTGGGGTGACGGGTTATATGCCGGAGGACAGTTTTTCCAGTTCCTTGCCACGGTGACCTATCCCGCCTTCGAGATCGTCGAGAAGGCGGGGTTTGATGGAGCACAGTGGTTCAAAGCCGGAAGAGGATTGCTCGATCCGTGTGCGACAAACCTGCGCGATGCCTTCGGGTTGAACATTCGGGAGATCGGCGAAATTCGAGAAAGGGGATATTCTTTCGCCGACGTTTGGTTCTACAAATGCATGAAGGCGCGGAAAACACCGGTTTCGTGGACTGTGGCGAGGTTCTTCGCAAGCGAAGTGTACTCCTTCATAACGCAACATCGTTGGCATGAACCTAATTGGAATGACCCTGGGGATCTATGGCTTGCTTCGGAGTGCTACTACGAGATAGGCGACTCATACATGCGTGATGTCATGGCAGACAGAATCTGTGGTCAGGTCGGCAAAACATGGATGGAAGTTTTTTGTGGAACCGAAAGTCTTCTGGTATTCCTATCGGAAATCAGCGGGCGCGACAGCACTCGCTTCTTCACTTGGTTGCACCGGGACAATATGCGGATCCGAGACTACTTTGACTATCTAGACGAATGCTTGACATTGGGGTTGGACATCAAGAACCGCGATGTGGTTGCGCCGAAGCACCCGATGGAGGCGCACCGTAGAACCTCCATGATCATCGCCCAGCAACGGGCGCGGGAACTGGAGGAGCAGCGGCAAGCGTGGCAAGCACGAGAAGCGGAGCAGGAAGCGCAACGCCAGCACCGCCTCGTCAACCAGGACGAGCAGATAGCCAAAGCGATACGGCGAAACATCCCCGCCGTCCTCGTAAACGGCGCGTTCGAGTCGGGGGCGTACCGGGCGACCGTCGCCCGGGGCAACGCCGACCTGATCGCCGAAAGCATGGCGCTGGGGCATTGCGTCGGCACTGGCGGCTATGCGAACGAAATGAGCCGGGGGAGCTCGTTCATCTTCTTCGTCAGGAGACGCGAGTCGTCCGACACGCCTTTCTTCACGATGCAACTTTCGCCGGACTTCCGCATCCTCCAACTGCGGGGCAGGTTCAACTGCGCCCCGCCGCAGGATGTAAAGGTGTTCGCGAGCGAATTCACCGCTTGGTTGCGTTGCCAAGAGAAGCCCGTCATTGAGAACGCCGCCTAGGCCGCCCCGTTGTGGCGATGGCGATACAAGGGGGGCGAGCGCAAAGCGCCGTCCCCCTTGAACGCAGGCATACAATACATTTTCAAAAATTCAAAAAAACGACTCCCTGCGCAAACGGGGAGAACTTCCCGAACGGGTGCTTCCACCCGCTTGGGGAGACAGGCGAGGCATGTGTCGTAAACGAGTTTTCCACGCGCCTGCGCCCAGGTTATCGGCCTGCGGTGCGCGCGCTTAAAGGAGGATGATTTGACACTTGAGGAAACCTTGCGGTTGGTCGTTGAAAAGCCTTCGGATGTCCGGGCCGGAAAGGACGAGGCGGCGGTCAAGGCTGTCGCCCAGACGCTCCTGTGCGCGGCTAGGGCGATCAAGCTGCCGGATGACCGGAACTGGCGCTGGACGCGCATGGTGCCGGGGCTGAAGGACACCGCAGTCGTCATGAACGACGACGCGAATAGGTTCACCGTACGCTATCGCGATGTTCCCGTCGCCACCATCGCCAAGATCGACGGCGACGCCCCTGAAAACGAAAAGAAGTTCAACTGCACGTTTGAAACCGACATCCGCGCCACATCGGCGACGATCGACCGCATGAACTGCGTCGCCGCGGCGTTGGGGCTTCAAGACAGGTTCCGCCTCTGAGACAAACGGCGGTTTGTGTCGCACGGGCGCAGGGTGGTGTGGATGCAAGGCGCGAACGCGAGATCCTTGAGGCCCCACGGAGGGGCGGTACAAATGTCCGGGGGCATGGCAGTCGCCCAGTTCTTTGAAAATCGCAGGTCCAGTTTTCGAGGGTGGTTTTCATAAACGGTTTCACTGCTTTCTCGGAGGCAACACCTTATGGCAAATACGAACGGGAGCATGGGCAGCATGGGGGGAAACACCCAGTACAAGTCGGCGCAGATGGGATCGGCGACGGTCGAGCTGGTTTTGGGGGACATCACGGAGCAATGCGTCGACGCCATCGTCAACGCCGCCAACGCACGCCTCGCCGGAGGGGGCGGGGTGGACGGCGCGGTTCACCGCCGGGGCGGCCCGGCCATCATGGAGGAGACCAGGCAGCGGTATCCCAAGGGCTGCCCGGTCGGCTCCGCCGTCGTGACGGGCGCGGGCGCCTTGGCGGCGCGATACGTGTTCCACGCCGTCGGCCCGCAGTGGTGCGGCGGCAGGAGCGGCGAGGAGGAGCTGTTGCGCGGCGCCTACCGCAAGTGCCTGGAGCTCGCCGTGGAGAACCGTTGCGCGAGCATCGCGTTCCCCTCTATAAGCACCGGCGCCTACGGCTACCCGGTCGGCGAAGCCGCCGCCGTCGCCTTGCAGGCGGTGCGCGACTTCTGCCGCGAGAAGCCCGAGGGCGGCGTCAGGCTCGTCCGCTTCGTGCTGTTCTCCCCCGCGGATTTCGCCGTGTACGCGGGCGTCCTCGGCAGCGGGGCGGCGGGCGCGGAGCGGAAGTACGTCGGCAAGCCCAAGCCGAACACGATGAGCATCAACATCCTGGCAGACTCCAGCGGCTCGATGGCAAACATCGCCGAGGACATGTCGGGCTCCCTCAACCAGTTGATGGCGGAAAACAAGGACCTCCCCGCCGAGGTCACCGTCACCTACTCCATCTTCTCGACCGACTACATGCCGCAGTTCGCCGAGAAGCCGATCGCGGAGGTGCCGCAGTTCCGCATCACGCCGACCAACAGCACGGCGTTGCTGGAGTCGGCGACGCGGATGATCGAGGAGGTGGACGCGCGCTTCGCGGCGATGCCCGAGCATCCCGAGAAGGTGATGTTCGTCATCGTCACGGACGGGATGGAGAACGCCTCGCGCCCCGGCTACACGCGCTCGCGGCTCTTCTCGCTCATCCGGCGGCAGACGGAGGAGCGCAACTGGGTCTTCCTCTACTTCGGGGCGAACCAGGACGCGATCCAAGAGGCGGCGTCGATGGGGATCCGCCGCGACCGGGCGATGTACTACGAAACAAACGCCCGGGGCGTCCACCGCAACCACGAGCGGCTGTCCCGCAAGATGGAGCAGTTGCATGAGAGCTCGTTGTCCACACTATGCGATATCGGGTTCGACGCCGAAGACCGCGAGGCGTAGCCGCCTTCGCCCGGCTCCGCCGCGCATCTCCCTGACGCCCACCGTCCGGCGGCAACGCCGAAGACAGCCGCCGCCAGACGGATCGCCCGTCGGCGGCGGCTTGCCGCGGCTTTCGATCGAACAATGAAAACCGGCGGCTGAAAACTAGCCGCTGCGAACACCGGAACACCGCGGGGGAAACCGGAAATTGACATGCGGGGCGGGGCAATCTACATTTTCCGGTTGATTGCAACCTGTTCCCGGCAACCCGGCGTTTTCCAGCGGAGCTATGGCATGAGCTTGAATCCTTCCTTCTCAAATGTAGACCAACTTTGTGTGAACTCCATCCGCGCCCTGTCCATCGACGCGATCCAACGCGCCAACAGCGGGCATCCCGGCATGCCGCTCGGCGCCGCGCCGGCGGCCTACGTCCTCTGGACGCGCTTTTTGCGGCACAACCCCGCCAACCCCCTGTGGCACGACCGCGACCGCTTCGTCCTGTCCGGCGGCCACGGCTCGGCGCTCCTTTACAGCCTCCTGCACCTGTCCGGCTACGACCTGACGCTGGAGGACGTGCGGAATTTCCGGCAGTGGGGGAGCCGCACGCCGGGACATCCCGAGCGCGGGCTGGTGCCGGGGGTGGAGGTCACCACCGGCCCCTTGGGGCAGGGGTTCGCCAACGGCGTCGGCATGGCGATGGCGGAGGCGCACCTCGCCGCCCGCTTCAACCGCCCCGGTTTTGAAATCGTCAACCACTTCACCACGGCGCTGGTCACCGACGGCGACCTCATGGAGGGGGTCGCGGCGGAAGCCGCCTCGCTCGCGGGGCACCTGAAGCTCGGCAAGCTCGTCTACCTTTACGACGACAACGGCATCTGCCTCGGCGGCACCACGAACCTCTCCTTCACCGAGAACTGCGCCAGGCGCTTCGACTCCTACGGCTGGCAGACGGTCATGGTCGATGACGGCAACAACCTCTCCGCCATCTGCGCAGCCCTGCGCGCGGCGCGCGCCGAAACGGACAAGCCGTCGCTCATCCTGGTCAAGTCGCACATCGGCTTCGGCTCGCCCCACAAGCAGGACTCCTTCGAGTCGCACGGCTCTCCCCTCGGCGCGGACGAGGTCAGGCTGACCAAGGAGAACCTGGGGTGGCGGGAGGACGGGCCTTTCAAGGTGCCGGACGCGGCGCGGGCGCACTTCGACCAGGTGAAGGCCGCCGGGCGGGAGGCCGAAGCCCGGTGGGACACGCTGTTCGAGGAATACGGGAAACAGCATCCCGGCCTCGCCCGGGAATTCGAGCGGGCGATGCGCGACGGGCTCCCGGAGGGTTGGGAGGCGGCGTTGCCGTCGTACCCTGCCGACCCCAAGGGGATGGCCACGCGCGGCGCGTCGGGCAAGGTCCTGAACGCCGTCGCCGCCGCCGTGCCGGAGCTGGTCGGGGGCTCCGCCGACCTGAACCCCTCGACGCTGACCGCCATCAAAGACGGCGGCGACTTCGAGCCGCCGAAGCAGGAAGGGGACGGCGGCTCCGCCGTCCAGGGCGCGGTAGGCGGGGCGTGGGGGTACGGCGGGCGCAACGTCCACTTCGGCATCCGCGAACACGCGATGGGCGCCATCGCCAACGGCATGGCGGCGCACGGCGGCGTCATCCCCTACACGGCGACCTTCTTCGTCTTCTCCGACTACATGCGCCCCCCCATGCGCCTGGCGGCGCTCATGGGTCTGGGCGTGATCTTCGTCTTCACCCACGACAGCGTCGGCGTCGGGGAGGACGGCCCCACGCACCAGCCGGTGGAGCAGTTGGCGGCGCTGCGGGCGATTCCCGGCCTCGCCGTCATCCGCCCTGCGGACGCGAACGAGACGGCGGCGGCGTGGCGCGTCGCCATCGAGAGCCGGAACCGCCCGACGGCGCTGGTGCTCACCCGGCAGGAGACCCCCACGCTCGACCGTGCGGCCTACGCCCCCGCCGACGGCCTGGGCAAGGGCGCGTATGTCCTCGCCGACATGGGGGGCGCGCCGGGAGCGGGCAAGGCGCCGGAGCTGATCCTGATCGCCTCCGGCTCCGAGGTCGGCCTGGTCGTCGCCGCGCAGAAACATCTGGCTGGCGAAGGGGTCGCCGTGCGCGCCGTCTCCATGCCGAGCTGGGAGCTTTTCGAGGCGCAGCCGCAGGAATACCGCGACACGGTGCTGCCGCCCGCGGTCTCCGCGCGCCTCGCGGTGGAGGCGGGTGTCTCGCAGGGTTGGCGCAAGTATGTCGGCGACCGGGGCGACGTCCTCGCCCTCGACCATTTCGGCGCCTCCGCGCCCGGCAAGGTCGTGTTCGAGAAGTTCGGCTTCACCGTCGAGAACGTGATCGTCCGTGCGAAAAAACTGATCGGGAAGGCTTGATTCGCCAAAGGGCTGTCCACATGCCCGATCACCCCCCGATCACGAGCGTTGGCATTGACAAGGGCGGCAAATTCACGGATAGTTACCGATTGTCTTAGTAGGGTAACTTACAAGGAGTTTAAAAACGATGACATCTTCCACGGATCGCTACATCTTCACTTCTGAATCAGTCACGGAAGGCCACCCGGACAAGGTTTGCGACACCGTCGCCGACTCCATCCTGGACGCCTATTTGCGGCAGGACGCCAAGAGCCGGGTCGCCTGCGAGGTTCTCTGCAAGGAAGATCTCGTCGTGATCGCCGGTGAGATCACATCCTCCGGCCAGGTGGATCACGAATCCGTCGCCCGCCAAGCCATCCGCGAGATCGGCTACGTCGATTCCAAGGAGCCGTTCAACGCCGACGGCGTGAAAATCGTCCAGCACGTCTCCAAGCAGTCCGCCGAGATCGCCCAGGGGGTGAACGTCGAGACGAGCCTGGAATCCGACCAGGGGGCGGGCGACCAGGGGATCATGTTCGGCTACGCTTCGGACGAGACGCCGGAGCTGATGCCGCTGCCCATCCATTTGGCGCACAAGCTGGCCTTCGGCCTTTCCGAGGATCGCCGCGCCGGGGTGGACTGGCTGAGGCCGGACGGCAAGACCCAGGTCTCGGTCTTGTACGAAGACCTCAAACCGGTGGCGGTGACCGACGTCGTGGTCTCCACGCAGCACGCCGCCTCCATCAAGCGCGAAGACATCATCGCCTATGTGAAGGGGAAGCTTGCGCCCCGCATCTTGGGCGACTGGTTCACCAAGGACATCCGCTTCCATGTGAACCCGACCGGCAGCTTCGTGCTGGGCGGCCCCTCGGCGGACGCGGGGGTCACGGGCAGGAAGATCATCGTGGACAGCTACGGCGGCGCGGGCAGGCACGGCGGCGGCGCCTTCAGCGGCAAGGATCCCTCGAAGGTTGACCGCAGCGGCGCCTACTTCAGCCGCTACGTCGCGCGCCAAGTCATCAAGCAGAAGCTGGCGGCGCGGGCCGAAATCCAGATCTCCTACGCCATCGGCGAAGCCAAGCCCGTCTCCGTGCGCGTGGACACCTTTGGGACCGGCGACGCCGCCAAGGCCGGGGAGTTCGTCAAGACGTTCGACTTCCGCCCGGTCGCCATCATCAAGCAGCTCGACTTGCTGCGGCCGATCTACCGCCAGACGACGAACTACGGTCACTTCGGCAAGCCCGGCCTGCCTTGGGAGAAGTAGGGGCGGTTTAGAGGCGGCGGCGAGCCGCGCCTGCGGTCGCCGGGAACCGCTTGGGGGGAAGATGAAAGGAAAAGGGGCGCTTTTCAGGGCGCCCTTTTTTTCATCCCCGTCGCTTCCCGTCGCGCCGTCCGGGCTAGACGTCGCACGCCGGCGCGTCTGGGGCGTTGCGCAACCCCGCCAGGATCTCGTCGATCTGCACCATCTCCTCCTCGGTGGCGGCGCATTCCCTCGCCTTGTTGAGCGATGCGACCGCCGCAGGGATCTTGCGCTCGACGGCGTTGACCAGCCCCAGGTTGAAATGCACGCTGGCGTTGCCCGGCTCGATGACTGCGGAGATGTCGTAATGCAGGCGGGCGAGTCGCACGTCCTCCGCCTCGAAATAAAGATGCGCCAAGTTGAAATGGGCTTCGAAGTGGCGCGGGTCGGATTTCAGCGCGTTGGTGAAATGGTCGAACGCCCTGGGGATGTCCCGCGTCTCGTAAGCCAAGATGCCTAGGTTGCAGTAGGCGTCGGCGACGCACTCCCCGTCCTGGATGGCCTGCATGTACAGCTCGACGGCGCGCTGGTCGCCCTCGTCGTGCAAGGCGAGCGCCTCCTCGAACGACGAGCGCCGCACCGGCAGTTGCAACAACCGCCCCTGCGCCCCGGCTTCCGGGAACAGGGGCAACTGGCCGCTCAGCTCGGCCTCGATGCGGCGTAACGGCAACCCCCGGTTCTTCAACTCCCGGGCGCGGCGAAAGACCTCCAGCGCGTGGAAGTCGAATTGCAACTCCCCGCCCTCCGGCGAAGGCTCGACCGGGCAGACGATCTTCTCCTTCATCCAGCGCCTGATGGTGGACTCGCTCCAGCCGAACAGGCGGCGGATGTCGCGAATCGAATAACTGGCCTGTATCCTCTGCAAGCCCTTTGACGGGGTTGCGTCAGGGAACTGCACGACAACGCTCATAAGACCCCCGGTTGCGGAAACCGCCCCCGCCCATGCCGATCAGTTGTAGAATCATCATCTGAAAAGTTTTAATATGCCTGTTTTCACAGCTCGTTGCAACGTTTTGCTACGCGCGGCGCACAGGCTTTTGGCTCAGGGACTGGACATCGCCATGACGAAGGACGAACCCACCGACGCGATACTCGCCAAGGCGCGGGCCGGCGGGCGCATCTCGCCCGGGGAGGCGCTCGCCATCTACAAGTCCGCCGACTTCCTGAAGGTGATGGACGCGGGGCGCGCCGTGCGCGAGCGGAGGCTCGGCGCCTCGGTCGCGACTTACACCCTGTTCCGGATCGTGAATTACACCAACGCCTGCACGGCGGGCTGCGCGTTTTGCGGCTTCCACCGCCCGCCCGGCGACGCGGGGGCGTGGACGCTGACGCCGGAGGAGGTCTTGGGCAAGATGCGCGCCGCCGCAGCCTTGGGCGCGCGGCAGCTTTTCCTGCAAGGCGGGGTCAACCCCGGCATCCCGTTCGACTACTACTTGCGGGTGCTGGGCGCCGTGAAGGACGAGTTCGGCGCGGACATGCACATCCGCGCCTTCTCCCCCAGCGAGATCAGGGGCATGGAGGCGCAGACCGGCAAAGACGCCCGCGCCGTCGTGCGCGAATTGAAAAGCGCGGGGATGGACTCCGTGGCGGGGGCGGGGGCGGAGATCCTCTCCGACCGCGTGCGCCGCGAGCTTTCCCCGAACAAGGTCACGGTCGCGGAGTGGGTGCGAATCATGGAGGCGTGTTTCGAGGAGGGGCTGTCGGGCAGCGCCAACATCGTCGTCGGCTCCATCGAGACCCCGGAGGAGGTCGTCGAGCACCTCGGCGTCATCCGCGACCTGCAAGACCGCGCCGGGGGGCTGCTCGCCTTCATCCCTTGGACGTTCCAACGGCAGACGGACGGGTTCCCCCTGCGCCGCGTCCCGGCGCGGGAGTACCTGAAGCTGGTGGGGCTCTGCCGCCTGTTCCTGGACAACGTCCCGCACATCGAGGCGTCCGTCCTCGGCATGGGGCGCGAGGTGGGGGAGCTGGCGCTGTACGCCGGGGCGGACGACATCTCCTCAGTCGTCATCGAGGAGAACGTCCTCGCCAGCCGCGGGCTCGGCACGGAGGGGGAGGCGCGCGCGTTCATCCGCGACAGCGGTTTCCAGCCGGTGCGCCGCGACCTGCTCTATCGGATGCAGGGGCGTCCCGCGCCGCCGCATCCTCCGGATGCCCATTGCTAATTGCAAAAAAATAATTGCGCGCCGGGGTGTTGCGTCATCGGGCGGTGCGTGGTAGCTTTTTCGATTCGTTTGATTCGGAGACGCCATCCGCATCCGGGTCGAGAGAGCCTTTATGGAGACAATGAAGGTTTATTTTCATAACAACTGCTTCGACGGGCTGGCATCGGCCGCCGTGTTCAGTTGCTTCTACCGCTCCGCCGTCCGCAAGGATTGCAAGTTCGTATATGAGGGGCTCGCCCACAAGGCGGGAGAGCTTTTCATCGACGTGCAGTTCGACGGGGACGAGAACGCCATCGTCGATTTCAAATATTCCAGCGACCCCCGGCTGACTTGGTGGTTCGACCACCACCAGAGCGCGTTTTTGAGCAAGGCCGACGAGGAGCACTTCCGGGCGGACGAAAGCGGCAGGAAGTTCCACGACCCCACCTACCATTCCTGCACCAAGTTCATCGCCGAGATGACGCAAGAACATTTCGGCTACGACTCCAGCCGCCTGGACGAGCTCGTCCGCTGGGCGGACATCATCGACGGCGCGCAATTCGCGGACGCCAAGACCGCCGTGGAGCTCGGCGAGGCGGCGATGAAGTTGATGATGGTGGTCGAGGGGGTGCGCGACAACGGCAAGGTCTACCGCCTGATCGAGGAGTTCAAGGAAAAGCCCTTGGCGGAGATCATCGAGGTCGGCTGGGTGCGGGACGAGTTCCGCCCCCTCTACGAGCGGCACCTGCGGTCGATCGACATCATCCGCAGCCGCGCCGAATGCTCCGACCGCACGATCTCCTTCGACGTCAGCGGCCACGACCTGGAAGGCTACAACAAGTTCATCCCCTACTACCTGTTCCCCGACGCCACCTATTGCGTGGGGGTGAGCCTGTCCAGCTTCCGGGCGAAGATCTCGGTCGGCTCGAACCCTTGGGCGCCCCACCCGCGCACGCAGAACCTGGCGCTTCTGTGCGAACGCTACGGCGGCGGCGGCCATCCGGTGGTGGGGGCGATCTCCTTCCCGCCCGACCAGCTCGAAAAGGCGCGCCGCGTCGCTGGCGAGATCGTGCAAGAACTCCGCACGGCCTCCGTGCGATAACGGCCCCCCTTCCCACGACCTCGCGCTGTCGCGATCCTGGCGCGCGGCGAATGGCAAACTGCCGCGTCCGCGATTCCCGCGATTCCCGCGATTCCGTGCTTGCAATTTTTCCCGGATAATGTTGAAGTATACCCTTGTGTTAGAAGGCTATGGCAGTGGGGGCGGCTTGTGGTCGCGCCTCGTCGCTTGACGGGTGCGCCCCCGCCGGGAGGGGTCCTGCATTGAAGATAATCGCGGAAAAAATCAACGGGACACGCAAGCGCGTGGCCGAGGCCATAAAAAACCGGGACGCCGCGTTCATACAGGAGTTGGCGAGGCGGCAGGCGGAGGTGGGCGCCACGACTTGGCTGGACGCCAACGCAGGCACCGCACCCCAGCGCGAACCCGAGGACTTGGTCTGGCTGGTGGAGACCATCCAGGCGGTCGTCGATACGCCCATCGCCCTTGACAGCGCCAACGCCAAAGCCTTGGAAGCCGCCATCAAGGTGGTCAAGCACAAGCCGCTGATAAACTCCATCAGCCTGGAGCCGGGACGCATGGCGGTCTATCCCATCGTCGCCGAGAACCACTGTCCGGCGGTCGCGCTGGCGATGGACGAGAAGGGCATACCCAAGACGAAGCAGGAGCGCCTCGACGCCGTCGGCAAGATCCTCGACAAGACCCGCCCGCTGGGCATCGCCGACGAAGACCTCTACTTCGACCCGCTCGCCATGACCATCGCGACGGGGCAGGAGAACGCATTGCTCTTCTTCGACACGGTGCGCGAGATCAAAAAGAGTTTTCCGAAAGTCCACATCACCTGCGGATTGAGCAACATCTCGTTCGGGATGCCCGCCCGCTCCTTCATCAACCGGACGTTCTTGGCGCTGGCTATGGAGGCGGGGATGGATTGCGCCATCTGCGACCCGAACAACCAGGACATCCAGACCACGATCCTGGCGACCGAGCTGCTGATGGCGCAGGACAGGCATTGCCTGAAGTTCACCCGCGCGTTCCGAAACGGGGTTTTTGGAAAGCCCGTGTAAAGGGGATTTGAACAAACTTTCATCTTTTCTGTTGTGAAAAAAGGAGAGCCCTATGTCACAGGAATTAATAGATGCCGTCGTGGATATGCGTGAGGAAGATGCCGAGAGGATTGCGGACGAGCTGCTGGAATCCGGGGCCGACCCGTTGAGCTTGTTGGAGGACTGTCGGACCGCGCTGGGGATCATCGGCGACAAGTTCGCCGCCGGCGAGTGCTTCGTTCCTGAACTGATCTTGGGCGGCGAGATGTTGCGCGCCATCGGCGCGAAGGTGAAGCCCCGCATCGCGGCCTCCGGCGAAGGGGCGCAGAAGAAGCTGGGCAAGGTCGTGTTCGGCACGGTGGAGGGCGACATCCACGACATCGCCAAGGACATCGTGGTGTTCATGCTCGACATCAACGGGTTCGAAGTCATCGACTTGGGCATCGACGTGCCGGTCAACAAGTTCGTCGAAGCCGTCAGGGAGCACAAGCCGCAGGTCGTCGGGCTCAGCGGCTTCTTGACCCTCGCCTACGACCCGATGAAGAACACCGTCCAGGCGCTGGTGGACGCGGGTCTGCGCGACGGCGTGAAGGTCATGATCGGCGGCGGGCAGATGGACGACCAGGTCGCGGCCTACGCCAAGGCCGACGCCTATGGCAAGGACGCCATGGCTGCGGTCAACCTGTCCAAAGGCTGGGTGGGGGCGAAATAACCCCCGGCAGGGGCAACGGGTTTCCATTAGGTTGAGTTGGGATGATTGAAAAGCGCGGCTCGCCGTGCCACACGCAGTGGGCTGGCAACCGTCCACTGTCCACTGTTTCACTGATTAAGGGAGGTTTTTGAATGAATCTGAGAAAAGCGTTTTTGGACATCATGAAGGGCGAGGATCCGGTCAAGGTCGGCTGGATGGGCTATGGGTTCGCGCCGTTCCCGCAGAGCATGTTCCACGTCGTGCTGGATCCCATCTCGTTCTGGGACATCCTGCAGTTCTCGGGCGAGGCGGCCATTGACAACTGGGGCGGCACGATCCGCTACCTGCCGGAGAAGGGCGATCCCGGCGTCATCCCCATCTCCAACGACGAGAACAAGGTGATCAAGGACATGGAGAAATGGCGCGACTACGTCCACTTCCCCGAGATCCCGTCGCTTGACTGGACGGAGGCGAAGAAGCAGGCCGACGCCATCGACCGCGAGACGACCTTCGTCATGGTGCCCAGCTTCCGCGGCCTGTTCGAACGCGCCCACTGCCTGATGCCGTTCGAGGAAGTGCTCACTTCCCTGTACGAATATCCCGACGAGATGGACGAGTTCTTCGCCGCCTACGCCGAGTGGAAGATCAAGGTGTTCGAGCAGCTCATCGACAACCTCAATCCCGACATCATCCACTCGCACGACGACTGGGGTTCCAGGACCACCCTGTTTATGAGCCCCGTCAAGTTCCGCGAGCTCCTCAAGCCGCATTACACCAAGATGTACGAGTACATCCACAAGCGCGGCGTGCTGGTGCAGCACCATTCGGACACCAACTGCATGGGCATCGAAACCGACATGGTGGACATGGGCATCGACATGTGGCAGGGCGTCATGCCGACCAACGACATCCAGCAGATCAAGAAGAACACCGGCGGCAAGGTGTTGATGATCGGAGGCATCGAGCAGACCCTCATCGACAAGGCGGACGCGACCGAGGATGTCATCCGCGGCGAAGTCCGCCGGGTGATCGACGAATACGCCCCGGGCGGCTCGTTCCTCCCCTGCATCCCCAGCTTGGAGTGCATCAACACCCATGTGACCCCCATCGCCATCGACGAGATGAACCGTTACGGCGCGGAGTGGCTGAAAAAGCAGAAGTAGCCGTCGTCCGATTTCGATGGCAATTCCCCAAGCCGCGGGCGGTCGCCGTCCCGCGGCTTTTTTATGGGAACCTCTGAAAACCTCGCAGACAAGGCGTCTCCGCAGGTCGAAAAGCGGGGTCTGCTGAGGCGAATGGGCATTTTCGACCAAGGCGCGACGCGGCATCCGGGGTTTTTAGAGGTTCCTTTATGGCAGGGCGCGGCGGGCGCACCGCCCCGAAGGCGGTCGCCGCGCGCGAATCACAGATGACAGAAGGTAGAATAGAATATTTGATAAAAGAGGCGCGGGAGGCGGGGTTCGACGCCGCCGGCGGGCTGGATCGCTCCACCGTCGCGCTCTATCCCGACGTGCGCGCGGCGTGCGAGGTCAACCGTTGCGGGCGTTTCGGCAAGAGCTGGTCGTGCCCGCCCGCCTGCGGGACTTTGGAGGAGTGCGCGGCGCGCCTCGGAAAATATTCCGCCGGCCTGATCGTCCAGACGGTGGGGCGGCTCGAGGACGAGTTCGACGCCGAGGGGATGGATGCCGCAGGGCGGCGGCACGCGGAGAGTTTCCGCGCGCTTTCCGAACGGCTGTGGGGGGAGTTCCCCGACATGCTCCCGGTCGGGACGGCGAGTTGCTCCCTCTGCGGACGGTGCACCTGGCCAGATGCGCCCTGCCGCAACCCGCGCGGCGCTTTCGCGCCGATGGAGGCTTACGGGATGATGGTTTCGGAGATCTGCCGCCGGAACGGGCTGGACTACTACCACGGCAAGGGCACCATCACCTTCACCGCCTGCTACTTTCTGGAATAACCGCAGACGCCGCCGGGGAAACCGACCATGCCCACGATCATCACGCACGCCGCCCCCGTCCTCGCCTCCGGCATCGCCGTCGGACGGCGTCGCCTCCCGATGCGGCTTTTCTGGCTCGCCGTCGTTTGCTCGATGCTCCCCGACTTCGACGTCGCCGGCTTCCTCGTAGGCGTCCGGTACGCCGACCTGCTGGGGCACCGGGGCTTCTCCCACTCGCTGCTTTTCGCCGCCCTGTGCGGCGGGGCGGCGGCATTGGCCGCGCCGCTCCTGCGCTGCCGCCGTCGGCTGGCGGCCGTGGTCGCCTTCCTCGCCGTCGCGAGCCACATCTTCCTCGACGCCCTCACCAGCGGCGGGCTGGGCGTCGCCGCCTTCTGGCCTTTCGACGAGGGGCGTTTTTTCCTCCCTTGGCGCCCCATCCGGGTCTCCCCATTCAACCCGCGCGCGTTCGCGTCTGCGCGCGGCATAGCCGTGATATTGTCGGAACTGCGCTGGGTCTGGCTGCCCTGCTTCATCGCCGCCGGCGGCGTGCGCCTCTGGCTGGAAAAGAAAAAATAAGCCCGGTCGGGGAGGCGACGTGCGGCGCCCCCCCCCCCCCGCGTGTGCGCCGGCGAGTCCATCGTGCGTCCTATGCGGCGAAGCGCTTCATAAGGAGGGGGGCGACGGGGCTTGCACGGGGGCGTTTCGCTAGTAGTTCATCTTCATGGCGATGGGCATCCGGCGTCCCGAGCCGAAGGCGCGGCTGGTCACCTTCAGCCCCGGCGCGGCTTGGCGCCGTTTGTATTCGTTGGCGTAGACCATCCGCAGCACCTTGTCCACCGTCGCCCGGTCGTAGCCCCGCGCCGCGATCTCCGCAGCGTCCAACTGCTCCTCGACGCAGGCGTGGACGATGCCGTCCAAGGTGTCGTAGTCCGGCAACGTGTCCTGGTCGGTCTGGTCGGGGCGCAACTCCGCCGAGGGGGGGCGCACCAAGGTGTTGCGCGGGATGATTTCGCGCTCGCGGTTGATGTGCGCCGCCAGCTTGTAGACCAGCGTCTTGGGCACGTCGGAGATCACCGCCAGCCCCCCCGCCATGTCGCCGTAGAGCGTGCAGTACCCCGCCGCCGTCTCCGACTTGTTCCCCGTGCTGAGGACCAGGTGGCCGAACTTGTTCGAGAGCGCCATCAACAGCGTGCCCCGGATGCGCGCCTGGAGGTTCTCCTCGGTGACGTCCGCCCCGCGTCCGGCGAAGGGGTGGGCGAGCGCCGCGACGAACGCCTCGTAGGCGGGGCGGATGGGGATGACCTCGAACTTGATCCCGAGGTTCGCGGCGAGGTCGCGGGCGTCGTCGTGGCTCTCGGGCGCGGAATACATCGAAGGCATCGACACCCCCGTGACGTTCTCCGCGCCCATCGCCGCCGCCGCGAGGCATGCGACGACCGCCGAGTCGATGCCGCCGCTCAGCCCCAGCACCGCCGACTTGAAGCGGCACTTGCGCGCATAGTCGCGCACCCCCAGCACCAAGGCGCGGAAAAGGTCGTCGAGATCCCCGTCCGTCCGGAACCCTGGTCCCGGCGCGGCGGCGGCGGAAGCGGCCAAGGCGCCGCCGCCGACTTCGACCATCAGCAGATCCTCGGCGCACCCCCTCCCCTGCGCCAACAAGCGCCCGTCCGGACCCAACGCCAGGCTGTTGCCGTCGAAGACGAGGTCGTCGTTGCCGCCGGCGAGGTTGACGTAGACCAGGGGGACGCGGTGCCGGACGGCGTGGTCGCGCAACATGTCGAAGCGGAAACGCGGCTTGCCCAGCTCGAACGGGGAGGCGGAGATGTTGACGAGCAGGTCTGCGCCCGCCTCCGCCTGCCTGCGTATGGGATCGACGTCATAAAGCGGCTTGGGCCAGAAACCCCCGGAGTTCCAGGCGTCCTCGCAGATCGAGACGCCGATCTTGCGCCCCTTGAACCCGACCGGCGGGGCGGGCGCCCCCTTTGCGAAATACCTGTCCTCGTCGAAGACGTCGTAGGTCGGGAGCAGGGTCTTGTGGGCGACCGCCCGCACCGCCCCCTCCGTGGCGAAGGCGGCGGCGTTGTAAAAAGGCTTCCCGCCTTTCCCGCGGTTCCGGTCCACGAAGCCGATGACGACACCCATCCCCCCGGTGCGGGACGCGACCTCGTCCAGCGCGCGCAGGTTCGCCTCCACGAAGCCGTGCAATGACAGGAGGTCTTTGGGCGGGTAGCCGGTCAGGCTCAGCTCGGGGAAGACCACGAGGTCTGCGCCGCGCCGCCCCGCCTGCGACATGGCGTCCAAGACGAGGTCGCGGTTGCCGGCGACGTCGCCCACGGTGGTGTTGATCTGCGCCAAGGCTATCTTCATCGTGACTCGAACTTCCTGGTCAAAGCGCCTGCCGGACCTCCGCGACGATGGCGTCCGCCGCCGCCCCGGGATCGTCCGCGTTGAGGATCGGCCGACCCACGACGATGAAGTCCGCTCCCGCGAGGATGGCGGCGCCCGGCGTCGCCGTGCGCGACTGGTCCTGGGTCGCCGCCCCGGCTGGGCGGATGCCCGGTATCACCAGCTCCATCCCGTCGTCGAACCTCCGGCGCAACGCAGGCAACTCCTTGCTGGAGGCGACCAGCCCCCGCACCCCCGCGCCGTGGGCGATGGAGGCGAGGGTCTCGACCCATTGCTCCACCCCCTGCCCGACGCCGAGCCGCGCCACGTCGTCCTCGGAGAGGCTGGTGAGGGCGGTGACCGCCAGGATCAGCGGCTGCGCCGCCGCCTCCTGCGCCGCATCGACGGCCGCCCGCAACATGGCTGCGCCGCCCGAGGCGTGGACGGTCAGCATCTTGACGCCCAGCTTGCAGGCGGAACGCACCGCCCCGGCGACGGTGTTGGGGATGTCGTGCAGCTTCAGGTCGAGGAAGATGTCCTCGCCCCGGTCGCGTATCTCCTCGACCAGTCGCGGCCCTTCGGCGGAGAAGATCTCCAATCCGAGTTTGAAGCAACCAACCCTGCCGGAGAGCAGATCGACCTTTTCCAGCGCGGTCGCCCGGTCTGGCACGTCCAGGGCGACGATCAGCCGTGATTTCGCGTCTTTGCCGTCCGGTGCGTCTTTCGGGGTCTTGTCCATGTCGTGTCCCGCCTTTCAAGCAATCCAACAGTATAGGGGCTCGCGTCCGGGTTTTGAAGGGCGCCCGCGACGGATATTTGCCGGGGCGCTCGCCCCGCAGTGATCATCGTAGTAAATAAACCTGTCGCCATTGTGGTAAAATGACGATCTTATTATTCGGCATTTTGCAGGTTTTCATAGGGGAAGGGGAGCGCTTGGGCATCAGAATCGAGTCTCTCAGGGCGAAGGAGCCCATCGGGCAGGTCTTCCTGCGGCGCGGGTTGATCGACGATGAAGAGCTGAAGACCGCCCTCAACCTCCAGACGGAGTCGCGGGAGAAGCTGGGCAAGATCTTGGTCGATCTCGGTTACGTCTCCGAGCGCGACTGCCTCGCCGTCGTCTCGGAGCACATCCAAGTCCCGGCGGTCACCGCTGCGGAATACCCCAAAGTCCCGGTCTTGGACAACTCCCTCTCCCTCCGGTTCATGAAACAATGCAAGTTCGTGCCGGTCTCGCTCGAAGGGGACGTGCTGACGTTGGCGATGACCGACCCCTTGGACGGCGCGACGCTCGATTCGGTGCGCCAGGCGACCGGGCTCCGGACGCGCGCGCTGCTCGGCGCGGAGAGCGAGGTCATGGACGCCTTGGAGCGCTTCTACGGATCTTCCGCGAGCGTCTTGGGGCGCATCATCGAAGGCATCGACGAGGACGACGTCGAGAGCTTGTCGGACGACATCGACGACATCGAGCAACTGAAGGATCTGGCGTCGGAGGCCCCCGTCATCCGGCTGGTCAACCTGCTGATCTCCAAGGCCGTCGAGAGCCGCGCCAGCGACATCCACATCGAGCCGTTCGAGAAGGATCTGAAGGTCCGCTACCGCATCGACGGCATCCTGCACGACGTGGAGTCGCCGCCCAAGAAGCTCAAGGCCGCCGTCATCAGCCGCATCAAGATCATGGCGCGGCTCAACATCGCCGAGCGGCGGCTGCCGCAGGACGGGCGCATCAAGCTGAAGGTGCTGGGCAAGGACATCGACCTGCGCGTCTCCACGCTCCCCACCCTCTACGGCGAGAGCGTGGTCATGCGCATCCTCGACAAGAGCAACTCCAGCCTCTACGACATCCGCAAGCTGGGCTTCCCCGAAGACTCGCTGGAGGTGTTCGAGTCGCTCATCCACCGCCCGCACGGCATCTTCCTGGTCACCGGGCCCACCGGCAGCGGCAAGACGACGACGCTCTACAGCGCCTTGTCCGCCATCAACCTGCCCGACAAGAAGATCATCACCATCGAGGACCCTATCGAGTACCAGATCGAGGGGGTCAACCAGATACACGTCAACGCGCAAATCGGCCTGACCTTCGGCGCGGGCTTGCGACACATCGTGCGCCAGGACCCGGACGTCATCATGGTCGGCGAGGTCCGCGACCTCGAGACCGCCGAGATCGCCATCCGCGCGGCGCTCACCGGGCACCTGGTGTTCTCGACGCTGCACACGAACGACGCCCCGAGCGCCATCACGCGGCTGGTGGACATGGGGGCGGAGGACTACCTGATCGCCTCCTCCGTGCTGGGCATCTTGGCGCAACGACTGGTGCGCGTCATCTGCCCGCACTGCAAGACGGAGACGAGCCCCGTGCCGGAGATGTTGCGCGAGATCGGCTTCAAGGGGGACGGGGATGACCGCTTCTACGAGGGGCGCGGCTGCGCCGAGTGCGGCAACACCGGGTTCATCGGCCGCGTGGGGATATACGAGCTGATGATCGTCAACGACGACATCCGCAAGATGACCGTCGCCAAGGCCGACTCCAGCATGATCCGCAAGAAGGCCGTCGAGAACGGGATGCGGACGTTGCGGGAAGACGGCTGGTTGAAGGTGCGCCAAGGGGTCACCAGCGTCGCCGAAGTCCTGCGCGTCACGCAGGAGGAGGCGTGAGAGGGCGCCGCGCGGCGCCGCAAGCCGGTTCGACCGGCGAAGTGGGATCGGGTGGGAGATGACATCGTACAACTATCGTGCCAGCACCATGGAAGGGAAGATCGTCGAGGGCAGCATGGACGCCGCCGACGACGGGACCGTGTCCCTGAAGCTCCAGGAGATGGGCTTGTTGCCGATCCACATCGGGGGCGTCGGGCGGAAGACCGCCCTCTCCCGCGAACTCGACTGGCCGTGGAAGTCGTCCAGGGTGCAATCCAAGGACGTGCTGGTGTTCACCCAGGAGTTGCGCACGCTGACGCATGCGGGCTTCCCGCTGGACCGCAGCCTCGCCATCCTCGCCCAGCTCGCCGAGAGCCCGGCGATGGCGGAGATCGTCCACGATGTGCTCAAGGAGGTGAAGGGGGGCAAGTCCTTCTCCGAGGGGTTGGCGAAATACCCGGAGGTCTTCCCCAAGGTCTACGTCAACATGGTCAAGGCGGGGGAGGCGGGCGGCGTGCTCGACGACATCCTCGCGCGCCTGGAGACGTTCATGGAGAGCGCCAACGAGCTTCGCTCCTACATCGTCGGGGCGTTGATCTACCCGTCGCTCCTCGCCGTCGTCGGCATATTCAGCGTCGTCGTCCTGACGGTCTTCGTCGTCCCCCGCTTCGTCACGATCTTCAGCGACATGGGGGTGGACTTGCCGCTGCCGATGGTGGTGCTGGACACGGCGAGCAAGGTCCTTTCCGGGTATTGGTGGCTCATCGCGCTGGCGCTCGCCGCCGCCGCCTACGCCCTCAAGCGCTTCCGCGACAGCGAGGCGGGGCGGCTCAAATGGGACAGGAAGATGCTGGGCGTCCCGTTGCTCGGCAAGGTGCTGCAAAAGGTCGAGATCGCCCGCTTCTCCCGGACGCTGGGGATGTTGCTGCGCGGCGGGGTTCCGTTGCTCCACTCGATGACCATCGTGCGCGACGTGATCAACAACCAGAGCATCGCCAAGATGATCGAACCGATACGCAGCGGCATCAAAAAGGGCGAGGGCATCGCCCAGCCGATGCGCCAGAGCGGCGTGTTCCCGCCGCTGGCGATGCACCTGGTGGAGGTGGGCGAGGAGTCGGGCAAGCTGGACGCGATGTTGCTCCAGGTCGCCGACACGTATGACGTCGAGGTGCGGAGCGGCGTCAAGCGCCTGGTCTCGTTCTTCGAGCCGGCGCTCATCCTGTTCATGGGGGTCGTCATCGGCACCATCGTGGTCTCGATGCTGCTGGCGATCTTCAGCATCAACGACGTGCCGTTGTGACGCGCCGCCGTGCGAGGGTTGCGCGCCCGGGCGCAGTCGCTGATAGTGGAACGTTTTCCGGCGATTGTCGTTTGTGTTTTTTACCGGACAAGGTCACTGGAGGGGATATGCGGGCTGATTGGGATGGGACGGTAGGCGGGAGGTCCGAGGAGGGCTGGACGCTCATGGAGTTGATCGTCGTCCTGGTGATACTCGGGATGCTCGCCGCGGTGGTGGGCCCCAAGGTCTACGACAAGATCATCCAAAGCAAGGATCAGATCGCCAAGATACAGATCGGCGAGCTGGAGGGGGCGTTGCAGCTCTACTCCTTCGACCTCGGGCGCTTCCCTTCGACCGCCGAAGGCTTGCAGGCGCTGGTGCAGAACCCCACCGGCGCCGACTCTTGGAAGGGCCCCTATCTGAAGAAGGGGGTTCCCGCCGATCCGTGGGAGAGGCCGTACGCCTACAAGAGCCCCGGCGACCACAGCGATTTCGACCTTTTCTCCTTTGGGGCGGACGGCGACGAAGGGACCGAAGATGACATCTGCAACTGGGAGTGATGCGGGCGAGGCGGGCTTCACCCTGCTGGAGCTGATCGCGGTGGTGTTCATCATCGCCTTGGTCTTGGGCATCAGCTACCCGTCCATGTCGCGCGGCTCCAGCGCCCTGCATTTGCGGACTGCGAGCCGCGACCTGGTCAACACCTTCCGCTTCGCGCGGGAGAAGGCGGTTTCCGAGCAGGAGAGCCTGCAACTCGTCATCGACCGCAAAGGGCGGAAGGTCGTGCTGGCCGACGTCCTGGGGACGCCCCTGCGGACTTACACGCTGCCGGAGGACGTGAGGATCAAGGAGATGTCGCGCGCCGGCGTCGAGGTGGGCGAGGATGCGATGACCGTCCGTTTCCTGCCGAGCGGGGGGTTGGAGAGCGCGGGGATACGCCTCGAGGCCGACGGCGGTTCGATGATGCAGGTGGTCGCCGACCCGCTCAGCGGCGGCGCCCGCATGGAGCCGGTCTATGAGTGACTGGGGAAGCCGACGGCGCGTCCGTTGCGGGAGGCACAGGGACGCGGCTGCGTGCGGCGCGGCGCGCCCTCCCCGCCGCCGCGCTTCCCGGGGGGGCGCCGCAGGCTTCACCCTGTTGGAGGTGCTGGTGTCCCTGACGGTGCTGGCGGTGGGCATCGCCTTGGCGGTCTCCCTCATCAGCAACTCCCTGGGCAACATCCGCAAGGTCGAGAAGCGGGTGCAGATCGTCGAGCACGCCGGCTCGGTCTTGGAGTTGGCGCTGCTTGACGACGCCATCCAGGGGCCGACGGCGCTGGACGGGGACTTCGCCGACGGGACGCGCTGGGCCGTCCGGGTGGAGGAGCACGTCGTCGAGGACGCCGCCGTGCGGCCGCCGCAGAACATGCCCGTGAAGCTGCTCTCTTACACGGTGGAGTTGTCCTACCCCGGCTCCGGCTCCGTGGACTACCGGTTGCGGACGTTGAAGCTGGTGCCGGTGCAGCAGGGCGCGGGGCAGTCGCAGGCGACGGCGGTGCAGGATCTGGTCAGGTGACGGGCGGAAATGTCTTTTCACGGGCGCCCCAAAGGCGGGTTTGCGATGGAGACGAAGGCGACGGCAGGCGGGATGCGGCGCAAAGCGGGCGCGCCCGCGTGCGTCCGCGCCGTGGGGGAGCGCGGCTTCACATTGCTGGAGCTGCTGGTCGCCGTCACGCTGGTCGCGCTGATGGTGGTCGGCATCTGGACGGCGCTCACAATCTGCATCAACTCCTGGGTGCGCGGGGTCGAGACGATCGACATCAACCAGCGGGATCGCAACACGATGGACATGGTGCGCAAGCAGATCGCATCCGCCTATCCGCTGGTGCCGAACTCCGTCACGTATTCGCCTGCGACGAACACGGCGACGATGTCCTCGACGCCGCCGATAGTGTTCCGTGGCGCTGCGGCGAGCCTCCAGTTCGTCAGCCCGAACTCCCTGATGTCGTTGGAGGGCGCGGGGCTGATGATGGTCGCCTACGAGGTCGAGGAGGATTCGGACGGCAACACGGCGCTGATGGCGAAAGAGGCGCGCTACACCGGGCAAAGCGTGGGTTCCGCAGGCTTCACCAGCTCCGTCCCGGTGTTCTTCAACCTTGAGGAGTGCCTTTTCGAGTATTACGACCCCGGGGACGCCGACGAGCCCGCCGCATGGGCGACCGAGTGGGACACCGGCGTGAAACAGCGGTTGCCTGCGGCGGTGCGCCTGTCGATGGTCGCCAAGGAGACCGGCTTCGGCTCGCGCACGCGGCAACTGGTCATCCCGATGCGGGCGCAGGCGGACGTCGGCACCATGTCGCTCCGGCCGTCCAACGGCAGGCGCCGGCGGGTGGGGCGTCCGACGGAAGGGCGCGTCCCGGGCGGCGCAGAGTAGGCGCGGGTCAGGCGTGAGACGGGTGGGGCGGGGCGGGCTTCCTCCGCAACCAGAGGTTTTCTTGGGAGTCGCGAGGCGGGACGGTGGTTCGATGACGACGGGTGCGAAGGCGATGACGGGTGCGGTTCCGCGGCAAGTCCGCGACCGGCGCCCCTGCGCGCGTCCGCGCCCCCGCGTCCCCGCAAGCGCCGACGGCGAGGGCGGGGTCATCCTGATCGTGATGCTCTGGATCCTGACCGCCTTGGCGGTGCTGACCCTCAGCTTCGCGCGCGAGGGGCGCATGGAGGTCTTGGCCGCCCGCAACGCGCGGGCGCTGGAGCAGTCCTACTACATCGCCCGCGCAGGCATCGAATGCACCGTCTACCAGATCCTCGCCAAGCGCCTCGACGCGTCCTCCGGCATGACTGCGGTGCAGGACGAGCCCGACCCGGTGGACCTGGGCAGGGTGACCGGCGCCTACGACGGCGGCGTCTGGCAGGTGGACGTGCAGGACGAGTCGGGCAAGGTCAGCCTCAACACCGTGTCCGAGCAACAGCTCCGCGCGCTGGTCGCCGCCGCCGGCATCGAGGAGCCCGACGCCTCCGTCATCGCCGATTCCATCCTGGACTGGCGCGACACCGACTCGATGCCGCGCGAGAACGGCGCGGAGACCGAGTATTACCAGGCGCTCCGGCCGGCGTACTCCGCCAAGAACAGCGGGCGGTTCGACGCCGTCGAGGAGCTGCTGCTGGTGCGGGGCATGACGCGCGACTACTATTACGGCAAGGCGGAGCGGGCGGCGGACGGGACGGTGGCGTACAAGTACGGCTTGGCGCGGTTCCTCACCGTCTATTCGACGCGCGACCAGGTCAACGTCAACCACGCCGCCCTGCCGGTGCTGCTCTCCATCCCCGGCATGACGCCCGAGGCGGCGAGCCTGATCTACGAGAGGCGCCAGACGCAGCCGTTCCGCTCGGCGGCGGAACTCAACAGCGAGCTCCCCGTCGCGCTCGGCGCGGGGGTCATGAACCGGCTCACCACGGCGCAGGCGGGCATCCTCACCCTCACGGCGGAGGCGCACCCGGAGGGCTCCAAAGTGCGGCGGGTGGTGCGCGCCGTCATCAGCCTCAACGCGACGGGTGTACAAAACCCCTATCAGACCCTATACTGGAACGAAAATATTTCCGATTATGAGGGTGGTGGAGCGTCATGATCTATTTGAAGACCGGCGTGGGCATCGAATTGCGGGACGGGGACATGCTCCTTTCCGCGTTGCAAAGCAACTTCTCGAAGGCGACGTTCACATGCTTTGAGAGGATAGCGGACTGCCTGGGCATCGGGCGCAAGGAACTCGCCGACAGGGTGGGGCGCTTCTTCCATGACAACGGGCTGGGGAGGGATGCGGTCGTGCTGGGCGTCCCGCGCGAGGAGGTCGTGTTCCGCCACCTCGACCTCCCGGCGGAGGTCAAGGACAACCTCAAGGATGTCGTCCGCTACCAGGTGCAGGCGTTCGAGCCCTCGGAGGAGAGCGGCGTCTATTACGACTATGCGCCGCCGGGGGGGCAGGCGGGCTCGAAGCGCCTGACGGTCTTGGTGGCGATGGTGCGCAAGGCGTATCTCGACAAGCAGCTCGCCCTGTTGCGCGAATGCGGGATAAGGCCTGCGGCGGTCAGTTGCGGGTCGATGGGTTTGGGCGGCCTCTGGCTGCACGGGCGGAAGGACGCGGCGGGCAAGACGTTCTTCCTCGCCGAGGTGGGCAGGGCGGGGCTGGAGCTTTTCGCCCTGCACCGGGGGCGGTTCGCCTACTCCCGCGAAGTCGCCAAGGACGACGCGCGGGATTGGGGCGACCTGTTGCTCGGCGAGGTGAACGAGGCGGCGTCCCGGCTGCGGCTCGCCCCCGGCGACGTGGTGGAGAAGATCGTCCTCTCGGGCGACTGCGCCGAGGAGGCGCTGGAGGCGGTGCGGGGGCGCATCCCCGACTGCGAGCTGGTGGACAGGTCTTTCCCCTTCGACGCGGTGGAAAAGACGCGGCCCGCCATCGTCTCCGCCGCCGCCTCGGTCGGGCTGGCGTTCGCGGGCGCGACGGCGCACCCCGCCGTCGGCTTGAACCTGCTGCCGCCTGAGCTGACGCGCCACCGGGGGCGCTGGGGCGTCGCCATCGCCGCCGCCCTGGGGGGGCTGGCGCTCTTGCTGCTGGCGGGTCTGGGGGTGCGCGAGACCGTGCAGAACCGGGCGCTGCTGTCCCGCCTGAAGGAGGAGAACAAGAAGCTTGATGCGCCCGTGCGCCAGGTGCGCGCCTTGGAGTCGAAGGAGCGGGCGCTCGCGACCGAGGAGAAGGTGCTGGAAGGCCTCGTGAACGACAGGGATCGGAACCTGGACATCCTCAAGGAGCTGACGACGATCTTTCCCGAGGACACGTTCCTCACGAACTACAGCAATAAAAACGGCGTCATCCAACTGGTCGGGCAGAGCGGCTCGTCCTCCGACCTGATCCCGCAGTTGGAGAAGTCGCCGCTGTTGAAGGACGTGGTGCAAAAAGGGGGCATCTTCAAAGACCAGGCGACCGGCCGCGACCGGTTCACCTTCGAGGCGAGGATGGAGAAGTAGGCTGGCAGCCCGTCGGGAGGGACGGGCGCGGCGCCCGGGCCTTGCGGGCGCATGGGGATTGAGATCGGGTAAAGCGCCGACGAGGGATGGCGGTCGGCGAGCCGGATGGTGTCCGCCGCCATCCATAAGGAGAGATTCGTGAAGGTTGCCGGGAGGGAGAAGAAGGTTCTTTACGCCGGGGTCGTGCTCGCCGCCGCCATCCTCGTCTATTATGCGGCGAGCACGTTCCTGCCGGACGGCGAGCGCGTCCGGGGGGACGTGGAGACGCAAAAGGAGCTGTTGCTCCGCCAGCGCACGCTGCTCGCCCAGGAAGGCGCCTATAAGAAGCGCGCGGACGCGACCCAGGGGGAGCTGGCGCAGGTCATGACGCGCCTCCTGCCCGGGGACAACGCCAGCGTCGCGGGTGCGGAGCTGCAACGCATCCTGAAGGAGTTCGCGGATCAGAACGACGTGGAGATCACGCAAAAGAACAACCTCGCGGAAAGGAAGGTCCCGGACAGCGACTCGCTGGTCAAGGTCTCCGTACGCATCGAGACCAACTGCGGCCTCGACGAGCTGGTGGATTTCTTGACCGCCATCGAAAACTACGAGAAGTTCTTGAAGGTCGAGGAATTGGTCATCAACAGCATCCGGGTGCAGAAGCAGTACCGCATCCGCCCCAGCCTGACCGTCGTCGGCTACATCAACGTCCCGGCGGCTCCGGCGGCTCCCGACGCCGATCCTGCGGGGAATCCCTCCGGGTCGGGCGGCGCGGCGCGCACGACGGCGGTGGCGAACAGGTAAGGACAGGGAAGCCTATGGCGAAGAAATGGATTGCGATCAACATGGTGCTGCTGGTGGCGGTGATGTTGCTGGGCAGGGAGCTGTACCGCTCCGTACAAGGGTTCGACGCGGCGAACGACCCCGCCCGCATCCAGCCCGCCACGTCTGGGGATACGGCGGCTGCGGTCGCCCCGGCCGTCCCGGCGGTCGCGGGCGCGTCCCCGAACGCCGACTATTCCATGATCCCGGAGCGCACGATCTTCTCCGACCTGCGCGGACAGGAGGAGGAGGAGGTCGCGTCCGTGGCGCCGACGACGCCTCCGCTGGCGCAGAACCAGAAGCCGATCCTGGTCGGGACGCTCATGGTCGAAGACCAGTACCAGGCGCTGGTGGTCGAGCCGACGACTGCGGCGCGCGGGGGTTCGCGCCGCGCCCAGACCCGCCGCGTCGGCGACCAGTACCGGGGCTACACGATCACGAGCATCGCCGCCGACCGGATGGTGTTGGAAAACGGCTCGCGCCGCGAGGTCATCGAGCTGCGCGGCGACGCGCGCCGCCCCGCGGGGCCTGCGGCGAGGCCGGGCGCCGGGGGGGCGACGAACGTCGTCTGGATCGGCGCGGGCAAGTCGGGCGGCGGAGCGCTCTCGGTGGCGACGGCGGCTACGCCACCGCCGGTTCGCGGGGAGGCGGCCACGCGGCAGGTCAGGGGACCCCAGACCGCTGCGGGTGGCGCGGGCGGCGGCGTCCCGACGCGGCAGCCGGGCACCGCCCCGCAGCAGGACGACGCGGCGGACAACCCGGTGACGCCGACGACGCCGACGACGCCCGCGGCGGCGAGCCCCTCCAGGCCGTCCCGACCCGCCGCCCCCGGCGGGCAGCGGGTGATACGCTCGCCCTTTGGCGACATCATCCGCCCCGGTTCGGAGTGAAAGCCGGTTGGAGGATGTCGGGGCGCGGCGTGCCGTGCCTGAGGATGCGCATGATGTGAAACCGGGAAACCGGCGTTTGTCGCAATGGTCGCGACGTGGGGGGCGCGGAGGCGTTTTCCGCCGCGCCCAGACCACGCCTTTTAGAGAGAGAGAACAGAATGTTCCTACGCAATCATAAAGTAAGAGCCTTGGCGTTCTTGGTCGGCGCGGCTTTGGTGTTGCACCCGATCCCGGGCGCCGCGCAGACGCCGACGCCGAACAGTCCGCGCAAGCCCATCCCCGGCGGCGCCAGGAACGGGTCGCGCCAGCCCGTCCTGTCCGGCACCCCGACGCCGGGCGTCGCGGATGACGCGACGCGCCAGCCCGCCGCAAGCGAGCCCGCGACAGCGTCCCGTCCGGCGGCGCGAAAGTCGGGGGCGGGGATGGTCACGTTGAACCTCGACAACGCGGACATGTACGACTTCATCAACCAGATGTCGAGCATCCTCGGGTTGTCGCCGGTGTTGCTCGACCCTGCGGTGACCGGGAGCGTCAGCCTGATCGCGCCGGGACCCATGTCCCGCGATGACGCCTTCTCGCTCTTCAACCTGATACTCAAGAGCCGGAGCGCCGCCCTGGTCAACAACCAAGGGGTCTACCAGGTCGTGCCGCTGTCCTCGGCGTTGAGAAACGACCTGGAGCTCATCGACCACCTGCCGGACGACGCCTCGCCGGGGGCGGCGTCCGCGCCGGTCGTGCAGCCCCCCGCGCCCGACCGCAAGCCGGATGACGCGAAGGGGGCGCCCTTGGCGACCCACGTCATCCGCGTGGAGTTCGTGCCCGTCAAGGATCTCGTCGAACCGGTCAAGCTGTTCGCGACCGAAGGTGTCAGCATCCTCGCCTACGAGCGGCTGAACATGCTGATCTTCACCGACTACGCCGCCAGCGCCGCCAAGATACAGGAGCTGGTGCGGATGCTGGACAAGTCTTTCCTCGACCCCGAGCTGGTGGAGCTGGTCAAGATCGAGTACAACGCAGCCGCCGACGTCGCCGACGACCTGAAGCAGATCTTCGGCTCCGGCTCCGGCGACTCCTCGGCGACGGGCATCGCCTTCTTGCCGCTGGAGCGCCTCAACGCGATCTTCGTGATGGCGTCCACCAAGCGGGGGTTGGCCGAGGCAAAGCGCTGGATAAAGGATCTGGACACCAACGCCAGCAACAAGTTCCAGACCTTCGTCTACGTCGTGCAGAACTCCACCGCCTCCAACATCGCCATGATGATCTCGGCGCTGTATGGCGGCGACAGCTCCGGCTCCGACCTGTCGGCGTCCTCCGGCGGCCTGGGCGGGGGCGTCGGAGGCGGCACCTCCCAGAATGGGCGCAACTCGCAAGGGGTCGGCTCCTCCAGCAGCGGCTCCCGCTTCGGCTCGTCCAGCTCCCTGAGCAGTTCCGGCTCGATGTTCGGCAGCCAGGGATCCGGCTCGTCCTACTCGGATTACGGCTACGGCTCTGGCGGCGGCACGTTCGGCTCTGGCTCCTCCTTGGGGCCGCAACTGAACACCGGCGCCCGCTCCGTGACCTCGATAATCCTGAAGGGCGGGACTTTCAGCGGCCTGCGGGACGTGGTGCGGGTGGTGGTGGACGACATCAACAACTCGCTCATCATCCAGTCCACCCCCGCCGACTACCGCTACATCCTGGGGACGATCGAGAAGATGGACGTGTTGCCGCGTCAGGCGATCATAGACGCGCAAATCTACGAGGTCGACCTTACCAGCGAGCTGAGTTACGGGTTGCGCGGCATGTTGGAGGGCAGGACGGAAGACAACCTGACCACGGCGGGGGTGTCCGACAGCGGGTTGCTCTCGGGGAGCACCTTCGCCTACGTCGGCAACTCGCGCCAGCTCATGCTGGCGTTGGACGCGCTCAAGACCAAGACCAACGTGAAGGTCTTGGAGCATCCGTCGCTGCACGCGATGGACGGCACCCCGTCCTACATCATGGTCGGTGCGGAGGTCCCCTATCCGGCGGGCGGCTACACCGCCTCCTCGGGCGGCTACACCAGCAGCGTGTCCTACCGCAACACCGGCATCTACCTGAGCGTCCTGCCCCGGATATCCGCGTCGGGGATGGTGACGCTGGAGATATCGCAGGAGGTCAGCAACTTCGGCGCCGACCTCTCCATCGGCGACGCTTCCGCGCCCGTCTTCCCCAAGACCAGCGTCGAGACGACCTTGTCCGTGCGGGACGGCGAGACGGTGGCGATCGCGGGCTTGATCCGCGACCAGAACAAGTGGGGGCGCGGGGGGGTGCCGATCCTCTCGGACATCCCGGTGGTGGGCGGCCTGTTCGGCGCCACGACCCGCAACAAGACGCGCACCGAACTGATCATCCTGATCACGCCGCACGTCATCCGCACGCCGGACAAGTTCCAGGAGACGACGCAGGAGTTGAAGGACTCCCTGCGTAACGTGCGCAAGATGGCGGACGATGTGGAGGATGAGCGCATCGAGGACATGGAGGACGCCCGCAAGGATCGCGAGAAGAAGGAGCTCTCGAACATCAAGAAGGTCAAGCCTCCGCAGCAAAAGTAGCGGGCGTCGACGCCGGCGGCGCGCAGCCGCCGTCTGGGTCCGCCACAAACGGCTTGGACGGCGCTCGTGCCGCGACTGCCGTGATTCCACCGCCATGCCGCGAACGGCATGGCGGTTTGCGTTTGCGCAGCGCGTCCGGCGCCCCAGCCCCACGCCCCAGCCCTCGCGCCCGGGTTCGGACCGCGCCTTACCCCCCGGCGTCCCCCTCTTGGAAAAACCGCACGGATTCCGGCTCTGCGTCCCCGCCGCTCCCGCCGCCGCGAAGATGGGCGCCTTGGTTGAGGAAATGCCCGGGGGTGTGGAACGCCCCGCGCACCCGCCGCCGGTCTTGCGGCGACAGCCGCTTGCCCCCGCGACATACGAGCCGCCAGCAGGTGTGCGGCGTCGCCTCCATGAGGAACGCCGCCCAGTCCCCGAAGCGGGGGGATTCGGCGACCTCCGCGTCCAGCAGCACCGTGACGGAGTTGGCGAGCCGCGTCGCGTCCACTTGCCGACTGGGTGCCGTCGCCAGATCCACCCGCCGCAGATCCAGTTCCGACACCAGCGGCGCGGGCACCTCCGGCGCCTTGGGGGAGACGGGCGGGAAGTAGTCTATCCCCTGCCTCCGCTCCAGTATCTCGATGGCGGCGCAGAAGTCCTCCGGCGCCATCTTTGAAGTGGAGCGCACCCAGTAGGGCGGGCGCGCCATGGCGACCATGCCCCAACGTCCCGCGTCCACGCCACGGCGCAACGCCGTCCCGGGCAGGGCGGCGAGGACGTAGCACTCCGCCGTCGCCAGCAACTGGACGTCCTCCAGGAAATCGAGCGTGGAGAGGAATTCCCCCAGGCCGTCCTCCGGCAGCCCGATGATGACCCCTGTGCGGATTTCGACGCCGCGTTCCTGCAACAGGCGCGCGCCGCGCGCGAAAGCCCCCAAGTCCGCGGGACGCCCCACGGCGGCGAGTGCCCTCGGGTTGCTCGATTGCAGACCCGCCTCCACCGAGCGGACGCCCGCCGCCGCCATGGCGTCGGCGACTTCCGCGTCGATCGACTCCAGGCGCACTTCCGCATGTATCGGGATCGCGGCGGGGTTGTGGCGCGCCACCAGGCGCAGGTGGTCGGTGAGCCCGGCGCGGCCGTTGAGCGTCGGATCCATGAAATAGACTTCGGACGCGCCGCGTTGGACGGCGAGCCGGAAGACGCCGGAGACGCGCTCGGGGGGGAACAGGCGCTCTCTGCGGCTGTTCTTCCCGTAGTAGCAATAGGCGCACCGGCTGGCGCAGCCGCGCATCTGCTCGAAGTGGACGATGTCGCCGGAACGCACCGGCACGATCCCTTCGAGGTAGGGGTTGGGGACGCTCCCCAGGTCTGCGACCTCCCGCGCCGTGTGAACCACGGGACGCGCATCCGGCGACCTGCCATCCCCCCGGACGGGGGCGCGGTCGAGGAAGCCGGCGAAGAACTCCTCGCCTTCGCCGACGCAGAGGATGTCGATGCCGGGGAAATCCGCAGGGATGCGTCCGGCACAGGCTTCCGGCGTGACTTCCGGGCCGCCGGCGACCGTGAGGAGCGTCGGTCGGCGCCTTTTGGCGGCGCGGGCGAGGAACAGGCTGCGGTCGCGGTTCCAAAGGTAGAGCGTGAAAAAGACCGCGTCGAACCCCCCGCGCCCGTCGCCGCCGTGGAGCATCCAGTCGAGGATGGCGGCGTCGCCACCGTAGTCGGCGAGGTGATCCGGAAGTATCTCCGCCTCCCAGTCCGCGCCGAGGCGGTGCCGGCGCGCGAAGGCGACCATGTATCCGGCGGCCAGCGGACGGTTGGCTTTGGCGTAATGGGCCCCGTGGTCTGGGACTGGCAGTTGGATGAATCCCACGCGCATGGTGTGTCGGGCTCCGCACCGCATCCTGCGAGACGGCGGTGCGTGATGCAAGGCATTGTGCCGGGTGGGCGCCGCGTTGACGCTTGTCGCTGCGGGACGAGCCGGCGGCACGCCCCACCCCGTTACATTTCGTGGCGGTGCTCCAACGCCTTGGACATCGTCATCTCGTCGGCGTACTCCAAGTCGCTCCCGACCGGGACTCCCAGCGCGATGCGACTCACCCGCACCCCGATCGGTTTCAGCAGCTTCGCGAGGTAGATCGCCGTCGCCTCCCCCTCCACGTTGGGGTTCGTGGCGAGGATGATCTCCTTCGCCACCCCCTCGCGCAACCTTTCCAGCAGATTCCCTATCATGAGGTCGGCGGGGCCGACGCCGTTGATGGGCGAGAGCGCGCCGTGCAGGACGTGATATTGCCCATGGTATTCGCGCGTCTTCTCCACCGCCAGGATGTCCCGGGGCTCCTCGACCACGCAGATGACCTCCGGGGAGCGCGTCGGGCTGGAGCAGTAGCGGCAAGGATCGGAGTCGGAGAAGTTGTTGCAACGGGAGCAGGTGCGGATCTTATCCTTCACGTCGGCGATGGCGCGCCGCAACCGCTCGGCGTCCTCCCGGCTGCGGCGCAGGACGATGTATGCCATCCGTTGCGCACCCTTCGCCCCGATGCCAGGGAAGCGCCTGAACTCGTCGATGAGCCTTTCGATCGGTTCCGCGTAGTCGCCCATCAGTCGATCTTCTCGGCGCTGCGCTCGCCGGGGAAGTTGTCAAAGAAGGAGCGCATCACCGGGTGCTGCTGCGCCTTTTCCATCAGCGCGTCCTTCTCCGAATCCGGCGAGGAACCCGATGGACTTGGCGAACTCGGGGCGGGTTGCGGCTTCGGAGCCTTTGCCGGCGCGGGCGTGGGTGCCGACGCGCCGGGAAGCTCCCCCGCCATGACGGCGGAGACCTGCCTGCCGAAGACACCGGAGGCGATGGTGGAGAGCTCCCCCAAATTCCGGCGGAGGCTGTTCTTGGTGAAATCGTTGGCATCGCCCGGATCGAGTACGAGCCGATCCCCCTCCAGGCGAGCCCCGGCCAACGACTGCAACAAGGAGCGCAAGGACTCCTGTTGCACCGCCATCGCGACTTGAACGAGCAATTCGTCCGCACCTGCCGGCGCGTCCGCAGGCGAATCTTTTTGCGGCGCGCCGGCGGACGGCGTCCTTTGCTGCGCGGGAGGCGTCTGCGGCCGCGCCGGCCGCGCCGTCGGGCGTGTCGCGCCTTCGGGGGCGCTCTCCGCCCCCCCCGCCCGTCCGGCGAACTCCGCGATCAAATCTTCTATCGGGCGCAGGCGGGCGACGTGCGACAGTTCGATCAGCCCCATTTCGAGCTGGAAACGCACCTGCGCCGCGTATTTCATCGCCGCCTCGATCTTCTGGAACGTGTCGAACAGGCGTATCAAGTCCTCGCGGGAGAAGAGATCCGCCTGCGTGCGCAACTCCGGCAGCAGGCTTTCCGGCACGCCGAGCATCGCCGTGTCCGTCACCCCCGCCTTGAGCACCATCAAGTTGCGGAACTGCCCCGAGAGCCGTCGGCAGAAGTTGTTGAGGTCTTGCCCCGACTCCACCAGATCCGCGACCACCTGCAACAATGTCGCCGTGTCGCCGCCGGCGATGGCGTGCACGGTGCGCCCCAAGACCTTCGTCTCGACCAGCCCCAGCAGGGCGGCGACATCCTCGTCGCGCACCTCGCTGCCGGAGAACGCCAGCACCTGGTCCAGCGCCGACATGGCGTCGCGCATGCTGCCGCCGCTGGCGAAGGTCACCTGTTCCAAGGCGCCGTCGCTGATCTGGACGCCCTCCGCCTGGGCGATCTCGCGCAGGCGGTCGAGGATCATCGGGTAGGGGATCAGCTTGAAGGTGTACTTCTGGCAACGCGACAAGATCGTCGCCGGGACTTTGTGGTACTCCGTGGTCGCCAAGATGAAGACGACGTTTGGCGGCGGTTCCTCCAACGTCTTCAGGAGCGCGTTGAACGCCTCCGTCGTGAGCATGTGGACTTCGTCGATGATGAATATCTTGTTGCGGTCGCGCGCCGGGTTGTAGCGGACTTCGTCCCTCAGCTCGCGGATGTCGTCGATGCCGCGGTTGGACGCCGCGTCGATCTCAAGGACGTCCATCGAGGTGCCGGCGGCGACCTCGACGCAGGAGGGGCACTCGTCGCACGGCTCACCCGGCTTGCCCGCGTGGCAGTTCAGAGCCTTGGCGAGGATGCGCGCCGATGTGGTCTTACCCGACCCGCGCGGGCCGGAGAAGAGGAATGCGTGCGCCAGCCGCCCTCCGGTGAGGGCGTTCAGCAGCGAGCGGGAGACGTGCTCCTGTCCCACCAGCTCATGGAAGTTGCGGGGGCGCCATTTGCGTGCGAGAACTTGATATTGCATAGCCGTTGTTGCACAGGGAAAAAGGGTCGAGCCCCGGGAGACCTGTTGCACATGTAAGGAACCTCTTAATGCTGCTTCCTTCCGGACCTGACATGGTTCGAGGGTTACATTGCACAGGGCCCGAGGCCCGTCAATCGACCAGCGCCTTCCAGCATGGCACCGGTCGTCAGTTGAAGGGACATCTTAAGGCATCCGCCGGTTGGAAACAAGCGGTTTCACGCACTTCGGGCACTTCGGGCGTATCTCACGGTATCTGAATAAATTGCTCAAACAACCGGCGTTTTTGCGGGTATAATGCCACCCGCGAAATGAGTTGAAGGTGGGGACGGAGTTGGCTCGAAAACTGCTCATGGGGAACGAGGCTATCGCCGAAGGGGCGATTCGCGCGGGTGTCGCGGTGGCGACCGGCTATCCGGGCACCCCCTCGTCGGAAATCCTGGAGGCCATCGCCCGCCGCCGCCCCGACGGGGTCTACGCCGAGTGGTCGGCGAACGAGAAGGCGGCGCTGGAGGTGGCGGCCGGAGCGGCCATCGCCGGGGCGCGGGCGCTGGTCACGATGAAGCAGGTCGGCCTGAACGTCGCCTCCGACCCGCTCATGAGCCTGAACTACGTCGGCGTCAAGGGCGGGATGGTGGTCGTGGTCGCGGACGATCCCGGCCCGATCTCCTCGCAGACCGAGCAGGACACGCGCCGCTTCGGGCAGTTCGCCAAGTTCGCCGTCTTCGACCCCTCGACGCCCGAGGAAGCCTACGCGATGGTCGCCGACGCCTTCGACCTCTCTGAGGAAATCGGCCGCCCCGTCCTTTTCCGTCCCACCACGCGCGTCTGCCACAGCTACGCCTCGGTGGAGCTGCTGCCCGACCTGCCGCGCCGCGCGCCGGAAGGTTTTATTAAAGACGACGGTCGCTGGGTCATCTTCCCCCGCCTCGCCTACCGCAACAAAATCGAAATCGAAAAGACGTTGCGCCGCCTAGGGCGCGAGCTCGTCTGCCATAGCGGGGTCTCCCATTTCGATGCCGCCCCGCGCACGGACGCGGACGGGGGCTCGCGCGACGGCGACGATGCTCCCGCCGTCAAAGGCATCGCGGCGGGGGGCGTCAGTTGGTGCTATGTGCGGGAGGCGCTGGCCGTCGTCAGGGAGCGCCTTGGGGCGCGCCGGGCGCGCGGGGAAGGGGAAGGCGGCGGCGTCCCCCCCGTCCGTCTGCTCAAGGTCGGCACGGTTCCTTTTGCGGAACGGCTCGGCGTCGAGTTCTTGGACGGCTTGGACGAAGCGCTCGTCGTCGAAGAACTCGATCCGGTGATCGAGGACTCGCTGATACGCCTCTGCGGATTGCGCGGACTGAAGGCGAAGATTCGCGGCAAGGCGACCGGCGACGGCATCCTCGCGGGGGAGAACACGGTCGAGGCGCTGGTGGACGCCATTTGCAACTTCCTGGGGGGCGGCAGCGCCGATGTGGTCGGCGCCACCGCCGACGCCGACCACTCCGGGGAAGCGGGGAAGACGGATGACGAAGCCCCCGCGCTCCCTGTCCGCCCCCCCGTCCTGTGCGCGGGCTGTCCGCACCGGGGCGCGTTCTTCGCGGTCAAGGAGGCTGCCAAAGCCGCGTCGGGGAAGAAAGCGGTCTTTTCCGGCGACATCGGCTGCTACACGCTCGGCAACGCCCTCCCGCTCGACATGGTGGACACCTGCCTTTGCATGGGCGCGGGGCTTACGCAGGCACAGGGGCTGGGCCGGGCGGAGCCGGACGCGACGCATTTCGCCTTCATCGGCGACTCGACCTTTTTCCATTCCGGCGTCACGGGCCTGGTCAACGCGGTCTGGAACGGCGCGGACGTGGCGGTCGTCATCCTGGACAACGGCACGACGGCGATGACCGGCGGCCAGCCCCACCCCGGCATGGCGCGGACGCTCATGGGCGAGCCCGCGCGGCGGGTCTCGATCTATGAAGTCTGCAAAGGGGTCGGCGTCCAGGACATCCAGCGGGTGAATGTCTTCGACCACGCGGCGGCCAAAGAAGCGGCCATGCGCGCCGCCGCCGCGCGCGGGGTGCGCGTCATCATCTACGAAGGGCCTTGCGTCAACATCGTCCCCAAAGGCGACGCGCTCGCGGTCGCTTCCGACGCCTGCCGCGCCTGCGGGCTCTGCGTCCGCAAACTCGGCTGCCCCGCCCTGTCAGAGGGCGCGGACGGGAAGGCCGCCATCGACGGCATCCTCTGCACCGGTTGCGGGCTGTGCCGGAGCGTCTGCCCCTTCGACGCCATAGGCGCCGGGGAAGCCGTGGAAGGCGGTGCGCGATGAACACGGCCAACTGCCTGATAGCGGGGGTGGGGGGGCAGGGGACGGTGTTGGCGGCGCGCATCCTGGGCGCGGCGGCGATGGCGGCCGGCCTCGACGTGCGCGGCAGCGAGACCATCGGCATGGCCCAGCGCGGCGGCAGCGTGACCAGCCATGTGCGCATGGGGCGGGACATCGCCTCCCCCCTCATCCCGCGCGGGCGCGCCGACGTCATCCTCGCCTTCGAGCCGGGCGAGGCGGCGCGGGTGCGCGACTACCTGGCGCCGGGCGGGACGTTCCTCGTCTGCGACCGCCCGCTGGCCCCGGCGGTCAAGGGCGGCTACGACGGCGCGGCGGCGGCGCGGTGGCTAAAGGCCCGGTGCGGCGCGCGCGTCGTCTCGGGCGAGGACGTGATACGGCATTGCGGGGCGCGGAGCCTCAACATCGCGCTCATCGGCGCGGCGGCGGCGGCGGGGGCGTTCCCCTTCGGCACGGACGAGCTTCTGGCGGCGCTCGCCGAGCGGGTGAACGCGAAGTTCCTGGCGATGAACATCGCCGCGCTGAACTACGGCGCAAGCCTGTTCAGACAGTTTTGACGCGGCACGGTGACGCGGCACAGTCATTAATTGCGGTTGACAATGGGGAAAGCAGGCAATCATGGATATGACCAAGGAAACGCTGGCCGAAATCAGGAAAAACATCCGGCGCGCGAAAAAGAGCGAGTTCTACAAAAAACATTTCGCGGGCATCGACCCGGAGGACGTCAAGGCCGAGGCCGACTTCCTGAAGCTGCCGTTCACCGACAAGGAGGATCTGCGCAACGCCTACCCGCTGGGCCTGTGCGCCGTGCCGGAGGAGCGCATTGTCCGCATCCACTCCTCGTCGGGGACGACGGGGACGCCGGTCATCATCCCCTACACCCGCAAGGACGTGCTGGACTGGGCGAAGATGTTCAAGCGGTGCTACGAGTTCGCCGGCGTCACGGCGAAGGACAAGATACAGATCACCCCCGGCTACGGGCTGTGGACGGCGGGCATCGGCTTCCAGCTCGGCGCGGAGCTGCTGGGCGCGATGGCGCTGCCGCTCGGCCCGGGCAACACCGACAAGCAGATCAAGATGATGATCGACATGGGGACGACGGTGCTCACCGCCACCTCGTCCTACGCGCTGCTGCTGGCGGAGGAGATCGCCAAGCGCGGCGTGAAGGACAAGATACGGCTGAAGAAGGGGGTCATCGGCTCCGAGCGCTGGGGCAAGAAGATGCGCAAGCGCATCGCCGACGAGCTCGGCGTGGAGCTTTACGACATCTACGGGCTGACGGAGGTGTACGGGCCCGGCATCGGCATCAACTGCATGCACGACGCGGCCATGCACATGTGGACCGACTACATGTACTACGAGATCATCGACCCGGCTACGGGCGAGCCGGTCAAGGAGGGGGAGCGCGGCGAGCTGGTCATCACGACCCTGCAAAAGGAGGGGGCGCCGCTGATCCGCTACCGCACCCACGACCTGACGCGGGAAGTCCTCGGCAAATGCGCCTGCGGGCAAGACTACCCGCGCATCGCCGCCATCGACGGGCGTTCGGACGACATGGTGAAGGTCAAGGGGACGATCATCTTCCCCAGCCGTGTGGACGAGCTGCTGTCAGGTGTGGACGGGGTGAGCAGCGAATACCAGATCATGATCGACCACGTGAACGGCAAGGACGTGGTGACGGTCTTCTTCGAGACCGCGCGCAAGTCGGACGGGGAGCGCCGCGACCTGGAAAAGACGGTGGAGCGCGAGTTCAAGGTGTCGGTCGGCATGACGCCCAAGGCCAAGGCGGTCGGCATGGGCGAGCTGCCGCGCAGCGAGAAGAAGACCCCCCGCATCTTCGACAACCGCTATTAGCGTTAGCGCAAGCCGGGAGCGGCTCGCCGCTCCCGGCCGAGCCGCCCGGGTCAAGGACGTGACGGTCGAACCCCCGCGCCGCCGCACCGGCACCATGCGAACTGCGCGGCGCGCGGCGCGGCGGCAATGCGGCGTCATCTCTCATCGAGGACGGTCACCATGTGGGCGCGGTAGCGCGGGACCCCGTCGCGCTTAGTCCGTTCCGCGTCCTCCTCGACCCTGTACTTGACCCTCATGCCCGAGTCGAGGTCGGCGAAGTCCCGGTTGGTCAACGCGCCGTAGTGGAAGAAGACGTTGTTGCGTTCGACGTCGCGGATGAAGCCGAAGCCGTTCGTGTTGAGGGATAGGATGGTGGAAAAGTATTCCTGCGCCCGTATGTCGTTGACGGTGTTGTCCGTCATGAAGAGGTTGCGGATGTCTTCGCCGTTTTCCTCGTCGATGCGCTGGCTCATCACCACCGGGCAGAACACTTCGTCGAGAAGCTGCCGCGAAGTCCGCGTCTCCATCAGGTCGCCGTTCTCGTTGTGATAGGAGAAGTCCCAGCAAAGCAGCATCACCTGGGTTCCCAGCGTATGGAGTTTGCGCACGAGCGGGACGTAGTCGCCGTCGCCGGCCACCAGCACCAGGACGTCGAAGTGCTTGTAGATGGAAAGCTCATACGCCTCCAAGGCGAGCCACACGTCGATGCCCTTCTCCTGGTGGCCGATGCGAAGGGGCAGGTAATGCGTGACGATGTTTTCGCGCATGAGGATGTCCTCGAACACCCGTTCGTTTTGAACCTTCTCGCCGAGCTCCTTCGCCGAAGAGCGCCCCCGGAAATAGTGCGAATCGATGATCTGGCATTGCCGGAAGTCCGTCTTGGTGAGATCCCCCACCTTTTTGCGGATGAAATTCTGCAACCCCGAGATGCTGATGCGCGATTTGCGAATGTGTTCGTATTTGTAATAATTACTTACTTTGTAAAAATAGTAACCATCGTAAAATACGCCTATCCTGATGATGTCTAGAAGATTTTTCTCCATGCTCGATATATGCCTCTGAAACCGGGTCATCCCTCCAGTAATTGCACGAAAGTCCTCACGCCGAAGCCGGTCGCGCCCTTGCAGGCGAAGGGGCGTCCCTCCGTGTCGATGTCCATGCCTGCGATGTCCAAGTGGACCCAAGGGGTGTCCTCCACGAATTCCTGTAGGAACTTCGCGGCGGTGATGGTGCCGCCCGCGCGCCCGCCGACGTTCTTCATGTCGGCGATCTCGCTGCGGATGGCCTTCTTGTACTCGTCGTCGATGGGCAGTTGCCAGAACTTCTCGCCCGTGGCTGCGCAGTTGGCGCGGAGGCGGTCGATGGTCGCCTGGTCAGTCCCCAGCATCCCGGCGTTGACGGTGCCGAGCGCCACGACGCACGCCCCCGTCAGCGTGGCGGCGTCGAGAATCCGCGTCGCGCCGAGGGTTCTTGCATAAGCCAAGGCGTCGGCGAGGATCAGCCGTCCCTCCGCATCGGTGTTGATGATCTCGATGGTCTTGCCCGAGAGCGACTTCACCACGTCGCCGGGCTTGGTCGCCTTGCCGCCGGGCAGGTTTTCCGTGAGGGGGACGAGCCCTAGGAGCGGCTTTTGCGGGCAGAGCCGCCCGAGCGCGAGCATGGCGCCCAGCACCGCCGCGCCGCCAGCCATGTCGCCTTTCATCTCCTCCATCTTGTCGGAGGGCTTGAGCGAGATGCCGCCGCTGTCGAAGGTGACCCCCTTGCCGACGAGGGCGGTCAGCGGCACCCCCGCGTTTTCCCCCACCGCGCCGGGGGTGCGCAACAGGAGCAGCTTGGGCGGCTGGTCGCTGCCCCGGCTCACGGCCAGCAGGGCGTTCATGCCGAGCGCCTCCATCCCCTCCCGTTCCATTACCTGCGCTTCCAGACCCGCCTTGGCGCACTCGTCCAAGGCGCGCTGGACGAATTGCGCCGGCGTCAGGACGTTGGCGGGCTCGTTGACCAGCGTGCGTGCGAAGTTCGTCGCCTCGCCGACAGCCACTCCGCGCCGGACGCCCTCCGCGACCTCGCCCCCATCCGCCTTCCCGCTGGCTTCGCCCTCGAAGAGCAACTGGCAGTCCGTCACGTCGCCGCCCTCCCGATCCTTCGTCTTGTACAGATCCGCGTCGTAGTTCGCGTACAGGGATCCTTCCACCGCCATCTGCGCCGCCAGCCGCGCCGGGAAGGCGTCGCGGCAGACCAAGGCGATCTTTTTGCAATGGGACGCCCGCGCCGCGCGCACCGCCACCCCCGCCACTTCGCGCAACCGCGCCGGGGTGAACTCCGACCGCTTCCCCGCCCCCACCAGCAACAGCCGCTCCGCCTGGAGCTGCGCCGGACGGTGGAGCTTGCAACAGCGGTGCAACTCCGGCTTGAACTCCGTGGACGCCAGCAGGGCGCTGACGGCATGGCCAGTGGCTGCGTCCAGCGCCTTCAACGGCGCGGAGGACGGCGTTGCGGGATCCGCCGGCGAAGGCTTCGAGACGTCGTCATCGAAGACCGGGTATGCCAAGAGGTCGCAGGCGATGGAAGGGTGGCTTTCCGGGCTATAGGCGAACTGCATGATCTAAAGGCCTCCTTACTGGTTCTAGGACGCCCGCGAAGAACCCCGGCGCTGTCTGCGGGGAGCTCGCGGCACACCCCTTATACGCTTTCATCGCCGCCGGTATTTCATGGCGGCTGCGGCTTCGCGGTCGGCTTCCTTGCGCCGCTCCGTCTCCCGCTTGTCCATGAGCTTCTTGCCGCGCGCCACGCCCAGCTCCACCTTCACGCGCCCGCGTTTGAAGTAGACGCGCAACGGCGTCAGCGTCAGCCCCTTCTCCTGCGTCTTGCCGATCAGCTTGCGGATCTCCCGCGCGTGCAACAGCAGCTTGCGGGTGCGCGTGGGCTCGTGGTTTTCGCGGTTGCCGTGCGAGTAGGGGCTGATGTGGCAATTGAACAGCATCGCCTCGCCCTTCTGTATGATGGCGTAGCTGTCCTTGAGGTTCAGCCGCCCCTCCCGGATGGACTTGACCTCCGTCCCGAGCAGGCACACGCCCGCCTCCAGCTTCTCGAGGATGAAGTAGTCGTGAAACGCCTTTTTATTCGTGGCGACGACCTTCTCGCCCGTCGGTTTCTCGGTCATAGATAGCCCTGTCTTTAAAGGGGACCTCTAAAAACCCCGGATGCTGCGTTGCGCCTTGGTCGAAAATGCTCATTCGCCTTGGTAGGCTCCGCTTTTCGACCTGCGGCGACGCCTTGTCTGCGAGTTTTTTAGAGGTTCCCTAAATGCCTGGGGTGCCGCCTGCGCCGTCGAGACCTCGCCATCGCATCGTTTGCGTTTCCGGCGACCGAACGGGGGAAGGCTCTCCCGCGACGGTGTTCAAACGAACGACGGCGGGCGGCGAGGCGGCCGCGCTCCAAGTCGGGAAGGCTGCCACCCCGTTTTTACGCATCCGTGTCATTCTTCCGCGGCTTCTTCGGCGACCGCCGCGACCGCCGGAGCGGGGGCGTTGACTTTGAAGTCCGTCGCGGTGACCAGGCGGTTGTTTGAGATCTTGTCCAAGACGTGGATCTCCAACTTGTAGTCCCCCGGGGCGAGTTGGCCGACCGGCACCCTGCCGACCAGCACCACGCGCGCCCCGTAGAAGAACTGCTCCGAATTGATGGCGGAATTTTCGACCTCCGCGACGACGTCCCCGCCTTTTTTGATGACGAACTCCACGTCCAGCGACGGCTGCTGGGTGGTCTGGTCGATCTCCATGCCGTAGATCTGCATGTAGGGGATCAGGTTCTGCCCCGGCACATATGCGGCATTCACGTTCGGCACGATGCGCATGTCCCCGATGACGTACTGGTCGAGGGAGGTGGAGTTCGCCGGCGCGGCGGTGATGGTGTTCGCCAAGATGATGCTGCTGGACTGCAATCCGGGGTCGGCGTACTTGGGCACGTTCAACCCCAGGCTCAAGGCGCCGATCTTCTTGCTGTTCACGTCCTTCAGCACGAGGTCCAACTTGTAGCGTTGCCCCGGGGGGAGCGCCACGATGCGCTGGTACTCCGACTTTTTCTCCTTCCCTTGGTCGAAATAGACGTCGAGGAAGTCGCGGACGATCTCGTCCTCCCATTCGGCGTGGATCTTGTTGGTCAGCCCGGTGATGATGCCGTACACGTTGATCTTGGCGCGGTTGAAGTCCTTCTCCTTCTTGAACTCCAGCTCCGTGTTGCTGATCTCGACGGTTATGGGGACCAGCACCTTGTCCTCCGACAGCCGGATGTAGTCGGTGCGCACGTCGTAAAAGAGCGAGCTGTAGCTGACGTGCGTCGTGACCACGCTCTTCAGATCCTCGAACTTGATCTTGGGCGGGCGCTGCACGCTGAAGTACCGCTCCATCTGCGAGAAGGGCGAATCCTTCGTGTTGCGCCCGTACCGGTTCGGGTTGTTGTAGTCGTACCAGCCGCTCGGGTTGAAGTAGACGCGGTCTCGCTTGTCGGCGAGCCCCATTTCTTCCGCCAAGGTCAACCCCATGCCGGGGACGTTGATCAGCGCGTCCTTCTCCTCCGGGCTCATGGCGAGGCGGTACTCCCCGCTGTTGGAGCTGTCCACGAACTCCAGTTCGATGTCATCGCCGACGCCGTCGATGTGCCGGTACCACCAACGCTCGAAGGGGAAGGTGGATGTGGAGCCGCCCCCTTCGTAGGACTGGCGGTAGTAGATGCCGCCGGTGGGGTGCGTCTCTTTTTGGTCGGGCTCCCCCCAGAGGATGTAGATGCGTCCGCGGTCGGTGCGCCAGCCGGGGATGCCGGAGGTGAACCGCTCGTTCGCGTAGGCGATGCGGCGGTAATGCTCTTCCTTGAATTCGTTGTACGGGGAGCGGGGGTCGGGGTTGCGGCGATCCCAGAACTGCTGGATGAAGCTCTCCTTCTCCTCGTCGTTTTTCAAGGACTTGAAGAACGACTTCTCCTCGTCGGAGATGATGTATACGACGTCCTTGTTGAGCCAGTCCTTGTAATATTGCGCCCCCCCGCCCTCACGCTTCTTTTGGGCGGCGCCGGTCAGGCTGAAGCCTAGGCCTAGGGCGACAAGGGTTAAAACTGCGAAAGACTTTCGGACGCGCATATCCTCTCCTTGCATCGCCCTCCTTGCGGGCGATTGCGATGCTGGCAATTATAGGCGTTCCCCCGCCATCGAGTCAACGAGGGCGGCGCGCTTGGGGACTTTCTCCGCCGGTGGCTTCGCCCTCGACTCAATGTTATGATCTATCCAGTTATTGACTTGACATGGGAGGTCACACAGTGGAATTCAAGTACCAAGACCCGTTCCCGCTTTCGGGGGACGACACATCCTACCGCTTGCTCACGAAAGACCATGTGGGCGTCGCCGACTTCGGCGGGGAGAAAATCCTGAAAATCGAGCCGGAGGGCTTGACGCTGCTCGCCGCCCAGGCGATGCGCGACGTCTCGTTCCTCCTGCGGGCGAGGCACAACGAGCAGGTGGCGCGCATCCTCGACGACCCGGAGGCGTCCCCGAACGACCGGGGCGTCGCCATCGCCATGCTGCGCAACGCCGAGGTCTCCGCCAAGTTCGAGCTCCCCTTCTGCCAGGACACCGGCACGGCCATCGTCATCGGCAAGAAGGGGCAGCGCGTCTGGACCGGCTGCCGCGACGAGGAGCTCCTCTCCAAAGGCGTTTTCCAGACCTACACCGGCGAGGCGCTCCGCTATTCGCAGACCATCCCGCTGGACATGTACAAGGAGGTCAACTCCGGCAACAACCTGCCCGCGCAGATCGACCTTTACGCCACGCCCGGCGACGAATACACGTTCCTGTTCGTCGCCAAGGGGGGCGGCAGCGCCAACAAGACCTACCTGTTCCAGGAGACCAAGGCGCTGTTGAACCCGGAGAGCCTGGAGAAGTTCCTGGTCGCCAAGATGAAGACGCTCGGCACCGCCGCCTGCCCTCCCTACCACCTGGCGTTCGTCGTCGGCGGCACCAGCGCCGAAAGCACGCTCAAGACGGTGAAGCTGGCCTCCACGGGCTACCTCGACCACCTGCCCACCTCCGGCAACGAGGGGGGGCGGGCGTTCCGCGACCTCGAGCTCGAGGCGAAGCTGCTCGCGGCGGCGCAAAGCTGCGGCATCGGCGCGCAGTTCGGCGGCAAGTATTTCGCGCATGACGTGCGCGTCGTCCGCCTGCCGCGCCACGGCGCCTCCTGTCCGGTCGGCATGGGCGTCTCCTGCTCCGCCGACCGCAACATCAAGGCCAAGATCGACAAGGGCGGCATCTGGCTGGAGGAGATGGACCGCGACCCGGGCCGCCTGATACCGGAAAAGTATCGCGGCAAGCACTCGCGCGGCGTGGTCAAGGTCAACCTCGACCAGCCGATGAAGGACATCCTGGCCGAGCTGACCAAGCACCCGGTCGCCACGCAGCTCTCCCTGGACGGCACGATCATCGTCGGGCGCGACATCGCGCACGCCAAGTTCAAGGCGCTGCTGGACGCGGGCAAGCCCCTGCCCGGCTACCTGAAAGACCATCCCATCTACTACGCGGGCCCTGCCAAGACCCCGGCGGGCAAGCCCTCCGGCTCCTTCGGGCCGACCACCGCCGGGCGCATGGACTCCTACGTGGACCTTCTGCAAAGCAACGGCGGCTCGCTGGTCATGATCGCCAAGGGGAACCGCTCCCGGCAGGTCACGGACGCCTGCAAGAAGCATGGCGGCTTCTACCTCGGCTCCATCGGCGGTCCGGCCGCGCTCCTGGCCGAGGAGAACATCAAGAAGGTCGAGTGCGTCGATTACCCGGAGCTGGGGATGGAGGCGGTCTGGAAGATCGAGGTGGTCGATTTCCCGGCGTTCATCCTCGTGGACGACAAGGGCAACGACTTCTTCAGCGGTCTGCTGGTGTAACGGCGCGCCCCTCCGCCGTTTCGCCGTCCCGGCGGCGCGGCGCGCCTTGGAAATGCGGCGGCTTGCCGCAGATGGAATGGCGATGCCGATGAGAACGCGATGGCTGTGCAGCTTGGTGATGGCTGTGTCCCTGCTCTGCGGCGGGGGGGGGCGGCTCCGCCCCGCCGCAGCGCAAACCCCTCCCGAACCCCAGGACGGGGAGGGGTTCCGTTTCCGCGCGGCGACCAACCTGGTCAAAGTCCCGATCAGCGTCTTTGACGGCCGCGGCCTCCTCGTGGGCGACCTCAGGAAAGAGGATTTCCGGTTGTGGGAGGACAAGGAGCGGCAGGATATCCGCAGCGTCGGCGTGGACGCCGGCGCCATGTCGGTGGTGCTGGTCTTGGACACCAGCCCCAGCAGCAAGTCGGAATGGAAGAAGATCAAGTCCGCCGCCGAGGACTTCGCAAAAAAGCTGGGGCGTGAAGATCAAATCTCCTTGATCACGTTCGACGACGAGGTGAACCTCGTGCTCGACTGGACGGGCGACCGGAAGAAGGTGGACAAGGCGCTTGACAAGATCCGCCCCGGATACCGCACGGCGCTTTACGACGCCATGTACCTGGCTGCGAGCGAACAGTTGCGCGGCGTGGAGGGGCAGCGGGCGATCATCCTGCTGACCGACTGCCTGAACAATTGGAGCCGGGTCGGTTTCGGGGAGGCGGCGCGCGCCGTCGCCAAGTCCCAGGCGTCTTTTTACGTCGTGTCCAAGACCGCCATCATAAAGGAGGACGCGCGGCAGAATCGGCGAGTGGCGATCATCACCGACATCTACAGGAGGCTTTTCGGCGAGGATTGGGACGGCTACGTCGATGAATTCTTCGCCCAGCGGGAGGCGGAGATGGCCGCGCTGGCGGAGGAGACCGGCGGGCGCGTCTTCTTCCCGGCGGACTACGACGCCATCCGGGACGTCTACCGGGAGATCGCGCAGGAGTTGAAGAACAAATACTACCTGACCTACGTTTCGAACCAGAGCCTGGAGCCCGACTCCGAGCACCGCATCGCCGTCGAGTACCTGCGCCCCGCCTCCGGGCTCCGCTACCGCCGCAGCTACTACTACCGCCCCCAGACGCCGCGCAGGGCGCTCGCCCCCGCCTTCGCCTCGCCCAAGTAGCGCCTGCACCCCTCATTTCTTGGTGGCGAAACGGTCTACCGCCTCCTTGAGCTCCGGCGACGGGTTCAACTCATAGGCTTTCTTGTATGCTTTCAGCGCCTGGTCCCGCTTGTTCTGCTTCTCGTATACCAGTCCCAGCCGCGTGAACACGCCCGCGTTGTCCGGCAGGCGGGAGCTCGCCTGGAGGAGCGCCTTTTCCGCTGCGGGATACTGCTTCTGGAACAGGTGCGCCTCCGCGAGGTTGTAATCGACGTAGCCGTTGTCCGGGTCGTAGGATTTCGCTTTCGTCAACGCCTGCACGGCGGCGGCGTATTGCTTGCCGGAAAGCGCCTGCGCCCCCTTTTTCAAGTACGCCTTCCCCAAGACGTCCTTGGCGTTCGCCTCGCCCGGTTTCAATGCGAGCGCCCGCTCCAGCGCCGGGATCGCCTCGTCCGTGCGGTTCAGGTTGAAGTAGGAGATGCCCAACATGGAATGGAGCGTCCAGTCGGAGGCGTTGGCGCGCACAGCCCCCTGCAAGTCCTCGACGGCGTCGGCGTAGCGTCTGGAGCGGTAATACGCCGCCCCCCGTATGAGCTGTATCCTCGCCCTCTCCGCGCCCGGGTTCCCCTCTTTGGCTGCCAGCGGCTCGGCGCGGTTCAAGGACGCGATGGCGTCGCTGTAACGTTGCATGTTGAAGTACGCCTGCCCCAGCCCGTAGTAGGTGGAGAAGGCGGTGGACTTCAGCTCCGCCGCGCGCGACAACGACGAGACCGCGAGGGCGTTGTTGTTGACGCCGAGGTAGCAAAGCCCCAGCAGGCGATGCCCGAACTCCCAGTTCGGAGACTTGTCCAAATCCGGCTTCAACTCTTGTATCGCCCGGTTGTAGTCCCCTTGGGAATAGTAGCTGGCGGCCTGCTTGTAGTCGGCGCGCGCCGGTCGCGGCGATGCGGTCGTCGCGACCGCCGCCAGCAACAGGCACAGCGGATAGGTGAAAACGTGTCGTCTCATGCGCCCTCCCGGTCTTGCCCGCACCGATGGCGCGAGCCCGAAGCATCAGATACGTTAACGGCACGGAGCGATCAAGTCAATCAATCAAGACGCTCGGGGGCTCGGGAAGGCGCCCGGGTCACTCCATGAGATGCTGTACGAGGATGCGCACGCCGATGGCGACCAGGATGAGCCCGCCGGCGGCCTCGACCCGCCGCCCCCAGTGCGCGCCGATGCGCCGCCCCAGCAACATCCCCGCCAGGGTGAAGGCGGCGGCGACCAGGCCGATCACCGCCGCCGGGGCCAGGATGCCCGATCCGAGCGCGGCGAGCGAAAGCCCCACCGCCAAGGCGTCGATGCTGGTGGCGACGGAGAGGGCGACCAGCTCCCACCCGGAGGTCGGATCGACGCGGGGGGCGTCCCCGTCCATCCCGCCCCGGAGCGCGCCCCAAAACATCCTGCCGCCGACAAAGCCCAGCAGGGCGAAGGCCATCCAGTGGTCGAAGGCGCTGATGTAGCCGTAGACGGCGCGCCCCGCCGCCCAGCCGAGCATCGGCATCAACGCTTGGAACAGACCGAAGTGGAACGACATGCGAAAGAGCCGTCGCCCGGTCAGGGGATGCAGCGTCAGCCCCGTGACCAGCGCCACGGCGAGGGCGTCCATAGCCAGCGCCACCGCCATCGCCAACAGGTTCAACCAATCCATGGAACCTGCCCTACGCCTTGCCCAGCGCCCGGAGGATCTTGTCGGGCGTGGCGGGCGGCTCGACCCATTTGCCGATGGCGTTGGCGACGGCGCAGACCGGCAGCAGCGGCGCGGCCATGCAGTGGCTGATGCCCGATGCGCCGTAGCAGGCGTTCCCCGAACGGGTCTCGACCGCATGGGTCTCTATCGGCCCCAAGTCCGCTATCGTGGGCTTTTTGTACTCCCACATGTTCGTACTGAGCTTCACCCCCGTGCCCTTGTCGAACACGAACTCCTCCGTGAGCCCCCCGCCCTGGCTGAAGAACATCGCCTGGTGCAACTGCCCCTCGAACGAGGTCATGCGCAGCACCTTGCCCGGGTCGCAGACCACCACGAACTTGGTGACCTCCACGCCGCCCGTGTCGGGATCGACCGCCACCTCGCAGAAGCTGGCGTTCATGACGTCCAGGATCCGCCCCGCCTCGTTCCAGGTGGTCGCGGGGGGGCGCCCGAAGAAGGTCGCCGCGATGTCCTTGTCGTGGTCGTTGAACCCCTCGTCGGCGATGAACTGCCCGAAGGGGATGGCGTTGGAGGGGTCGGACTTCAAAAAGACCTTCGTGTCCTTGGTGTCCAGGTCCTCCGGCTTGGCCTTGAACTTGGGCGCGGCCAGCTCCAGCAGAGCCTTGCGGCAGAGCACCGCCGCCTCCTTCATGACCCACGCCGAGGCGGTGGTGCCGTCCGAGCCGCCGCCGACCGGCGTGAAGAGCGCCTTGTTGTCGTACAGCAGGATCACGTCCTCGACCCGCGCCCCCATCTCCTCGGCGACCACCAGGGCGCAGGCGTCGGCGGCGTAGACGCCTATCCACGGGCCTTTGAGCGGCACGTAGACCTTGTTGTCCCCTTGGATGGTCACGGTCGCGGTGTAGGGCGCCATCGCATGGCGCGGCGACTGGGCGTAGCGGAAGCTCAGGCCGTGCAGCCGCCCGTCGGGGAGGCGCTTGGCGCCGGCGGGATGCCACTGCCAGTTCATCGCCTTTTTGCCTTTCGCGATGCACTCGACAAGGCCGGGCGGGACGCCGGGGTCGCTCTGCGACGCGGGGCCGTGGACGTTCTTGAGCGCCACGTCGGTCGGATCCATCCCCAGTTTCTCGGCGATGAGCTGCTCGGCGATGGTCATCGCGTCCCAGTTGAAGGGCGAGGTCTGGCTGCCGGTGTTCTTGCCCGAGCTGGTGTAGGCGCTGACCGACGTGCTTTTCAGGTTGGTGCAGCGCGTGGTGTTGAATGGGCTGAACATCGCCTCGTACGAGCCGAAGCCGCCCCCGCCCTTCGTGCGCTTGTTGGGCGCGCCGCTGTCGCCGACCTTGCTCTCCTCGACGCCGAGGATGGTCCCGTCCGCCTTGAACGCGATCTTGACGTGCGAATAGCTTTGCGGGTTCGCCGGATAGTAGTCGTTCATCCGCGTGTTGACGCAGCGGACCGGCCGTCCCGCCCTCTTGGCCAAGAGCGGCGTGATGAGCTGGGAGCGGCGGATCATCCAATCGCAGTATTTGCCGCCCTGGAACGTGGTGCCGCGCTGGAGCTTGTCGAAGGGGAGGTTGTACAGCGGCCGCAGGCGGAAGGAGCCCCATGTGGGACAGATGCCTTCGATGTACAGCGAGTCGCCGCGCGTCCCCAAGGGGTCTTGCGCCCACCAGGAGACGCTTCCGTTCGGGTTGGGGATGTGCGAGGCCATCAGCGCCTGCGCCCAGTCGAACTCGATGATGTGGTCGGCATCCTTGAACGCCTTCTCCACGTCGCCCGCGACGAAGGGCTGGGACTTCGCCGCCTTCGGGTCGACGCGGACGAAGGTGCCTCCCGGCTTGAACGCCTCGCGCGGATCGACGATGGTCGGCAGCACCTCCCAGTCCACTTCGATGAGCCGGAGCGCCTCGTCGCATATCTCCGGCGTCTCGGCGACGACCACCGCGCCGATCTCCTCGTCCTCCGTGTCCGACTCGTCCTCGAACAGCGGCTCCACCACCCATTTCGAGTCGGCGATCTCCGGGTCGTCCCAGCGCAGGATGTCCACCACCCCCGCCAGCGCCTTCGCCTTGGAGACGTCCATGCCCTTGATTTTCGCCCGCCCGTGCGGGTTCCGCAAAAACTTGGCGTGCAGCATGTCGGGGACGACGTAGTCGCTGCCGAATTTCGCCATGCCCGTGGCGATGCTGAACGAGAGCCGGCCCGGCACGTTCGCCCGTCCGACCGCCTTGAATTCCGTCCTCTGCCCGTTGCTTCCGTCAAGATCCGCCATGTCTTTCACCTCTTTAGTTGACTTGCCACGCCCTTTACCTTAAACGCCTTGAAAGCCGCCGTCACGGTTTTCGCCGATGTGCGCGCCTATTTCCCGGCGGCTCCGACGTTCTTGTACTGGATCAGCTCGAAGCAGTTGCCCGCGTTGTCGCGCACGAAGCCGAAGACGATGCCGGGCAGGTCGAGCGGCTCCATGGCGATCTCCGCGCCCTTGGCGCGCAGCTCCTTGAACGCCGCCATCGCGTCCTCGACCTGGAAGGCGAAATGTTTCAAGCCGTGTACGCGGAAATCGACGGACGGGTCGCGCCGGTATTCGGGCAGGGGCTTCGCCCCCTCGACCTCGAACAGCTCGATGTAGGCGTCGCCGCGCTTGATGTGGACGACCTTCATCTTGTTGGCGGCGTCCTCGGTCATCCGCGTGACCACTTCGAAGCCCAGCATCTTCTTGTACCATGCCGCCGACGCCTCGGCGTCCGGCACGCTCAGCGCGACGTGATGCGGCGCGATCTTGAAACTCACGGGCGCGTCTTGCGCCCGGGCCGATGCCATGTCCATGACCCCCACCCCCAATGCGGTGAACAAAACCAAAGCCAGCGTCGCCGCGAAATCCCTCTTCATGCCCATACTTCGCCTCCTCCGCTTTATATGTGCCCCACGCCGCCGATTATAACCGCACCCGCCGTTTTTTCATCCATAAGAAAAAATATCCGGGAAATAATTGCCGCGCCGCCCGTACGGGCGAGAGTATGATTACCGTTTCGGGGGGATTCGCGAAGAGGACATGGCCATGGATATGAAACGGATGACATTGGGCAGGACGGGCATAGAGGCGTGGCGGCTGGGCTTCGGGGGCATCCCCATACAGCGCGTCAGCGAAGGACAGGCTGTGGACACGGTGCTTTACGCGCTGGAGAAGGGGGTGGACTTCATCGACACCTCCCGCATGTACACCACGAGCGAGACCCGCATCGGGCTGGCGTTGCGGCAGACCGACAAGAAGCCGGTGCTCGCCACCAAGTCGTTCGCCCGCACGTCGGACGGCATCCGCAAGGACGTGGACGTCAGCCGCCGCGAGCTGCACCGGGACGTGCTCGACATCTACCAGTGCCACAGCATCGGCACGCCGGACGAGTACAAGAAGATCACCGCCAAGGACGGCGCCTACGAAGGGCTGCTCAAGGCTCGGGAGGAGGGGTTGGTGCGCCACATCGGGATCACGAGCCACAGCCTCGACGTGCTTGACAAGGCGCTCGACGACGACTTGTTCGACACCGTCATGGTCTGCTTCAGCTTCCTCGAACCGGCGGCGCAGGACAAGGTGATCCCCAAGGCGCTGGCGAAGGGCGTCGGAGTCCTCGCCATGAAGCCGCTCTCGGGCGGCGTCATCGAGGCGCCGGAGGCCGCGCTCAAGTGGTCGTTCGGCCGCGAAGGGACGCTGGTGCTGGTCGGGGTCGAAAGCCGCGAGCTTATCGACCAGAACTGGCGCGTGTTCGAGGGGGGCTGGGATCTGACCGAAGCCGACCGCGCGGACATCGCCGCGATCAGCCAAGAGTATGACAAAAAGTTCTGCCGCCGTTGCGACTACTGCCTCCCCTGTCCGGCGGGGATACCCATCCAGTTCGTGCTGGGGGCGAAGTCCTTCCTGAAGCGGATGGGGCCCGGCGCGATCAAGAACCCGATGTTCGCCGACATCTGGGACAAGGCGGAGAACTGCACGGAATGCGGTCAGTGCATGGAGCGTTGCCCCTACGGGCTGCCGATCCCGGAGATCGTCAAGGCCAACCTGGCGTGGCGCAAGGGGCTGGACTTGTAGCCGGGCTGGAAAAACCAAGGGTGGACACGGACGGGCGCGGGTGGGCGCGGGCAAAAAAGGGAACCCGAGGCGCGACGTCGTTTTCCGCCGCCATTCGCGCCAAGCCGCGTCCGTCCGCGGTTGAAGGACCTCCGCGCTTTTCGCGGTTTAAAAACCATGCCGTCGAGGGAACCTCGATCCGCGGCTTCTATGCCGTCCCCGTCCGCGCGTGGAACTTCTTCACAGTCACGCCGTAGAGCGTCATCGCGACGATGGCGCACGCCAATATCCCCAGCATCGCCCCCGCCATCGAGAGCGTCGTCCCCCAGATCAGGGTGACGAACTCGGACGCCACCGGGTTGGCGATGAGGATGATAAACCCTTGGCAAGAGGCTGCCAGGCCGCGCTGTGAGGGGAAAAGGTCCAGCGATAGGAGCGTGAGGCTGGGCGAGGCGGTGGACATCCCCAGCACATAGACGAAGATCGGCGCCAGCGTCCAAGGGAGCGCAGGCGGGACGGTCAGGTTCAGGAGCACGTTGCCGACGGCGGCGACCGCCATGATGATGAAGCCGACGACGATGGTGCGGATGCCTGTCATCTTTCCGGCGCAGCGTCCGGAGATCCACGCGCCGATCACCATGGCGATGGAGACGGGGATGAATAGGATGAAATACTGCTTCTCGCTCAGCTTGAGGTGCTCCTCGAGGAACATCGGGGCGCCGAGGATGTAGATGAAAAAGCCGATGTTGACCAGCGACAGCGCCGCGCAGGACATGGTGAAGGGCACGGCGGAGCCCACCTTCCAATAGGATCGCGCCAGGAATGCGATGTCGAGGCGTTGGCGGTGCTCGCGGGGCAGGGTTTCCGGCAAGGCGAACCAGCAGCAGACGAACATGCAGGCGGACATGCCCGCCATGAAGAAGAAGATGGCGCGCCAACCGAACCAGCCTTGGAACAAGCCGCCGAGGATCGGCGCCATCACCGGGGCGATGGCGAAGATGGTGGCGACGTGAGACATGAGCCGCTGGGCGGCGGCGCCTTCGAACAGGTCGCGGATCACGGCGCGCCCGATGATCATGCCCGCCCCCACGGTCGCGCCCTGCATGGCGCGGAAGACCATCAGGAGGGTGACGTTGCCGGCAAAGGCGCAGCCGAGCGACGCGCCGCAGAAGATCGCCAGCGTGACCAGGATGGGGCGGCGCCGGCCGTAGGCGTCCGCGAGGGCGCCGTGCCAGAGCGACATGACGGCGAGGAAGAGCATGAACGCCGTCATGGTCAACTGCACGTCGTCTTTGGAGACCTGCATGTGTTTGGCGATCGCCGAGAACGACGGCAGGTAGGCGTCGATGGCGAACGGCCCCATCCAGGAGAGCACGGCGAGGACGAAGGTGATGCCCGCGATGGAAAAGCCTTTGGGCGTCGGGCGTCCCGGGTTCTCGGCGGGCGCTGGTTGCGAAGCGGGCGGGTTGTCGGTTTGCGAGGCTGCGGGTCTTGTGGTCATGGATGCGATTTCCGAGGTCTTGAAATATTGGCGAAATCTCGTTGCCGAAACCTCATGGCGTGAAACGTCCTTGGGCTATGTCGCACCGCCTTGGTGCCAACCCCTTGCTGCCAGCCATCAGGTAAAACCACGCATTCTACCACACGGGAACGACCTCCGGGGGCAATTCGGAAATATAAAATTAAGGGAACAGCTTAACAGGTGACAACGGGGGCGGGACGGGCTAACATTGCGGCTTGTGCCGGGGTGGCGGAACTGGCAGACGCACAGGACTTAAAATCCTGGGCCCCGCAAGGGGCGTGTGGGTTCGATCCCCACCCTCGGTAGGACGGTCATTCGTTGGCCGCCCGCCCGCTCTTTCGTCGGCGTCCCCTTCAAATCATCCGATGTCGCCGTCTGAACGCACTGCCTGGTTTTTTCTCGACAACTGCTTTCCTGTCGCGCTTTGATCGGTTTCCAACCTGTTCCGCTTGCTATAAACGCGGTCGTCGAGGCGTTCGCCGGCTCGCCGGGGCGCAGCCATATCCACAGACCCGGCGTGGCGTGCGCCTGCGCCGACCCGCTTTGACATTGATTAAGGAAATCGAAGGCGCGCCGATCCCCGCAGGCGGCGTTGAAGGGCGCGCCGCAGAGCCAAGCCGAGCCGCGCGGCACTTTGTCGCGTCACAGCACCGGTCGCAGCTCGCGACCGGTGTGCGACGCCTCGCATCGCGCCAGTTCCTCGGGCGTCCCCGCGAACACCAGCCGCCCGCCGCCGTCCCCGCCCTCCGGCCCGAGGTCGATGACCCAGTCGGCGGTCTTGATCACGTCCAGGTTGTGTTCAATCACCACCAGGGAGTTCCCCGCCGCGAGCAGCTTGTCGAAGGCGGCGAGCAGCTTGTGGATGTCGTCGAAATGCAACCCCGTCGTCGGCTCGTCGAAGACAAACAGGGTGTTCTTCGTCCCCGCCTGCGAGATGTACGCCGCCAGCTTGATGCGCTGCGCCTCGCCCCCCGAGAGCGACGTCGCCGACTGGCCGAGGCGCAGATAGCCCAGCCCGATCTCGTCCAGGGTTTTCAGCTTGCGCACCAGCGTCGCTCGCCCCACGAAGAAGTCGATGGCCTCGCGCACGGTCAGCTCCAGCGCCTCGGCGATGTTCAGCGACTTGTAGCGCACCTCCAGCACGGAGTTCTGGAAGCGCCGCCCGCCGCAGTCCTCGCACGTCAGCTCCACGTCGGCAAGGAACTGCATCTCGACCGTCACCGTGCCGTTGCCCTGGCAGGTGGGGCAACGCCCCGCATCCATGTTGAAGGAGAAGTGGCCTGGCCCGAAGCCGCGCCCTGCGGCGTCGCGCGTCTCGGCGAAGACCTTGCGGATGTCGTCGAACGCCTTGACGTAGGTCGCCGGGTTCGAGCGCGGGGTGCGTCCGATGGGCGACTGATCGACCAGCACGATGTCGTCGATGCGCCCCACGGTCTCGATGCCGCCCAGCCCGGCGGGCAGTTCACGGCCCCCTCCGTTGACCTTCTTGAGGGCGGGATAGAGGATGTCATGCACCAGGGTGGACTTGCCGCTGCCGGAGACGCCGGTGACGCAGACGAAGGTGTCGAGCGGGATGTCCACGTCGATGCCTTTCAAGTTGTGTTTGCGCGCGCCGCGAAGCCGCACCATCCGTTGCGTCGGCTTGCGCCGGAAGATCGGGACGGGGATGCGCAGCTCGCCGGACAGGTATTTGCGGGTGAGCGAGTCGGCGGCGCGCGCCCCGTCGCCGAGCAAGGCGTCGTACGCCCCCTCGAAGACCACCCGCCCTCCGCCTTCGCCCGCGCGCGGCCCGATGTCGATGACGTGGTCGGCGGCGCGGATGATCTCCGGGTCGTGCTCCACCACCAGCACCGTGTTCCCCAGCTCCTTCAGGTTTTTCAGTATCCCCACCAGGCGGCGGCTGTCGCGCGCGTGCAGGCCGATCGACGGCTCGTCTAGGACGTAGAGCGCGCCCACCAGGTTCGAGCCGAGTGCGGTCGCCAGTTGGATGCGCTGCGCCTCGCCCCCCGAAAGGGTCGAGGAAAGCCGGTCGAGCGACAGGTAGTCCAGCCCCACGCGCACCAGCAGGTCGAGCCGCCGCCGGATCTCCTCCAGCAGCCTTTCGGCGATCCCCGCCTGTTGCGCCGTCAACTCGAGTTCCGCGAAAAAGCGCGCCGCCTCGCTCACGGTCATCTTGCCGATGGCGGTGATGGATCTGCCGCCGACCCGCACCGCGCGCGCCTCGTCGCGCAACCGCTCGCCGCCGCACCTCAGGCATGGGGCGTAGCCCCGGTACCGGCTCAGGAAGATGCGGACGTACATCTTGTACTTCTTGCCTTCGAGGTATTCGAAAAAGCCCAATATGCCGGGGAAGCGCCCTTTGCCGCGCGTGACCTTCTCGCGCGCCTCCTCCGGGAGGTCGCGCCAGGGGACGTCGGTCGGGATGCCTTCGTCTCCGGCGAATTGGACGAGCAGCGCCTGCAACCGCTTGAAACGCGGCGTAGACCAGGGGTGGATGGCGCCTTCGGCGAGCGTCTTCTCGGAATTGGGGATCACGCGCCCCAGGTCGAGCGTCATGGTGTTGCCGAACCCTTGGCACTCCGGGCAGGCGCCGAAGGGGTTGTTGAAGGAGAACAGGCGCGGCTCCGGCTCCTGGTAGGCGATGTGGCACGTCTGGCACTCGAAGGCTTCGCTGAAGCGGCACAGGACGCCATCGGGGCGCAGGACGTGGCGCACGCCGGGGTGTTTCGCGTCGATCAGGTCGCCGAGCGCCCGGGCGTCCCCGCCGCTCGCCAGCAGCAGGGTCTCAATATGCCCGCCGGAGTCGCGGGAGCAGGTTTCGAGCGAATCGGCCAGGCGCGCGCGGACGTCCTCGCCGTCGCGCAAGACGACCCGGTCTACGACGACGCGGACTTCCGCGACCCCGTCGCGCCCCGCGCTCTCCCGCAGGGCGTCCAAGGCGTCGGGCAGATCGACGAGCCGCCCGCCGACAAGAAGCCGCACGATCCCCTGCCGTTGCAGGTCGGGCAGCGAGGCGGCGAGCCTCGCCTCCGCCTCCTTTTGCGCCTTCGCCGCGTCGGGCGGTGCGGACGATGCCGCCGCCTTGGCGCGGGGTTTGGCGGGCGCCTTCTTGACCATGCGGCGCGGCTCGACGGAGACCTTCCCCCCGGCCGGGGGCGCCTCGGGCGCGAGTTCCAGCCGCCGGCAGACGTACAGGCGCAACGAGCCGCCGAAGGACGGGGGCAGCAACGCGGGGAGCGACAGGAGGAAGGCGGCGGCGCTTTGCGGCGAGTCTTTGGAGACGGGCTTGCCGCATTTCAGACAGTGGGTGACGCCGACGCGTGCGAACAGGAGGCGCAGGTAGTCGTTGATCTCGGTGACGGTGCCGACCGTGGAGCGCGGGTTTTTCGAATGGTTCTTCTGCCGGATGGCGAGGGCGGGGCAGATGCCTTCGATCTCGTCCACGTCGGGGCGGTCGATGCGTTCGAGGAACTGCCGCGCGTAGGCGGACAGGGAGGCGAGGTAGCGGCGCTGCCCCTCGGCGTACAGGGTGTCGAAGGCGAAGCTGCTCTTGCCGCTGCCGGAGACGCCGGTGACGACGGTCAGCGAATGGAGCGGGACGTGCGCGGTGACGTCCTTGAGGTTGTGGACCCGCGCCCCCTTGACGACGATGGCGTCCCCGTGCTTGTCGCCCCCATGCTTGTCCAAAGGTGTCCGACCTTTCAGGAAAAGAAGAAATGTTATTTTCCCCGACCCGCCTTGTCAATCAGCCGATACGGCACGTGTCGATACGGCACGGGGTGGGCATGGGAATCCAGGCGGTGGGGACGGGTGTCACGCCCCATGAAAATTCCACCTCGGTGAAATTCTTGTTTTTTTATGACGTAAATAACTATATGCTCAGTGCGTCACGGTCGTGGTGATCGCATTCGGCTAAGGGGATTGCACCGCTGCGCCGATCTGCACGGGAGCGGTTCCCGCGAAAGTGGCGGCATGTGAGCATATTGATTGGCATCATGAATATAAAAACAAACGGAGGAACAAGCATGAAATTGCGCATTGCAGTGATCGCGGCTTTATGCGCGGGCTTGGTCTGTGGCGTGTGCGTCACGGGCAACGCCCAGGTCGCGGCCGCGGCCAAGGTTACCGTGCTCAACCCGATGGGCACGCCACCGCCCATCCAGTTGAAGCAGATGGCGGAGCGCCCGACGACGCTCGACGGCAAGACCATATACCTGGTCAACACCGGCTTTGTCGGCACCGAACGCCTCATGGAAGTGATGGAGGAGTGGTTCAAGGAAAACCACCCCAAGACCACCATCGTCTCCAAACGCAACCCCAGCATGGATGTGGCCGACAAGGCCCTCTGGGCTGAAATCCAAGAGAAGGCCGACGGCGTCGTCATCGGCCTCGGCCATTGAAGTGTCTGTGCGCCTGGGGCGGTCCGCCTCAGCATAGACATCGAATCCAACCTTAAGAAACCCTCGATCCCCCTCATCCTGAACGATTTCTACGAGCAGGAGAAGGAAGTCGCCTACACGAGCGGCATGCCCGGCCTCCGCATCCAGTATTTCCGGGGCCCGGTCTGGGGCAAGACGCACGACCAGCTCCGCAAGATGATCATCCAGGGCAACAACCCGATCACGGGCAAGCCCGTGATGCCGGAGATCATCGAGAAGCTGACCAAGCCGCTGACCGCCGAGGAGAAGAAGACCGGCACCGCCACGCTGGACGTGGGGCCGGACACCTACACCGGCACGCCGGACGAGTTGCAGCAGTTGTACCTCGACAAGCGGTACACCGACTTCATGCCGATCATCCTGCCCACCGTGGAAAAGGTGGAGGAGATGCTCAAGGGCACCAGCCATGAGCCCGACGAGATCGTCGGCCGCATGAACCCCGGCTCCGAAGCCGGAGACACCTGGTCCTACACGGTGAAAGACGTCGCCATCAGCGCCGTCATGGCGGGCGCCAAGCCGGAATACCTCCCGGTCATCCTGGCGCTGGCATCCACCGGCACCACCCCGGTCAACGTCTCGGACAACGGCTTCATGGCGGGCGCGGTCATCAACGGCGCCATCCGCCAGGAGATCGGCCTGAACTACGAGATCGGAGCGGTGGGGCCCTACGCCCACGCCAACACGACCATCGGCCGCGCGTGGAACCTGGTCGCCATCAACGGCGCCAACTGCGGCAAGGTCGGCACCACCTACATGGGGACGGTCGGCAACCCGATGAACGCCATCGACGTCATCATCGCCGAGAACGAGGAGCAGTCGCCGTTCGAGCCGTTCGCGGTCCGGCGCGGCTTCAAGAAAGACGAGAACATCGTCACCGTGTTCATGGGCTGGGGCATCCTTTCGGCGAAGAACTGGAAGGCCGACGTCTGGGGTCCGAACATGAACTATCCGCAGATCATCAAGGACATCTACAACCAGCAGGACGCCATGTTCGGGACCGTCGCGGTCCTGAGCCCGCCGATCGCCGATTTCGTCCGCGACGGCGGCCACGCCACGGTGGAGGACTTCACCAAGTGGGTGCAGGCCGACGCCTTGGCGGCAGGTCCGATGACGGCTTTCGGCCCCGCCAAGCCCGAGGGGAAACCCGCGGGCGAAGGCAAGCCCCCCGCCGGGAAGGCGCCCGCAGGCAAGGGCGCGTCCAAGGGCAAGGGCGGCTTCGGCCCGATGGCGCCGCAGTTCAACGTGGTCGTCACCGGCGGCACCAACAACAACTACTTCATGATGGGCGGCATGGTTCCGGCCGCGTCCGTCCAGATCGACAAGTGGCGGTAGCGCGGTAGCGTTGCAGCCGTTTGCGTCACCTGCCGGCGGTGGGAGCGATTCCCGCCGCCGGCTTTTTTCATGTGGCGAACACCCTTCGGCCGGGATCCCGAGATTGCTTATTGCCCTGACGGGCCTTGGCGGGTAGATTAATAAGTTAAAAAAGGAGCAGGCATGGCCGAAGCGAAGAAACCGAAAAGCCCCAAGGGGACGGTCGCGATCAATGTCGAGTTGTGCAAAGGCTGCGGCTTTTGCATCGCCTTCTGCCCGTCGGGGGTGCTGGAGTTTTCGGACAAGTTCAACAGCAAGGGGTACCATCCGCCGCACGCCGCGAACCCTGAGAAGTGCGTCGGTTGCGGCCTTTGCGGCATGTACTGCCCCGACTTCGCGATTTTCGGGACGCGCAACAAGGAAGTCGCGTGAGGATGCGGCGCGCCTGCGACGCCGGGCGCGGGGAAGCAGTTGGAAAGGAGAACAGTTGAAAGCGGATCCCAAAGGAGTTTTGACCGGCGCCCATTTTTTGGACGGTGACCACGCCTGTTGCGAGGGGGCGCTGGCCGCAGGCTGCCGGTTCGCCGCAGGCTACCCCATCACCCCCTCGACAGAGGTCGTGGAACGCATCGCGGCGCGGTTCCCGTCCGTGGGCGGCATCTTCATCCAGATGGAGGACGAGCTGGCGTCGTCCATCGCCCTGCAGGGGGCGGTCTGGGGCGGCGCCAAGGCGATGACGGTGACCTCCGGGCCGGGCTTTTCGCTCATGATGGAGCACATCGGCTACGCCGCCATGGTCGAGACGCCGTGCGTCTTCGTCGATGTGCAGCGCAGCGGCCCCTCGACGGGCTTGCCGACCCTGCCGGCGCAGGCCGACATGATGCAGGCGCGCTGGGGGAGCCACGGCGACTACGAGGTCATCGCCCTCTGCCCGAACTCGCCCCAGGAGTGCTTCGACCTGACGATCAAGGCGTTCAACCTGGCCGAGGTCTACCGCGTGCCGGTCATGATGATGATGGACGAGTGCGTCGGCCACATGACCGAGAAAGTGGTCATCCCCAAGGCGAGCGAGATCCATGTCGAGCCGCGCCGCTATACCACGGCCAAGCCCGAGGACTACCTCCCCTTCAAGGCCGAGAAGAACTCCGCGCCGCCGATGGTTCGGGCGGGGGACGGCTACCGCTTCCATGTGACCGGTCTGACGCACGACGAGCGCGGCTACCCGGTCACGAACGCCGAGGTGCAGGACCGCTGCGTGCGCCGCCTGGTGGACAAGATCCGCGCCAACGCCCGGCAGATCATCATGCTGGAGGAGAGCGACACCTCCGACGCCGACATCGTGGTGGTCTCCTACGGCATCACCTCGCGCGTCGCGGTCAAGGCCATCCAGCAGGCGCGGGAGGACGGCTACAAGGTCGGGCACCTGCGGCTGGTCACCGCGTGGCCCTTCCCGGAGAAGCGCCTGCGCACGCTCGCCTCGCACGTCAAGGCGTTCATCATGCCGGAGCTGAACCTGGGCCAGATGTATTTCGAGATGCAACGTTGCGTCGAGGGGCGCGCCGCCACCTACCTGCTGCCCCACGCGGGCGGGAGCGTCCACGACCCCGAACTCATCTACCAGAAGATCGCCTACGCGGCCCGGCACATGCGCGTGAAGGAAGGCAAGGAAAAGGAGGCTGCCAAGTGAGCCCCACGACGAAGAACCCGCGGAACCAGTACCTGCGCACGGATCGGATGCCGCACATCTGGTGCCCCGGCTGCGGGCTGGGGACGACCATCAACTGCTTCATCACCGCCGTCGAGGAGTGCGGGCTGCCGTTGGACCTCATCAGCGTGGTCTCCGGCATCGGCTGCACGGGCCGCATCGCCGGCTACCTGAAGCTGGACAGCTTCCACACCACGCACGGCCGCCCGATTCCGTTCGCCACCGGGCTGAAGCTCGCCAACCCCAAGCTCAAGGTGGTGGTCTTCAGCGGCGACGGCGACCTGTGCGCCATCGGCGGCAACCACTTCATCCACGCCGCGCGGCGCAACATGGACTTGACCATCATCTGCGTCAACAACTTCACCTACGGCATGACGGGCGGGCAGGTGACGCCGACCACCCCGATGGAGGCGGTCTCCTCGACCACCCCCTACGGCAACATCGAGGAGCCGTTCAACCTGCCGTTCTTGGCCGACTGCTCCGGCGCGGTCTACGTGGCGCGCTGGACCACGTTCCACGTCCGGCAGGCCGCCAAGGCGATGCGCGAGGCCATCCAGAAGAACGGCTTCAGCTTCGTGGAGATCATCAGCCCCTGCCCGACGCTCTACGGGCGGCGCAACAAGCTGGGCGACGGGCTCAAGATGATGCAGGCGTTCAAGGACAACAGCGTGGTCTGCAACGACGCCGACACGCGCTCCGTGGCGCTCGACTTCCGCGGCAAGATCGCCTGCGGGAAGTTCGTGGATCGCGAGAAGACCTCGTTCCTTGACATGTACAACACCAAGATGGCCGAGCGGTTCGGGCCTTTCTACGAGCCGTACGAGGGCGTGAAATGACGACGGAGATAAAATTCGGCGGCTTCGGCGGACAGGGGGTGATCTTGGCGGGGATCATCATCGGGCGCGCCGCCAGCATCCTGGACCACAAATACGCGACGCTGACGCAGAGCTTCGGGCCGGAGGCGCGCGGCGGGGCCTGCAGCGCCCAAGTCATCATCTCCGACGACAAGATCCTGTACCCCTACGTGACCCGTCCGGAGATACTGGTCGCCATGTCGCAGGAGGCGTGCAACAAGTTCCTGCCCGAGGCGGCGGACGACGCGACGGTCATCATCGAGGAAGACCTGGTCAAGCCCAGGGGGGTCAAGCCGGGGATGAGCGTCTTCGCCATCCCGGCCACGCGCTTCGCCGAGGAGCTGGGGCCCAAGATGATCCTGAACATCGTGATGGTCGGCTTTTTCACCGCGGTGACGAAGCTCGTCTCCCACAAGTCGGTGCGCGAGACGGTCAAGGGCTCCGTGCCGCTGGGCACCGAGACGATGAACTTGATGGCGTTCGACCGCGGCTACGAGTACGGCCAGGCGCTGGTCTGAGCGCAAGGGGGCGGAGGCCGAGGAGCGGGCGCACCGAGAAAACTATCGACCTATGGCTTCTGCAAAGTCTGGTATCATCACCGGGTGAAGATCATTCACCATCGGAGGTGGGGGGGGTGCCTATGGGCTACCAAGCGAACGAGAATGACGGACGCGACCTGGAGTTGAACAACCGCACACTGACCATGCTCTTTGTCGGGTTGCTGGCTATTTGCGGTGTTTTTTTCGTCGCGGGGAGGTCGATGCGCCCCGCCGCCGACCTTGCGGCGGAGACGGAATACGGCGAAGGATATGCGTCGTCGGAGACCGCCCCCTTCGAGGATGGCGACGCCGCCGTCACGGATCCCGGCGGGCGACGCGACGCGGCCGAGCCAGAGTCGGCGACGCGGCCGAACGAGGCTTCGACACCCCCCGCCGCCACGGAAGAGCCTGCGTCGCCGGCGGCTTCCACCCCTCCCCCGCAGGTCGCCGTAGTCGTGCCGCCCCCGGCGCCCAAGCCTAAGCCCGCAGTCGAGGAAAAACCCAAGCCGGCACCGCCTAAAGAGGCGCCCAAGCCCGCCGCCGAGGCGCCCAAATCCTCGGTGGAGAGCATCGTCAAGGAGGCCGCGAAGAAGGTGCTGCCCCCGGCGACGCCCGCCGCTTCCGGGAAAAGCTCCTGGTCTGTCCAGGTCGCCGCCTTCCACGCCCGCCGCGAGACCGAGCTCAAGGCCAAGGAGCTCAAAGAGGCGGGGTTCGAGCCCCGCATAGAGGTGCCTCACCCGCCGGACGACTGGTACCGGCTCAAGATCGGCAAATTCGCCACCCGCGCCGAAGCCAACGAGATGGCGAGCCGGGTGAAAGGCAGGGGCTTTGACGCCATCGTCAAGGAGAACAAAGACGACTAGCCGGACGGGGGCGTGGTCGCTGGCGTTGCCCGTGGCGACCGGTCTCGCGCTGGTCGCCGCATTCCCCCGCGCGAGCCAGGGGTGGCTGGGCTGGGCGGCGTGGACGCCGCTCCTGGTCTTCGTCGCGCAGGCTCGCCGCCGTCGCGGCGCGTTCGCCGGCGGTTGGCTGGCTTTCGCCGTCGAGTTCTTCATCCTGCTGCGCTGGATGCCCGAGGTCATGGGGCGCTACGGCGGGATGGCGCCGCTTCTCGCTTGGGCCGCCCATGCGTTGCTCGCCGCCGTGCTCGCCTGCTACCCCGCATCCGCCTGCCTCTTCGTGAAGCACTTGATGGTGCGCCGGGGGGGCGCGCCATGGGCGTTGCTGGTGTTTCCCTTCGCCTGGGTCGCGGTCGAACTCCTGCAAAGCGTCTCGCCGATGGGGGGGCTGCCGTGGCTTCTGGCGGGATATACGCAGACCCGCTTCCTGACGCTGATCCAATGCGCCGACGTCGCAGGCGTCTATGGCGTCTCCTTCATCGTCGTCTCCGTCAACACGGCGCTCGCCTGGATGTGGTTGCGCCGGGGGCCGCGGGGGTTCGCCGCCTACGCGCCGCCGGTGGCGGCGGGGGCGCTCCTGCTCGCCGCGTTGGCATACGGACATGCCGCGTTGCAACGCTGGGATGGGGCGGGTCACGCCGAGCCGCGCTACCATGCGGCGCTCCTGCAGGGGAACATCTCCGTCGAGGATTCATGGGAGGCGATGAACGAGAAGTTCGAGGCGGGGTACGTGCGCATGGCGGACCGGCTCGACGCCCCGGTGGACTTGCTGGTGCTGCCCGAGTCCCCCGCGCCCAAACGATTCCAGTCGGACGGGGGCTACCGCCGGACGATGGAGGCGTTGGCGCGGCGCTATCCGCTGGGGTTGGTGTTGAGCAACATCAACGCCCGGGAACGGGGGGACGGGACGGAGGCGCGCTACAACAGCGCCTTTTTCCTGGACGGCGGCGGCAGGCTCGCCGGCGTCTACGACAAGATCCACCTGGTCCCCTTCGGCGAGTACATCCCCTACGGGTGGCTGTCCTCCTTCGCCGAGACGGTCTCCCAAGACGTGGGGACGTTCGCGGACGGGAGCGACCAGCGGGTCTTTGGGTTCGGCGGGCACCCCGTCAACGCGGTGATCTGCTTCGAGGCGGCGTTTCCCCGCCTGGTGCGCGGCTTCGTCGCGCAGGGGAGCCGGTTGATCGTCAACTTGGTCAACGACGGCTGGTACGGGGTGAGCGACGCGCCCTACCAGCATTTGGAGATCGCACGGGTGCGGGCGGTCGAGAACCGGCGCTACCTCCTGCGCGCCGCCAATTCCGGCGTCTCGGCGGTCATCGGGCCGACAGGCCGCATCCAAGGGGCGACGGGCCTGATGCGGGAAGCGGTCTGCCGGGGGGAGTTCGCCTTCATCGCGGAAGAGACGCCATACGCCCGGTACGGGGATGTCTTCCCGGCGATCTGTGTTATCATTTGCGCCGTCGTCGGAATGGGTGGTTTCGTTTTGGAGTTGTCTCGGAGGAGAAGGAAGCGATGCTTGAGGAACTGAAGGAGAAAGTGGCCGCCATCGAGGAAAAGATAACGCAGATCCGAGGTTATCTTTGATGCGGAGAAAAAGCGGGTTCAGATTCTCGAGCTGGAAAAGAAGATAGCGCAGCCTGACTTCTGGAACAACCAGGAGGATGCGCAGGCGGCCTTGCAGAAGCGCAGCCGCATGGAGGCCGACATCGAGGCCGACTCCCGCTACGCGCGGGAGCTGGAAGATCTGAAAGCCTTGGTCGAGCTGGCGGAGGAGGACGGCGACGTCGCCGGGGAGCTGGCGGCCGAGGCGGAGCGCCTCGAGCAGGAGACGCGCCACACGGAGATACGGATGCTCCTTTCGGGCGAGCACGACGCCTCCAACGCCATCGTCACCATCCACCCGGGTGCGGGCGGCGTCGATTCGCAGGATTGGGCGGACATGCTCGTGCGCATGTACCTGCGCTGGGGCGAGCGCGACGGCTACAAGGTCAAGATGTTGGACTACCAGCCGGGCGACGAGGCGGGCATCAAGTCGGCGACCTTCATCGTCGAGGGGGAGTTCGCCTACGGCTACCTCACATCCGAGAGCGGCGTGCACCGCTTGGTGCGCATCTCCCCCTTCGGGGCGATAGGCAAGCGCCAGACCAGCTTCGCCTCGGTCTTCGTCTACCCGGAGCTGGACGACAAGATCGAGATACAGATCGACGAGAAGGACTTGCGCATCGACACCTACCGCTCCTCCGGCGCGGGGGGGCAGCATGTGAACGTCACCGATTCGGCGGTGCGCATCACGCACCTGCCGACCGGCATCGTCGTCTCCTGCCAGAACGAGCGCTCGCAGATACGCAACCGCGAGGTGGCGCGCCAGGTGTTGCGCTCGCGCCTCTACGAGCTGGAGCTGAGCAAGAAGCGCCAGGAGTTGCAGGCGGTCGAGGACTCCAAGATGGACATCAACTTCGGCAGCCAGATCCGGTCGTATGTGCTGCACCCGTACCGGATGGTGAAGGATCATCGCACGAAGTTCGAGACCTCCAACGCCGACCGGGTGCTGGACGGCGACATCGAGGACTTCATCTACCAGTTCCTGGTCTTTCGCGGCGTGCGCCCGTGACGCCGGGGACGCGGCATCGACCGAAGGATTCTATCGGGACTGCATCATAGGTTGTTCGCGGATGGGCTTATGAGGGGGAAGGGCGACGGCGGGGGCGACAAGGCGCGGCGGCGTGTCTACGGCGGGTTGCTGGCGTTCGCCGTGTGCGCGGGCGTTCTGCTCTGCGGGTTGCCGCAGCTTCGGGAGCGCCTCGTGGGGCGGAGCCGCCTCCTGAAAGGGGCGTTGGCGGGGGACGCGCGGCCGGAGATACTGCCGATGGGGGAGGACGAGCTCCCCTATCCAGAGGAGTTCGCCATCCCGGATCCGCCGCCAGTCCAGCCCGCGCCGAGGGGTGCGAGCCTGCGCCCGTCCCGCGAGCCGGACAGGCCTGCGGACGAGGCGGGTCAGGTCGGCGCGGGCGCACGCCGCCGGTTGACCGTGCCGTCTCCTGCGGCAGGCGCCGCGCATGACGGCGGAGGTGCGCCTGGGGATGCAGACCTTGGGCAGGCGCCCCGCTTCCAGCAGGGGGCGAAGGAGCGGGAAGCCTACGATAAAGTGCTGGCAGCCAACCCCAAGCTCGCCGACATGGTGGCTGGGCTCGACGCAGGATTGCGCTTCAAGACGTGGGCGGCGGCCCACCGGGGCGGGGAGCTTTACTGGGTGCGCGTGACCTTCGCCGGCGCGGACGGGAAGGATGTGGAGTACATCTGGCGGGTGGACGCCGCCGGCACGGTGGCGCCGCTCAGCTTCAACGCCCGCTCGTTGTAGCCGCCGGGGCGTGGTAAAACGGCGGTTCGTCGAACGGATGGGTTCTTTTCATGAAGGTGGACGCATGGCTATATTTCCGATGAAGTCTAAAAACCCCCGGCCTTACGCGGTCGGCGTCGGTTCCGCGCTGATGGACATCCTGCTCTTCGAGTCCGACGGCTTCGTCGCCGAGCACGGCCTCATCAAGGGCGGCATGGAGATGGTGGACGCCGGACGCGCCGACGAATTGCTGGCGGCCTCCGCCCGGGGGGCGGCGGCGCGGCGCGTCCCCGGGGGCTCCTCTTGCAACACCACCATCGGGCTGGGGCGGCTCTGCGGCAAGGCGGTCTTCGTCGGGACGCGGGGCGACGACGACCTGGGCGGGATTCTCGAAGCCTCCATCGCCGCCAACGACGTCGAAGCGCGCCTGCGGAAAGTGGCGGCACCCACCGGGCGCGTCCTCTCGGTGGTCACGCCGGACGCGGAGCGGACGATGCTGACCTGCCTCGGCGCCTCTTCTGAGACTTCGGCGGATCAGATATCCCCGGAGCTGTTCCGGGGCGCCGACCTGGTTCACGTCGAAGGTTACCTGCTGTTCAACGAGCCGGTCATCCGCGCGGTGTTCGAGTCGGCGGAGGCGGCGGGCGTCCCCGCGTCGCTGGACCTCGCCAGCTTCACGGTGGTGGAGGCGAAGCTCGCGCTTGCCAAGGAACTGGTGCAGAAGCACGTCGCCGTGCTGTTGGCGAACGAGGACGAGGCGCGGAGCTACACCGGCGCGTCCGACGAGAGGGAGGCGTTGGAAATCCTGGCTGGCGACGCCGAGTGCGCCGTGGTGAAGGTCGGCAAGCGCGGCAGCCTGGTCAGCCTGGGCGGCGAGGTCACGACGGTCGCGCCGGTGGGCGACGGCGGGGCGGTGGACACCACCGGCGCGGGCGACCTGTGGGCGTCGGGGTTCCTCTACGGGCTGATCAGCGGCAAGCCTGTCGCCGAGTGCGGGCGCATCGCCTCGCTCTGCGGTTACGAGGTCTGCCAGGTGGAGGGGGCGCACATCCCCGAGGAGGGATGGCGCCGCATCAAGGCCGCCATCGGCTGACGGCGGCTCGGCGTCACCCCTCCCAGAAGGCGGGGGCGACCTCGATGACCCCTTGCTTCCAAGAGAGCAGCCCACGCCGCCCCAGATCCTGCAAAAGCCGCGACAGCGTCTCGGGCGTGGCGCCGATGGCGGCGGCGAGCTGCTTTTTGTTGATCTCGGCGTAGATGCGCCGGACGGGCGTCCCTTCGCAATACTGTTCCAACAGGAAGGCGCGCAGCCTCTCCTCGACGGCGGCGCCTGTCAACTGGTGGATGCGGTTGACCAGGTAGCGTTGCTTCCCGAGCAGCATGGCGATGAAGTCGTTGCGGAAGTCCTCGTCGCGGAGCAGCGTCAGCATGTCGCGGCGCGACAGCCGGAAAATCAGTATGTCTGTCATCGCCGTCGCCGTCACCGGGTAGGAGTGTTGCTCGAAGAGGATGACTTCGGCGAAGACGTCGCCCGGCTTCAGGGTCTCCACCACGGTCTCGACCCCTTCCGGCGAGAGCTTGTGCAGGGCGATGCGCCCCCGTGCCAGCAGGAACATGGCGTCGCCTTCGTCCCCCTCTCGAAACAGCACGGTGCGCTTGGGGCGTTCCAGCGGCAGGCAGCATTTCGCCAAGGCCTCCTTGCCCGGTTTGGAGATGCCCTTGAAGAAGCGGGCGTTGTCGAGCGTCTTGTAGATGTCCATGTACACCCCCCGTGCCTTGGATCCGAACCTGCTCCGCCGGGAACCGGCTTGCGGTCGAGACAGCAGTTTTACGCGATCCGGGGGATTTTCAAAAGGAAATCTTGCTGGATGGGCGTCGAGGCGAAAATTTTTGCGGATCCCCTCGATTTCACTCTTGCACACCGGGGGGATAAGCCGGAAACTTTAGAGTTCCAACATGTTTGCGCCTGTAAGGGTTGCGAGGCGGCCGCAGGCGTCGAAAGGAATTTGCGTCTGTGAGCGCACCGTTGCGTTGCGTCTGGAAAAAAAAGCCTGCGACCCCCCCATCCGGGAGCCTCGACCTGCTCTGCCACTGCGCGAGCGCCCTGGCCGTCGTCTGCCTGGTTGCGACGCTCGTGCTGCCGGTGCTCGCCCCCGCCCGCCCGCGGGACAACTGGGCGGATCGGACGCTCGAAGGGCTCTCCCTGCGTGACAAGATCGCCCAACTGGTGCAAATACGGGTGACCGGGAAGTTCGTCAACCGGCAGAGCAAGGATTTCAAGAAGATCGAGGAGCAGATCAGGGACAACCACATCGGCGGGCTGGTGCTGTTCGCCGGCAACGTCTATGAGTCGGCGATGGCGCTCAACGACTTCCAGGAGATGTCCGCGTTGCCGCTCCTGGTGTCGGCGGACTTCGAGCGGGGCGCGGCGTTCCGCATATCGGACACGACCTCCTTCCCGTGGGCGATGGCGCTCGGCGCCACCGGGGACGAGGACTTGGCGTACCGCGAGGGGCTCGCCACCGCCGAGGAGTCGCGTGCGATGGGGGTGCATTGGATATTCGCCCCGGTGGTGGACGTCAACAACAACCCCGACAACCCGGTCATCAACGTCCGCGCCTTCGGCGAAGACCCCGATGCGGTGGCGCGCCTCGGCATCGCCTTCATGCGGGGGGCGCAGGCGGGCGGCGTCCTGACCACCGCCAAGCATTTCCCCGGCCATGGCGACACCGCCACCGACTCCCATATCGGCCTGCCGGTGGTGCCTTCGGATCGCTCCCAGCTCGAACGGTGCGAGTTCATCCCCTTCCGCCGGCTCATCGACGCGGGGGTGGAGGCGGTCATGACGGCGCACGTCGCCGTGCCCCGGCTCACGCGGGACGACTCGCTCCCCGCCACGCTCTCCCCGGAGGTGCTGACGGACGTGCTGAAGAATTCGCTGGGCTTCCGGGGCATCGTCGTGACCGACGCCTTGGAGATGGGGGGCATCGCCAACAAGTACGGGAGCGGTGCCGCCGCCGTCGCTGCCATCAAGGCCGGCGCGGACGTGCTGTTGCTGCCGGTGGACGCCGGCGAGGCGATCGACGCGGTGGAGCAAGCCGTGCTCGCCGGGGAGATCCCCGTGGCGCAGATCGACGCCTCGGTGCGGAAGCTCTTGGACGCGAAAAAACGCCTGAACTTGGACCGATCGCGGTTGACGGACTTGGACAGGATAGGGGACACGGTGTCCTCGCCGGCGAACCTCGCCTTGGCGCAGGAGATCGCCGACCGCGCGATCACCGTGGTGAAGGATGAGTCCCGGTTGCTGCCGCTGGATCCGACCTCCACCCATAGCGTCTACGGGTTGGTTCTGACCCCGTCTCCCGACCCCGAATCCGGGACGGCGTTCCTCAACGCCTTCCGCGACCGTTTCCCCGACGCCAAGACGGAATGGGGCAACGCGCGGATGCCTGCCGATCAACTGGCCGCCATCGACAAGGAGATCAAGGGGGCGGACTTGGTCGTGGTCGCCACGTTGAGCCGCTTGGCGTCGGGGCAGAACACCTCCGTCCCTGACGCGCACCGCCAGATCGTGCGGAAGTTGGCGTCGTCGTCCAAACCGGTCGTCTGGGTCTCGATCGGCAGCCCGTACCTTTTGCGGCTCGCGCCGGAGATGAAGACGATGCTCTGCACCTTCAGCCACTCCGAGAATTCGCAGGTCGCCGCCGCCAAGGCGCTGGCGGGGGAGTTCCACATCGACGGGAGGACGCCGGTGAGCATCCCGGGGATCGCCCTGATCGGCGAAGGGTTGTCAGTTCCCGCCAATCCCGTCCCCGTCGTCGTTTCAGCGACCGCCCCGTAGGGTCCGCGCGTCCGCCGTCGCGGGGCGCGTCTTTGAAGGGGCGAGACCGCAAGTCTCAACGATGAGGCATGAAAATTTTTCGTGAATTTCCGCCAGGCTGTGGTAATATTTTCCGCGCTTGACAGGCTACGCTGAAAGCGAGCGGGAATAACTCAGTGGTAGAGTGCGACCTTGCCAAGGTCGAAGTCGCGGGTTCAAATCCCGTTTCCCGCTCCATCCCCCCTTTTCAAACGAGCAGCCCGCCTTTGACGCTAAGAACCCTTGCGGACTAGAACCGTCTTGACGGTCTCGAAGATGGTAATCACGTCCAGCACCCAGGACATGTTCTTGATGTAGAAGAGGTCGTATTGCAACTTCTCGATCGTGTGATCCAGGGTGTTGGCGTATCCGTAGTTGATTTGCGCCCAGCCGGTGATGCCCGGCTTGACGACGTGGCGCAACGGATAGTAGGGGATGTCCTTGGAAAGCCGCTCGACGAAGAAGGGGCGTTCCGGCCGAGGCCCGACCAAGTTCATGTCGCCCCGGAGGACGTTGTAGATCTGGGGCAGCTCGTCGATGCGCGTCCGGCGCAACAGGCGGCCGACGCGCGTGACCCGGCTGTCGCCGTCTTGGGTGCTCCACACCGGCCCCGTCCCCTTCTCGGCGTCTTGGCTCATGGAGCGGAACTTCACCAGGGTGAACACGCGGCCGTTCTGGCCGACGCGCCGCTGCTTGTAAAACACCGGTCCCTTGGAATCGAGCTTGATCAGGATCATGGCGAGCAACAGGAGCGGGGAGGTCAGTAATAGCAGCCCCAGCGCCATCAGGGTCGAGGTGATGCGCTTGCGCAAGAAGATGCCGCTGGAGATGTCGAAGCCGTTGTTGAAGATCAGCCAGCTCGGCTTGAGGTTCTCCACCGGGATCTTGCCGGTGATCCATTCGTAGAAGGCGGTGACGTCCTCGATGGCCATGCCTTTCGTCTTTGATTCCAGCAACTCCCCGACCGGCAGCTTCCCCCGGTTGTCATTGAGGCCGACGATGATATGGTTGATGTTGAGCTCGTCCACGAGTCGCGGGAATTCATCGAAAGTCCCGATGATCTGGTGGTCGGCGATGGACTCGCCTACCCGCGCGGGGTCGTCATCCACGAAACCGATCACTTTGATGCCCAGTTCGGGGTGCTTCTTGATTTCCTGCACGGTGACGCATACCAGGTCGCTGGTGCCGAGCACCAACATGTTCACCTGCGGCTGGCGCACCCGCAGGTAGAAGCAGAGCGTGGTGTGCCAGAAGAAGATGAACAAGGCGCTGAGGAGCAGGCTGTAGGCGAAGACGCCGCGACCGACCGTCAGGGTGGGGATCGTGTAGAAGATGACGCAGATGAAGAGCACCGCGACGGTGATCGCCTGTAGCAGCCTTTGGATGAACCTTATGGAGAGGCGCGCCCCTTGGAAGCGGTATATGTCGTGCAGGTGCAGGGAGAGCTGGAAAATGACGGCGATCAACAGGGCTTTGCCCAAGACCAGGTAGCGTTCCGGCAGGGTTTCCGGAAAGTTGAGCAGGCGGACGAGGTACCCGATCAAGCCGCAACAGACCAAGAGGACTGTCTCGGCGAAGACAACACCCAACCGTCGTAAAGCAAGATAACGCCACATAGCCGTTACTCGATAATCATCGATCCTTTCGGCGAAAACAAGGTGCGCGGAACATACTCCATGAATTCATAAATACCGCATGCGCCATATACGATAGCAACTTTACTACATCCACATCGGCAAATAAACCGCTGCGTGTTAGCCTATTCGCCCGTCAGCCATCGGCTCATCGGGTGGCGCGGCGGGAGACGTCAGGTCATTTCGCACCCCTCCCGCAAGGTTTTTCTCAGTGCGACGGAGCGTAGCCCCTTGACAGACAGACTTCGGAGACCGTGGCGAAACTGAATTCCTGGAGCAGCCGTTCGACCTTGCCCTGCATCCTCCCGAGGTGCGTGTAATGCCGCAGCCTGGATTTGAGCGGGGCGGCGATCCGCGGCTGGCCGGGATCGATTTCCCACGGGTGGAAATAGACCATCGCGGGTTGTCCCTCCACCTCGTTCACATGGCGGATGGCCCAACGGGTGACTTGGTAGGGGAGGAGCCGCAGATACCCGCCCCCGGCGACGCCGATGCCGACGGACGCCTTTTTGATGGTCGTGGGGGGGAACTCGACGAGCCCGTTCCGTCCATGCGGGAAGCGGGGCGCGTCGGGGATGCCGTACAGGTCGTGCCGGGCGGGGAATATCGAGGAATCGATCTCGAACCCCTCCTCGGCGAGGATGTCCAGCGCCCAGAGGGTGGCCTCCGTGATGGAGAAGCTGGGGGCGCGGTAGCAACGCACCGCCTGCCCGGTCTGCTCCGCCAGCAGCCGTCGGGCGCGCCGCACGTCTTCGCGGAACCCCTCCGGCGTCTGCCGCCGGATGTGCTGGTGGGCGTATCCGTGGCAACCGACCTCGTGTCCGGCGTCGGCGATCCTCTTGGCGAGCCCCGGGGCCTTTTCCGCGACCCAGCCGAGGATGAAGAAGGTCGCCTTGGCGTCATGGCGGGCGAAGATATCCAGGATGCGGTTGACGTTTCCCTCGACGCGCATCTCGTAACCCGCCCAATCCGCAGGGGAGATCGAAGACGCGAACGCCTCCACGTGGAAATAGTCCTCCACGTCCACGGTCAATGCGTTCACTGGTTGAGGATTCTGCACGGTGAGCTCCGGTGTGACGCGGTGCCGACCGACGCCGGATGGCAACCCGCTCCCGCGCAACGGCTCCGGGGGCGAGGCTGCGGCACATGCCTACTTCTGCTTTTGATAGTAATACTGGTAATAGTAGCGTGACGTGTGAACTTGTTTTTGGCGGTTCAGCACGACGCCGCAGATCCGCTCCCGCCCGACTTTGTTGATGGTCTCCTGCACGAGCTTCGCCGGCGTCGAGTTGACCCTCACCACGAAAACGACGGCGTCGCACAGGGGCGCGATCAAGCTGGGGTCGGACAGGGACAGCGCCGGCGGGGCGTCGACGATGACCCAGTCGAAATTCCGTGCCGCGAAGCGCAGCATCTTCTCCAGCTCCGGGGAGCTCAACAGCTCGGACGGGTTGTACGGAAGCGTCCCGGAGGGAAGGAACCAGAATTCCGGGTCGATGGACTTCAGGAGGGAGCGGCGAAAATCGCTCACCCCTTGCAGGACTTGCGCCGTCCCGGCGATCCCGCTGTTGCCGTTGAGGCCGTAGTCGCGCCCGGAGCCCATCTTGCGCATGTCGGCGTCGATGATGACGACGCGCTTGCCCTGCTCCTGCGCCATGACCCCCGCGAGCGCACAGGAGGTGAAGCTCTTCCCCTCCTGGGGGATCGTGCTGGTCACCAAGACGGTGCGGATGCCGTTCTGTTTCTGCAACAGGGACAGCTTGGTGCGCAAAACGCGGAACTGCTCCCCGAGGACGGTCCTGGGGTTCATGGCGTTTTGCATCTGGTCGGTGGCTTGGGAGAAGTCGAACATCTCGGCGGGGACGAACCCGTCGTCGGTGGAAAGCGATCCGTTGAAATCGTCCGAAGGCGGCGGCATGCCTAGTGGCATGCCAAGGGGGGGGGGGACCTGCGACTCCGCCGCCGGCGGCGCATACCGGGATGAGGCAGGCGCGGCGACGCTGGAGGAATACCCCGCCTTTTTCCGCACGGCCTCGGTCTTTTTCAGAAAATCGAAAATTTCACTCATGCAACCCTTGTGACCTCCGCCCTTTAATCGGCAGGATTGATCTTCGAGTTAATTAATTAATTTACTCCTACATGCGGCGGAGGGCAACCATGATATAGTCGTTGGCCCATGGGAAGGTGACGCGCCTGCCATGGTTTCCGGGGGACGGACATCGCGCCAGGAGGCTTTATGGGATTGTTTCGCGCATTATTCTGTGGCATCGGGGCGGCGGCAAAACCCGCCCCCGCCTTGCTCGCCGCACTTGCGTCCGTCGCCTTCTTGTCATCGGCGGAGGAACTTCCGGCGCAGACCGAGGTGATGGCTTGGGGCAACCTGACCGGCGTCCGCGTGGACGGGGAGCTGATGGAGTTCGAAACCTCGTTTCGAGTGGCGGAACCCGGCTGGACAGACATCGACTGCACCGGGCGGGAGCGGCACGAAACGATGTTCGTCCGCGAGGGCGGCGCGAGCGTCGTGACCAGCTCGGTGCAGGGGGTCGAATTCGAGCAGCGCGTGCGCGACACCGGCGCGGGCGCGGCGGCGGTGTCGCTTTCCTACAACTATGACGCGGACGCGGGGCATGCCGCCGAAGGGGCGTTCTACGCCTTCCAACTTCCGGCGCGGCGCTTCGGATCGGGACAGGCGTTGCTGGACGGCGACGCCGTGCCGCTTGACGGCGCGGGGGGGAAGGCGGGCAAGGCGTCGGTGCGGAAAATCGTCGTCGAGGCGGAACCGGGCGGGCGGGGCGGGAAAGCCCGTCGGCTCCAACTCGACTTCGCCACCCCCGTCACCGCCTTCGTGCGCCACGAAAAGGACGAGTCCGGCAGGGACGCGCCGACGCTCTACATCACCCTGCTCGATGGCGATTTGGCGAAGGGGCGGAAAGGCGCGCTTGATTTCACCGTCGCCGCCTCGGGCGACATCGACCGCGGGACGGTGACCGTGACGGTGGACAAGGCGAACCCCGGACGCCTGTTCGCCGGGCTCGGCGGCAACTTCCGGCTCCAGAACCCCGGCCTCGACCCGCAGGTGATCGACTACAACCTCGAGAACATGCGGGTCGCCTTCGGGCGCGTGGAGATGCCCTGGTACATGTGGCACCCGCAAGAGGACGCCTCGCCGCTCGACGCCGCCCGCGACGGGAAGCTGAACGAGCAGGCGCGCAAGTCGATGGAGATGGCGCGACGCTTGGCGGCGATGGGGATGCCGGTGATCGTCAGCGCCTGGTTCCCGCCCAACTGGGCGGTCGATGGCGACCCGATGGAGGCTTTCAAGCGCGGGGGCGGGGTGCCCGCGTTGCGCCTCGACCCCGCCAAGTCGCGGAAGGTCTGCCAGTCCATCGCCGACTACCTGGTCTATCTCAAGCAAGCCTACGGCGTGGAAGCCTACGCCTTCTCCTTCAACGAGTCGGACATCGGCATCAACGTGCTGCACACGCCGGAGGAGCACGCCGTCTTCATCAAGGAGCTGGGGGCGGTCTTGGCGGAGAAGGGATTGGCGACGAAGTTGCTTTTGGGAGACAACTCGGATGCGACCACGTTCGGCTTCATCCAGCCCGCGCTCGACGACCCGGAGACGCACAAATACATCGCCGCCGTCTCTTTCCATTCCTGGCGGGGATGCGACGATGAGACCCTGCGCCGGTGGGCGGGCGCGGCGCGGCGGCTCAACGTCCCGCTGCTGGTGGGCGAGGGGAGCACCGACGCCGCCGCCTGGCGCTATCCGCAGATCTTCCTCGAACCGGCCTTCGCGCTCTACGAGATAAACCTCTATGTCCGCATCGCCGCCATCGCGCAACCCCTCAGCATCCTGCAGTGGCAGCTCACCGCAGACTATTCGCTGCTCTGGGGCGGCGGCATATTCCAGTCGGAGGGGGCGCTGCGGCCGACGCAACGGTTCTGGAACCTGAAGCAGTTGGCGGCGACGCCGGAGGACGCCTTCGCGCTCCCCTTCGCCAGCGACAAGGAGGATGTGAACATAGCCGCCTTCGGCAACCTCGCGCGCGGCGCATACGCCATCCATCTGGTCAACAACGGCGCGGCGCGGCAGGCGGTCGTCAAGGGTTTGGAGGACTTGCCGGAGCCTGCCGAGCTGAAAGCCTACGCCACGACCGACAAGTTGGAGATGCAGGAGCTGCCGGTCGTCCGTCGCGGCGACGGCGGCATTGTCGTGGAGCTGCCCGCCACGGGTTTTGTCACCGTGCTGGCAAGACCAGCCGCGATATGGCGCGTTTGCCAATGAAGATTCCGATAAATTCCGACAAATTATTACAAGTCGAATCGCTGCAAGGTGTTAACAACAAAATTCGCTTGACAGCGCCGTCGGCGTGAATTTAGGATGGACAAGTCGCGAAAGCGGTGGGCGATTTCGTGAACGCGCAATGAAACCACCGGGTGCGACGTACCATACTAATGATTGTCGGTATTGGAAACGGTTGTCAAACGAGGTATCCGCATGGCTGGAGATAACGATAATACGAACACCGCCGTAGAAGCCGTCGGGGGCGGGGACGGGAAGAAGGTCTCCCGGCGCGCCTTCGTCGTGGGGAGCGGCGCGGCATTGGCTGGTGGGGCGCTTGCGACGACGGCCCATGCCGCCGCGCAGACGACGGAGGCTCCCAAGATACAAAAGGCCGTCTATCCGCGTTCCACCAAATACCTGGTCTACGACAGCATGCACTGCGCCGGTTGCCTCGGCTGCATGTTGGCATGTTCGCTAGTCCACGAAGGGGTGACCAGCCTCTCGCTGTCGCGCATCCAGGTGCATCGCTCGGTGCTGAGCAAGTACCCGCTCGACATGCAGCAGAACGTCTGTCGGCAGTGTCCCGACCCGCTGTGCGTGGACAACTGCCCCACGGGCGCGGCCCACGTCAGCGCCGAGAACGGCAACATCCGCATGATCGACGAGGCGAAGTGCATCGGCTGCCAGACGTGCATCAAGTCCTGTCCGCAACTGCCGCACCGCACCATCTGGAACCCGGCGAAGAAAAAGTCCACCAAGTGCGACCTGTGCGTGAACACCCCTTTCTACAACAAGAAGGGGGGGCCTGGCGGCGCGCAGGCGTGCGTGGAAGCCTGTCCGCGCAACGCCCTGAAAGTCGTGGACGAGATGCCCGACCAGGCCGACCACCGCGGCGTCGCCCAGAACGACACCGCCGGCTACGACCGCAACTTGCAGCCGCCGGCGCCCAAGATGCCGTTCGGCTTCGGCCCCGGCGCCAAGCCCAAGGGCAAGACCGGCGCGAAACCCGGTGCGAAACCCGACGCCAAGCCCGACGGTGCGCCTGACGCGAAACCCGCTCCTGAGGGTAAACCTGCGGCGTCTGCGGCACCCGCCAACTAAATAGACGGGGAGCGCTAAAAAGCCCGCAGACAAGGCGCAACGCAGTATCCGGGGTTTTTTAGAGGTTCCCTAAGGAGGATAGAGAGTCATGGGTACACCTGGATTTGGCGGCAAGCTCCTCGTGGTCAACCTTACGACCAAGGAGATCATCCGGCTGGACAGCCAAGAATACGAGAAATACGGCGGGGGCCACGGCACCGCCACGGCGCTTTTCTGGGAGTTCTGCGTGAAACCGGGCGACTGGGACTTGCAGGACGCCTTCGACCCGCACAACATGGTGTCGCTCACGGTCGGCGCGATGGCTGGCACGGGCACTCCCGCCTCGGCGCGCACCAGCGTTTCGGGCATGTCGCCGCAATGTTATCCGATACAGTGGTTCTGCCACAGCAACTTCGGCGGGATGTTCTCCACCATGCTGAAGATGGCGGGCTGGGACGGCGTGGCGGTCATCGGTCGCGCCGAGTCGCCGGTCTACATCAACATCGTGGACGACAAGGTCACGATCGAGGACGCGAAGTCGCTCTGGGGCCTCACCACCTGGGAGTGCCAAGAGGAGATCTGGAAGCGCACCGGGGTGCGTTTCGGGCAGGAGTGGTGGAAGCTCGACGGCGGCTACTCCCTGCAACGGCCGCAGATCGTCACGATGGGCGCGGCGGGGGAGAACATGACGCGCGTCGCCTCGCTGGTCCACGGCGGCGGCAGCGGCGCGGGGCAGGGGGGCTTCGGCGGCGTCTTCGGCTCGAAGAACCTGAAGGCGGTCGCGGTCATGGGGACGGGCAGCATCAAGATAGCCGACCCCAAGGGGTTGAAGGACGCGCGCGAGTGGTGGGACAAGACCTGGCCGCGCGGCGGCGGCTTCGGCGGCTTCGGCTTCGGCTCCCCGGGCGAGGTCACCTCCTGCTGCGTCGGCTGCGGCATCCCGCGCTTCTGCCACAACCGCACCCGCGTCCACAGCAAGGATTCGGACGACTGCGCGGAATCGACGTGGTACACGCTGGAGGACAGGCAGGTGCCGACGGAGGTCAACCAGCGGGGCACGGACATCTGCCAGCAGCACAGCATCAACGCCATGGAGACCTGCTTCATGGGGCCGATGACGTTCGACACCTCGCACAACCCGTCGTTCCCTATTCAGCCGAAGATCCCGGCCTACTCGGCGCTCGGCTGGTACATGAAGAAGATGTACGACATGGGGGTCATCGGCCCCGGCACGAAGTTCGACACCTCGCCCCTGCCGATGGAGGAGTACGGCTCGCGCAACTTCATGGAGATCTACGGCTACGCCATCGCCAACCGCGTCGGCATCGGGAACCTCCTGGCGGAGGGGACGGCGCGCTTTTGCGAGAAGCTGGGGCGCACGGACGACTTCAGCACGCTCTGCCGGCTGACGATGTGGGGTTTCATGGACCACTGGTCGATGCCTGGCGTGGAGTGGGCTTACGGTAACCTGTTCGACTCGCGCGACATCAACAACCACGACATGTCGCTGGGGCGCAAGAACGGCATCACCTGCGAGCAGTTCGTCAACATCATGGCGAAGCGCACGCCGCCGACGGAGGATCCGTTCTGGTTCGACTACAGTTGGGAGGGGGAGCAGGCGTACAAGACGGGCATCTACTCCGAGCACAAGGCGCAGTGGGTGGCATGGCACCAGCACTACTGGAACTACTACAAGGAGTCGGTGGGCTTCTGCGACTGGGGCTACTCGCAGCTTTACAACCAGGCGCACAAGGAGGGGTTCGGGCACACGCCTGAGATCGAGCCCAAGTACCTGAACGCGGTCACGGGGCGCAACCACACCTTCGAGGACGGCTTGGAGATCGGGCGGCGCGCGTGGAACCTGAAGCGGGCGATCTTCGTCCTGCAGGGGCGCGACAAGAAGATGGAGAAGTTCACGGGCTACTACTACAAGCCGGGCGCGTCCTACTGCGGCTATGCGAAGGAGCTGACGGTCTACGACGGCTCGAAGTGGGAGTGGCAGAACTGCAACGAGCTGTACTTCACCGTGGAGGGGGTGGAGAAGTTCAAAGACCACTTCTACAAGGTGGAGGGGTGGAACGTGGACAACGGCTACCCGACGCGCAAGACGCTGGAGGATTTGGATCTGAAGCCCGTCGCCGACACCCTCCAGTCCAAAGGCAAGCTCGGGTGACGCAGGGCTAGGATGACGGGCGTTCGCGCCCGTCATGAAAGCGGGGGGCGCGGCATGCCGTGCCCCCGACGCAGCGCCAAGCGAAAAGCCGCCGGGGGAGTCTGTCCACCGCCAGTTGCTAAACCGCCGTTTGCCTTATGCTATATGCGGAATCCCTCGTCCCACTTGGCGAAATCCTGCAACTCAGGCGTCATTTCCACCACCTCCTTTATCGACATCCTCTTGCTCGTCGCAGTATAGAACATGTACGCCCAGCAATAAAGGGAACCTCTAAAAACCCCGGATACTGCGTTGCGCCTTGATCGAAAATGCTCATTTACCATAGTAAACTCCGCTTTTCGATCTGCGGCGACGCCTTGTCTGCGAGCTTTTTAGAGGTTCCCTAAAGCCTGTCGGAGAAGTCCGCAGCCGCCTCCGGCACGCGCGGCATCTGCACGTTGTAGACGGCGAACCGCCCCAGCGTCACGCGGTGCGGCGGCTTGCCGTACATCAGCTTCACCGGCTGCAGCAGCTCCCGGTTGTCCTCGCGGACCGCGAAGTCCAGCAGGTTCACGGCTATCACCCGCGGCATCCGCTCCGCCATCTGCGCCGCCGTCGTCCCCGGCCTCGCCGTCGCCGCAAAGACCCGCGACGCCGCGAACAGGTTCCGGTGGAGCATCTTCCCGTCGCGGCTGGTCTGCACCTCGACGATCACCCGCTCGTTCGAGCGCGTCGTGATCTCGATGTCGATGCGGCAGCCCCGTTCCCCGGCATGCTTGTAGTAGCGCTGCGGCGTCACCGAGTGGACCTCGCCCTCATTATTACCCCCATAAAAGGGGTAATCACCCCTTCTTCCGCCAAAGCGCCGCCGCGCCGCGTCACTTCCCCTTCACCGCGTCGGTCATCGCCCGGATGGCGTCGAGGCGCGTCGAGGTGGAAAGGCCGCAGGCGGGGGAGATGATGTCCACCCCCGCGTCCACCAGCCTGCGCGTCATCCGCCGTATCTTCTCCTCGCCGTCCCATTCGAGGGCGAACGTGCTGAGGTTGCCCATCGTGGTGATGGCGGGGAACTCCTTCTTGATGTTCGGCAGCGAGACCATCGCGTCGGTGCTCAGCGCATCGCTCTCCAAGCGGGGCAGGAGCGGGTTGACCACCTTCAGGTCTCCGCAGATGTGCAGGATGAACGGGATGCCGAGGGCGTGGACGCGCCCGGCGAACAGGTTGTTGTAGCGCAGGGCGTAGGCTTCGAACATCTTCGGCCCGAGGATTTCGCCGGTGGCGGAGGGATCGGCGACGGCGATGGCCGCCACCCCCGCGTCCGCGAGGCGCGCGGCGAAAAGCGACAGCAGGCCGGTCACATAGTCCAGCACGCGCTCGGCGGCTTCCGGATTGCGGCGCAGCTCCTTGTAAAAGGTGAGCGGATCGACGATGGACGCCGCCGCGCTCACCGGCCCGGTCAGGCTGGCGACGACCGGCACGTCGGGGTTGTCGCGTGCGAGGCGCCGCGCCGCCTCGACCACCACGTCGATGCGCCCCGAATGCGCCATCGCCTCGATGTCGCGGAACTGGACCGCCTCCGCCGAGGGGAAGTTCTCCTTGGCGATCTTCGGCTCGCATTCGAGCGAGCCGAGGTCGATGTCCGCGCCGAGCAGCTCGGCCTCGACCGTCATGCAAAACGGGACGCCCAGGTTCTCGAAGCCCGTGTGGACATGCACGTCCTGGGCGAGATCCGCCATCCGCGCCGCGTCAGAGTGCGCGGCGGGGAGCGTGTGCCCGGTCTTGCGCATCACCTCCACGACGGCGGCGTTCATCATGCCGCCCATGCAGATGACGGGCGGGCGGTCCACCGGCTCCTTGCGTAGCGTCCTGAGCAGCCTCTCTTTCGGAGTCAACTTCCGAGTCGCCGCCTGGTTCGACGCAACCATGCCACACCTCCATGCATTCACACCCTACGGGCATCCACGTCGGCGCGGCAAGACCGTCGCCGCCTACTTGCGGGAAGATGCCTCCGGCACCCCCCCCTCCACATCCCTCCCTTGGACTGCCGCGTCCAGATGGATGGTGAACGGGCCGAAGGGGCGTTGCGTCCCCTCCTCCTCCACTTTGGGGATGTAGAGCGTGCTGCTGGCGAAAGGGTTCTTCTTGTTCTTCTTGCTGCTCTTCTTGGTGCTCGGTTGCGTGAAGAAGAACAGGAAGCCGTCCACCGTCGCGCCGGGGTCGATGGACGCCGTGACCAGCTCCTTGCTGGTGAAGTCCGTGAGCGGGGAGCCTTTCTTGGACAAGGTCTCCGGCTCGTCAGACTTCTTGGGGTCTTTCTTGGTCAGCCCCGCCCGGACGACGTTGTCGACCACGATGGTGGCGGGGGTCGAGTAAAGCTGCTCCCCGTTCGGGGTGAACAGCAACACGTTGCGGGTGTGGATCGTCAGGTAATAAGCGGTGTCGTTCTTGATGATGACGTGGACGGGGAGGTAGCCGCGGGAGTTCAGGCGCTTCACGTCGAACGCGGTCTCAGACTCCTCGTCGGTCATGTAAGGGTTGGCGGCGATGGTGACGCCCCCCGCCGACGCCTGCGCCGGATACGACTCGATCGGTTTCACCTCGACCACCTTTATATGGTAGTCGGCGGCACGCGCAACCCCGAGGGGACATGACAAGAACAAACCTAGGATGCAAATCGCAGTCTTCATAATGCGATGATGATAGCACAGCACGCACATGGCACCAACGCTGTTGGCGATTTTAGGGAACCTCTAAAAACCCCGGACGCTGCGTTGCGCCTTGATCGAAAATGCTCATTTTTACCTTAGTGATCCCCCCGCTTTTCGATCTGGTCTGCGAGCTTTTTAGAGGTTCCCTTTAGATTTTCTTCCAAAACGTTGACAACCGTTCACTCAGGTTCTATATAGACATCGTGCTCATGAATGAGCGAGGTGGTTCTGGCGGCACGATCATCTTGGATTGACTGGACTAATGTGAAAAAAGCGCTATTATGTTTTCGCTATCTATGAAATTCAGGAAATTCAGGAAATCCGGGGAAATCTAAGGAGGAAGACAAGACATGGGCAAGATTATCGGCATAGACTTGGGGACGACCAACTCCGTCGTGGCTGTGATGGAGGGGGGCGAGCCCAAAGTCATCACCAATCCCGAGGGGGGGCGTCTCACCCCGTCCGTCGTGGCGATGGGCAAGAACAACGAGCGTTTCGTGGGCCAGGTCGCCAAACGGCAGGCGGTCACCAACCCGGAGAACACGATTTTCTCCATCAAGCGGTTCATGGGGCGCAAGCTGGCGGAAGTCAGCGAAGAGATGAAGATGGTCCCCTACAAGGTGGTCTCGGGCGCCAACGGCGACGCGCAGGTGCAGATGGGTGACAAGGACTACACCCCGCCCGAGGTCTCTGCGATGATCCTGCAAAAGATGAAGCAGGCGGCGGAGGAATACCTCGGCGAGAAGGTCGAGAAGGCCGTCATCACGGTTCCGGCGTATTTCAACGACAGCCAGCGGCAGGCGACCAAGGACGCGGGCAAGATCGCGGGCATGGAGGTCGTCCGCATCGTGAACGAGCCGACGGCGGCGGCGCTCGCCTACGGCCTGGACAAGAAGAAAGACGAGACCATCGCCGTCTACGACTTCGGCGGCGGCACGTTCGACATCTCCATCCTCGAGGTGGGCGAAGGGGTGGTCGAGGTCAAATCGACCAACGGCGACACCCACCTGGGCGGCGACAACATCGACCAGCGTCTGATGGACTGGATCATCGAGGAGTTCAAGAAAGACCAGGGCATCGATCTCTCCAAGGACAAGATGGCGTTGCAGCGGCTGCGCGAGGCGGCGGAGAAGGCCAAGATGGAGCTCTCCACCGTGATGGAGTCGGAGATCAACCTGCCGTTCATCACCGCCGACGCCACCGGGCCCAAGCACCTGAACATGCGCCTCAGCCGTTCGAAGTTCGAGCAGATGGTGGAGGACATCCTGCAACGGACGACCGCCCCGCTCAAGCAGGCGCTCGCGGACGCCGGCGTGTCGAAAGACCAGATCGACGAAGTGGTGCTCGTGGGCGGCTCGACCCGCATCCCGCGCGTGCAGCAGCTCGTGAAGGACTTCTTCGGGAAGGAGCCCCACAAAGGGGTCAACCCGGACGAGGTGGTGGCTGTGGGCGCCGCCATCCAGGCGGGCGTGCTGGCGGGCGACGTCAAAGACCTGCTGCTGCTCGACGTGACGCCGCTGTCGCTGGGCATCGAGACCTTGGGCAGCGTGTTCACCAAGCTGATCGACCGCAACACGACGATCCCGACCCGCAAGTCGGAGATATTCTCCACGGCGGCGGACAACCAGACCTCGGTCGAGATCCACGTCCTGCAGGGCGAGCGGCAGATGGCGCGCGACAACCGGACGCTGGGCAAGTTCCACCTGGTCGGCATCCCCGCCGCGCCGCGCGGCGTGCCGCAGATCGAGGTGACCTTCGACATCGACGCCAACGGCATCGTGAACGTCTCGGCGAAGGACTTGGCGACGAGCAAGGAGCAGAAGATCACCATCACCTCCAGCAGCGGTCTGAGCAAGGAGGAGATCGACAAGATGATGCAGGACGCCCAGGCGCATGCGGACGAGGATCAGAAGAACCGCGAGAAGATCGAGGCGAAGAACAAGCTCGACAGCCTGGTCTATCAGACGGAGAAGATGCTGACCGAGAACCGCGACAAGATCGGGGAGTCCGACGCCTCGGCGCTCGACGAGGCGCTGAAGAAGGCGAAGGCCGTGGTCGAAAACGCCTCGGCGGACGCGGCGGAGATGAACGCGGCGGCGGACGAGCTGATGAAGGCTTCGCACAAGCTGGCGGAGGTGATGTACCAGAAGACCGCCGCCCAGCAGCCCCCCGCGGGCGGTGACGCGCCCGGCGCGGACGCCGCAGGGGCGGGCAAGAAGGACGACGACGTCATCGACGCCGAGTATGTCGATGTCGATAAAAATTCGTAGGGAGCCTGGGCGGGGCGGCGGATCGCGTCCGCCCGCCCCGCCGTTTGAACTATGGCCGCTAAGGAAGATTATTATTCGATTCTAGGCGTGGCGCGCGGCGCGGACGAGGCTGAGATCAAAAAGGCCTATCGGCGCATGGCGCGCAAGAACCACCCGGACGTGAACCCGGGGGACAAGGCCGCAGAAGATCGTTTTAAGAAGATCCAAGAAGCCTACGACGTCCTGGGCGACGCCAAGAAACGCGCCGTCTACGACCAATACGGGTTCTATTCGGACAACATCCGGGAGCAGGCGGGGGGCGGCTTCGCGCAGGGTTTCGACTTCTCCGACATCAACATGGATTTCGGCGGGGCTGCGGGGCAAAGCAGCTTCCGCGACACCCTTTTCGAGATGCTCGGGGGAGGCGCGGGGCGCGCGGGACGCGCCCGCCCGCAGGGGCCGGCCAAGGGCGGGGATCTCGAGCATCAGTTGAACATCTCGTTCATGGAGAGCATCCGGGGGCTCTCCGCGCACATCAACCTCAGCCGGCAGGGGGCGTGCGCCGCTTGCGACGGCTCGGGGCTGGAGCGCGGCGCGAAGAAGCGCACCTGCCCGCAATGCCACGGCTCGGGCAAGGACAACCGCTCGCACGGCTTCATGCGCATCCCCTGCCGCGCCTGTGACGGCGCCGGCGAGATCGGCGAACGATGCAAAAGTTGCGGCGGGTCGGGGCACGTGCCCGTCCAAGAGTCGATAACGGTGCGCATCCCGGCGGGGGTGGCGAACGGCTTCCGCATGCGGGTCGCGGGCAAGGGCAACGCCGGACGCTTCGGCGGCCCTCCGGGCGACCTCTATTTGCAGATCGCCGTGCGCCCGCACGATTTTTTTGTAAGAGAAGGGAATGATATTTCCTGCGTCGTGCCGATAACGTTCACGGAGGCGGCGCTGGGGGCGAAGATCGAAGTCCCTTCCATCGACGGCAAGGCGCTGCTGAAAATCCCCCCGGGGACCCAGAGCGGGCAGAAGTTCCGCCTGCGCGGGAAGGGCGCGCCCGCGCCGCGAGGCGGGGCGCCGGGGAACCAGATCGTGGAGGTGCGCGTCATGACCCCCAAGGTGGCGGACGAGCGATCGAAGGAGATCCTCCGGGAGCTGGCGCGGCTGAACCCGGACGACCCGAGGGCAGGCATCCACGGCGGCGACCAAGGGCTGTAGGATGGGCGCATTCGGTTGCGACAAGGACTGGTGACGCGATGAGGGGGATGCGATGAATCCGCGGAAGAAAGCAGGGTACATGATCAGCTCGGTCGCCGAGCTGTACCAGATACACCCGCAGACGTTGCGGCTGTATGAGCGCCAAGGGCTCCTGAAGCCGTCCCGGAGCGACGGCAACACCCGCCTCTACACGGATGGCGACCTGCAAAAGCTGGAAGTCATATTGAACCTGACCCGGGAGCTGGGCGTCAACCTCGCCGGAGTAGAAGTGATCTTGAACATGCGTGAGAAGATGGAACAACTGCAAAGGCAGGTGGAGGAGATGGTGGACTTCGTCCGGGAGCAGGCGTCGTTCGGTCCGGAGGATTCACTCAGCAACGCATTGGTGCGCTCGCCCGCCGGCAAAATCGTGAGGGCCCGACGGTGAGACCCCGGACGGCGGAATCGGATATGAAACTGTCAAAGCCTGTGCTCCTGCTCGTGTCGGCGTGTCTCCTTTGGCTGGGCGCCGCCGCCCACGCGGTCGCCAAGGACGACTATCCCTATCAACAGTCGTATGCGATCCTGATCAATAACGAGGACGCCGGCACCGAGACGGTGGTCGAGAAGAAAGACGGCGAGGGAAGGGTCGTCTCCACCTCGGAGCACGTCATCCTGGTGACCGACGGGATGGCGTTGAACCGCCTGCAATTCTCCACCCGGACGGTTTTCCCGAAAGGCGCCCTGATCCCCGAGACCTATTCCAACCAGTACACGGGCGGGGCTGCGGGCGACTCCTACGACGTCCTCATCAGCAAGGGGCAGATCACGCGCACCCTGACCCGCAACGGGCAGACCGTCGTGGCAAAGGCGACGCTCACCCCCAACATGGTGCTCGTCGATTTCAACGTCTACCACCAATACGAACACCTGGTGCGCCGCTTCAACCCGAAAAAAAGCGGGGCGCAGGAGTTCGCGAACTACATCCCGGTGATCGGCAACGACGTCCCGCTGCGGGTGACGCTCCTCGGCGAGGGGGCGCGCCAGTTCGGCGACAAACGCATCGATGTGCGCAATTTCCGGGTCGAGTTCGTCGGCATCCAGACCGTGACGCTGTCGGTGGACAAAAACGACCGCTTGGTGCAACTGGACAGCCCCTCCCAACAACTGCGGGTCATCCGCAAAGACCTGTTGCCGTAATACAACCGTCAAATCCGGCGCGACCCCGCCGCAGGGGCGAGGTCGCCGGTTCGGCGCGTCACTGCCCGCCTTCGTAGACGGCGAGTTGCGCGGTCTGCGCGTAAGTCCGCGTCTGCATCTCCTGGTCGAGCGAGAGCAACCCCTTGGGGTCGCCGCCGAAGTTGTCGTAGCGGCCGATGTTCGTGGAGGCGTTGTCCTCCTCCTCCACCTGCTCCTTGATGAACCAGTCCAGGAACTGCACCGTCTTGAAGTCGTTCACTTGGAGCGCGGCGGCGTTGATCTTGTAGATGAGCCCGGTCACCATCCGCTCGTGCTGGAGGCTCTTGTCGAGTATCTCCCGGATGTCCTTGAAATCGACCGGCGGCCGGTCCACCTGTCCGAGCTTGACCTGCCCCCCGGCGTTGAGGATGTAGTTGTAGAAGATGAGGGCGTGGTCCATCTCCTCCTTGTACTGCACGTAGAACCAGTTGGCGTACCCGTCGTAGTTCTTGTCCCTCAGCCATGCCGACATGGACAGGTAGAGGTTGGCGGAATACATCTCGGCGACGACCTGCTCGTTCAACAACTGCTCGACTTTTTCATCAAACATGGCGAATCCCTCCCTGGCATTCCCTGAAGACGCGGTGGGGAAAGACGGGGCGGCCCCGCGAAAAATCCTCCCGCGCCCCTGTCGTCGGCGACGGCGAACCTTCCCGCAACACCCGGTGAGAACGTCGCCGGCGAAGCCGACCGCTCGGCTGAGCCGAGAAATAAACTGCGGGTAACTTCGCCTAGGCGAAGTTACTGGGCAGAGGTAATTATATACCGCGCGCGACACGTTGATAATCTTGTTGATCAGTTGTTAATCAGAGCCGTCGCCGCTTCCGAAAAGTATATAGATGAGTATGCGCCCGATGTCCGTCATTTCACTCGCCCTGCTTCTCTTGGCCGTCGCGTTTTCGCAGGCCTTCGCCGCCGCGTCTGCGGGAGGCGATGCGACGCCGTCGCCCGTCGAACTGCGCCGCAGGCTCGTTGAGACTGCGGGGGCGCCGCCTGCAGCCCCTTACGCGCTGGAAGGGCGGTTCACCCTGGTGGCGAACGGGGAGGAGCTTTCCTGGCGGGCGCGCGTCGTCCACATCCCGCAACCGGGCGGCGGCAGGGGCGCGGGGTCTGCGGATCGGCGCGTCACCGACCTCGCGCACGAGAACGGCTCGCGCGACGTCCGCTACTTCCTCTCCGGGGACGGCGGGTGGATCGCCACGAAGGAAACCACCATGGACGTGGAGGCGGCGTCCATCCCCTATCCGGCGCGCCTGGACTTCCACACGCTCTACGCCGCGCTGCTGGACATGCTGGCAGACGCGCCGAGAGGCGTGCCGAGGGAGGCGCGTCGGGGGAAGAATGCGAAGGTCGCGCCCGCCGTGAAAATCGAGCCGGTGGACAACGAGATCCACGTCTCCGGCAGGCTCCCGAACGGCTGGGATGCGGTGTTCGCCCTCAACGCCGTCGAATGCTACCCGCGCAAAGTCCGCATCTCGACCGGAGGCGAGCCGGTCGGGGTGCTGACGGTGCCGGTCACGCGGCCGGGCAAAGGCGGCCAGTTGCGCCACCCCGCCGGACTCGTGACGGAATTCGAGGTCTGGATGTCCGAGCCTGCGCCGGGAAGCGGCTACCGCTACGCCCGCAGGCTGGATTTCGTGGAACAGGGCGTCGTCGTCGGCGCCCTCCTCGCCGAGGAGGCCCCGTTCGCCGCAGGGGCGCAGACGCCCGGACGCCTCTTCGACAGGCCGCCCGACCTCCCTTGGGTCGAATCGCTCCATTTCGAGTCCGACGGACGGGACGGCGAGTCGGTGTTCGCCGGAGACGCAGGCCTTGCCGCGCTGCGCGCCCGCATCGAGGCGGGCGAGGAGCCTTGGGCGGGCTGGAGCCGCCGGGGGGGCTTGATCGCCTCCGGCGCGGTCGTCCTCTCCTGGATAGGCATGCTGTTCCCCTATCCGCCGCCGCCGCGCACGCTGGGGACGGTCATCGCCATAGGATATTTGTTGTTTTTCCTCATAGCCGTGCGCGTGCGGCAGATGCGCGACCAGCGCTTCCCGAAGAAGACGGCGCTGGCGGCGCTCGCCGTCGCCGCCGCCGTCTTCGTCTCGGGTTGCGCCTCCTGGATGGTGAGCCGCCCGGTGGAGCGCAGCCGGATGGCGCTGCACGCCGCGTTGCGCTACGCGCTCACCGGACGGGCGTCGTATGCCGACGGCGCGGTGAAGTTCCTCCCGGACGCCGCCCGCAAATCGTCCGCGAAGGCGGTCGCGGACATGGTGGAGCTGGGCGAGTCGTGCCAAGGCTACGCGCTCGCCTACGACCTTGTGAAGGGAAGCCTGCCGCCCTCCGAGCGCGCACGCGCCGAGGCGGCGCTGTTCGACTACGCCCGTCCGCTCATGGGCGCCGCCAGCGGGTGGGGCGCCAACGGCGTCGGGGCGGGCGAGATCGCCGCCGGCCTCGGCATGGCGGGGCTGGCGCTGCGCTTCGAGCCGTTCGTCGCGGCGGCGCAGGTCGTCATCGACCGGGCGTTGGACGAACAGCTCTCCGGCGGCCTGCACAAGGCGGGGCCGGGGCGGGGCGCCGGGGAGATGAACGCCGCCGTCAACCTGTTCGCCGCGCTCCGGCAGGCGGGGCGCGCCGACTACTACGCCGACGAACGGGTGCGGAGATACGTCTCGACCACTTTGCAGCTCCTTTCCCCGGCGGGGACCCTGCCTCTTTTCACCGACACGGAGCTGGAGCACTCCCTCGACCTCAGCATGTTCTTTTTAAAAGTCGCCGACAAACTACCGGAAGCGGACGGGCGGCGTTGCGTCGCGGCGCACGACCGTTACTGGGGCCATGGGCGTTTCGCGGACAGGGGCTGGCGCGGCAAGGCGTTCCGCTTGGTGCAACCGCTGCTGGCGTACTACGACAACCCGCAGGTGATGTTGCAGTACACGCGCCCGGTCCCGTCGGGCGGGACGGGGGGCTGGCGCGGAATGCCCTCGCGCAGCGTCGTCGCAGCCTCCGGCCAGTTCGCCGCGCTCCGTACGGGGGACGGCGCCGACGCCATGTGCCTGGCGCTGGACATGCTGCGGCCGGGGGCTTGCGCCGAGCCGGGCGACGCGCTCTCGTTCGACCTGTTCGCCGAACAGAGCCTGATGTTGCACGGCCTCGGCGCGCCGTTGAAAGACGGGAAGGGCGTGCGCGCCGCCGCAGGCAACACCTTGACGTTCGACGGCGCGAACCAGGCGGCGAACCGTTCGCGCGGCGTCACCTCGGCGCTCTTGAACCAGCCGCTCTTCGACCAGTTGCGCGCGACGGCCGACAAGGCGTACGACTACGGGCAGGTGCGGCGCGACATCGTCATGGTGCGTCCCGAACAGGGGTTCCCCGCGTATTTCATCGTCTTGGACGACGTCGCCAGCGACGCCCCGCAGACGACGGTGCAGTGGAGGATCCACGGCCGCGGCGAGACCACCTCGGGCATCGACAGCCGGACGCGCTGGAGCTCGACCCCGCTGGTGCCGCCGCGCTGGAGGGAGAAGCCGTCCGTCCTCGAAGTGGTGCACCCCCTCGGCGCCCAGAGGACGCAGTCCATCTCCGCCGGGACTCTCCGGTCGCGGTTCCCCTTCCTGAACCAGACGGCGCAGACCGCGCTGGTCGAATGGGTGGGGAGCGGACGGCTCTGCACCGTCATGATCCCCAGGCGGGAGGCGGATGCGCCCCCTGCGGTCGATGCCAGGGGGGAGTACGCCTGCCTCATCGGCGGGACGGACTGGTTCAGCTTCGGCGACACGGAGCGGAGGGTCACTTCGGGCGCCTTCGCGCATGTCAGCGAATACAGCTTGGTGCGCGACCGCAAGGGCAGGTTCCCCGCGATGCTCATGGCGTTCGGCGTCGAGTGCCGTTTCGGCACCCATTCCATCGAGAGCGACAAGCCGGTCACCGTGTCGCTCGACGGCTTGCGCGGGGGGGTGCGCAACAGCCGTCCGGCGACGCATGTGGTGATCCGCTCCCCGGACGTCCGCGCGGGCGCCCGCTTCCTGCTCGACGGCGAACCGGTAGTCGCGGCAGAGTCCGGGGTCTTGCGCATCACCCTGGAAGAGCCGGGGGAGCACGCCTTGGCGGAATGAAACCGACGGGCGCCTGCGGCTAAAGATTGCAGGCCGGGGGGGACACAAGGTAATATGCGAACCCGTTGGAGACGGTCCGCGTGTTTTCACGCAGGCAGACGGCGAGGCGGCTTATGGAACAGGAAACCCGGCAGATCAACTTGGCGCTCATCGGCTTTGGCCATGTCGGACGGGCGTTCGCCCGACTCCTGATCGACAGGAGGAGGTGGTTCCTCAAGGAGCACGGCCTCGAATGCCGCATCACCGGCATCGCCACCCGCGGGCACGGCACGGCGATAGACCACGACGGCCTGCCCGTGCAGAAGATCCTCGGCGCGTGGAAGAAGGACGCCGGGTTGGGCGCCTTCCACAACGGCCCCGCCTGCGCCTCCTGCGCCGACTTCATCCGCCAGTGCGGCGCGGACATCCTTTTCGAGATGAGCGTACAGAACATGAAGGGGGAGCCCGCCGCATCCTACATCCGCGAGGCGCTCGGCGCGGGGTTGCATGTGATCACGGTCAACAAGGGGCCGGTTGCGACCCATTTCAGCCAACTGACCCGGCTGGCGCGCCAGCGCGACGTGCGCTTCCTTTACGAGGGGACGGTCATGGACGGCGCGCCGGTGTTCGGCATGGTGCGCCACACCCTGCCGGCGACGCACATCCATTCCCTGCGGGGCATCTTCAACAGCACAACCAACTACATCCTCACGCAGATGGAGCAGGGGGCGCCTTTCGATGCGGCGCTGGAGTACACGCGCAACGCCGGCATCGCGGAGGCGGACCCCGCGCTCGACCTGGACGGCTGGGACTGCGCCGCCAAGCTCTCGATCCTGATCCAGGCGTTGATGGGGGGGAAGGTCAAGCCCGGCGACATCGAGCGGGCGGCGATCTCCGAAGACACCGGCAGGCGGGTGCGCGCCGCCCTGCGCCGCGACCGGCGGTTGCGGCTGGTCGCGCGCGCCTACCGCCAGGGCGGGAAGGTCGTCGGCAAGGTCGAGTTGCAGGAGCTGGAGGTCTTCGACCCCCTTGCCGCCATCCGGGGGCTGAGCAACATCCTGGTGATGAACACCGACACGATGCGGGAGATGGCCGTCGTGGAGAACGACCCCTCGGTGGAGCAGACCGCCTACGCCCTTTTCGCCGACTTGGTCTCTTTGTTGTAACATTTGCGGCATAGGGTCGTGACGCATGGACGCCGCGCCCGACCGCCTAAGGAGGAACCCGATGCGCATCCATCGCCCAGCGCCCATGCAACTTGTGAAAAAGGCGGCATTGTCGGTCGCGGCGGCATCGTTGCTCGCCCTCGCGGCGACGCCCGCGCTCCTGTCGCAGAACGGCGCGACCGCAACGGACGCCCCTGTCGATTCGTCCATCACCGGTGTGACCGTGTTCCTGAGCGGCGCCGAGGTGCAGCGCGAGGCGTCCGTCGCCCTCAATGCCGGGACGCGGCAACTGGTCTTCGACCAGTTGCCGGCGGGGATGCTTCCGCAAAGCATCCAGGTGGCGGGGACGGGGAACTTCACCATACTGGGGGTGAGCCACCGCGTGAACCACTTGAAGCCGGAGGAGAAGACCGCGGAGGTCGCCGGGTTGGAGGCGTCCCTGAAGTCCGTCGGGGAAAAGCTCGAATCGCAACGCGCCGCGCTGGCCGACTGCGACGCGGAAACGGAGATGCTCAAGCAAAACGCCGCCATCGGCGGCTCGCAAACCGGGGTGAAGACCGCGGAGCTGAAGGAGTTCGCCGAGTTCTACCGCGCGCATCTGAACGCGCTGACCGGGCGCAGGCTGGCGCTGAAATCTGCGGCGTCGGAGCTCGAAAAGGAGAAGGCGGCGCTGGAAAGCCAGTTGCGGCAGTTGCAATCCTCGCCGCGCAGGCCCACCTCGTCCGTCGTCGTCGAGGTCGCCGCCCCGGCGGCGGTGCAGGCGAAAATGCAGGTCAGCTACCTGGTCTATGACGCGGGCTGGACGCCGTCCTACGACCTGCGTGCGTCGGACGTCAACGGCCCCGTGGAGCTCACCTACAAGGCCAACGTCCGCCAGAACACGGGCGAGGCGTGGAACGACGTCAAGCCGGTGCTCTCCACCGCCAACCCGACCGTCAGCAACACCAAGCCGGAGCTGGACCCCTGGTACCTGTCCTTCTACACCCCCGCCCCGCCTTCGGCATACCAATCGTTCAACAGCAGGGGCTTGGCCAGGAGCGCGCTCGACAACATCAACGTTATGGGAGGGGCGGCGATGCGCGACGGCGGCGATGTCATGGCGGAGACCGAGGCGCCCGCCGCGCCCGCCGCGTCGGCGGCGGAGCTGACGAGCGTCGCGGAAGGCCAGACCAGCGTCGAGTTCACCATCGACACCCCGTACACGATCCCGAGCGACGGGCAGACGCACGCCGTGGAGCTGGCGAAGCACTCGTTGCCGGCGACCTACGAATACTACGCCGTCCGCAAGCTGGACAAGGATGTGTTCCTGCTGGCAAAGGTCTCCGGCTGGGAGCAGCTCAACCTGCTTTCGGGCCCCGCCAACGCCTTCTTCGAGGGGCGGTACGTGGGCGAGTCCTATATCGAGACCCGGCGGACCGACGACGAGCTCACGCTTTCGCTGGGGCGCGACAAGAACATCACCGTCACCCGGATACGCAAGAGGGACTTCACCGAGAAGCAGTTCCTAGGCGGCAACGTCACCGAGACGCGCGAATGGGACTTGACCGTCCACAACAAGAAGAGGCAGGTGGTCGCCATCGTCGTGGAAGACCAGGTGCCGGTCCCGACCGACGAGAAGATAAAGGTGGAGGTGCAGGAAGTATCGGGGGCGCGGCTCGACGCGGAGACCGGGAAGCTCACTTGGAACCTCACGGTCGCCCCATCCGCGACGCACAAGATGACCGTGAAATACTCGGTCAAATACCCGAAGAACCGGACCGTGCCCTTGGAATAGCGGGACGGCATCGGCGGTCGCCGTCAGATCACCGTCCCACTGCGGATCAACGCCCCCTTGGGGATGACGATGATGCCGTCGCGGATGTGGTAGTTCTCGTCGTCCTTCTCGCGCAGGTTGTGCGCGTTGACGATGGAGACGCCATCGCCGATGCGGACGTTCTTATCGACGATGGCGTTGATGACGGTGCAGTTGTTGCCGATGCCGATGTTGGGCCTGCCGCAGGCGGCGTTCTCCGCCAGTTGCTCCACCGTCTCGAAATAGTCCGCCCCCATGACGATGGAATGCTGGACGGTCGTGCCAGCGCCGATGCGGCTGCGCACGCCGACGATGGAGTGCCTGATGTCCGCGCCGCTGAGGATGCCCCCTTCGGAGATGACCGCCTGATGCACGCTGCAGTTGTTCAGCTTCGACGCGGGCAGGTTGCGGCGGTGCGTGAAGATCGGCCTCTGGGCGTCGTAGAAGTTGAACTGCGGCGCGACGTCCGTCAGCGCGAGGTTGGCCTCGTAGAAGGCGCGGATGGTGCCGATGTCCTCCCAGTAGCCGTCGAACGGGTAGGCGAAGACCTTGTGGTCGCCGATGGCCTTGGGGATCACCTCCCTCCCGAAATCGGTCGCCGTCGACTCCGTCAAGAGGTCGATCAACAACTTCTTCTGGAACACGTAGATGCCCATGCTCCCCAGATAGTCGCGCCCGCCGGCGTCCGCGCGCTCCGGGTCTGCGGACTCCCAGCCCGGCAACTCCTCCAAGGTCGGTTTCTCCTTGAAGGCGGCGACGCGGCCGTCCCCCCCCAGCTTCATGATGCCGAAGCCGGTCGCCGCCTGCGCGTCGGCGCGGATGGCGGCGACGGTGACCTCCGCCCCTTTGCTGGCGTGGTACTCCACGATCTTCCGCAAATCCATCTGGTACAACTGGTCGCCTGAGAGGATGACGACGTAGCGTGCGTCGTAAGGCTCGAGGTGTTTGACGCTCTGGCGCACGGCGTCCGCAGTCCCTTGGAACCAATTGGAGCTGTCGGGGGTCTGCTCGGCGGCGAGCACGTCCACGAAACCTCCGCTGAACATGTCGAACTTGTAGGTCTGCACGATGTGCTTGTTCAGCGAGGCGGAGTTGTATTGGGTCAGGACGAAGACGCGGTTGATGCCAGAGTTCAGGCAGTTGCTGATGGGGATGTCGATGAGACGGTACTTCCCCCCCAGCGGAACCGCGGGTTTGCTACGCAACTTGGTGAGCGGGTAGAGGCGTTGGCCTTGCCCGCCGCCCAGGATCACTCCGATGACATCCTGCATGACGCCCTCCGGCGACGACGGCTACTCGAAGCCTTCCACCGGCTCGAAAAAGCAGGAACGCGCGCCCGTGTGGCAGGCGGGCCCCTTGGGCTCGACGCGGATGACCAAGGCGTCCAGGTCGCAGTCCGCCGTGACGCTCAGCACCTTTTGCGTGTTGCCCGAGGTCTCCCCCTTGTGCCAGAGGCACTGGCGGCTTCGGCTGTAGAACACCGTCTCTTTGATCTCCTGCGTCTTTTTCAGGCTCTCGCGGCTGACGTAGGCGACCGTCAGCACCTCGCCCGAAGCCGCGTCCTGCACCACCGCCGGGATGAGCCCGCGCGCGTCCCATTTCAACTCTTCGATGCTTCTCATGTCAATCACATCCTAACGTCAAGATAGATGAAGCCGCCCCCCGGCGTCGGTTCGCCAAAGGCGCGTTCAAAACCGGCGGGGATTCCGCCAAGGGGCTCGCCGCGAGGTGCGGGGGCGTCCGCCGGTCAGCGGTTCGGGATGCCCATGGCGGCGCGCACGTCCCGCACCAGCGGGAGCGCCACTTTCCGCGCCTTCTCCGCGCCCTGGCGCAACACCTCGTCCACATATTCCGGCTGTTCGTCCAACTCCCGCCTGCGGGCGCGCATGTCGGCGAACTTGCGCATGTAGAGGTCGTAGACCGCCGCCTTGGCGTCCCCGTAGCCGAGCCCCCCTGCGCGGAACCTGTCCGCCCAGTACAGCTTCTCCTCCTCGGTGCAGAACAGCTTCATGATGGCGTACAGCGTGCTCGTGTCCGGGTCTTTCGGATCCTCGACCTTCGCCAGGTCGGTGACGATCGAGGAGATCTGCTTTTTCACCACCTTGTCCGGGGCGAACAGCTCGATGGTGTTGTTGTAGGACTTGGACATCTTCTGCCCGTCGCGCCCCGGCACCACCGCCACGTTCTCGGGGATGTACGGCTCCGGCATGGTCAGCACGTCGCCATAGGCGCCGTTGAAATAGCCGACGATGTCGCGGGCCACCTCGACGTGCTGCTTCTGATCCTGCCCGACCGGCACGCGGTCTGCGCGCACGATCAGGATGTCCGCCGCCATCAGCACCGGATAGGCGAACAGGCCGTGATCGGCAGGAATCCCCTTCTGGAGCTTGTCCTTGTATGCGTGGCAGCGTTCGAGCAACCCCATCGGCGTCACCGTGGTCAGGAGCCATTGCAACTCGCATACCTCGGGGATGTCGCTCTGCACGTAGATGGCGGCGCGCGCCGGATCCAAGCCCAAAGCGATGTAGTCCGCCGCCGTGCCGCGCGTCAGCTCGATCAGGCGCCCCTTGTCGCGCACGGTGGTCAGCGCGTGGTAGTTCGCCAGGAAGTAGTAGCACTCGTGCCCCTCCCCGATGAACTGGATGAACTGCTGCACGGCGCCGAAATAATTGCCAAGATGGAGGTTGCCCGAGGGCTGGATGCCGGAGAGTATCGTCAGTCTTTTCGCGGGATCGGTCATCGTGGTCGTCTTCCAAAGTCCTTTTTTAATGAAACGCCGTCTGCGCCTAGGGGCTGCGCCCGTGCGCGACCGGAAATAGTCGCACCCCCGCCCGGCATTTGCAATGGCGAGTTTGCGTCCTTTCACCCCGTCGGCGCGGGTGGCGCGCCCCTGCGCCGTGACTGCGCCTTGGCGTCCGGGGTTTTCAGAGGTTCCCTATGGGATGGGCGGCTAGCGTTCGGGCGAGGACGGCGGGTAGTCTTCATGCGCGTCCAGGTCTTCCCACCAGAGGCCCATGATGCGCCGCGCCCCGATGTAGCGGAGCTTGTACCAAGTCTTGTTCAGGTCGGCGACGGTGACTTTCCGCGCCTTGCTGCTGGCGTGGATGAACTGGCCGTCGCCGATGTAGATGCCGACGTGGGTCGGCGTCTTGCCGCGGGAGGAGAAGAACACGAGGTCGCCTTTTTGCAAGTCTTCCCGCGCCACATGCTCGCCTTCTTTGAACTGTTCGCGGGATGTCCGGGGCAGGGTGAGGTTGACCTTGGCAAAGATGTTCCTTACCAGCGCCGAGCAGTCCAGCCCGGTCTTTTCCGACGTGCCCCCGAAACGGTAACGCGCGCCCAGCATGTTGAAACCGGCTTCGACCAGGCGATCCCGCAAGGGGGTGCTTTCCACCGCCGCCGGAGGCGTGACGGGGGCGACGACGACGGGCGTCGCTTGTTGGGGCGCCGCCTGGGGCGCGGGTGTCGCGGCTGCGGCGAGCGGCGCGGGCTCGACCCGCAGCGGCTCGGACGGCAACGCCGCCACCCTGGCGACCGCAGTCGGGATCACCAGCACCTGCCCGACCTTGAGGTCGTTGCCGGCGAGGGCGTTTGCGTTCTTCAACGTCGCGAGATCCACTTGGAAGGTCTTGGCTATCCGATAGAGCGTGTCGCCCCTCTTCACCGTGTAGGTCTGGTCGATGAACTGCTCCCAAGACGACTCCTGCACCGGCTCGCCGATGACTTCGGCGACGGGCGCGACCGTCTCCACAGGCGCTTTCGAGGTTTTGGTTGCCCGGATTTTGAGCACCTGCCCGACCTCGAGGGCGTCGCTCTTCAGCCCGTTGACCTTTTTCAAAGCCTGCGTCGTCGTCTTGTGCGTCTTTGCGATTTTATAAAGGGTGTCCCCTTTGCGAACCTTGTAGGTCTCGCCCTTGGCGCAGAATCCCGGAACCGATCCGCAAAGGATCGCGAGCGACAGGACGACCGCACTTGCCAAACGACGACGAGCCTTCATCGACACCCGTTTCAAAACGGCACCTTTGTTATAGAAAATTAAGACAACACCCATCATATAAGCCGAACCGGCGTCAGGACAGACGCCCCACGGCACCCCATAACCATATAAAATCGACCAATCGTTCCTAAACCATTCCAAAAAACCTTTCCATAATATGTTTTTTTTTCGAAAACGCAACAAAAATTTATACTTCTAGTTTTCTAGTAGTTTTTCCATGGCGAGGCGCCGTAGAAAAGCCAAGGGGCCCGACGACTCGAAAATGGCGCGTCCCCGCCGATAATCCGAAGAGTTTCGGCGATGTCCTAAATCTGTGCGGGGGACGGCTGGGGGTGCTATACTTCCGTCGTTCGCGGGGATGTCGGAGCCCGTGGGGAACGCAGGGAGGTTGGCGGCGTGGTTGGAAAAAAGAATTCCTTGTTCTTATCGATGATCGTTCTTATGGCGTTTTCCCTGGGGTCGCTCACCTCTTGCGGCGGTCGTTTGGGAGGGGGGGCGGATGTCGGCCAAGCGGCGCCTTCCTTCAAATTGAAAGACTTGGATGGGCGGGAAATCGCGTTGGAGCAGTTCCGGGGTAAGATCGTCCTGATCGATTTCTGGGCGACCTGGTGCGGCCCCTGCCGGATGACCATGCCCGTCGTCGAGAAGCTGTCGAAGGAATACCCGGACGACCTGGTGCTTTTGGCGGTCAACTTGCAGGAGTCCGTCGGCGAGGTGCGGCAGTACCTCGAGCAGCAGGGGCTCCAGTCCCAGGTGTTGCTCGACGAGGGAGGCGACGTGAGCATCGCCTACGGCGCCGACGCGATCCCGATGCAGTTCCTGATCGACAGGGACGGGGTCGTGCGCAACGTCCTGACCGGCTTCAGCCCGTCGATGGCGTCGAAGCTCCGTTCTCAGATCGAGCAGTTGCGGTAGCCGCGCCGCGTCACGGCGCCTGGACTTCGACGGGGCCGATGCCGAGCCCTTCGAGCTCCGGCGCGAGCCGCCTGCCGTCCCCCACCGCCACGACGACGCTCTCCTCCGGCCTGAGGTGCGCCCGCGCCACGCGCAACACGTCGGCGGCCGATACTTGCGCGACCTCCTGCGGCAGGTTTTCATAATAATCGTCCGGCAGGCCGTGGACGAACAACTGCCCGATGCTCGACGCCGCCGCCGACGTGGTCTCGAATTCGCCGGGCAGGGAGCGGGCGATGGAGTCCCGCGCGGCCTCAAGCTCCGCGTCGGACACCGCCTCCTCCCGCATCCGGTCGATCTCGCGGAATATCTCCGTCACGGCGGGCGCCGTCGCCTCCGTCTGCACGGAGGTCCCGACCAGGAACGGCCCCGCCCCGCGGCGGAACGCGAACACGGAGGATGCCCCGTAGGTGTAGCCGTGCCGCTCGCGCAGGTTCTGGTTGACGCGGCTGGAGAACATGCCGCCGAAGACGGTGTTCATCACATCCAGCGCCACATAGTCCGGATGGGAGCGGGAGACGCCCACATGCCCGATGCGCAACACCGTCTGGGGGGCGCCGGGGCGGTCTATTACGATGACGCGCCGCGACGGGGCGCGTCCATCCCCGCCCGGCGGGGCTGGCGGGGCTGGCGGGGCGGCGGCGGGGCGGCGGTCGGCCCCGCCATCGCCCCATCCCCCGAAATGCCTTTCCACGAACCGCGCCAGCTCCGCCTCTGTCAAGTCGCCCGCCACCGCCAGCGCGGCGTTCGCGGGAAAGTACCCCGTGCGGTGGAACTCCGCCAGCAGCTCCCGGGTCACGGCGCGGTTGGACTCCTCCGTCCCGACGTCGGTGAACCCGTAAGGGTGTCTGTCGCCATAGACCGCGAGGAAGAAGCTCTTGACCGCCACGGCGGCGGGCAGGTCCTTCTGCTGCAAGATGCGGGTCAGGCGGTCGTGCCGGATGCGCTCGACCTCCTCCGGGGCGAACGCCGGCCGGAGCAGGACGTCGGCGAGGATCTCGAAGGCGGCGTCGGCGTTCTTCTTGAGGGCGCGCACGGCGGCCCAGGAGATGTCGGCGGAGGAGCCGCAGGTCAGCGACGCCCCGATCTGGTCGATGGCTGCCGCGATCTCGATCGGCGAGCGCGTCGCGGTCCCCTCGTCCAGCATTTCGGCGGTGAAGGATGCCAAGCCGGGGAGTTCGACAGGGTTTCGGTCGGCGCCGCCGAGGACGACGACGTTGGCGGCGACGATCGGGAGGTCGTGCTGCTCGACCAGCAGCGCGGTGAGGCCGCCGGGCAACCGGAAACGGCGCGGCACGGGCAGGCGCAGCGACGGCGCCGGCCCGGCAGGGGGCGGCGCGGCGCGCCACTCCTGGCCTGGGATGGGCGGGGCGGACGGGGATGGGGCTGCGGCGTCGCCTCTGGCGACTTGCTCCGCTTGCCCCGCCGGACGCCCCTGTTTGGGCGGGTCGTGGACGACCTTCTCGCCGGACACGCCCCAGAGGGCGACCCCCGCCTCCCGCCGCAGGTATTCACGCGCGGTGCGCCGCAGCGAATCGGGCGTCACCTTGCGGTAGCGCGCGAAATCCTCGCGGAAGTAGCGGGGCGTCCCCACATAGTGGTTGTAGAGGTTGAAGCGGTTGGCGAGGCCGGTGATGTTCTCCATGCCGCGCACGAGCGCCGTCTCCATGCAGTTGCGGGCGCGCTCGACCTCCGCCTCGCGCGGCCCCTCGTCCGCCATCCTCTCCAGCTCCTCGCGCATGGCGTCCTCCAGGAGCTGCGGCCCGACGCCGGGTTTGCAAGTCCCCTCGACGGCGAAGATGGAGCTGAGCGCCATGGAGCCTTGCTGCGCGCCGACATCCTGCGCGAGGCGCTTTTCGTACACCAGGCCGCGGTAGAGGCGGCTCGACCGCCCGCCGCCGAGGATGCGCGCCAAGAGGTCGCATTCGGCGTCCCCCTGCGAGAAGATCGGCGGGGTGAGCCACGCCAGGAAGACGCGCGGCAACTCCACGCGGTCGCCGACCACGGCGCGACGCTCGCGCATGATGGGCGGCGTGGCGGCGCGGATGCGGGGCGCGGGCTCCCCCGCCGGGAAGGGGGCGAAATATTTCTCCACCAGGGCGCGCGCCTCCTCCGGCGCGAAGTCGCCGACGATGGCGAGGCTGGCGTTGTTGGGGACGTAGTAGCGCCGGAAGAACTCCCTCGCGTCCCCCAGCCGCGCCGACTCGATGTCGGCGTGCGACCCCATGATCGCGGCGTGGTAGGGGTGGTTCGGCGGGAACAGTTGGCGGTAGACCTCCTCCTGCGCCAGGCCGTAGGGCGAGTTCTCCACCGTCTGCCGCCGCTCGTTGCGCACCACGTCGCGCTGGTTGGACAGGAGCCTCTCGTCCAGCGTGTCCAGCAAGAATCCCATGCGGTCGCTTTCGAGCCACAGCGCCAGATCCAGCCGGTTCGACGGCACGGTCTCGTAATAGTTCGTGCGGTCGAAGTCGGTCGAGCCGTTCACCGTGGTCGCCCCCGCCGCCTCCAGGTATTGGAAGTGGGCCTTCTCCCCGACGTGGCGGGATCCCTCGAACATCATGTGCTCGAACAGGTGGGCGAAGCCGGTCAGGCCGGGGCGCTCGTCGGCGGGGCCGACGTGGTACCAGATGTTGACGGCGACCAGCGGCAGGCGGTGGTCTTCGAAAAGCGTCACCTCGAGGCCGTTTCCCAACTTGTATTTTTCGCACTGGAACTCGGGGATGGAATCTCCTTCTCGCACGCCTCTCCTATTCTTTCGCATGGAACAGCCGTCGTGACGGCGGTTGGAACCGCCCGCCGCAAGGTCGCGGGGCGCAGGCGGTCATTCGGGGGGTTGTCATTTGTCCGGCAGTATCTCCACCCAATAGCCGTCCGGGTCCGCGATGAAGTAGATGCCCATCTGCGGATTCTCGTAGCAGACGCACCCCATCTCCTTGTGGCGCGCGTAGGCGGCGTCGTAGTCGTCGGCGACCAGCGCCAGGTGGAACTCGTTGTCGCCGAGGTTGTACGGCTCGGTGCGGTCGCGCAGCCAAGTCAGCTCCAGCCGGTGCCCGGTGGCGCCGTCGCCCAGGTAGGCGATGACGAAGCCCCCGTCCTCCGGCTCAATGCGGCCGACTTCGTGGAAGCCGACGGCGTCGCGGTAAAACGCCAGGCTCTTGTCCAGGTCGCGGACGTTGATGTTGTTATGGTCGAAACGAAACTTCATGGCGTCGTCTCCCAATTCCGGGGTCGAGGGTTTCGGTCGCGCCCGTCCAAGGCAACCGGGCAGGCGAATATAGATAAACTATTTTCGGCGCGGGGGAAAGGTGTGAATGACGGAAAGGGGGCGGAAAGGGGGAGATTCCTTCCGGCTCCGGGGATCGGGCGCCCGGGGGGGCCAGCATCCGTTGGGTATGCGGACGTTTGGATCTGAACCCCCTCGAACCACCCGGTCGGCCCGGAGCCTGAATCCGAAAATCAGGCGTAAGCGTCCAACAGCCGGTTCGCCTGCGGGATGGACTCCATCAATTGAACCAGCAACTGACCTTCCGTTTTGGCGATGTCATTCGTCTTTTTAAGGACGGACATCGCGACCTGCATGTATGTTTCCTGCATGGCGAGGCTGCTCGCCAAGGATGCTATGTAACTGTCCATACATGATGCCTTATCGGCCGGGGGGCGGCGGACTTTACCGTTTTGTTCCGTCTGCGCGGCCCGTCATCTCGTCACCCGATGGCGTCCAGCCCGCCCATGTAAGGGCGCAGGGCCTCAGGGACGGTCACCGAGCCGTCCTTCCGCTGGTAGTTCTCCATGATCGCCAGCCAAGTGCGGCCGATGGCGATGCCCGAGCCGTTCAGGGTGTGGACGAAGCCGCGCTTGCCGTCCTCGGCCTTGTAGCGGATGTTGGCGCGCCGCGCCTGGAACGCCTCGAAGTTGCTGCACGAGGAGATTTCGCGGAAGCATCCCTGGCTCGGCAGCCAGACCTCCAGGTCGTAGGTCTTGGCGCTGGAGAAGCCCATGTCCCCGGCGCAGAGCGCCATCACCCGGTAATGCAGCCCCAGCCTCTGCAAGACCTCCTCCGCGTCATGGGTCAGCGCCTCCAGCTCGTCATACGACTTGGCGGGGTCGGCGTACTTGACCAGCTCCACCTTGTTGAACTGGTGCTGGCGGATGAGTCCGCGCACGTCCCTGCCGTACGCCCCGGCCTCGCTGCGGAAGCAGGGTGTGTAGGCGACGAACTTCTTCGGCAGGTCGGCGAAGTCCAGCACCTCGTCGCGGGCGATGTTCGTGACCGGCACCTCCGCCGTCGGGATCAGGTAGTAGTCCGTCCCCTCGACCTTGAACAGGTCGTCTTTGAACTTCGGGAGGTTCCCCGTGCCGAAAAGGCTGGCGGAGTTCGCCATGAAGGGCGGCAGCACCTCCTGGTAGCCGTGCTCCTTGGTGTGCAGGTCGAGCATGAAGTTGACCAGCGCCCGCTCCAGGCGCGCCCCCGCGCCGCGCAGGAGGGAGAAGCGCGCCCCGGTGATCTTGGCGGCGCGCTCCATGTCGAGGACGCCGAGCCTCGTCCCGACGTCCACATGGTCCAGCGGCGCGAAGTCGAACTCGGGCGGCGCCCCCCAGCGGCGCACCTCGACGTTGTCGGTCTCGTCATGGCCGGGCGGGACGGTGGCGCCCGGCAGGTTCGGGATGCCGTGCAGCAGCGAGTTCAACCGCTCCTCCGCCGCGCGCGCCGCTTCGTCAAGCGACTTGATCTCGCCGGATATCTCCTTGACCCGCGCCTGCTCGGCGGTCGTGTCCCCCCCCTCCTTCTTGGCCTTGCCGATGGCCTCGGAAGCTTCGTTGCGCCGCCTGCGCAGTTCCTCGATGCGTTGCATGACGCCCTTCCATTCGGTGTCGGCGGCCATGAGTTCGTCCAAGGGGTAGCCCCCCCCTCGCGCCGCCAGCCGCTCCCGGACGAACTCCAAGTTTTCCCGAACAAAGTTTTTATCCAGCATATCCGTCTCCCGTGTGGGGTTTGTGAATCGAGTCCGCACGAATTCTATCATTGACTTTGCGAGATGCCATTGTTTCAATCATTTTTTTCCCGCGCCATTGCGGATTCGGGTGTTTTTACTCATCGGGGGATTGTTTCATGGCTGTGACAAAGATACGCCGCGCGGTCTTCCCGGCGGCCGGTCTCGGCACCAGGTTTTTGCCCGCCACGAAGGCGCAACCCAAGGAGATGCTGCCCTTGGTGGACAAGCCCATCATCCAATACGCCGTCGAGGAGGCCGTCGCCTCCGGGTGCGACTCGCTGGTCATCATCACGGGCAGGGGGAAAAACGCCATCGAAGACCATTTCGACGTCTCCTACGAGTTGGAGAAGACGCTCGAGGAGCGGGGCAAGTCCGAGTTGCTGGGGCGGGTGCGCACCGTCTCGGAACTGGCGCACATCGCCTACATCCGGCAGAAGGAGGCGTTGGGGCTGGGCCACGCCGTCTCCATGGCGCGCGACCTCACCAATGGCGAGCCTTTCGCCGTGCTGCTCGGCGACGACGTGATCGTCGGCGCGACCCCCTGCATCCGCCAACTGGCGGACGTCTACGAACGGCACCGGGCGAGCGTCGTGGCGGTGATGGAGGTGCCGGAAGAGGAGACCTGCCGCTACGGCGTCATCAAGGGGCGACCCGCGCCGGACGGCGACCCGCGCCTGTTCGAGGTCGAGGACATGGTGGAGAAGCCCGCCAAGGGCGCGGCGCCGTCGAACCTCGCCATCATCGGGCGCTACATCCTGACCCCCGGCGTCTTCGAGGCGCTGGAGGAGACCGGCAAAGGGAGCGGCGGCGAGATACAGTTGACCGACGGGTTGCGCCGGCTGCTGGCGCGCGAGAAGATATTCGCCTGCAAGTTCGAGGGGAGGCGCCACGACGCGGGGGACAAGCTGGGCTTCTTGCAGGCGACGGTCGAGGTCGCGCTCCAGAACGAGGAGCTGGGAGCGAGCTTCCGCGCCTATCTGAGGGGGCTGGACCTCAGGTAGCGCCCGCCCCAAAAGCGCGTCTGCCGCGTTGCCGCTTGGGCGCGCCTGCGGAGCCCGCCCTGCGCGCGCCTTGCATCCACACCACCCTGCGCCCGTGCGACCTTGCATAATCGTTGTGGCGCGACATGCGGGGCGAAGCCCCGCCAGCAACCGCTTCGCCTCTGGCCCGTGCCTGGTTTTGATTTTGATAAAGATTTCTTAACCTTTCACCCACCGCCATTTTTCCCTGATAGATTGCGTTTGCCTGAGAAGGGAGGAGGCTTGGAGGCTGTTGTGCCTCGATGATAATGCCCCTGAACTCCCCCTTCGCGATACGCCGTGACGTTCAAGGTTTTGCAATTGGCGCAATAGAAAAATTGAGGAGGATTCGACATGAAATTTGACATGACAATAAAAGGTCGTTTTGCAAGAACCGGCGGGAGGGTTCTCGCCGTCGCCCTCCTCGCGCTGGCGTCCTCTCCGTTCGCATTGGCGCAGACAATCATCGACTTCGACGCCCCCACCGACTACTCCTCGGATACGCCCGACGCCTTCGGCAACTTGTACGTCTGCGGCAACAACGCAGGCGACGGCCCCGGGCAACCCCCCTGTTTACGCCTCCCCGAATCTGGGCCTTACGATCTGGTCGTCGAATCCGGCGGCAAGGTCGCCGACGCCTTCGGCAGTTATTATGCTCCCCTTTCCGGCGACATCGTGACCACGGGCAACAGCGCCACCGTCGAGACAGGTGGCGCGGCGCTTAACAACGTCGTCGGCAGTTACGCCTACACCGCCGGTGCCGCCACGGCCACGGACAACCACGTGAACATCTCCGGCACGGTGGCTCAGGATGTCAACGGCAGTCTTGTCACTGCCGGCACCGCCACTGCCACGGATAACGACGCCGACGTCTCAGGTGCGGTGGGCGGGAGCGTCAACGGCAGTCTTGTCAGTGGTGCCACCGCCACTGCCGAAAGCAACAGCGCGAGCGTCTCAGGTACGGCAAACGGGAACGTCTCCGGCGGGAATGTCGTCGCATTCTTCGGCGACGCCACTGCCACGAATAACGACGCCGACGTCTCAGGTGCGGTGGGCGGGAGCGTCTATGGCAGCCTAGCCGTCATATATCCTGGGTACGACGGCGACGCCACTGCCGAAGAAAACACCGCGAGCGTTTCCGGCACCGGCACGGTGGGCGGGAGCGTCTATGGCGGTAATGCTGAAAGTTACAATAATTATTATTACGGCTTTTCCGGCGAAGCCACCGCCACGGGCAACAAGGCGGACGTGGAAAACGGCGGCGAGGTGACGCGCAACGTCTACGGCGGGCGTGCTTCGGGTGCCACCGGCGCCACTGCCGACGGCAACACCGCGAACGTCGCAGGAAAGGCGGGCGAGGATGTCACCGGCGGGGTCGCCCTCGCCATCTCCGGCGACGCCACCGCCACGAACAACAGCGCCGCCATAAAGAACGGCGGCGAGGCGACTGGATCCGTCCGCGGCGGCGAGGCTGAGAGCAACTTCGACGACGCCACCGCCACGGGCAACGACGCGAGCGTCGCAGGCAAAGCGGCCAGCGTCTTCGGCGGGACTGCCCACGCACCCTCCGGCGAAGCCACCGCCACGTATAACGACGCCGTCGTGACCAGCGACGGCGAGGTCTCCGGTGACGTCACCGGCGGGCGTGCCGAGGGTGACGCCGACGCCACCGCCACGGACAACACCGCGAGCGTTTCCGGCAGGGTGGATGGAAACGTCGCTGGCAGCCAAGCCGTCGCCACGGGTTCCAGCGGCGGCGGCACCGCCGAGGCCGCAGACAGCACCGCGAGCGTCTACGGCACGGTCGGCGGGGACGTCTTCGGCGGCAAAGCCACCAATGACAGCGCCACTCACGGCTTTTCCGGCGAAGCCAAGGCCACGGGCAACAGCGCGGACGTGAAAAGCGGCGGCGAGGCGACCAGCGTCTACGGCGGGTATGTCACGGGTGACGCCACCAGCGGCGTGGCCGAAGGCAACACCGCGAGCGTCACGGGCAAAGTCACCTACAACGCCACCGGCGGGTTTGCCGAAATCTTCTCCGGGAACGTCACGGCCGAGGGCAACAAGGCGGACGTGGAAAACGGCGGCGAGGTCGACAACAACGTCTACGGCGGGCAGGCCGACGCCCCCTCCGGCACCGCCACGGTTACGGATAACAGCGCGAATGTGGCCACCGGCGGCAATGTGGCCGGCGACGTCTACGGCGGTCGTGCTTCGGGTGACACCGGCGGCGTGGCCGAAGGCAACACCGCGAGCATCGCAGGCGCGGCGGGCTACGCCTACGGCGGCTATGCCTACTCCTCCTCCGGCGACGCCACGGCTACAGGCAACACCGTGAGCATAGAAGGCACAGCGGGCTACGCCTACGGCGGAGCCGTATCTTCCTCCGGCGACGCCACGGCTACGAATAACAGCGCGGATGTGGCCACCGGCGGCGCTGTGACCGGCGGCGTCTACGGCGGCTATGCCAATGGTGACACCGGCGGCGTGGCCGAGAGAAACCGCGCGAGCATCGCAGGCGCGGCGGGCGACGCCTACGGCGGCTATGCCTACTCCGACTCCGGCGACGCCACGGCCACAGGCAACACCGCCGTCGTCTCCGGCGGGGTCTCTGGCGATGTCTACGGCGGCTATGCCGATTCCGATGGCGATGGCGCGATGGGCAAGGCTTCCGGCAACGAGGTGCTCATCGACGGCGGCACGGTCGGCGGCAGCGTCTACGGCGGCTTCAGCCTCGTTGACGGCTACGGCGAAACCGGAGAAGCGACCGGCAACACCGTGACCGTCCAAGGCTCCGCCAGACTTGCGGACGTCTACGGCGGCTTTGTCGGCGTCGCCGGCGCGCCCGACACCACGATGGACGCCTTCACCGGCAACACGCTGAACAAGAACAGCGACGCGGCGATTGCCAGCGCCAGCAATTTCGAGAACGTGAACTTCGGCTACACGGGCGACGCCAACATCGGCACGTTGGACACGACGCCGACCGGCAGCACGAAAACCGCCGTCAACATCGACGTCGGCGGGAACGACGTGACCTTCACGGGCGCCGACAAGATCACCGGCGACGGCGGCATCGTCAAGAAAGGCGCGGGCGTCCTGACCTTGGCCGTCGCGAACACCTACACGGGCGACACGACCGTCGAGGCGGGGACGCTGGAAGTCACCGGTTCCCTGGGCGACGGCGACTACGCGGGCGCCATCGCCAACGACGGGGCGCTGGTTTTCGACCAGTCGGGCGACCAACGCCTGTCGGGCACCATCTCCGGCAACGGCTCGCTGGCCAAGAAAGGCGCGGGCGTCCTGACCATGACCGGCGAGAACACCTACGCGGGCGGCACGACCGTCAGCGACGGGACGCTGCAGATCGGCGAAGGCGGCACGGAGGGGAGCGTTGTCGGCGACATCACCAACGACGCCAGCGTCGTCTTCAACCGCTCCGACGCTGTGGCCTACGACGGCGTCATCTCCGGCATCGGCTCGGTGACCAAGGAGGGGTCGGGCGTCCTGACCATGACCGGCGAGAACACCTACACCGGCGGCACGGCCGTCAACGACGGGACGCTGCAGATCGGCGACGGCGGCACGAAGGGGAGCGTCAAGGGCGACATCGACATCTCCGACAACGCCAGCGTCGTCTTCAACCGCTCCGACGCCGTGACCTACGGCGGCGTCATCTCCGGCGCCGGCTCGCTGACCAAGAAAGGGGCGGGCGTCCTGACCCTTTCCGGCCGGAGCGACAACTACACGGGCGCGACGACGGTCGAGGCGGGGGGGCTGAACCTGACCGGCAGCCTGGCGAAAAGCGCGGTCGCGGTGCGCAACGGCGCCTTCCTCGACTTGAAGGGCTTGGCGTGGGGCGTCCTCCTCGACCCGGGCGCGACGCTGAACGCCTATGACGGCGGCGGCGTCGGCGTGGGCGGGATCAGGGCGTCGGGCGCGGGC
>JAISUT010000047.1 GCA_031271905.1 Acidobacteriota bacterium
GCTGAAGGGGGCGGCGTCCAGTCCCTGTATACGGGGCACCGCGCCTGTCGGCCCATCCTCTTCGGACTGCGCCTGCGAATCGTCTTGCGGCTCCGCGTCCGGTTGCGCGCCTGCGGCGGTTTCCAGCGACACGGGATCGGTCGGGGCGGGCGTGGCGTCGACCGCGCAAGCGGCGACAACGGCGATAAAGAGAAACAAGGGAAAGACCGTCTTCCTCATTGCGACATTCCTTTCGATGGGTTGGCAGCGCTGTCATCAGTATGATTTAACGCGGAGGCGCGCCCGGGGGGCTTGCGGGCGAGACACCGGCGTGACGGATGTTTTTCAACGGTGCCCACAGGCGACGTCTCCATATAGATAGATAGAAAGTGAAGGATGATGTTACACCTGCGGTTTCTCGGCGGGCAACTATTTGTTGCTTCTGCGCATCTGTTCTGCGCATCTGCTATAATCCCCCTTTGACAAAACCGGTAAAAGACCGCGAAGGGGGCGGGCGGACATTCACATCGACGGCAACATCCTCGGACTAAAGCAATCGCAGCGCAGCGCCTTGGAACGCACATTCCGTCGCAAAGTGGCGCCCAGGCAGGCGGTCTCCCCCGAGCTCGCTAGCCACCTGGCGGCGATATCCTTTGATCTGGGGCGGCAGGTGGGGGTGCTCGTCTCCCGTGACGGCGCCGTCCGCAACGTCATCCTGGGCGACGCCGCCAAGCTCGAACTGCCCGACATCGGCCGCCATCGCGGCGGCGGCTCGCGCTTGCGCGGGTTGCGCCTCGTACACACGCACCTCGGCGGGGAACCCGTCTCGCAGGACGACCTGAACGACCTCGCCCTCCTGCGCCTGGATCTCGTCGCCGTCGTCCATGTGGCGTCGGGCGGCGAGGCCGGGGCGGTCGAGCTGGCGCACATACTCCCCATGCCCGACGACGACGCGGCGTTCTCGGAGCCCTTCCGCAAGATCTCCGCCCGCGACGCATATTCGCTCGCCTTCGACTTTGAACGGGAAGTCGCCGCGTTGGAATCGGAGTTCGCCCGCATCGTGGATCGCGAGGGGCGGGGCGGGAAAGACGCCGCCGGGGGGCGGAAGGAGCGCGTCCTGGTCATCGTCGTCACGCCGGGCGCGGCGGCACTCGGGGAGATCGCGGAGCTGGTGCGTGCGGCGGGGGCTGAGGTCGCCGAAGTCCTGCAACTCGCCGGGGGGCGCATCCACCCGCGCACCGTGCTGGGGCGGGGGAGGCTGGAGCGCGTCACGCTGGCGGCGATGCGGCGCGGCGCGGAGACGGCGGTCTTCGACATCGACCTGAAGCCGGCGCAGGCGCGGGCGTTCGAGGACGCGACCGGGCTCAAGTCGGTGGACCGCACGCAGTTGATCCTCGACATCTTCGCGCAACGCGCCAAGAGCCGCGACGGCAAGTTGCAGGTGGAGCTGGCGCAACTCAAATACTCGCTTCCCCGCCTGTCCGAGGAAGACGCCGGACTTTCGCGCCTCGCAGGGGCGGGGGGCACGGGCGGCATCAAGTCGCGCGGGCCGGGCGAGACGGTGCTGGAGATCAGCCGGCGCCGCGCGCGCGACCGCATCCGCCGCCTCGAGAAGGAGATCGAACAGCTCTCGCGCCAGCGTGGCGTGCGCCGTCAGCGCCGCAAGCGGCAGCGCCTGCCGGTGCTTTCCATCGTCGGCTACACCAACGCGGGCAAGAGCACGCTCCTGAACGCCCTGACGCAAAGCGACATCGCCGCCGCCGACCAGATGTTCGTCACCTTGGACACCACCTCGCGACGGCTTCGCTTCCCGCGCCAAGGGGATGTCATCATCACCGATACAGTGGGGTTTATCCGCGACCTTCCCGCAGACTTGGCGAAAGCCTTCCGCGCCACGCTGGAGGAGCTGGAGGACGCCGACCTGCTCCTGCACGTCGTGGACGCCGCCGACCCCGACCTGGAAAGGAAGATGGACGCCGTAGGCCGCGTCCTCGCGGACTTGGAATTGCAAGCCATCCCGCGCCTGGTGGTGATGAACAAGGCCGACCGGGTGGCGCCGGCGCTGGCGGAAAGCCTTTGCAACCGCTTCGACGCGGTCGCGGTCAGCGCCCTGCGCCGCGAGGGGCTGGACGAGTTGATGGCGTCGGCGGGACGCCTCCTGCCCGATTCCGGTTTCTAGCCGCAGTTGCGCAACGCCTTGCGGAACAGGGACGAGGTGACTTCCCCGCCCGCCTCGTCCCACGGCGCCCATCGCCACCCTTCCTCCACCGACCGGGGCGCGGCACCGTCCCACATCCCGTGGAACAGGTGCGCCGTGACACGGTGGCGGGTGATGCCGTGCCGGAAGCCTTTGCGCGGGCGCAAGGCGACCGCCTCCCCGACCGAGTCGAGGCAGAGTTTCGCGGCGACCTCCTCCGGCGCCTCCCCTGCGGCGGCGATTCGGCAAGGCAAGCCCCACCTGCCCGGGATGAACCCCGGCGCGCCCGCGGCGGTCAGCAGCACCTCGCCCCCCCTTTCCAAGACCAGCAGGACGAGGTCGAGCGCCTCCGGAGCCCGTGCAGCCTTCCTGGCGGGCAGGTCGTCCTGCCTGCCGAGCCTGAAAGCCGCGCAGCATCCCGCGACCGGACAGCGGTCGCACCGCGGTTGCCGGGGCGTGCAGACCAGCGCCCCCAAATCCATCAGCGCCTGGTTGAACGCCGCGACATCCCGGCTTCCCGGCAGCAGCGCGAGCGCCCGCTTGTGGAAGAAGCCCTCCGACGCCCCGCCTTCGACGGCGTAGAGGCGCGCCAATATCCTCTTGACGTTGCCGTCCACGGCGGGGTACGGCTGATGCAAAGCGATGGAGCAGATGGCGCCCGCCGTATACCGGCCTATCCCCGGAAGGGCGCGGACGGCGTCGAACTCCTCCGGGAACCGCCCATGCTCCGCCTGGATCATTTTCGCCGCCCGCAGGAGGTTGCGGGCGCGGGAGTAGTATCCGAGCCCCGCCCAGAGCCGCAAGACCTCGCCCTCCTCGGCGCGGGCGAGCGTCGCCACGTCCGGGAACCTTTGCAAAAAACGTTCGTAATAGGGGATGACGACGGCGACCTGGGTTTGCTGCAACATGATCTCGGAAACCCATATCCTATATGGCGTGGGATTCGTCCTCCAAGGAAGATTGCGTTTTTCAGTGAAGTACCAGCGTAAAAGAGCCGATAGAAGTTGTGCGGCATTTCGGGGTTTGCGGCCGGGTGCCGGATTCCCGACCCCGGAGGAAAGTTCCGCAGGCGAGATGGGGCGAGTTACTAAAGGACACATAGCGCTCTAATTCGAGACCGACGGAAATTTGCAACTTTTTTGAGAATTGATGATTGAAATCCAATTGCAAGAAAGTTTAACATAGTTGACGCAAGTTCCTAGAAATAGAAACTTGCCGACTTCACTGAGAAGGAGTTCTAAAGTGCCTAAGACAGTCAAGAAAAATGCCAAAGCAAGAACTGTTCAGGTGCGCCCGCGGTGGACCAAGGAAGAAGTAGCCCTCCTGAAGCGGCTTTATCGTACGCACAGCAATGCGGAAATCGCCGAGATCTTGGGTCGCAAGGTGTCTTCGGTGGTTTTCAAAGGGCACCGTCTGGGGCTGTCCAAGGGCGCACGTCGTTTGAAGGAGATGGGGCGGGAGAACATCCGCCGCCGCTGGGAGCCGATCAAGGCCAAGGCCGCCGGCAAGAAAAAGGTCGCCGTCACGAAAAAGTAGCGCGGTGGAGTGACCGCAGGCGATTCCAGAGACTCCAGAAAGAGGCGCGGTTCCCGACCGAGGCGTCGAAACGTCGTGCATGGACGGCCTCCTGCCATCCGATCCTGTTTGCCGCATACGCATACACCACTGGGCGAGGAGGCGAGGTCGTCCTGCGAATTGCCGACGCGGATGCGTCCGTGCGTCGCGACATCTCAAGGCGTCTGTGCGCCTTCCTGTACGCCGTTGGACAGAGCCGTGGACGGAGCCGCCGCGTCGGGGCGGTTCAAAAACCTCCGCCGGAGCGACGGTTCAAACACCAAGTAGAGCGCCGGCAGGAGGATGACGCTGTCGCGCAGGATGCTCCACGGCGAGATCTTGTCCGTGAAGCTGAAACAACCGCAGTTGGCGTCGATGCCGCGAAAATAGGTGATGCTCATGATCGCGGTGAAGAACAGGAGCAACGCCGCCGACGCGCCCGCCACCCAACGGATCCTCCAGCCGACCAGCAGCAACACCCCCAGCAACAGCTCCAGCCACGGAAACCACGTCGCGATGAACGGCACCCAAGCGTCCGGCACGAGCTGGTAGCCCGCGATGGACTGGGCGAAGAGAACCCGGTTCCAGATGTCCCCGACCTCGAAGTGGATCGGGCCCAGGTCGACCGCCCCCAGCCTCCCCAGCTTGATGTATCCCGTGTAGAGGAATATCCCCCCGAGGACGATGCGGCAGAACCAGTGCAGGATTTTCAGTTTCATTGCCATTGGAGCGTGTCCGTCGATCATGTCGCTTCCCGGCACCGGCCGTGCGACGCCCTCCGGGAGACGGCGACGGAAGGCGCCGGGAAACGGTTATTTCACCAAGGGGTCCAGCAACAGTTGCATGACCTGGTAGGTCTGGTACCCCTCGACTTTTTGCTGCTTGCCGGGATAGCTGATGAACATCGTCGGGGTGGAGCTGACCTTCCGAAGCCGCCCCTGTTCCAGCTCCTTGGAGATGTCGTCGTTGATGGCTTCCAAGGTGCCGGGTTCCTCCAACATCTTCTGCACTTTCAGAAAATCCTCGCGGTTCAGCGCCTTGGAGACCGCCGCTTCGATGTTGCCGTCCTTGATCCATTCATCCTGCCGCCAGAAGATCGACTCGAAGACCGGCTTCGCCTTTTGCGAACCCAATTTCGCGGTCGCCCCGACGTAGCGCGCCGCAGGACGGGCGTAAGGGTGTCCGGCGAGCGGGAACTCGTAGTAGATGACGCAGACCTTGTCTTTGTAGTTCTGCATGATGGGGCGGATCGTGTTCAAGAAAAGCGTCCGGCAGGCGGGGCACTGGAAATCGGAGAAGACCTCGATCTTGACCGGCGACTTGTCCGAGCCGCTGAGAAGCAAGCCCCCCCTGGCATCCTCGGCGGAATCCACCGACGGGGCGCACGCCGTGAAACACAGGATCAACAGAACAGCCATCTGCAATTTGCGCAACATATCCCAAGCCTCCGAATTCTTGTCCACCCTTTCCACCCCCCTGCACCGTCCCCGATTGGATGCGGCGGGGAGGTGGAAGGGTCAAGGATAGCAAATTTATCTGAGGGCGAACAACATTATCTGCCACCGGCGGGCATCGCGGCGGGCACAGGCGGGCTGACCACGGCAGGGCGACGCGATAGGGGACGCGGGGGGGCGCCGACGCTGACGGCGGGAAGACCTTAGGGAACCTCTGCAACCCCGGACGCTGCGTCGAGCCTCGTCTGCGAGGTTTTTAGAGGTTCCATTTGGGGGATGCGGCTCACCGGGAGCGCTTCAGCCCCTGGCGCGGGCAAAGGTCGGCGACGGGGCAACGGCTGCACCAGGGGGAGACGGGGACGCAGAGGTTCTGGCCGAACGCGACCAGGATGTCGTTGATGGGGATCCAGTGTTTCCGGGGGAGTTTCGCACGCAGGGCGAACTCCGTCTCCTCCGGCGTCTTGGTGGCGACGTATCCCCACAGGTTGAATATCCGGTGCACGTGCGTGTCCACGCAGATGCCGTAGTCGCCGAAACCCACCGTGAGCACCAGGTTCGCGGTTTTGCGTCCGACGCCGGGAAGGGTCAGAAGGTCGTCCAGGGAACGCGGCACACTCCCCCCGAACATGGATTGGAGCCGCCTGCCGATCTCGACCAGGTTCCGCGACTTCGTCCGGTAGAAGTTTACGGGCTTGACCAGGCTTTCGACCTCCCCGGGCTGCAACGCCGCCAGCGCCGCCGGGGTCGGCGCCCGGGCCAGCAGCTTGCGCGACGCCTCCTCGGTGACCTTGTCCTTGGTGCGCAGCGACAGCACGGTGCTGACCAGCGTCCCGAACGGCCTGTCCACCGCCTTTTCGGCGATGACGCCCACGGCGGGCACCTTCCATTCCGCCATCCTCTTTTTCAATATCCGCAGGATCTGTTCCAGCGCCAAAGCGTCCACCGGACCCGGGGTGACGCCGCCCGTCCCTTCGCCGATTGCGCAAGTCCGCTTCATATAAAGCCCTCGCCCCCCTGTCAAAAAACACGGGCTCCAGCATAGCACATGTGGACACATCCGCCTGGTCGCTCGCGTTGCGGCGCAAAAGTCCCAACGAGGTCTCCCGCGAGCCGGCCGAGCTTATCAAGGGAAACCTCTACACGACCGACTTGGATTTCCAGGATTACGCCCGACATCCGCCCATCCGGCTGTTGGACTGACATCGCCGCGCAAGCAAAGGGGCGCCCCTTGTTCGGAAAGCGCCGGGAGGCGATGGATGTGCGGAGCCTCGAAGCGCCCCCCTTGTAAAACGAAAAGGGGCGGGAGCGCCCCGCCCCTTCCGCTACGCCCGCAACGCGATTTCCTGCGCGACGCGCGCGACATGCGCAAGGCGCATGAGACGCGCCCGGTCGGCTCCGCTTCGGGCGGCTAGGCGATGCCCAGCTTCACCTTGAGCGATTTGAGGGTGTTCTTCATCAGCATGGTGATGGTCATCGGACCGACGCCGCCGGGAACCGGCGTGATGGAGCCGGCGATCTCCTTCGCCGCGTCGAAATCGACGTCGCCGCGCAGGATCGCCACCTTCTTGCCCGTCTTCTCGCTGATCTTCTCGCCCACGCGGTTGACGCCCACGTCGATGACGCACGCGCCGGGCTTGATCCACTCAGGCTTCACCAGGCCCGGGACGCCCGCAGCCACGATCAGGATGTCGGCGCGCTTGCAGTGCCCTTCGAGGTCCTTCGTGCCGGTGTGGACCAGCGTCACGGTGGAGTTCGCGCCCTTGCCCTTCTGGAGCATCATGTTGGCGATCGGCTTGCCGACGATGTTGGAGCGGCCGACCACGACCACTTCCGCGCCGCTGGTCTCCACGCCCGTGCGCACGATCAGCTCCTGGATGCCGGCGGGGGTGCAGGGGGGGAACTTCAGCTCGGAGCCGCCGATCATCAGCCTGCCCACGTTGACCGGGTGGAAGCCGTCCACGTCCTTGTCGGGGTCGATGGCGTTGATGACCTTCTTCTCGTCGATGTGCTTGGGCAGCGGCAACTGCACCAGGATGCCGTTGATGGCGTCGTCCTTGTTGTACTTGTCGATCAGCGCCAGCAGGGCCTCTTCGCTGATGTCGCCCGGCTGCGAGTCCTGCACCTCGTGGAAGCCCAGCCGGTGCGCGGTCTGGATCTTGAGGGTGACGTAGGAGACCGACGCCGGGTTCTCGCCCACCAGGATGGTGACCAGGCCCGGGACTTTCCCGTGCTTCTCCTTGATCTCTTTTACTTCTGCTTCGATTTCTTTCAGGATCTCCTCGCGGATCTCCGTTCCGTTGATCAGTTTGGCTGTCATTGCTTCTCCTTTGGGTTTGCTTTTGGGAACCTCTAAGAACCCCGGACGCCACGTTACACCTTGTCCGCGCGGTTTTTCAGAGGTTCCCCGAATTGGAACCTACTTTTTCTTGGCTTCGATGATGGCCTTCAACCCGCCCCATTCCGGTTGGTAGATGGCCGCGTCGATGGTCTTCAAGTCGGGCGCGATGGCCGGCTTGAACTCCATGTGGGGCAGGATGTCCTTCTCGATGTCGATGCCGGGGGCGATCTCGACCAGCGTCACCTCGCCGTTCAGCAGCTTGAACACGGCGCGCTCGGTGACGTACAGGATCGGCTTGCCGGTCTTCGAGGCGTACTGGCCGCTGAAGGTGATCTGCTCGACGTGGTCGATGAACTTCTTCTTCTTCCCCTCTTGCAGGATCTTCAGCTTGCCGTCCTCGCCCGTCACCTTCAGGCCGCCGGTGGTGAAGGTGCCGCAGTAGACGACCCCCTTGCTGGCGGTGGTGATGTTGATGAAGCCGCCGCAGCCGATGGGGCGCCCGCCGAACTTGCTGACGTTGACGTTGCCGTGCTTGTCCACCTCGCCCATGCCGAGGAAGGCGCGGTCGATGCCGCCGCCGTCGTACCAGTCGAACATGTTCGGGTGGTTGACGAACGCCTCGGCGTTGTAGCTCATGCCGAAGTTGGGCCAGCCTGCGGGCACGCCGCCGACGCCGCCCGCCTCGGTGGTGAGGGTCATCATGTCGCTGACCCCTTCGTGCGCGGCGACGGTCGCCATCCGGTCGGGGGTGCCGATGCCGAGGTTGACCACGGAGTTGGGCGTCAGCTCCATGGCGGCGCGGCGCAGGATGAAGAGCCGGTCGTCGAAGGGGAGCTTGGGCAGCGCGCCGAGCGGCATCCGGCTCTCGCCGCTGAACGCCGGCTGGTAGTAGACCCCTTCGCTCTGCATGTGGAACTCCTGCGGGTTCTTCGCCATGACGACGTAGTCCACGAGCACGCCCGGCAGCCGGACATGCTTGGGGTTCAGGGTGCTGCCCTTGGCGATGTACTCCACCTGGGCGAGGACCAGGCCGCCGTTGTTCTTGACCGCCGAGGCGACTTCCATGCACTCGAGCGCCGGGCCTTCCTTCTCCATCGTGATGTTGCCGTTCTCGTCCGCCGTGGTGCCGCGGATGATGGCGACGTTCATAGGGAAGCTCTTGAACCAGAGGTATTCCTCGCCTTCGAACTCCACGACCTTGTTCAGGAACTCGCCCTTCTGCCGGGTCAGGTCGTTCATCATGCCGCCCTCGACGCGGGGATCGACGAACGTGCCGAGACCGACCTTGGTGAGGATGCCGGGGCGCTTGGCGGCGATTTCGCGGTAGAGGTGGACCACCACCCCCTGGGGGAAGCAGTAGGCGGTCATTTTATTGTCCGAGATCAGCTTCCCGATGCTGGGCGAGCCGTGGACGTGGGCGCCGATGAAATTGGTGATCAGCCCTTCGAGGATGGGGCCGTCCTTCTCCTGGCAAACCATCGACTCGGGCCCTTTGCCCGCATGGTTGCCCATCGCGGAGCCGCAGACCAGCGTCAGCCCCTTCGGATGCCCGGTTTCCTTGTAGCGCCTGTAGATTGCCCTGCCGATTTCTTCCGACCAGCCGGCCAGACCCATGATCGGCGAGCAGACGGTCGCGCCGTCCGGGATGAGCGCGGCGGCTTCATCGGCGGAAAGCACTTTGGCGGAGCCGGATTTTGAAGCGTCGGCCAATTCTGTCTCAATCATCTAACTTCTCCCTTTTGTTTCGAGCGCTGTCGAAAGTTTTATGTCCGCGTCCAGCCCGAACAGCCTACGCCGCCCGCAAGCGAACGCCTGCACACATGGATTTGTCGCAACGATTCCGCATGCGGAGTTACGGCTCTTCATCTCAGTTATTCTAGGAGAATCAGCCGACTTGTCTGTGAGCGACTAAGCATTGTAGGACAAAACCCGGCTACCCCAAACCGGAAATTGACGGAAAAATTCACTAGCGGGGAATTCACTGCAGGACATCCTGCGGCGGGGCGGGCGCATGGACGCCCCGGGCGTGCGGGAAACACCGCTCTCCGACACGCCGCGGGCGCAACCCCATCGCGTCGAGGCATCGGAAACTCGGCGCACCCGCGCCGAATCGCAAAGGGGAGCCTCTAAAAACCTCGCAGACGAGGCGTCGCCGCAGGTCGAAAAGCGGAGTTCGCCGAGGCGAATGGGCGTTTCCGCCCAAGGCGCAACGCAGCGTCCGGGGTTTTCAGAGGTTCCCAAAGGCGGGGGCGGCAGGACGGGCCTGCCGCGCGCACCCCTTACTTCTTCACTTCTTCACGCCGAACTTGGCGATGTTCTCGGGCGTGGCGTCTGCGGCGCAACGGGCACCGTAGAAGGCGAGCGTCGTCGGCTCGGTGGCGTCGCGGTTCCAGAGGTTGCCCTGCTTGGCGCGGTGGAGGTACGAGAGTCCGCGAATCACGCGCAGGTTCTTGCCGGCGGCCTTGGGGTCGGCCTTGCCGCCCTTGTACGGCTCGTATGCCGAAGCAGTCCACTCTTGGACGTTGCCCAGCATGTCGTGTACGCCGAAGGGGCTGACGTCGTCATAGCTCCCGACGTCCGTCGCCTCGCGCCCGGTCTCGGCGGTCCTGGCGTGACCGTCCTCCCACTCGTTGCCCCAAGGGTACTTGAACCCTTCCGTGCCGCGGGCGGCCTTCTCCCATTCGGCTTCCGTGGGGAGCCGCTTGCCCTTGGCCTTGCAATACGCCTCGGCGTCCTTCCAGGTGATGTACACGACCGGGACGTTCATCTTGTCTATCGTGGCGAACAGGCGCCAGTCCTTCCCCTCCTCGGCAGCTTCGCCGGCGTAGCCTTCTTCCATCGCGAACGTCATGAACTCCTCGTTGGTGACCTCGTACTTGTCGATCAGGTAGTCGGGCAGGTTCCCCTTGTGCTCGGGATAGGCGTTGGAATAATCGCCCTTCTCGTCTTCCTTCTTGTCCTTGTACTTGAGGTTCGACCCCATGACGAACTCGCCGCCGGGGATGAGCACCATCTCGCCGGGGACCACCGACGGCGCGACTTCCTCCACCACCTCGGTCACGACTTCTTCGACATCTTTCTTCCCGCAAGCGCCCAAGCAACACAACACGCCCAGGATGAGCATCGCAAGCAAACCTTTTTTAACCATGTTCCCTCTCCTCCATAGAAAAATAAGTGCGTTCCGATTTCCGACGAAGGTATACCATACATCTTATCGCCGCCCAAAGCATCAAAAGGATTTAAAAAATCTGCCGCGAAAAATTCGTCGGGAAACCCGCCCGTGGAAAGAGCTCCTTGCATTTTTCCCGCCCGCTGAAATATGATGCGCTCACAAAACGAATGGTATGGCGCGCCCGTGGCGCATTTCGGCGGCTGCGGGGGATATGGGGAACGACGCGGAAATGACGGAAACGCCTGTGAAGCTACGCCCCGACCTCGAGTTCTGCACTGAGGCGGATTCGTCGGTCGTCGTCAAGGATCCCGTCTTGCGGCGCTTCTACCGCTTCGATCCGGTGCAGGCGACCGTCATCCGGCTGCTGGGCGAGGGCGGCGACCCGCAGTCCGTCGCCGCGGCGGCGGCGCGCGAGCACCAGACGGAAGTCCTCGCGGGGCAGGTCGAGGACTTCGCCGGAAAGCTGCGCCAGTTGTTGTTGCTGGACCACCCCTGGTGCCACGCGCAGGTCGAGCGGGCGAGCCGGCGGGCGGGCTCTGCGGCGGGCGTCGGCAAATTCCACGACTTCCTGTACATCAAGTTCTGGGCGTTCAACCCCGACCGCCTGCTCGACGCCATGCACGGGCGGATGCGCTTTTTCTTCCATCCGGCGTTCAACGCCGGGATCATCGCCACCATCGCCGCCGCCATCGTCATCTCGTGCCTGAACGCCGAGTCCATCTTCTTCTCGATGGCGTCCCTGTTCTCGCTCTACTCCATCCCCGCCGTGCTCGCCGTCGTCTTCGTCGTCATCGGCGTCCACGAGTTCGGGCACGGCCTCGCGCTGAAGCACTTCGGCGGCAAGGTGGAGGAGATGGGGTTCATGCTGATCTACCTCATGCCCGCATTCTATTGCAACGTCAGCGACGCCTGGATGCTGAAAAAGCGGGAGCGCATCCTGGTGGCGCTCGCCGGGGGCTACGTGGAGGTGTTCATCTGGGCGCTGGCGACCATCCTCTGGCGGCTCCTCGCCCCGGAGACCCCGGCGGCGCAGTGCTGCCTCGTCGTCGTCGGCTTCAGCGGCTTGCAGACCCTGTTCAACTTCAACCCGCTGATACGGCTGGACGGCTATTACATGTTGAGCGACTGGCTCGACGCCCCCAACCTGCGCCCCAAGGCGCTCCGCCACCTGCGGGAACGCATCCTGGCGGCGCTCGCCGGGGGGGGCGCGGCGTCCGTCGCGCCGGCGGGGCGGAGGGAGCGGCGGCTGCTGCTCTGGTACGGCGCGGCGTCGGCGGTGTTCTCGACGGCGCTGCTCGCCTTCATGCTCGCCACCGCCTGCGGCTGGCTGGTGCGCAACCTGCAATCCTGGGGCGTCGTCCTGTCATCGGCGCTCCTCCTGGCCGCAGTCCCGTCCATGGGCAGGGAGAAGGCGCAAACTTCACGCAGACTCTTACAGGCGATACGCATGCGAATAAAAAGGAAACCCCTCACCTACGCGGCGGCGGCGCTGGCAGTCGCCATCATCCTCTTGCTGCCGTGGCAACTCAAGGTCGCTGGCGAGGTCTCCGTGGCCTCCACGCAAAAGGCCCTGGTCTCGCCCCAGGTCGAGGGCAACTTGAAAACGATCCACGTCGGCGAGGGCGACCGCGTCCGCGCGGGGCAGGTGTTGGCGGAGATGGAGAACCTCGACCTGGAGAACGACTACGAGGAGACGCGCGGGGAGCTGGCGGCGCAACGCGCGCAGCTCGACCTGTTGAAGGCGGGCACCCGCCCGGAGGAGGTTGAGAACGCCCGCAGGCTGGTCCAGACCCGCCGCGCCGAGCTAGACGGCCTGGCGCGCATCGACGAGGAGCGCGCGGCCCTGGGGGAGACCGTCGCCAAGCGGATGGCGGAGCTGGAGAACGCCCGGTTGACGCACGAGCGCTCGCAGACCCTCTGGCGCGAGGGGGTGGTCCCGCAGGTGGAGGCGGACCGCGACCGCACCGCCTGGGAGGTGAGCCGGAAGGAGCTGGCCGAGGCGCAAGGGCAGTTGAAGGTCTTGGACGAGCAGACCGGCCGCAACTCGGAGGTGAAGCGGAAGGAGCTGGCCGAGGCGCAGGGCGCCTTGGAAGTCCTGCTGGCGGGCAGCCGCAAGGAGGAGGTGCGCGCCGCCGAGGCGCTCGCGGGGAAGCTCGCGGAAAAACTCGGCATCCTCGGGCGGCAGAAGGAGCGGTTGCTGATCCGCAGCCCCATCGACGGCGTCGTCGCCACCGCGCACCTCGGCAACCGCATCGGCGACTTCCTGGGAAAAGGCGACACGTTCTGCGAGGTCGTGAGCAAAGGGACTTTGATCGTCGAGATGCCCGTCCCCGAAAAGGAGATCGGCGACGTGCGCCCCGGCTTCCCGATGCAACTCAAGTTCCGGTCGGCGCCAAGGCGGAGGTACGAGACCACCGTCAAGGAGATCGCCCCGGTCGCGGCTTCCGACGGCGGCGTGCGCGTCGTCGTCGTGCGCGGCGAACTCGACGACCCGCATGGCGCCGACACCGGGTTGAAGGCGGGGATGACCGGCGTGGGAAAGATCCTGTGCGGGAGGCGTCCCGTGTTCGAGCTGGTCTCGCGCCGCCTCGTCCGCTGGATGCGCACGGAGTTCTGGGAATACCTGCCCTGACCACGCCGCAGGGTGCGCGGGGACGCGGGGGCATAGGAAATTGTGGGGTAGGAAATTGAATATTTTATGTTGACAAGCCGCACAAGACATTGCTAAGGTAGCTTCTGCTGGCGTTAATCCTTTGCAGCCGGTGGCTTCCGGCGACAAGGAACGAGGCCGGGGCCTTTTCGGCTTTGGCTGGCGCCACAGCGTTGAGCGGTAATGGCAGTTAACCAGACAGTGCATCGATTGGAGTTCACCATGCAGACCGAAATCGAAGTCCTCGAAACCCGTGAAACCCCGGGGATCCTGTGGGGCGGCAAGGGCAGGTAGCCTTCGCCACGCAAAAGACGACCGGGGCGTTTCCAGCCCCATCGGGATCCCCCGGTCTTGTCAAGCTTCGGTTTGCCATTGTCGGCTCAAAGTCATGATCGCGGGTTGTCTATGGTGGATTGGTCGAAGCTGCCCCTCAAGCTGAAGGTCTACGTCACCTCCCTCGCCTGCGTCGCCATGCCCGTGTTCTTATGGTGCCTGTGGGTGACGGTCACATCCTCCTATGGCGCGTACTGGCTGATGTTGGCGGCGTTCGCGCTCGTCACCGTCCCGTTGTTCCTCTTCCTCCCCTCGACCCGCGTCATGGTGTCGGTCGGCGACACGTACCTCTTGGCCATCGCCATGCTGTACGGCGTGGCGCCCTGCGTCGTATCGACCTTCCTGTACATGCTCCTGACCTCGCTGGTGGCGCACCGCCCCCAGATCCGCTCCTACAAGGTCGTGTTCAATGCGGCGAACATGACACTCACCGCGTGGGCGTACAGCTCCAGCTACCAGGCGGTCCTCTCCATGTGCCACCGGGCTTTCGGCGACGACACGCGGCACATCCAGGTCATATGCAGCGCCGCCGTCATGCTCGCCGTCTATTTCATCTCCAACTCCGTCCTGGCGACGCTGGCGATCTCCTGGATGACGGGGGAGAAGACCTTCGACTTCTGGTGCCGCAACTGCTTCCCGATGTTCCTGGACTTCTGCACCTCGACGGGCGTGGCGGTGTTCATAACCTTGTCCGAGAACCTCGGCCACTACGCGCCGATCATCGCCGCGCCGGTCGTCGCCATGATCTGGGGCTACCAGAAATTGCTCCAAGGGCGCGCCGCAGAGGTCGCCCGCCACTACTCGGAATTGGAGCAGCTCTACATGCGGACCGTGGAGTCCCTGGCGATGGCGGTGGACGCCAAAGACCAGAGCACCTACGGGCACATCCGGCGCGTACACGCCTACGCCGTGGAGCTGGCGCGGCTCTGCGGCGTCACGGATCCGAACGAGTTCAAGGCGATAGAGACCGGCGCCCTCCTGCACGACATCGGCAAGCTGGCGGTGGACGACTATATCATCAACAAGCCCGGCAAGCTCACCGAGCAGGAGTACGCGAAGGTCAAGACGCACTCCGTGGCGGGGGACGAGATCCTGCGGCATGTCGCGTTCCCGTTCCCGGTCGCCCGGTACGTGCGGCACCACCACGAGCGCTGGGACGGCGCCGGCTATCCCGACGGGCTGAAGGGCGAGGACATCCCCTTGGGGGCGCGCATACTCACCGTGGCGGACTCCTTCGACGCCATCCGCCATTCGCGCGCGTACAAGCCCGCCGTCGAGACCGCGCAGGCTGTGGAGGTCATGTGCCGCGAATCCGGCCGGTTCTTCGACCCGGCGCTGGTCCGGCTGCTGAAGGAGCACATCGCCGAACTCGAGGCGGCGGCGGCGCACGAGGCGGCGAACACCCAGGAGCTGTCGTTCCGCAAATACGCCGGGGCGAACGAGCCGCCCGCCACCCCGACGCCGGCGTCGGGGGAGGTCGCCCGGGACGTCGTCGAAAAGATACGGCGCCTGGGGGATCTGTGCCGCGCCATGTCGGGCCATTTCGATTTGAAAGACATCCTGTCGACGTTCCTGTACCAGGCGGGCAGCGTCGTGCCGTTCGACTCCTGCGTGTTCTACGGGGAGAGGGGCGGCGTGGAGATCGAGGCGGTCTGCGCGGTCGGGAAGTTCTCGCACCTGCTCTCCGGCCACCGCATGGCGATGGGGCAAGGCGTCAGCGGGTGGGCGGCGGCTTACGACCGGCCGACGCTGAACGCCGAGCCGGTCCTCGACTGCAAGGGGTTGCCCGAGACGCTGTCCACGCTGAAAGCCGCGCTGATCGTCCCGGTCGCCCACGCGGGCAAGACCTTGGGGGTGATCGCCTTCTACGACTCGCGCCCCGCGTCCTACACCGAGGATCACCTCGCCATCGCGCAGAAGCTGACCGGCTTCGTCGCCCCGCTGGTCGCGAACGCCAAAAACCTCGATACGCTCACCAGCACCGCGCCGAAAGGGGGCTGGCAGGACTTCTTGGCAGGGTACGGCCCACCCCCCGAATAAGCCCCCCTCACGATATCTTCTTCCGAGGCGTCGCCGGGGCGCGCCCCGCCCGGAATTCATCTTCGTCCTCGCCCTTCCGCCGCCGTAGGCTTTCGCCGGCGCGGCGGAAGGGGAGGAACTCCAGGTGGCAGCGGTGCCGTTTCAGGAACTGCATCGTCGCGGCGTACTGGTCTCGCGGGATGCCCAGGCGCGCGAAGGCGTCCCGGTAGACCCCGGACGAGTCGGCGAGCGCCCGGCGCACCACCCCGCGCACCACCGACGCCTCGTGCGCCCGCCGCAGGTAGGGGCGCTTGACCAGTTCGTCGAAACTGCCGTCACCTGCGAGGATGCCGCCGTACAGGCGGTCGGCGTCGGCGTCTGGCGAGCCTCCCGCCGCATCGCCCAGGCGCACCTCCGGCGGCAGCGCCCGGACGTCGATGACGTCGCTGGCGGCGTAGTAATAGGCGGCGGTGACGACGTTTTTCAACTCGCGCACGTTCCCCGGCCAAGAGTACCGCACCAGCAGCCCCATCGCGTCCGGGGCGAAGCATTTGCCTCGCCCCTGCTCCCGCTCCGCCGTGCGTCCGAGGAACAGCCCGACCAAGGCGGGGATGTCCTCGGCGCGCTCCCGGAGCGCGGGCACGTGAACCTCCACCGCCTTCAGCCGGTAGAAGAGGTCGCCGCAGAACCGCCCGTGCCTGATCTCCTCGGCGAGGTCCTTGTTGGTGGCGGCCAACACCCGGATGTCCACCTTCACCGGGGCGGTCTCGCCGAGCCGACGCACCTCCCGCTCCTGCAGGGCGCGCAGCAGCTTGACCTGCAAGCGCATCGGCATGTTGGATATCTCGTCCAGGAAGAGGATGCCGCCGGATGCCGCCTGCAACAACCCCTCGCGGTCATCGGTCGCGCCGGTGAACGCCCCCTTGCGGTACCCGAACAGCTCCGCCTCCGCCACGCCGTCGGAAAGCGCGCCGCAGTCGACGGGGACGAACCTGCCCTCCCGCCGCCGCCAGGCGCCGTTTATCGCCCGCGCAACCAGCTCCTTGCCGCCGCCGCTCTCACCGGTGATCAGCACGTCCAGCGGCGAGTTGGCGACCATGCCGATGCGGCTCTTCATCGCCCTGACCGCCGGGCTCCCCCCGACTATCTCCGGGAAGGGATCGGGCCCCGCGTCGGCGTCCATCCCCGGCGCCCCGCCGTCGCCCGTCCGCCGCCGGTGCGCCCGGTGGTTGGCGACCGCCAGCGCCACCAGGTTGCAGAACGCCGCCAGGAGGTCGATCTCGGCCTCGGGGACGCTCACCGCAGGCTTGGGGCTGTCGGCGTAGAAGACGCCGATGGTGTCGTCCGGGGTCTTCAGCGGGGCGCACAGCACCTTGCCGCAGAGGTCTCCCTTGACCCGCGCGTCCCGCCGCGCGTCGGCGCTGACCAGCGGACGCCCCTCCCGGAACACGTCCTCCAAGACGTCCTTGGGCACGTCGGACACGTCGCGGGGGGAGACGCCGTCGCCGGCACCTGCGCCAGTCGCGACCACGCCTCCGGTCAGCGACAGCTCACCCGCGTCGGCGTCCCACAGGAACACCCACCCGCGCTCCAGCGCGACTGCGGGGAGCATGAGGCCGACGACCTTGCGCAACAGCGACGGCAGCTCCAGGACGGAGTTCGCCGCCTCGGTCATGCGCAGGAGCATCCTGGCGTTGGCGTCGCCGTCGCCGTCCGGCGCGGGGCTGTCCCGGCGGGGTTTGCGCCCCCGCTCGACGTCGAGCACGCGCGCCAGCTCCAGGCGGATGCGGCTGCGGTCGAAGGCTTCGCGAAACGTCCCCACCGCGTCCGAGGGGGCGTGCTCCTCCAGCTTCCCCAACGCCTCGTAGGCCTGCCGCGCGTATCTGAGGCACAGGTCGTCGTCGAGGCCGCGATGGATGAAGCTCAGCTCCGCCAGCGCCCGCCAGCGGCATTCCGGCGGGCAGGGCTGCTCCGCGCCGCCGAGGCACGCCTCCAGCGACCGCACAGGCGCGGCGGGCGCGGCGCCTCCGGCCGATGCGCGCCCCGGCGCCGTGGAACATGCCATGCCCGACAGCAGGTGCGCGCGGCTGGACAGGTGCGCCGCATTCATCGCCCGCGCCAGCCGCAGGGCGCCCCGGGCGCATGCCGCGCCTTCGCCGCCCCTGCCCAGCCCGACCAGGATCTCGCCGACGTGCAACTTCACCAGGCAGGAATGGTACGGCCAATGCTTGTCCGCGACGCGCCTTTCCAGCGCCCGCAGCCGGTCGAGCGCCGCCACGTCCCCGTCGCGCTCGAAAAGGATGCGTTCCCGGAGCGCGACGGCGAGATCGCACTCGTAAAGAGGCTCGTCCTCGGTCTGCGCCGCCAGCAACCTGCGGATGTCCTCCAGCGCCCCCCCGAAGTCGCCCAGCCGGAAGTTGAGTTCGGCGGAGACGTACAGCGCATGCCCCGCCGTGAAGGGCGAGAGCCCCTGCCCACCGTCCCGCGACAGCCCCCGCAGGATGCGGCGCGCCTCTTGGTAGTCCCCCTCTTCCAGCTTGACCTCGGCGCGGATCACGTCGCAGGCGCGGCGTATCGACAGGTTGCCGGATTCCGCCGCAGCCGCGACGGCGCGGTCGATGGCCGCCAGCGCCTCCGGTATCCTCCCCATGCGGCACAGGCATTCGGCAAGGTTCCCCGACGCCTGGATGCGCGGCGTCACCGACCGGCTCTTCTCGCTCAGCTCGACCGCGTGACGATGGTGCCGCAACGCCGCCGCGAGGCGTCCCCGCCGCACTTGGATGGTGCCCAGCATGGACGCCGCCGAGCACTCTTGCAGGCACTCGCCGGCGCGCCCCAAGATCTTCAGCGCCTTCTCGCCCGCCTCGGCGGCCTTGTTGAACTCGCAGGCGACGCAATGGAGGATGGCGTACAAGTTGTGTATCCGTCCGGCGACGGCGGGCGGGCACTGCCCCGGGCACGACGCCGACGCCCTGTCCAGGTACGTCCGCGCGCTGCGGGAGCGGGAGCAGACGATGGCGCCGAACGCCAGCTCCGTCCAAAGCATGGTCGCGGTCAGCCGGTTCCTGGGCGCGACCTCGCCCAGCGCGGCGAGCCCCGCCCGGCAGTTCCGCTCCTGGCCGCCCCACTCGCCGAGGTGGCGGTACGCCAGCGCCAGTTGCAGGTAGAGCCGCGCCCGCGACTCCGGTTCGAGGTCGCCGCAGGAGCGGAGGAGGGAACGGGTCAGGCGCATCGCCTGCGACGCGGCCCCGGTGGCGAACATGGAGTCGCAGGCGGCGACCGCGGCCTGGCACAGCTCCCCACACGACAGCAGCCTCCTGTGGCTGAAGACGTGCTCGAAACAACGCAGGGCGTTCTCGTGGGCGAACTCCTGCCGGAAGCGGGCGGCGGACTCCAGCGCGTAGCGGACGGAACGCGCCCCGGGCGCGCCCGCGACGTAGTGGTCGGCCAACTCGTGCACGAGCGCCTGGGCGTCGCCGCCCCGGCCGTGGGACTCCCGCTCCCGCTCCAGGAGCTCGGCGATCCTCCGGTGCATCCTCCGCCGGCGCGGTTGCGGGATCATGCCCGCCGCCACCTCCGCCACGAGGTCGTGGTTGACGGCGGCCGTCTTCTCCGGCGCCACCGGGCCCGCCAGCAGCAACTGCCGGCGCCGCAACTCCGCGAGCAACGCATCCGCTTGCCTCCCGTCGAGGGGCATCAGCCGCTCCAGCGCCTTCACCGGGACGGCGCGGTGGAACAGCGCCAGCCATTCCAACGCCTCCCTCGCCGGGGGCGACAGGCGCAGGATGCGTTTTTTCAAGGCCGCGCCGATGCTCTCTGGCACGTCCAATCCCGGCAACAGGTGCGTCGCCAACGTCCAGCGCCCCGACCGCGTCTCGAACACGCGTTGCTGCACCAGGTACTTCAGCATCTCCTCCAGGAAGAACGGATTCCCCCCGACGTTGCGGTACAGCCAGTCGCACAGTTCGTCTTGCTGCCCGCCTCCGCCGGTCAACCCTGCGACCATCCGCCTCACCCCGCCTTCCGTCAACGGGGCGAGCCGCAGCATCTCGCCGCATCCCGTGCGCCGGACGCCTTCGACAGTGCGGTCGAGGATGTCCTTGGGCGCCTCCCCCGAGCGGAGGCTGGCGCACAGGAGGACCGGGTGCTTCCGAATGTCGGAGCACAGGTATTCCAAGACCACGCAGGATGCGTCGTCCGCCCAATGGATGTCGTGCAGGAGCAGGATGGTGGGGGTGGACGAAAGCCGCCGCACCAGCTCCCTGGTCAACCGGTCTTTGAAGCGTCCGGCCGCGAAACCGGGGGCTTCGTCGCAGGGGTCGAACTCCGGCGACCCCCCCGGCGCCGCCGAGAACGGGCTTTCCCCCGTCGCGCCCCCCGCATCGTCCGGCGATGCGCAGTCCAGCACCTGCCGGTACGGGTCATACGCGGAGCCGCCGCAGGCGGTGCAAGCCCCTTCGACCACCCGCCAGCCCTCGACCAGCGCCCAGCCGCGCAGCTCCTCCATGCACCGGGATTTCCCGGATCCCGCCTCGCCGGCGACGAACACGGTCCAGCCGCGACCGCTCTCGCGCACGCGGCGGGCGCGCTCCGTGAGCAGGCGCATCTCCTTCTCGCGATCCGCCAGCGGCGCGGCGGAAAAACGCCCTGCGGCGTCTTCGCCCCCCTCTTGCGGCGAATGGCGTCCATCTGCGGACGGCAGGCATGACAGCGCCTCGGCGACGGAGTCCACCCGCCGCTCCGGCACCTTCTCCAGCAGGCGGCGGAGCAGCGGCAGGAACGCCTCGCCCCCCTCCGTGCGCCTCACCGGCCCGAAATCGATATTGCCCTGTATCTGTTTCTGGACCAGGAAGTCCGGGTCGCCTTCCGCGAACGGCAGGCGGCGCGCCAAGGCTTGGTAGAGCAGCACCCCCAGCGAGTAGAAGTCGGCGGCGCGTCCGTCTCCACATCCGCCTGCGCCGCCGTCGCCCGCCAGTAGCGCCTCCGGCGGCGCATGACAGATCGACTCGCAATCCCGCGGCGGGCATGTGCCGCCTCCGGGAGAGGACATGCCGTATGCCAGCAACTTCGGCGACGCCCGCCCCGCGCCGCACAGCCAGACGTTGGAAGGGCGCAGGCTCCCTGCGGCAAGCCTGCGGACATGCAGGTATTGCAACGCATCCAAGATGCGGATGAGCAACGGGAGCATTTCCCTGGCGCTCCCGCCTTCCGTCCCCGCGAGGAAATCGACGCCGTCCGGACGCTCCGAGACGAGGAACAGTTCGCGGTCGCCGTCCATGGCGCCGAAATCGACGATCTTGGCGAGCCCCGGGTGGCGCAACTGCCGCAACAACGCCATCCGGCGCCCCAGCGCCTCCCGCCCTCCGCAAAGGCCCGCATCCGGCAGGAACCGCACCTCCAGCGCGGCGTCGCCCCCGCGGAGGTCCCGGCAGGCATAGACGCCTTCTCGCCCGTCATGTGCCGCCAGGGCTCCGATCCTGTAACGTCGACCGGCGAGCCGCCCCTCCCTGGACTCTTTTCGAACTGGACGCATGGCATCTCCTCCGGCGGGAGGAGGCTTCTGGCCTGCACCCGCCGAGGCTTTCACTTCGAGTGAAACGACGGACTGACGACTGGTTCGGGATGAAATCGCAAAGACACCTCGCAGACCTTCGCAACGCAAAACGACGCGAGACCTTCCGAAGCGAACGAGGGGATGAACGATGGGATTGTACCTAATCCGACGCCTTGGGACAAGGCGCAAGCCCGATTACTTCGATCACTTCGAAAGGCGTCGGCGGGCGTTTCGGAAGGGCGACGAGGCGGTCGCGCGCGGGACGCCCTCCGCCTATGACTTGGAAAAACGTCACACGAAAAATGAGGAAGACAGAGGACGGCGGGCTTTCGCAGACGGATGGCTTCGGATTGCGCCCGCGCTTTGCAAGCGGCGCGGGCGCAATCCGAAGCCAATGCTCACCGTGTTGCGACAGTTTACTTCTTAGGCGGGACGACGGCGTCTTTCGCCGCTTTGGCGACACGGAACTTCACGACGGTCTTCGCGGGGATCTTGATCTCGGCGCCGGTCTGGGGGTTCCGCCCCTTGCGGGCCTTGCGTTGCGATTTCACCAGCTTGCCAATGCCGGGGATTATGAATGCGCCGTTCTTCTTGGTCTCCGTGACGGCGGTGGTCGAGATGATCTCAAGGATCTTGTTGGCGGCGGCTTTGGTGATCTCGGCCTTTTCTGCGATCAACGTAACCAGCTGCGCCTTCGTCATCACTTTCTTTTCAGCCATTAAACCCTCCCTTGGTTTTTGTAAAACTGTTAACGCACACTGTTACAGCACATCAAGCAAGTCATGCGCTATTTTGCTGAAATTCTAAAAAAAAGCAATGGATTTCTCTCAAAAACCGCTGTTTATGCGATTGTCGCGCGTTTCTTCCGCCATTTCCCCGGATTTAGGCGGTCATGCGCAGGCCATAGGCGGGAACCTCTAAAAACCCCGGACGCCGCGTTGCGCCTTGGCCGAAAACGCTCACCCGCCTCAGCGACCTCCGCTTCCCGATCTGCGGCGACGCCTTGTCCGCGAGCTTTTCAGAGGTTCCCGGGCGATAGAAAGCCGCACCTCCGGGGCGCGCATCCAAGTCACCCCTGATAATATGGGTTGCGCCCCGAGGCGTGGTCCGTGGTGTCCAGCACCTCGCCCACGGTCGGGATCTGCTCGCGGATGATCCGCTCGATCCCCATCTTGAGCGTCAACGCCGCCGAGGCGCACCCCCGGCAACCGCCGCCGAGCTTGAGGAAGACGGCGTTTCCGCGCATGTCGATCAACTGCACGAAGCCGCCGTGCATCGACAGCATCGGGTTGACCTGCTCCTCCAAAAGCGCCCTGACCTTCTCCCGCGTCTCGTCCTCCGGCGGCAGGGTGCGCTCGAACGCCTCGTCCACGGCGGGATCGCCCGATGCGAGGTGTTCGCGGATCTTCTCGCCGACGAGCTTGCCCGCCTCCTGCCACGAGTCGACGTCGGGCTTGGAGACGGTCACCTGGTTGCCTCCGACCAGCACGTCCCCCACCCCCGGTATTTCAAATATCCTACGGGCAAGCGGCGAAAGCGCCGCCGCCTCGCGGTCTGGGAAATACGCCGACCGGCCTGGGTAGACCTGCGCCTCCACCGTAAAACGGCAGGCGGCGGGGTTGACGGTCGGTTCCGCCGTTATGCCGACCCCACGCCCCTTCTCGCTCACATCCATGTCGCCCTCCTCGAAAAGTCTGATCCGGTGCTTCGGACACGCCCATTTTACACCCCGCGCCGGGGGCGAACTATGCCCTTGCGCAGGCATCGGTTTCTTGCGACAGTTTCCCCATGAACATTCGACTGCTTTTGATCGCAATCGCCGTCTCCCTGGTCGCGCCGGAAGCCTTCGGGGCAAGCCCTGCGGGCTCGCCGCAGTTGCACCTGATGCCCATGCCGTCGTCGCTGGCGCTCGCGCCGGGGAAGCTCCGCGTCAACTCGAACTTTCAAATATCCTACGCCGGGGTGCGGACGGCGCGCCTCGAAGCCGCGGCGGGCCGCGCGGTCGAGAAGGTCTGGCGCAAGACGGGGCTGCCTGCTGCGGCGCATCCCGCGGCAGGGGCGCCGCCGCTGCGGATCGACTGCCGCGCCGAGGGATCGCAACGCCCCTCGCTTTCCGACGACGAAAGCTACACGCTCGAGGTCACCGCCGCGGCCGTCCGCCTCTCCGCCCCGGAGGTCGCCGGCGCCTTGCGCGGCCTGGAGACCTTCATCCAGCTCGTGGACCTGGACGCGGAGTCGTTTTTCCTCCCTTGCGTCAAGGTCTCCGACCGCCCCCGCTACCGCTGGCGCGGCCTGCACCTGGACGTGTCGCGGCACTGGCAGCCGGTGGAGTTCGTCAAACGCACGCTCGACGCCATGGCCGCGGTCAAGCTGAACGTCTTTCACTGGCACCTGTCCGACGACCAGGGCTTCCGCGTGGAATCGCGAGCATTCCCGAATTTGCACCGGGCGGCGTCCGACGGCCTTTACTACACGCAAGCGCAGATGCGCGAGGTCGTGGCATACGCCGGCGACCGCGGGATACGCGTCGTGCCCGAGTTCGACATGCCGGGGCACTCCTCGGCGCTGCTCGTGGCGTACCCCGAACTCGGCTCCTCGCCAGAGCCGTCGGAGATCGCGCGGACGTGGGGCGGGTTCGCCCCCACGCTGAACCCCGCCGACGAGAAGGTCTACGGATTCCTGGACACGTTCGTCAAGGAGGTGGCGGGGCTCTTCCCCGACGAGTACTTCCACATCGGCGGCGACGAGGTGATGGAGAGGCAGTGGAGCGCCAATCCCGAGTTGCAGCGGTTCAAGCGCCGCCAAGGCTTCAAGGACAACCGGGACTTGCAGGCGTACTTCACCCGGCGCGTCGCCGACATCCTGCGCAAGCACGGCAGAAAGGTCATCTGCTGGGACGAGGCGCTGCACCCGGAGCTGCCGAAGGACGTCGTGGTGCAATCCTGGCGCGCGAAACCGCCGCTGTCGGAAGCCCTGCGGCAAGGGCGCCAAGGCATCCTGTCTCGGGGCTTCTACCTCGACCACATGCGCACCGCCGCATTCCACTACGAGAACGACCCGGAGGGCGGCGAGGCGGCGAAGCTCTCCGCCGCCGAGAAGGGGCGCATCCTCGGCGGCGAGGCGTGCATGTGGGCGGAGTTCGTCAACGAGCACAACGTCGATTCGCGCATCTGGCCGCGCGCGGCGGTCGTCGCCGAACGGCTCTGGTCGCCCGCCTCCGTCCGCGACGTGCCCGACATGTACCGCCGCCTCGCCCACGTCGAGAAAGAACTCGCCATCCGGCGCGGTGAAGGCGCATGGTTGCAGCTCCGCATGACGCCGGACGCCGACGCCGACGCACTCCAGGCGTTGACGGAGCTTTTGAGACCCGTCCCGCTGGGGTCGCGCATGCGCGCCCGGAAGTACCGCTCCGACACGCCGTTGAACCGGCTGGCGGACATCCTGCCGCCGGAGAGCCGCACGGCGCGGCGCTTCGCGGAACTGGTGGGCAAGGCGCTGGCGAAGCCCTCCCCCGCCGATGCCGACGTGCAGGCGGTGCGGGACGAGCTGACGCGCTGGCAGTCCGGGTTGCGGCGGGCGCTCCCCGCCCTGCAAAAGTCGTTCCTATTGAAGGAGGCAGTGCCAGTGGCGCAGACGGCGGACGGGTTGGCGACGCTGGGGCTGGAGGCGCTGCGCGCGATCGAGTCGGGGGGGAGGCTGCCGGTCGCGAGGCGGGAGCAGGCGCGCCTTTTATTGGATAAGGCGAAGAAGATCCAAGCGGAGACCGAGATCGCCGTCGCCCCGGAGGTGGAGAAGCTGGTCAAGCGGGCGGGCGAGTGACGTCCGCCGCAACCGGATCCCGTCATGGGAACCTATAAAAACCCCGGACGCCGCGTTGCGCCTTGGCAGGAAACACTCATTTGCCTTGGCGAACTCCGCTTCTCGATCTGCGGCGACGCCTCGCCTGCGGGCTTTTCAGAGGCTCCTTCAGGACGGGGGGCGCGCGTCACCTGCCCAACTGGGTGATGAAGTAGCCCGCCGCCACCGCCGTGCCGATCACCCCTGCCACGTTCGGCCCCATGGCGTGCATCAGCAGGTAGTTGGACGAATCGTATTTCTGCCCCTCCGCGTGCGCGACGCGCGCCGCCATCGGCACCGCCGAGACCCCCGCCGCGCCGATCAGCGGGTTGAGGGGGTTCTTGGGCGACAGCAGGTTCATCAGCTTGCCCATCAGGACGCCGCCCGCCGTGGAGAGGGAGAACGCCACGACCCCCAGGGAGATGATCTTCAGCGTCTGCGGCGTCAGGAACTTGTCCGCGCTCATGGTCAGCCCGACGCTGGTGCCGAGGAAGACGGTGACGATGTTGATGATCTCGTTCTGCGCGGACTTGACCAGACGCTCGGTGACGCCGCACTCGCGCAGGAAGTTCCCGAGCATCAGCATGGCGATGAGCGCCGATGCCGCAGGCACCAGCAAGATGCAGCTCACGCAGACCACCAAGGCGAAGGTCAGCCGCTCGAGTTTGCCCACTTTGCGCAGCGACTGCATGCGGATCTTCCGCTCCCGCTCCGTCGTCAGGAGGCGCATGATCGGCGGCTGGATGAGCGGCACCAGCGACATGTAGGTGTACGCCGCCACCGCGATGGGGCCGATGAGGTTCGGCGCCAGCTTCGTGGCGGTGAAGATCGAAGTCGGCCCGTCCGCGCCGCCGATGATGCCGATGGACGCCGCCTCGCCGGGGGTGAAGCCGAGGCAGAGCGCTCCGAGGAAGGTGCAGAAGATGCCGAGTTGCGCCGCCGCGCCCAGCAACAGCGTGCGCGGGTTGGCGATCAGCGGCCCGAAGTCGGTCAGCGCCCCCACCCCCAGGAAGATGATGGGCGGGAACAGCTCCCATTCGATCCCCTTGGAAATGTAGTAGTATAGGCCGCCCGGCGCCATCGTGCCGTCCGGCTGGAGCGCGGGGGCGTTCAAGACCCCCATCGTCGGCAGGTTGGCGATCAGCGCGCCGAAGGCGATGGGGACCAGCAGGAGCGGCTCGAACTCCTTTTTCACCGCCAAGTACATGAGGACGACCACCACGCCCCACATGACGACCTGCCCCCCCGACACCTGGGCGAAGCCGGTGTCTGCCATGAAATCAATGAAACCCTGTAGCATGATTGCGTCCTCGGTGAGTCTGGCGGGGGCGGGAAGTCGCCCGCCCCGCGATCAGGAGATCACGGCGATCGTCGCCCCTTCTTCGATAGACACGCCGACCTGCGCGTTGATCGACGCCACCGTGCCGTCCTGCGGCGCGAAGACGGGAGTGTTCATCTTCATGGCCTCCAGCGTGACCAGTTGGTCGCCCTTCTTCACCTGCTGCCCCTGCTGGACGTGGATGGTGACGACCGTGCCGGAGATGGGGCATGGGACCGCCCCTCCCCCGGCAGCCTTGCGCGGCGCGGCCGCAGGCTGGAAGACCGGCGGCGTCACCACGCTCGGCGCGTGGTATGCGGACGGCGCCGGGTGGTGCGGATGGATGTCTTCGTCCAGCATCTCTGCGGTGACATCGTAAGTTTTTCCCTCTACGGTGATGCGGATGTGTCGCGTAGTTGCCATTTGGGGTCGTGTCCTCGGTGAAAAAAGTCAAAGAAAACCAACGGTGCGCGCAAACCTAGTGGTGGGCGTAGACGTGTCCGGCGAATATCTGCCGCCTGCCCTCCTCCGCCCAAGGGTTGTGATCGTCCAAGCCGTGCGCGGGGGCGATGCGCGTGATGCGATACTGGTGGTTCTCCAGCATCACCGCCACCGCCGCCGCGATCGCCACCAGCGGCGCATCGTCCACCTGCGGCGCAACCGGGGGGGCGTCCGCCGCAGGCGCGGCCTTTGCCGCCGCCTTCGCCTTCGCGACGGCCTCCGAGCGCTTGAAGACGACGCCGATGAGCGCGCACAGGACGGCCAGCCCCACCAGCGTCGCCAGCACGATCAGGAGCCCCAGCCCCAAAAATCCGAAAACCTCCCCCCAGGAGGAGCCCGGGGTGAGCGCGGGGCCCCGCCCCCCGGCTTGGATTGCGGCGCCCGCCGCCTCCACAGCCGCCAACGTCATGCCGAATGCCAGTGAGATCATGGGTGAACGAATCCTAGGATGGGAAGCGGGGAGACCCCCGGACGGCACTCCCGAAGCGCGCCGCACGGGTCGGACGGGATCCGGGGCGGGGTGGGAGAGGCCATGCTCCAATTTAATAGTGAGTTGCACATACGATTAGAAATAATAATATCTACGCAAGTGGAATTCCATAGCATTTTGGTTACAAAAGTGAATTTCACCCGCGCTCCCCCGCCCCTCCCGACTCCGCCCGACTCCCCGCCCCGCGCCTGTAATTCGGAGGCGGGCGGGGCTATAATCCATCCCATGAAAATGGACGGACGGGTTTTGGAGTTTCGCATCTACTTGGAGGACACAGACGCCCAAGGCATCGTGTACCACGCCAACTACCTGAAGTACTTCGAGCGCGGGCGGAGCGAGGTCATGGAGCTGCTCGGCGTCCCGGTCGCGGAGGTCGCGCGCCCCGACTGCCGCCTGGTCGTCTACGAGGTGCGCGCCCGCTTCCGCCGCCCGGCGTTCCTCGGGGACGTCGTCGAGGTGACGACCTCGATGGAGCGCTCCTCGGAATACCGGCTCGTCTTCAGGCAGGCGATCCGCCGCAAGGGGGAGCCCGACGTCCTGGTCTCCGGCGAGACCGACATCGTCGCCATCGACGGGGCGGGGGCGTTGACGGAGCTCCCCGCCTTCTTCAAGTAGGGGCGCCGCCCCTTTCCCGGCGGCGCCCCTACGCATCCTTCCCGCGCATCTCGTCCTCGTAGACGCAGTAGGTGTTCTTGCCGTCGCGCTTGGCGTGGTACATGGCGATGTCCGCGTACTTGATCAGGACGTTGTAGTTGTCCGAGTGGAACGGGTAGAGCGCGATGCCGATGCTCAACCCCACCTTGTACTTCTCGATGTAGCGGTCCAGCGCCTGCGAGCTGAAGTTGTCCAATATCTTCTGGGCGATGATCGCCGCGTCGGTGCCCGTGGCGACGCCGGGGAAGACCTGGATGAACTCGTCGCCGCCGACCCGCGCCGAGACGTTCAGGACGCCGGCGGCGGGGCGGAACGCCTTGGAGTTCTCATGCACGCCGTCCAAGTATGCCGCGATATGGCGCAACAGGGCGTCGCCCGCATCGTGCCCGGCGTTGTCGTTGACCTTCTTGAAATTGTCCAAGTCCACGAACAGGAGCGCGAACGGCGCCTTTTCCTTGTTGTTGGCGGAGGCGATCTTCGCCAGGTAGTTCATGAGGTACTGCCGGTTGGGCAGGCCCGTGACGACGTCGTAGTTCGCCAGCCGGAACAGCTTGTCCTGCGCGCTCTGCAAGCGCCGCAACAGGATGGACGTGAGCAGCAGCATCACCAGCATGGCGAGCCCCACGGCGATCGTCAGGTACCAGATGTTGTTGCGCGCCGACTCGTTGCTCTTCTCCCACAAGGTGTTGTCGATATCGACGCCGATGACGCCGATCACCTTGTTGTTCTTGCGGATGGGGACGGCGCCGGTGTGGTAGCGCCCCCATTCGTCCTGCATGTCCATGTCCACGGATTCCTTGCCTAGGAACGCCTTGCCGAGCAAGTCGCCGTCCTCCATCTCGTAGGGCCCTTCGTCCTGCAGGATGGCCTGGTCTTCGAGGTCGGTGTCGAACACGAAATAATATTCGCCGTCATCGAGCTGCTTGAGGGCGTAGATGTATTTCGAGCCGGTGTCCTGCTGGAGCTTCCGCAGCCGCGCGAGCGTCTCCTGGTAGGCGTCCGCGTCTTGCACCGTGTCCGCCACCGTGTTGTACGTCTCGAACCTGTCCGCGTCGATGATCTCCAGCGCCGCATGCGCGGTGGAGACAAGCCTGGACTGGATGCTGGAATCCAACATCTCGCGCAGATCCTCGGAGTTCTTTTGCGTCATCCACAGGACGATTCCGAGCACGACGGCGAAAAAGACTGCGACCGTCAGGACACCGGTGATTTGCAGTTTGTGTTGTTGCGAATGTGTCATATCGGAATCACCATAGATATAGTTCGAACCCTGTAAAAGCAAAGGCATGCGCTCCCCTCAAATAGCCAAGATGCTGCTCCATTGGACGGCTTCCAGATACGTGTCCGCCAGCTTGTCCACAGGCAACGACAGCGATGACGCCAGGTCGGCGGCCGAGTCGAAATCGCCGCGCTCGTACAGTTCGATCAGGTGCAACAGCTCGTAGTCCGGCCCCTCGCGCGCCAGAAGCGGCGCAGACACGGCGTCGTCCACATGTATCTGCGAGAAGACCTCGTCCATCGGCATCTCCATGAGGACGTCCATCAGCGAGAACATCCCCATCAGGTAGAACGTCTCCGCCCGTAAGCCCCGCCCCGCGACCGGTGCGATCAGCTCCAGGAAGCGCGCACGGATGAGCGCCATGCGCGTCAGTTCCGCCGTCTTGTCCTGGTTGAGTTCGATGAGGCACATCAGCGCCATCCATTTGCGGACCTCGGTCGTGCCCAGCACCACCAGCGCCTGCTGGATGTTGGAGATGACGGCGTGGAAGCCGAAGTAGGCGGAGTTCACGAACTGGAGCAGGCGGTAGGAAAGCGCCACGTCCTGCTTGATCACGTCGGCGACGTCGTCGAAATTGACGACTTGCTGCATCGAGAGTTGCAACAGGCGTACGCGGTTGATGGCCGTCGGGCTGAGGCTGCGTCCCGCCACGATGACGGGCTTGGAGAAATAGTACCCTTGGAAATACTCGAACCCCATGTCCTTCGCGATGGCGAAGATGTCGTTGTTCTCGATCTTCTCCGCCAGGAGGCGCAACGGCTGGGACGGCGGGCGCATATCCCGCAGCTCGTGGACGTACTGCGCCAGGATGGCGATGTCGGAGACCGGCGTCTGGAGGAAGTCCACCTTGACGATGTCGGCGAAATCGAGGAACGTGCTGGTCTCGTCGTCGAGGATGAAGTCGTCCATGGCGATCGTGAACCCGGCGTTTTTCAGCCGCACGCAGGCGTCGAGCACCTCCTTGGTCGGCGGGATGTTCTCCAGCACCTCGATGACCAGTTGGTCTGGCGACAAAAGCGAGGGGATGCCGTACCGCAACAGCTTCTCCGTGAAGTTGACGAAGGCTTTGCGTCCGCCGGTCAGCTTGTCCAGGCCGATGTCCACGAAGCTGTTGATGAGCGTGCGGGTGGACGCCTGGTCGAGATCCATCGTCTCGTCGAAGGCGTTGACCGCCATGTTCTTGCGGTACAACAGCTCATAGGCGTAGACGTCGTTGGATATGTCGAAGATGGGTTGTCGGGCGACGAAGTTTTCCATCAGGCCATCCTGCTCAGGCTATGCTCGGAGCACAGGTACTTGTCTAGTTTGGCGAGCACTTCGTCCATGACGATGGGCTTGCCCAAGTGGTCGCGCATCCCCGCGGCCAGGGCCTTGTCTATGTCCTCTTTGAACACGTTCGCGGTCATGGCGATGATCGGTACTGTCTTGGCGTTCGGGACGCCGGAGCGCTGTATCTGCCGCGTCGCCTCGTACCCGTCCATCTCGGGCATCTGGATGTCCATGAGCACCAAGTCGTAGTCGCCGTTTCTCTTGACGAACATATCGACCGCCTCGCGCCCGTTCTCGGCGCATTCCACGGCGATGTGCGTCGGTTCGAGCAGGGTGATGAGTATCTCCCGGTTGATGGCGACGTCTTCCGCCAGCAGGATGGTCCTGCCTGCGTAGTCGTGGACGTCGGAGCCATCCCCCCCGCGCGCGCTTTCCTCCACTTCCCCGCGCAGCATCGACACGTCGAAGGTGAACGAGGATCCTTTGCCCGGGGCGGAGGTCGCCCATATCTGCCCGCCCATCAGGTCGATGATGCGCTTGGATATGGCAAGGCCCAGCCCCGTGCCGCCGTATTTGCGCGAGGTGCTGTTGTCGGCCTGCTCGAAATAGGCGAACAGGCGCGACATCTGCTCCTTGGTGATGCCGATGCCGCTGTCCTCCACCGTGACGCGGATGAAGTACCTGTCCTCGTAGGAACCGCGGACGCGCACCGTGAGGCCGATGTGCCCGCCGTTGGGGGTGAACTTGACGGCGTTGGACAGGAGGTTGGTGATGACCTGCGCCATGCGCTGCCGGTCGCCCACGACGTAGTCGGGGATGCGCGGGTCGATGTGCACGGCGAGCGTCTGCCCGCGCTTGGTGACCTCGAAGTTGATGACGGTGACGATGCCGCCGGCCATCTTCTTGAAGTCGAACGGCTCGGTGAACAGCTCCAGCTTGTTGGCCTCGATCTTGGACATGTCCAGGATGTCGTTGATGACGCCGAGCAGGTGCGTGGAGGCGGCCTCGATCTTCTTCACGCCGTCGCGGAACTGCCTCAGGTCGTTCGCCGTGGACAAGATGGTGGTCATGCCGATGATGGCGTTCATCGGGGTGCGCATCTCATGGCTCATCTGCGCCAGGAAGTCGCCCTTCGCCTTGCTGGCAGAGGTCGCCTTGGCCTGCTCCTTCAAGAAGAGCGCGGACAGGCCGATGAACAGGATGCAGATGAACACCCCCGTGATGCTGATGGCGACGATGTTGTCCACATAGCGTTGCGTCTCGGTGAGTTCGAGGATGATCCCGCGGCTTTTGCCGTTCGTGCCCAGGGACATATGCCTTTCGTAGGTGTAGCAGCCGACGATGACGGCGAGGTGCGTCAGCAGGAAGAAAATGAACACCCAGCCGCGCGACAGCAGCACGATGAGGGCGATGGTCAGGATGAAGTAGGCGGCGATGCCGCTGTCGCCGCCGCCGTTGGTGAAGAAGACCATCGGCATGAACACGTCGCAAAAGGCGACGATCCCTATGATCCGCCCCTGCTTGTGCCAATCGAACCGGTTGCAGAACCAGAACAGCAGGATGACCATGGAGGTCATGAGGACTTTCACGAACAGGAGCACCGCGCTGGAACCCTGGTAGATGTGCGCCGCAGTCGAGCAAAGGAGCGCGACTGTGCCGGCGAGCGCGGTGAGGTTGAAGACCCGCGCGTCGAAGGGGAGCGTGTCGGTGAAAATGTACTTGTTAAGTTTCCCGCGAATCCAATTCGTCACAGTTCTCCGCCATCCAGACCCATGCAAAGCAGTCCAATACAATTTTCGGCACCGAGAGCTGTTTTCTTGATTTTTTTCAGGCGCGGAATCGACGTTATCCACCCCGGCGCCGCGACTTCCCCGAAACACCCCGGCGCAGGCGCGCGGGGGGCGAAGGGATGGAGGAGGCGGGAAGGCGCCTGCGAGGCGTCTGCGCAACGCCCCTGGGCGGCGCGGCGACCCGGTGCGGGTCGCGGGACGGGTCCCTCGCGGCTACGCCCCGTCCCCGTCTGCGCCCCCGTCCATGCCGAAATAACGCATCCATCCATCGACGTCGATGGCGTCGCCGGGGGCGGGGGATTTTTCCGGATGGACGAGGTGGATGGCGCGGACGCGGGGCGCGGCGGCGGGACGCGACAACACCTTCGCGGCGAAGCGCCCCCAGTCCATCGTGGAGGCGCCGGCGGCGCGGCAGCGCGCGGCGAGCTCCCGGTCGCCGGTGACGACGGTGACCTCGCCGGGACGTTCGATTTCCCGCAGGCGCCGGCAGATGGCGGCGTCGGCCGACTCCGGCGCGCTGTAGCGGACGGCGACCCCGGGCGGGGGCGAGGCGTCCGCCGGGTCGTCGCCGTCGAACCAGACCACCATGCGCCCGCCACCGGACTTGCGGCGGGCGCCGAGCGCGGCAAGGAACTCCACGCGCGTGCGGCGGTCCCGGCGGGCGGCGGCCGCAGAGAGCCCGATCAGGTTGTTCCCATCGAACCAGTAAGTCATCGTCCTCCACCTGCGGGAATCGCGGCGCGCCCGTCAAAGCGCGCGCCAGTTCGTGAAATCGGCGCCGGACGCGCGGAGCCCGTGCGGCCCGTCGCACACGACCTTCTTCGACGCGACGGGGACGCCCGCGTTTTTCTCGAAGGCGCACACGTTGGCGGCGTATCTCCCATTGGCGCCCTGGGACGATTTTATTTCCACCAACTCGACTTTAGTCTGTCCATAAACCCTTCAAACGCCACAGCGAGACACCCGAAACCGCCTCGCCGACATTCCAGAAAATACTACATCAACGCTCCCGAAAACATTACATTGCGGATCCCGAAAACAATGCGCCGGGGTTCCCGACGGTCTTGGTCTATAATGTGCGCCTATGGCAGAGGACTACATCGAGGTGAGTTTTCGCACGGTCGCCGCCTCCGGCGAAGGCGTCGATTCCGGCGAGATCTTGGCGCTGCTGCAAGGCGGCGAGGAGCTGGGGTGCTGGGAGGACGCCGGCGTCGCCCACATCTTCTGGCGGGAGTCGCGCTGGTCGCCCGAGGCGCTGGCGGACCTGCGCCGCGCGCTCGCCGCTTTCGCCATCGACGCGGACGCCGCAGGCATCGCCGTCGCGAACGTCCCCGACAAGGACTGGAACGCGACCTGGGCGGCTTCGCTGACCCCCGTCCGGCTGGGGCGGCGCATCCGCATCCGCCAGAGTTGGCATCCCCCGGACGCGGCGGACGGCGACATCGAGCTGGTGATCGACCCGCGTCGGGCGTTCGGCACCGGCTATCACGCGACGACGCAATTGGTGGCGGAGTGGCTGGAGGGGGGCTTGCGCGGCGGGGAGCGGGTGCTGGACGTGGGGACGGGGAGCGGCATCCTCTCGATGGTGGCATTGCGCCTGGGGGCGTCATCGGCGTTGGGCATCGACAACGACCCGGTGGCGGTCGAGTGCGCGCGCGAATATGCCCGCGCCAACGGCTTCGGCGCGGAGCTGGAGTTGCGCGTCGGCAGCTTCGACGGGGGCGGCATGGGGACGTTCGACGTGGTCGTCGCCAACATCGACGGCATGACGCTGCCGCGCCTCTGCCCCGGGTTGCCGCGCCTCTTGAAGCCGGACGGCGCGGCATGCCTGTCGGGTCTGCAGGAGCACGACCTCCCGGAGATCGCTGCGGCGCTCGCCGGCGTCGGGCTTTCCGTCCGCGCCCGGTTCCAACGCGAGGAATGGCTGGCGCTGGAGGTGGGGCGAGCCCCGTCGAGGCGCGGCGGCGCCTGCGGCGACTGAAGGGGGGGCGCCGCTACAGGTACTGGTTGACGATGTTCTCCAAAAGCTCCTGCTTGCCGCTGACCGAGGGCAGCGACTCGTTTGCCGGGGCGAGAGCCGCCAGCGCCTCCAGCGTCAACTTGCCTTGCGCGAACTCCAGCCCCTTCCCTGCGGCGAACGACCGGTAGCGGTCGCGGCGCATGGCGGGGAGCCTGCCATCCTCGATCAGCGCGGCGGCGATCTCCAGGCCGCGCGCGAAGGCGTCCATCCCGCCGATGTGCGCGATGAACAGGTCTTCCAAGTCGGTGGAGTTGCGCCGCACCTTGGCGTCGAAGTTCAGCCCGCCCGTGGTGAACCCGCCGTTTTCCAGCACGATCATCATCGCCTCCGCCGTCTGGTAGACGTTCGTGGGGAACTGGTCGGTGTCCCAGCCGTTCTGCTCGTCGCCCCGGTTGGCGTCGATGCTGCCGAGCAACCCCGCGTCGGCGGCCGTCTGCAACTCGTGCGAGAAGGAGTGCCCAGCCAAGGTCGCGTGGTTGGCTTCGATGTTGAGCTTGAAGTCCTTGTCCAGGCCGTGCGCCCGCAGGAAGCCGATGACGGTCGCCGCGTCGTAGTCGTACTGGTGCTTGGTCGGCTCCATCGGCTTGGGCTCGATGTAGAACGCCCCCTTGAAGCCCAGCCCCCGCGCGTAGTCGCGCGCCATGCCGAGGAAGCGCGCCAGGTTTTCGAGCTCCAGCCTCATGTCGGTGTTCAACAGGCAGGCGTACCCCTCGCGTCCGCCCCAGAAGACGTAGCCCGCGCCCCCCAGCTCGACGGTCGCGTCGATGGCGGCCTTCACCTGGGCGGCGGCGTGCGTGAGGACGCGGAAGTCGGGGTTGGTCGCCGCGCCGTTCATGTAGCGCTTGTGCGAGAAGAGGTTCGCCGTCCCCCAGAGCAACTTCACGCCGGTGGCGTCCTGCCGCTCCTTCGCCAGCGCGACCATCGTCCGCAAGTTCTTCTCCGACTCGGCGACCGTGGCGCCCTCGGGCGCGACGTCCCGGTCGTGGAAGCAGTAGTAGGGCGTCCCCAGCTTGGTGAAGAACTCGAACGCCGCGTCCATCCGGGCGCGGGCGTTCTCCATCGGGTCGGACGAGACCTCCCAGGGGAAGTCGCGCGTCCCCGTGCCGAACGGGTCGCTGCCGGCGGCGCAGAACGAGTGCCAGTAACAGGTGGCGAAGCGCAGGTGCTCGGCCATGGTCTTGCCGGCGACCACCTTGCCTTTGTCATAGAACTTGAACGCCAGGGGGTTCTTGGAGCCGCGTCCCTCGAACGGGATGGTCGCGACGCCGGGGAAGTATTCTTTGCTGCCGACGAAATAGGCCATGGTCTTCTCCTTGGGTGGGGCGGTGGCAAAGCGACCGCCGTCGAAACGCACACGATCCGAAAGCCGACATTATACTCAATTTGCCCTTGCCCTTCAGTCGGGAAATTCATATTGTCAACCTGGCAGTCAAAGGACAAGGAGGGGTGTCACACATGGACGAGACCGCGCTATATAAGATTTCCTATGGGCTCTATGTCGTCGGCGTCAAGGCGGAGGGGCGTTTCGGCGGTTGCGTGGTGGACGCGGTGGCGCAGGTGTCCAGCGGCAAGCCGCCGATGGTCATCCTCGGCAGCATGAACAACAACCAGACCAACCGGCGCATCAAGGAGGGCTGCGAGTTCACGCTCTCGGTGCTGCCGGAGGACGTCCACCCCTTCGTCATCGCCAACTTCGGGTTCCAGTCGGCGCAGGATGCGGACAAGTGGGCGAACGTGCGGCACACGGTGTCGGACGGCCTTCCCGTCCTTGACGACGCGGTCGCCTACCTCCGTTGCAAGGTGGCGGAGGCGAAGGAGCTGGCGACCCACACGGTGTTCTTCTGCGAGGTGGCCGACGCCTGGAAGGGGGCGAACGCCGCGAAGCCCGTCGTCTACGGCGACTACCAGGCGACGATGAAGCCCGCCGCAGTCGCCGCCTTCAAGGCGTACAAGGACACGGGCGCCGTCCCGGAGACGAACCTGTCGCGGACGGACAAAGCCGTCGCGGCGACCGCCGCGCCATCCCAGGCCGGGGAGGCGAAGAAGCCCAAATGGCAGTGCCGCGTCTGCGGCTACGTGTACGAGGGGGATGTCCCGTTCGAGGAGTTGCCCGACGACTGGCGGTGCCCCTTGTGCGGCATGGGCAAGGACTCCTTCGACAAGGTTTGACGGAGGCGGCAGGCGGCATCTATCGAGGGGCGCAAGCGGAAGCCTTTTGGGAGCCTCCAAAAACCTCGCAGACAAGGCGTCGCCGCAGGTCGAAAAGGCGCGGCACCGCTTACGGAAGGGCGGCGGGCGGCGGCTCCGGCGCGGCTTTGGGCTTCGGCGGGCTGATCTTGTTCAACTGCTCCAGGAATATCCCCACGTCCTTCGCGGCGTCGGGGGAAGGCTCGGGGACGGGGGACGCCTCCGCCCCGGCGCCATCCCCGTCGTCCCCGTCGCCATCCGCCGCCCCTTGCAGCAGGAGCGTGCGGGCGTCCACCGGCCGCTGGTACAGCCACATGTTGGCGTCCTTGTCCTGGCGGACAGTCCCCCCTTTGACGACCAAGCCCCCGAACAGGCCGCGGGCGCGGGAATAGGCGAGGATTTCCGCCGACATCCAGAGGTCGGTCTCCGCCGCCGCCGTCCGTCCGACCGGACCCGCAGCGACCGAGGCGTCGCCGCCCAAGGTGAACTTGCTGTCGAGCAGGCTTTCGATCCCGCGCAGGTTCATGACCATCAGGATGAGATCGACCGACTGCGCTCCGATCTGGAACCCGAAGCTGCCCCCCTCGAGCCGGAACATGGACGGGTTGCTCCACGCGCCCGCGCCACCCTCCGTCCGGCAGGACATGAGCCCCTTGCCGTAGTTGGCTCCGAAGATGAACCCGCCCTTTTTCATCCCGGGGATGACCGCGACGCAGGCGCACCTGTCCAGCAACTCCTGCGGGATCCCGCCGTCCGGCGCGTCCGCGATCTCTTTGAGCACCACGGCGCCGCGCACGACGCGATCCTCGACGTCTCCCGCCGTCGCCAAGGCGGCGGCGCACAGGCACGACAAGACTACTACCGGCAGGATTTTTCTCATGGACGCCTCAGATGCCTCAAGATGCCTGAAAACAAGGCGGGGCGGGCGGCGCACCGCCCGTCCGCCTTGGTGTTTTACGCGGCCTTCGACTTGAAAGAGAAGAACTCGGCGACGTTCTCGGTCAGCAGTTGGGTGTAGGACTTGTCCAGGTAGGAGCGGATGGAGACGTAGCACTGGTCGCAGGTGTTCCTCTCGGTGAACTCCTTGACCATCTTCTCCTGCTCGTGGAGGCCGTAGCGCTTGAACTGCATCGAGCAGGGCTGGAGCGCGCCGTCGCTCGTGACGACCAGCCAGCGCAGGCCCGCCTTGCAGTTGGGCGTGCCGCCGCGGTGGAAATACTCCCGCGTCGCGTCCAGGGTGGTGTTGTTGGTGGTGATCCAATGGGAGCTGTTCATCCGCTCCTTGAGCCGGGCGAGCTCCCTGTCCAGCAGCTCCAACTGCTCCCGCCTGTCCGGGAAATACTCGCGCGCCACGCCCCGACGGGGCACGTCGCCCCACCGGCGCACCAGCGTCTCGGGCGTCTCGTGGAAATCCGCGCGGCAGGCGGTGCGCCACGGCGAGTAGGCGCTGAAGTTGATGTTGACCCCCCATTCCTCCGCCTTGCTGGCGTTGGCGTTGATGTCGCCGATGTTCCAGGCGGTGATGCAGTTGTTCATGACGATGTCGTCGAAGCCCAGCTTCGCCGCCGCCGGAATCACCTTGCCTAGATGGTCGAAGTGCCCCGGCAGGCCCCGGAAGTCGTCATGGCGCTGCGCGTCGGGGAAGTCCAAGCTGACGCAGAATTCGTCCACGCCCACGTCCCGCAACCTCTTATACCGGTCCACGGTCATCTCCGACCAGTTGGAGACCAGGATCAGGTAGGGGAGCCCGGACGAGGACTTGATGTTTTTCACGACGTCTTCCAAGTCGTCGCGCAACAGGGGTTCGCCGCCGGAGACCTGCACGACGACGGGTCGCAACACTTCCATGTACCTTTTGTAGTCCGCAGGCTTCATGTCTTTCGACATGTCGCGGGGGCCGCCGTGGTCGCAATGCCTGCAATAGCAGGTGCAGGAGTCGGTGACTTCGAAAGACACGACGATCGGCCGCCCGGCCCGCCAATTCATGGAGCCTTGGGCGATGATCCGCAAGGATTCCCCAAAGGGGACTTTACGCATGATAATTACCTCCACAAAGGTTCGCTGCGCAAAAAGAACCGTAAATCGTAGCAGATGGCGTTTTGATAAAGCAAGTTTCAGTTTCCAGAGGGAGGCAGAGGGGTTTCCCGGAGTTTTCCCGGAGGGGGCGGCGCCGCCCCTGGACCGCCCCTGCGCCGCCTTGCCGTGGCGGGCTCACACTTCCGGCAGGCAGAACGAGGTCTCCAGCGACTCGCCGCAATCGGCGCAATGCCAGTCGATGTCCAGCTTCGTGCATTTGACCCCCTCGGCGGTGGACCATGCCGCCTCCCACGGGGCGTGGCAACGCGGGCAGACGGGGGACGCCGCGAGCAGGATCTCCAACCGCCTCCCGGCGGCGCGGGGGGCGCGGGGATCCTGTATGCGCAACTTGCGGACGCGCAGGTCGGCGACGCCCGCATCCCGCAGCTCCCGGAGCAACTTGCGGAAGAAGCCGAGGGAGTCCCGCGCCTTCCCCGCCGCCATCCTGCGCCCCGCCGCAGTGCGCATGTTGCCGGGCAGGCAGGCGGCGTAGGTCAGCTCCTTGCTCAGGTGGCCGAGCATCGCCCCGTGCATCGAGCGCCCGCGCAGGGTCGCCTTGGTGAAGAACGCCGCGACCCCCATGGCGCCGAACTTGGACAGGAAGTCGGCGTCATGCACCAGCGCCGCGACGCGGTTCTTCGGCGACTTCTCGTTGTAAAGGGCGCCCAGCCCCCCGAGGACTGCGCGCAACTCCGCCGGTTTCAGCGGGGTTCCGCCTAGGAGCCGCCGCGCGACCTTCGCCGACTCCTCCTCCTCGGCGGTGTCCCCGCCGTGGTACTCCCCGCCGGCGAACTTCCCCGCGTCATGGAAAAGCGCCGCGAGCACCGGGACGAGCGCGGCATCGTCATCCATGCCCTCCATCCGCGCCAGCTTGAAGGTGAGCGACGCCACCTGCGCCGTGTGCTCCCAGAGGTGGCTCTCGCCCCCCGGGCCCGTCGCGGCGCCCTTCCCCTCGTAGGCCCTCTCCAAAGCCTCGACCGTCTCGCGTATCCTGTCCAGAAGCCCCGGCAGGCGCGCCTGGACGAGCCGCCCGTAGCTTTGCGCCGACGCATCGGCGGTCTTGCCGGCCTTCGACGGCCGCGCCCGTCTCATCATTTCGACACCCGTCACCCGTATCCGTCTGAATCCGCCGCCTGCAAGGGCTGGGCGCGACCCCTCCTCCACGTCCAGCATTTGCCATGCCGGGATTCCGCCCCCGCCGCAAACGGCGGGGCGCCCCCTCACGCGGGGAAGCTACGGCAGACCCCGTCGTACTCCTTCCACCACCCCTGGAGCTGGTCCATGCCCGCCATGCGCGGCTCGTCGCCGCCGCCCGCCGACTTCAGGTACTCGCGCAGGATGGGCTGGAAGTGCGGGTGCGCGCACTTCTCGATGATCTCCTCCGCGCGGTGGCGCGCCGAACGGACTTCCAGGTTCAGCGCGAACCCCTGCTCGGTCACCACGCAATGGATGTCGTGCTCGGTGTGGTCGATGTGCCGGACGTAGGGCAGGACGCAACTGACCACGCGCCCGTCCTTGAGCTTGCGCACCGACGGGGTGTGGACGACGCTCAGGTAGGCGTGGCGGAAGAAGTCGCCGCTGCCGCCCAGGCCGTTGATGACCTTCGAGCCGTCGACGTGCGTGGAGTTGACGTGGCCGTAGATGTCCACCTCGATAGGCGTGTTCATCGCGACCACGAACATCCGCGTGATCATCTCGCCGTTGTTGGAGAGCCACATCGGCCGGAGCACCAGCCGCTCGCGGCACTTGGCGAACAGGCGGTGGAACTCGTCGCGCGCCTGCTGCGAGAAGGAGACGGCGGTCGCCGACGCCCCCTCGAACTTCTCGTCGTCCTCGACGTAGCGCATCATCCCGTCCTGGAACACCTCGGTCCAGAAGCGGATCTTCTTGAACGGCGAGTCGTACAGCGCCCCGACGATGGCGTTGGCGATGTTTCCCACCCCCGACTGCATCGGCGGCAGCTTGTCGCCCCAGCCGAAGCGCTTGTGGCAGTAGAGGAGGAACTCGATCACGTTCTGCGAGATCTTCAGCTCGGTCGGCGAGGTCGGCTTGAAGGCGACCGGGTAATCGGGCTGCCGCGACTCGACGACGGCCACGACCTTGCTCTTGTCGAACTCGACGTAGGGCGTGCCGACGCGGTCGCCGACGTTGACGATCGGCACCGGCCAGTTCGGCTTGGGGTACACGCCGGGGAGCGCGATGTCGTGGAAGCCCGTGTAGTCCGGCAGCTCGGGGTTCACCTCCAGGATGACCTTCTTGGCGTGGGTGAGCGCCTCGGCCGAGATGCCCGCCGAGCCGGAGAGGATGACGCTGCCGTCGGGGCGGATGCGCGTCACCTCGACCACGGCCAGGTTCAGGTCGCCGTAGAAGCCGTAGGCCAGGTTGCGCGCGAAGGCCGACAGGTGGATGTCGGCGAAATCCAGCTCGCCCGCGTGGATGCGCTTGCGCGACGCCTTGGAGGACATGTACGGGGCGCGGCGTTCGAGGTAGGGGGCGATCTTCCCCTCGACCTCTTCGGCGAGGGACGCGCCGGTGAACAGGCTGACCCGGTTCTCGGGCGCGGTCTTCTCGAAATGGGCCGCCAACGCGGGGAGGAACGTCTTGGGCTCGCCCGTCTTGGTGAAGCCGCTGATTCCTATCCTGTCGTGGTTCGAGACCAGTTTGACCGCCTCTTCGACGGGCATGAGTTTATCCAGTAATTCCTTGCATTCGACGCGCTCGGCTATCGTTGACATCTTTCTTGGCTCCAGAACTAAAAATCCTGCGGATTCGTTGGTTGTGTCCTTCCCCCTGCGTTGCGCCCCCGGCGTTCCCGGCGGTTGCGGGACGATCCCCATGGCTTCCCGCCAACGCTCGTGGACGATGGGGATTGTCGCCGGAAACCCGGTATTATGGCACATCCGCGCCTGGGAGACGGGTCAAATTTCAAGAAATGCGGATGTTTTCTTGCGCGGGGGCGCCCAGGACATTAAGATTATCGCCTTGCCGCAGGGGCGCCGCGACTTCGGGGTGCCGGCGGCTGTGCGGCAAGCGGCGGATAGGAATCGTTTCCGACAGGGGGAACAGGGAAAACAGGGGGATGCATGGCGCGGATTCATAATTTCAACGCAGGGCCAGCGGCGTTGCCGCTGGAGGTCATCGAACAGGCGCAGGCCGAGCTTCCGGACTACAACGGCCTCGGCATGTCCGTCATGGAGCTGTCCCACCGCTCCAAGGAGTTCCAGGCCGTCGCCGACGGCGCGGAGGCGGGCCTGCGGCGGCTGATGCGCATCCCGGACGGCTACGACGTGCTGTTCCTGCAAGGGGGCGCGAGCCTCCAGTTCGCGATGGTGCCGATGAACCTGCGCCGCCCGGGCAAGAGCGCGGACTACATCGACACCGGCAGTTGGGCCAACCGCGCGCTCAAGGAGGCGCAGGTCACCGGCGCGGTCAACGTCGCCTGGTCGGGGAAGGCCGACAACTACACGCGCATCCCCAAGGAGTCGGAGCTGCGCCTGTCGCCGGACGCGGAATACGTCCACCTTTGCTCGAACGAGACCATCGGCGGCATCCGCTGGACGCAGTTCCCCTCCGTCTCGACGCCGCTGGTCGTGGACATGTCGAGCGACATCCTCTCGCGCGAGATCGACATCGCCCGGTTCGACATGGCCTACGCCGGGGCGCAGAAGAACCTCGGCCCGTCGGGACTGGCCGTCGTCATCATGAAAAAGGAGCTGGCCGCGCGCGCCCCGGAGGACACGCCGATCTTCTTCCGCTACTCCACGCACGCCAAGGACAAGAGCCTCTACAACACGCCCAACACCTGGGCGATCTACCTGCTGGACCTGACCTGCAAATGGGTCGAGGCGAAAGGCGGCGTGGCGGCGATGGAGCAGGCCAACGACAAGAAGGCCGCCGTGCTCTACGGCGTGCTCGACGCCAGCGACTTCTGGCGCTCGCCGGTGGAGGTGGAGAGCCGTTCGACCATGAACGTGGTCTGGCGCCTCGGCAGCGAGGAGCTGGAGGCGCGGTTCGTCTCCGAGGCGAAGCAGGCGGGGATGGTGGGCTTGAAGGGGCACCGCTCGGTGGGCGGCATCCGCGCCAGCATCTACAACGCCGTCACCTTGGAGTCGGTCGAGGCGCTGGCCGCGTTCATGAAGGACTTCGAAAAGAAGAACGGATAGCCGCGACAAACACGCGCTTGGGCGCGCGGGAAAAATGGATCGCAAGGAATTCTTGAAAATGTCGGCGCTGGCGGCGGCGGGGGCCCTCGCCCCTTCCGTCGCGGCGCGCCCCGCCCGCGGCGAAACGGGGCTGAAAACCGTGCTGCGGGGCGGGCGGTGCTTCCTCTGGAACCATTGGCGGACGCATGACGTCGGCATCGACATGGTTTTCGTGAACGGGAAGCTGGCATACCGCGACGGGGCGTTGAAAGAGACGGGCGGCGTCGCCATCAGGTATTCATAGGGGGGCGCTGCTCATAACGGATAGCCGCGCCCCTGCGGAGATCGTGCGCCGGGCGTCGGCGCGGCGCCTACAGCCGCCCTTTGCCTTGGCGCACGATTTCCGGCTCCCCCCCGGTGAAGTCGATGACGGTGGAGGGCTCCAGCCCTCCGGGGCCGGCGTCGAGGAAGATGTCCGCGATGTGCTCGAAGGCGTCGGCGATCTCCTCCGGGTCGCCCATGGGTGGCTGCTCGGCGAGGCAGGCGCTGGTGCTAACGACGGGTCGCCCGAACTCGGCGAGCAACGCCTGGCAGATGGCGCTGGACGGCACGCGGATGCCCACGGTCTTCCGCTTCTCCAGGAGGATGCGCGGCACCTGCTTGGTCGCGGTGAGGATGAAGGTGTACGGGCCGGGCAGGAGGCGCCGCATGATCTTGTAGGCGGAGTCGGGCACGTAGGCGTACTCGGATATCCCTTTCAGGTCGGGGCAGATGAAGCTCAGGAGCTTGCGCTTGTCGCGCCCCTTGCACTGGTAGATCTTCTCGACGGCGTTCTTGTTGAGCAGGTCGCACCCCAGCCCGTAGACCGAGTCGGTCGGGTAGACGATCAGCCCGCCGTCCTCGAGAACCCCCGTCGCCGCCCGGATGTGCCGCATCTGCGGGTTGTCCGGGTGTATCTGCAACCGCCTCATCCCCCTCACCTCGCGCGACCTGCGCCTGTCGGATTTGCAAGACGCGCATTATAGCCCGGAAGCCCCGCTTCCGGCAAAGGCAATGACGCCCCGCCGCGCGGGCCCCGCCGCGCCGCCTATGGACAAAGGCGGAGACGGGTGTGTATCGTTTCAACAGGCGCCTTTTCGACAGGTGCTTTGAATGGGAGTTGACGAGATGACTGAGAATGTGAAGCAGGCTGGAAATGTGAGAAAGATATGCGTCCTTCCCGGCGACGGGATCGGCCCTGAAATCGTCGCCTCGGCGCTGGCGGTGCTGAAGCAGGTCGCCAGCGACGCCGGTTTCGCCGTCGAACTGCACGAGGAGGCCATCGGCGGCGTCGCCATCGACGCCTTCGGCGACCCCTTGCCCGAGGCGACGCTCCGGCGCAGCCTGGAGAGCGACGCCGTGCTGCTCGGCGCGGTGGGCGGGCCCAAGTGGGACCCGAACCCGCCCGCGCTGAAGCCGGAGACGGGGCTCCTGGGCATCCGCAAGGCGCTCGGCCTTTACGGCAACCTGCGCCCGGTTAAGATGTTGCCGACCTTGGTGGACTGCTCCACCCTCAAGCCCGAGACCGTCTCGGGGGTGGACTTCGTGGTGGTGCGCGAACTCACCGGCGGGCTTTATTTCGGCAAGCCGCGCGGCGTCGAGGCCAGGGATGGCGTCGAAGTCGGCTTCAACAACATGGTCTACAGCCGCCCCGAGATCGAGCGCATCGCGCGCAAGGCGTTCGAGCTGGCGCGCCTGCGGCGGCGCAAGGTCACATCCGTGGACAAGGCGAACGTCTTGGAGGTCTGCCAGCTCTGGCGCAAGGTCGTGGCGGAGGTCGCCGGCGAATACCCCGACGTGGAGCTGGAGCACATCCTGGTGGACAACTGCGCCATGCAACTGGTGCTGCGCCCGACGCGCTTCGACGTGCTGCTGACGGAGAACATGTTCGGCGACATCCTCAGCGACATCGGCGGCGTCCTGACCGGCAGCATCGGGACGCTCCCGTCGGCGAGCGTGGGCGACGGCCCGGCGCTGTACGAGCCCATCCACGGCTCCGCCCCCGACATCGCGGGCAAGGACGTCGCCAACCCCGTGGGGACCGTCAACAGCGTCGCCATGATGTTCGAGCATTCGTTCGGCAGGCCCGACCTGGCGCGGCGCATCAACGACGCCGTGTGCCGCGTGCTGGAGGAGGGCTACAGGACGGCGGACGTCGCCAAGGCGGGGACGAAGACCATCGGCACGAAGGAGTTCACCGCGAGAATCCAAGAGAAGCTGTAAAGCCCCCGGGCAGGCTCGGCTATGCCCCAAACGCCGGTTTTCCGCGTAGATGTTGCGAGGTGCGGGGCGAAGCCCCGCCTTGGAAAGCGGCGGGCTCGCCGCCAGCAACCGTGAAGCGGTTGCAGAAGCCCCAACCCTGGGCTTCGTCCCAAAGCCCGGGGTTGGCGGGCGGCTTGCCGCCGTCTCCACATGTCCTCTGCGACAAATCGGGGGATTTTTTTGTAGGATGTGACCCTGGTCACATCCCCCCGTTTCCCGGATGCTATCTTTCCTCGGAAATTAAAACGTCCCAAAACCGTCGGGGGCTCCACCCTCGATTGTCGCCGGACGGGGACGCCGCGACGTCGGCGGAAACGATGTTGGCAAACGGGGCGCGCCGCGCCCGAAGAGATGGGGAATGAGAATCGTCAGGTTGCGCAAAGGATTGTCGGAGGCGGAAAAGGCCGTCGCGGTGTCGCGGATACAGGAGCTGTCCCCCGGCGCGAGGGTCATCGGCGCGGGCGGGGACGCCCCGTGCTTCGTCCGCGTCGAGCCGAAGGGGGTGGACGCCGCCGCAGTTCCGGCGGAGGAGTTCACGCGCCTGGAAAACGTGCAGGACGTGATAGACGACGCGCCGGAGTACGCCCTCGGTTCGCGCCGCCTCCGCCCGGAGGACACTGCGGTCGCCGTCGGCGGCGGCGCGGAGGGCGCGGTCGTCATCGGCGGCGGGCGCCCCCCCGTCGTCATCGCGGGGCCATGCGCCGTCGAAGGCTACGACCAGATGGCGCGCGTCGCCGAAAGGCTCGCGGCGTTGGGGGTGCGCCTCATGCGGGCGGGGGCGTACAAGCCGCGCACCAGCCCCTACGCCTTCCAGGGTTTGAAAAAGCAGGGGCTGGAGATCATGGCGCGCGTCAAGCGCGAGTTCGGGATGAAGATGGTGACCGAGGTCATGAGCGGCGACAGGATAGACGAGGTCGCCGAGGTCGCCGACGTCCTGCAAGTCGGCTCGCGCAACATGTTCCACTACGCGATGCTGCAAGAGCTGGGGAGGCAGCCCAAGCCCGTCTTGCTCAAGCGGGGCATGGCGGCGGGGATGCACGAGTTCCTGCTCGCCGCCGAGTACGTCCTGGCCGGCGGCAACCGCAACGTGATCCTGTGCGAGCGCGGCATCAAGACCTTCGAGACCGCCACGCGCAACACCCTCGACCTGAACGTGGTGCCTCACGTGAAGCAGAAGTCGCACCTGCCGATCCTCGTGGATCCGTCGCACGGGACGGGGTTGCGCCCCCTGGTCGCCCCCATGTCGCTCGCCGCGCTGGCATGCGGCGCGGACGGGCTGCTCATCGAGGTTCACGACCGCCCGGAGGAGGCGGTGTCCGACGGCGAGCAGTCCATCACCCCCGTCGAGCTGGCGGCGTTGCTGGATGCGGTGCGCGGCGCAGCCGCCCCCGCCCGGGACGCGGCTTGAGCAAAGCAGGAAATAATTTCAAAGAATCTTTCGAAATGTGACCCTGGTCACAACGGGGCTTCGGAGACGATGTAGAATATGCCTCGAATGTTTGGCTAGGCTAAAACAATTAAACAAGGCTTTTTATTTTAGATCGATTCAAACATTGGCCCCGTGGCGAGGCGGAGCGGCCGGAGCGTCGGCGAAAAGGAACGCGGGCCGGGTCGAGCCGGGGGCGGAACGGGAACAGGTTCGGTCATGGGGATGGCGGCTACGGCGACGAACAGGGACGTGCTGGAGATGTTCTCCCGGCTCTACCAGGAGGTTTTCGAGCATGACGGCTACGGGAACATCCAGGTGGAGATGCGCATCCTGCACCGGGGGCAGAAGGAGGTCATCATCCACTGCGGCAAGCAGTACAGGTTCGTGGTCGATTACGCCAACCCGGGCGTGAGACAGCCGCAACCTTCATAACCGAAAGTGGTTTTAGCCGCGTGCGGAGAGGGTCCGGCGCGGCGGCCTCCGCCGCGCGCCACAGTCGGCGTGGCGGAGGAGCAAGGGACGCCGGGACGGAGGGAGTCCGCCCCGGCGCGCCGGCACGGCTTGCTTGCCATGCCGGCGCGGAAACGAAGCAGTGAGGCAGACAACTCCGAAGCGGCGGCCACTTGGGGAGGGGCGTCGCGGGGAAACGACAATTGAACGAAAGGAACCTGAGAACATGAAATCTCTGAAAAGCGTTTTGAAAGACAGCGTGATTATGGGCCAGAAGGGGTTCACCCTCCTCGAACTCCTAGTGGTCGTCGCCATCCTGGCGGCCATCGCCGGCACCGCGGCCATCGCCTTGCAGGACACCGACGCGCGCGCGTCCGCAGCGGCGCACGTCGCCATGATGGACGAGCTCAACAAGGGCGTGGCGACCTACCGCGTCCTGCACAAGAACGTCTACCCCGACAACTTCGACTCGTTGGCGTATGTGAATGACGCCAGCACCGATACTGCGGTAAATGGCGTGCTGTTACCACAAGAGGATGACGCCTCCGCTGGTGCCAATGGCGACATCCTTGGTTTTTCTGTAGATGACATTGCGCTGGGCACACTGATTGCTGGCGCTGAAGATTCTTTAGCGGATATCGGCATCACCAAGTTGCGCTATGTCAATGCCGCTTTTGACAACACCGATCTTCCCGAACTTACTCCGACTGAGAATTGCGACCCTGCTGGTGGCGCACTTCAGAAAGTCATCTCCAGCCGACGGAACAATATTGTCGCTGGGAATATCTTCAACGGTCCCGCCGCCAATGGGTGCGGTGCAAGTTTGGATATTGTTGCCGGTGCACAGGTTGCGTATTGGGTCGGATCACTTGAACGTGTACTTGGCCCCGGTGAATATGGCGATGCCGCATTTTCTGGAACGGCCATGGCCTCAAATTCCAGTGTCCCGGCTGGTGTCACTGCACCTATTCTTATGGCGGTTGGTTTCGGTCCTGCCTCCGACCTGTTCAAGCCTGAGATCCTGGGCAGCATGACTTCCGTTCCCGTGTACCGTCATGTCCGCGAAGACCAGTACAATCGTTTCATTGGGCTCTTCCGTGTCGGTGAAGCAACGACTACGGGGTCGGATGTTTGGGCGGCACCCACCACGACCGAGCAGGTGCTGTTCGTCGGCGTGGTCGATGGCGCCGGCGACACCAAGGAGGAAGAGCTGGGCGAATGGGACGGCACCCGCAGCACCATCTAACCCACCATCGACGCAACCTCCAACACGGGGCGGCTATGGCCTAGCCGCCCCGCCCCACCGCGCGGCCGGCTCCCATCGCCGGCCGCGCCTTTTTCACAAGTCCGCAACGCCGGCCCCGCCCCTTCGTCCATCCGCGTTTTGGGAAGCAGCCGCAATCAAAGACGATGAGTTGGAATGGACGGAGGACGCCGTGACAGCCAAGGATGAACTGTTTACGGGACGGCGGTCGATGGCGGCGTCGCAGTCCACGACGCACACACACTGCTATGCAACCGCAACGCCTCCCTCATCTTCCCCGCCAGCCTCTCGGAAACCTCGGACGGATGCGAAACCATCAGCATGTGGTCGTTGAAATCAAACACGACCAATTCCTTATGCGGCGCGCGCAGGCGTTCGAACACCAAGCGGGTATAGTCGGCGGTGAACAACTTGTCGCCGCTGTCGGCGACGACGTAGACCGGGCACCGGACGCTGCCGTCCGTCAGTCCGGGGAACTCCGTGGTGAACAGGCTGCCCAAGAAATGCAGGGGGTAGCGGGTCAGGCACAGCGGGTCGCCGCCCACCTTGTCCCATATCTCCCGCGACGTGCTGATACGTTCGCGTTTCATATAAAAATCCAGCGGCAGCGCCAAATCCGGCAATATCCGGGCGCAGAACTTGAACACGCCCCGCGTCGGACGGTATAGATGGCGCAACCACCTTGGGAAGCGCGACACATAGATCGACTGCGGGAGCTCCGTCAGGAGGAGGTTGTGGGGGAACGCCGCCGCCAGACGCCCGTCCTCCGCAGCCAGCACCGCCGCCACGACGCCGCCTTGGCTGGAGCCGAACGCGATCACGGGCAGTCCGAACCGCTCCAGCGCGAACGTGACCGCGTCGCGCCCGTTCCCCACAATATCGCGTATCGTGTAGCGCTTGACCTCGCGCGGGCTTTTGCCGTGCCCCACCGGATGCAGTCCGACGACGGCGAAGCCGCGTTCCGCGAAGCCGTGGAGCAACGCCTCGTAAAACAGGGGGTGGACCATCGTCGCCGGGACGAACATGATCGCCGCCTCCGGCGCCGCCGACGCCCAGACCGACAGGACGACACGGGCGCCGCCCGATGTTATTTCGTGCTCCGTGTAAGAAACAGCCATGCCCCCCTCGCACCGTCGGTCGGCGACCTGCGGACTTCGACCAGTTCCGCGCATCGTTGCAACATCCTGGCGGGGAACCGCCGCGTCCGGGCGACGAGATCGAATAACCCGCCCGCGCGGCGGCGGCGAACGCCGCTTCCAAAAGCCGGCATCCCCCCGCAGTTACATTTCCAGCGAAAAGCCGGAGTATACCGGGAACGGGCCGCGACATTGTGACCGAGGTCACAACCGCAAAAACAACCGGCTCGCCATCGGACGCCGCCATGCGGGATCGTGCGGCGCATATCGCTTCGCGGGGATGGGAGGGCTTTCGCCGACGCCGCGCCCTGCCGGGTTCGCACTCTGACAGACGCCCGGGCGGCAACGGATCCGACGCATCCAAGGCTCACGCCTGCGCATGGTGGAACCCGGCGGGGCGCCCCCGGTGGAAATAATTTTCCCGAACTGTGACCTCAGTCACATCGGACGCGCGGGGACGGGATAAAATGCCACCTTAAATTCGGAGAGACGAATTTGATTAGCATAGGCTAAATATTCGCCCGCCGCATGGGGCGGCGGCGGACAGAGGCCGCAAAGGACGGACTTCGGGGGCGACGATGGACAGGAAGACGATGCTGGGGGGGCTGTTTTTCGGAATGCTGTTGTTCACCGGATGCGGGGAGTCGCCGGACGTCCCGGCGATGAAGGAGGGGTTGGTGAGATCGGGGATGCCCGAGGACGAGGCGGACTGCTTCGCGGAGAAGCTGGGCGACACGGTGGCTGGCGAAGCCTACAACTACATGTCCGCCCTCATGGGCGAAGGGGTGGACGAGAAAGACGCCATCACCAAGGCTCGCCGGAAATACGGCGCCGAATTCCGCTCGGGCGTGACCGAGGCGCGCAAGGCATGCGCGGAATAGCCTCCTGGCGCAGGCGTCAGACAAGGAGGATGCCCCATGCCCAAAGCACGGCGTTTTAAAACCCGGGAGCCGGGAACCGGAACCGATTCCGGCTTCTCCCTGTTGGAGCTGCTGGTGGTCGCATCCATCCTGGTGGCGACCTCCGTCATCGCCGCCGCGACGTTCGGGGGCATCCGCCGCCACACCGACGGGCGGCTGGCGCATGCGGAGATGCAGGAGATCGCCGCCGCCATCCGGCGTTTCAAACAGGACACCGGTTATTATCCCAAGACAGGGCCGTTCGATTTGGAGACAAATGGCGGGAACGTGCCCTTGGCGGCGCTCCCCTCCTATGCCGGGACGACCGATGCGGAGAAAGAAGCGTGGTTTTACTCGCCAGCGAACTTCTGGCAGCTCATCACCACCCAAAGCCCCCTCATAGACCCCGGGTCGGAGGAGGGGGGGCATCCGCTGGCGAAGTGGGCTCCGGCGACAGGACGGGGTTGGCGCGGCCCGTATCTCAGCGGCCACAGAGACGGGTATCTGACCATCGGCGCGGGCGTCAACAGCTCCGCCCCGTCCCCGGCGCAGGGGGAGCGGACCGGCGATCCCGGCGCAGGCGACAAGATTCACGACGTCGCCGGCATCGCCGACCCGTTTGAACACAGCGGCGTCGGCGGTTTTCTGGAATGGAGCAGCCGGGAATGGGGCGGCCGGGGAGAGGGCGCAGCCCCCCCCGCATCGCATCCGGTGTGGGGACGGCCCTACCTCGTCTTTGGCTGGGACGCCGCCCACCCCACGCTCGTCAGCATGGGCCCGAACGGAGATTACGAGTACGGAGACGGAGACGACATTGAATTGGAGATTTGACAGGCGCATGAAGATCATCACGGGGGTGCTCGCGGCGCTCGCGGTCTGCGCGGCATCGTCACCGCCGCCCCTCAAGTCGCAGACGGGGGCGGGGGCGCGGGAGGAACCGTCGGGTGCGAAAGCGCCGGGCTCGGCGAAGCATGCCGAGCCGTTTTTCAAGGACATCGACCTCGACCGGTTCATCGAAAAAGAAAAGGCGACGGTCGCGCATGCGGGCAAGAAGTTGATCGCCCGCGACGCGCCCATCCGCTTCGAGGCGACGATGAAACGCATCCCGGAAAAAAAGAAGATGGCGTACATCTACACGGCGATGAGCGCCGCAGGGGTGTCACCCCTGCCGGAAGTCGAACACCGGATGTTCATCGAGACCAAGGGGCGGCGGATCATCTCGGTGTATGTGGAGAAAGGGGTTGCGGCACGAATACCGGGCGGTTTGAAGGAAGGCGCGGCGGCTCAGTTCTTCGGCTACCACGTCTACAGCTATGACAAGGGTCCGGCGATCATGGTCGTGGATTTCTCCCCCGCCTCGGCCACGTCGAAGCCGAAAGCGGCGACGGGGGGGGCGACGAAGAAGAAACGCAAGTAGGGCGGGGGCACATGCGCATACAAGGTTATCGGGGCATCGGGGACTGCGAACCGGGGACCGACGACGGCTTCACGCTGCTGGAGCTGTTGGTGGCGGTGGTGTTGTTGTCCGCCATGGCGTGGATGACGCTCGGCCTGGTCGCCGACGACGTCAACCAGGCGCGCTACGAGGACACGCGCAACCGCCTCCGCGCCATCCGCGCAGCCGTGCTGGGCTCGCCCGCGCTCATGGAGAACGGACTCGTCGGCGGTTTCGTCGCCGACAACGGCAGGCTGCCTTCGAGCATCGCCGAGCTGTCGGGCGTCGCGGAGGCCTTGGAGCCTTTCGGCCCCAAGGCCCCCGTATTCGATCCGACCCCCGACGCCAAGGGCTTCGACAACGGCGACGAACCAGGCGAAGAAGAAGCGGACAAGGTGGTCGAATTGGGCGGCGCGCGGCAACTGCTGATGAAGGGGCATCGCGGCTTCTACCTGGACGGCGGCGCATACCGCGACGGCTGGGGCAACCGGTCCAGCTTCATTTCACCCGGCGTGTCGTGCCCGAGCCCGCCGGGCGTGGCATTCTCGGATGATGACGGCCATGAGAGCGACGACGGCGATGACAACTACGGGTGGTGCGTGACGCGCAAGAAAACCGACGACGACGGCTACACGGAGCTTTACGTCGCCAGCTACGGCATGGACGGCGTCGAAGGCACGACGACCTGCGAAGAGGGCGACGCCACGCCGGTATGCGCCTATGAGGAAGACGCCCAGATGTCGCCGCCGATCCTGGAAGCCGACTGGCGGACGCCCGTCCCAAGCATCGAAGTCTCGGTCGTCAGCCGCGGGGGGGGCGGCATCCCTTCGAGCGACACCCCCTGGGGCGTCGCCCTGCTCGTCTATGTCAGCGACGCCGGCGACGACGATTCGAAACCGCCGCCCGGGCGGTGGCGGCAGTGGTTCTCCGACACCGCATCGACCGCAGCCCACTGCGCAGACGGCAGGTGCGATTTCGATTTTGTCTTCGCCGGCGGCGAGACGTCCCCGATTCCGCAAATCCCCATGGGGGAGCACCTGCTGGCGCTGTTCGAGGTCGATGGCGCCGCCAAGGCGTTGGTCAAGGACGGGGACGAATACGTCACGGCGCGGGTGAAGTTCTTCCCGCGCGGCGGCGTGCCGACGGCGAGGTTGGCGATACAGTAGGATGGATTCCCCGAGCCCATGCCACATCCCGGGCGGAGAGGGTTCGCCGGACGACAGGTGCGCGACTTGGACAGCAAGAAGAAATCGAGATTCCCCGCCCTGGGTTTGGGGCGACCGTCACGGACGCTGGTCTTCGAAACCACCGGTTGCGCCCTGTACGGCCTAGTCGCCACCCGGGGACGCGCCGCCGACCCGGAGTTCAGCCCGGTCGCCGTCTCGCGGGAGGTCGATTTCGAAAAGGCCGTCGCCGAGGTGCGCGAACGCCTCGCGGCGGCGACCGGGAGGCGGCTGCCGAAGACGGCGGTGCTGGTCACCCCGTCCGCCGTCGGAACCTTGACCAGCCTGCCGGTGAGTCCGCAAAAGCCCCGGCCGCGCGAGCAGATGAAGGAGCTGGTCCGTTGGGAGTTGCAAGACCTGTTCGCCCGGCAGGATTTGGCATGGTCGCTGGGCGCGCTCCTGGTGGGGCGCGGATACCTGACGCCCGACGAGCGCGCCGAACTGGAGGCGGATGGCAACCGGGGCGGCGCCGAGCTTTACGCCGGGATGGCGACGCGGGCGCAGCTCGACGAATGCCGCGCGTTGCAAGAGGCGTTGCTGTCCGGCGAAGGGGCGGAAGAGGACGACATCGCCGCCGCATGGGTGGCGCAAGCCGCCGCCGAGGAGACCGGCCCGTTCACCTGGCATGTCGCCGGCATCGGCGACGCCCTGCGCCGTCGCTGGGTGCGCGCATTCAAAAAAAACGGCATCTCCTGCTCCGTCATCTACCCGCAACTGGGGGCGGCCATCCCCCTGGCGGGCGCGGGCGCCGGAGACGACGAGGGATGGCTGCTGGCGGACGTCCGGCAGGAACAGTTCGGCATGTTCCATGGCGAGGGCGGGAGGCTGGTGTCGGCGGCGACCAAGGCGTGCGCGGGCGGCGTCTTCGACCCGCTTGCCGCCGCCGAAGCCGCCCGCCGCCCGCTCCGCTCCGGTGTGCGCAAGGTCTATTGCGCGGCGGAGGACGGACAGGCGGATGCGTTGCGCGCCGCGCTGGAAGACGCCGACCCCGGCGGCACCGTCGAATTCATCCGGTTCCTGCACGCCCCGGGGCTCGGCGCGGACGGGGGCGGTTGCCCGGTCGCCGTGTTCGCATCGTTGCGCGGCGCGGCGATGCGCGCCTTGGCGGGCAGGGCGAAGACGGCGGCGGCGCCCGCCGGCATCTCCGCCTCCCCGCCACGCCCCCCCGCATGGAAGGACCGGAACCTTTGGCCCTGGGCAGCCATCGCGCTCCTGGCGCTGGGATTCGCCGGTTTAGACACTTGGATGCGATCCGAGGCGAAAAGGCTCGACTGGGAGAAAGAGAAGCTCGATATCGAGAGAGACCGCCGCCAGCGGGTGATCCGCGAGACGCAGGGCGTAAACGCGGAATCACGCCGCCTGGCGGCGGAACTGGCGGCGGTGGAGGCGGAATTGCGGATGGAGCAAAGCCTCCGCGAATTCCGCGACACGGTGGTGGCGGAGAGGTTGGACTTCGCGCCGGAGGCGTTGAAAACCATAGCGGAGGCCGTCACGGACGACATCGTGCTGACGAAGATCGAGGAAGGGGACAACGGCGCCGGCTTCGCCTTGAGCGGCAACGCCGCCCGCGACACCGCCGGGTTGCAATTCAGCAAACGCCTGACCGACGCCTTCGCCCCCTGGGGTTATCGCGTGGACGACATGCAGATAGACCGCACCGGAGCAACCGGGCAGGTGGGGGGATTCTCCTTCCGCCTGCTGTTGGCCAAGCCACCGCAAAAGGCGGCCGCACCCGAAGCCGCGACCGGCGCCGCCGAAAGCGAGACGGCGGGGAAAGGCGGGGGCGCGGAAGGCGAGACGAAGGAGCCGGCGAAGAAGGGGGGGCTCTAAAAAGCCCGCAGACAAGGCGTCGCAGCAGGTCGGAAAGCGGAGTCTACTGCGGCGAACGAGTATTTCGACCAAGGCGCAACGCAGCATCCGGGGTTTTCAGAGGTTTCCCAAGGGGGATGGACGATGATCGAGCGCTGGAAGGGGATGTCCCGAGGCGAACGCCTCAAATGGCAGGTGGTGATCGCCTTCATGACCGTAGCCGTCTACGGGCTGGCGGTCTACCCGCCGTTGCACAAGGATTACCAGTCGGCGAAGAACATGCTGAACCGGAGCCGCGACCGGATGGAGAAACGCGCGGACATCAGCAAGGTGAGCATCGAAGGGGTCGGCCCCGCCGCCTTGGAAAAGAGGATAGCCGAGGCGCGGGAGAAGCTCGCGGCGATCGAGGGCGATTCCGAAGACCTCGACTCCTGGTTCCCCGCGTCCGGCGACAAGGAGGCGCGCCAGCAACAACTGTTGGAACTCGCCACGCTTTCGGAGCGGATAGGCATGGAGATAGTGTCGATCACCGACAAGCCGGCGCCCGGCGCCGGCGGGGGGAACAAGACAAAGCCGGCCAAGAAGGCGTCGAAGAAGGACGCGCAGGAGGACGATGCCGCGAAGGCGCCGCCGCCGCTGGAGGCGGCGCGCCCCCGCCTGGTCATCAAGGCGAACGCCTCGTTCACCCAGGTGTTGGAGTTCCTCGACGGATTGGCGGATCTGTCCTTCATCACATGCGCGACGAACCTGAAGCTCTACGCCTCGCCTGCGGACGCCCCCGGCGGCGCGCGCGACAAATCGTCGAAAGCGAAAGCGGGCAGGCTTTACGTGATCCTCGAGGTGTCGGTCTGACATGGCGGTAAGCGAGACGGTATTGTTGGACGCCGGCGTCAAGGCCGGCCTCGTGTCGGCGGACGCGCTCGAAGAGTTGCGCCTGCGGGCGCGCCGGGAGCGGACACGCCTCGTCGAGATGGTCGTGCGCTCCTGCCGCTTCCCGATGGCGGCGCTCTACCGGGCGCTCGCCGACCAGAGGGGCGTCCCCTTCCTGCAAGGGGCGGAGTTGCGGGCGGACGCGGAGGCCGCCGCGCTGCTGCCGGGACGGTTGATGCAGCAGCGGCTGATGCTCCCCGTGCGGGGCGGCGACGGCGCGCGCCTGCTGGCCGTGGCAGACCCGGACGACATGGTGAGCCTGGACCGCGCCGAAGGCATCGTCGGAGGCAAGTACGGCATCGCCCTCGCCGACCCGGACGCCTTGCGCGCCGCCATCGCCAAGGCGTGCGAGTCCGCCCATCCCGCGATGGCGCCGGTCGCGGCGACCAGCGACGATCCGGTGCGGCTGCTGGACGACATCATGAGGGACGTCTACCTGCGTCGCGCCTCTGACGTGCACCTGGAGGCGTGCGAGGAGGGGATGCGCGTCCGCCTGCGGGTGGACGGGAAGATGCACGAGAGCCGCCGCCTCTCCCGCGGCGACGAGGAGGCGCTGGTCAACCGCATCAAAGTCCTGTCGGGCCTGGACATCGCCGAGCAGCACGTCCCGCAGGACGGCGCGATGAAGTACAGGATCATGGGCTGGGACATCCCGGAGATGGACTTGCGCGTCGCGACCGTCCCGACGCGATGGGGCGAGCGCGCGACCTTGCGCGTCCTGGGGCAGGAGACGGGCCGGCTGTCGCTGGAACAGCTCGGGATGCCGGAGGGGATGCTCACGGAGTTCCGCCACGCCATCACCCGGCCTTGGGGGATGGTCTTGGTGACGGGGCCCACCGGCAGCGGCAAGTCCACCACGCTGTACGCCGCCTTGAGGGAGCTGGACGTCGATGCGCTGAACGTGCTGACGGTGGAAGACCCGGTGGAGCAGACCGTCGCGGGCATCAGCCAGGTGCAGGTGGACGCCAAGGTCGATTTCGCCGGGGCGCTGCGCTCGTTCCTGCGCCACGACCCGGACGTGATCCTCGTCGGGGAGATACGCGACCGGGAGACCGCCGAGATCGCCCTGCGCGCCGCCATGACCGGGCACATGGTGCTGTCCACGCTGCACACCAACGACGCGGCGGGGGTCGTGACGCGCCTCGCCGATATCGGCGTCGAGCGCTTCCTGGTAGGCGCCACGCTCATCGGCGCGCTCGCCCAGCGGCTGGTGCGGCGGCTCTGCCCGCGATGCCGCCGCCGGCGGCAGCCCGCCGGTTGGGAGCGTGCGCTGCTCCTCGGGGGCGACGGGTGCGGCGCGGACGGAGGCGGCGCCGCCATCTCCGACGCCGGGGGGTTCACGCTGTACGAGCCGGTCGGCTGCCCCTTCTGCCTGGGCACCGGCTTCCGGGGGCGCACGGGCGTGTTCGAGGCCGTCTGGATCGACCGCGACATGCGGCGCGCCATCTCCGACGGCGCAGGGGAGGCGGAGATCGTCGCAGCCGCGAAGAACTACCGGACGCTGTGGGGGGACTGTCGCGACAAGGTGCTGCGGGGCGATGTCGCATTGGAGGATGTCGTGCATCTGAGGCCGGAGGCGTAGGCGATGCCGCAATACCGATATGTGGGTTTGGACTCAGGCGGCGCCGAGCGGCGCGGCGTCATAGAAGCCGAGGACGGGAAGGCCGCCGCACGGCTCTTGCGGCAACGCTCCATCTTCCCCGAAAAGGTGTCGGCCGTGAATGCGGCGGCGGACGGAGACGGAGTCGGGCCCCTGGCACACCTCAACCCTCTCCGGCTCCTGTCGCCCGGCGTCAACGACATGGTGACGCTCTACCGGCAACTCGCCATGATGTTGCGGGCGGGCATCCCGCTGGCGACGGCGCTGGAGGAGTGCGCGCGGATGCAGCAACGGCTCACCTTGGCGCGCGCGATCGGGAGGGTGAACAAGAGGATCGCCGAAGGGGCGTCGTTCGCCGCCGCCTGCGGACAGGAGAAGCGGATATTCCCCCCGCTGGCGACCAACCTCATGGCGGCGGGGGAGCAGAGCGGCAACCTGGAGATGGTGTTGGACAGGCTGGCGGAGAGCATCGAGCGCAGCCATGACATCAAGCGACAGCTCATGTCGGCGATGTTCTATCCGTCCTTCGTGCTGGTCGTCGCGGCAGGCATCGTGGTCTTCATGGTGGTGTGGGTCATCCCCAAGTTCTCGACCTTCCTCTCGGCGCGCCACGCCGAGCTGCCGGCATCGACCCTGATGCTGCTGGACTTCGCGCAGTGGGCGCGCGACTACGGCATGTACGTCTCCGGGGCGTTGGGGGGTGCCGTGCTCCTGCTCCTCGCGGCATACACGACCAAGGCGGGCAAACGGCGGATAGACGCCTTCGTCTTGCGGATCCCCGTCATCGGCGCCGCGACGCTGGTGGCGGCGATGGCGCAGGCGTCGTGGAACCTCTCCATGCTCATACGGAGCGGCATCACGATCCTCGAGGCGTTGCGCGTCCTCGGGCGGGTGGTCGGCAACCTGGCGGTGGCGGACTGCTTCAAGGGCGCCGCCGATGAATTGCTCAAAGGATGCGCCTTGTCCAAGGCGTTCGAGCGCCAGAGGCACATCACGCGGATGATGCGGCAGATGGCGGCGGTCGGGGAGCGGAGCGGCGAACTGGACGCGGTGATGCGGGGGGTGGGCGAGTATTACCAGAAGGAGCTGGCCTCGAAGCTGAAGTTCCTGGTGGTCGTCATCGAGCCGACGCTGATATTGCTGACGGGCGGCATCGTCTTCTGCGTCTACTACTCGCTGTTCCAGGCGGTCATGGCGGTTTCAAAGGGGGGGATGTAGCGATGTCCATGGAACGTATGCGGCGCAAGTCCGGCGTCCGCCGAATGGCGGTGCGTCTGCTGGTTTGCGCATGGGCGGCGACGACCGCCCCGGCGGTTTCCGCCCAGGCGTCACAGGCGGGGGGAGGCGTGGGCGCGGCGGTGGAGGAGGGCCAGCGGCGGCGAGACGACGCCATGCGCAGGGCGTTGGACGTGGACGCGGACACGGCGAGCGAGGACGAGGGGGGCGCAGGGGGGCGCGGCGCCTCGCGCCGCCCCGCCCCGCGCGAGGAAGCCCGACCGCTGCGCGACCCGTTCTCGCCCGTCGGCGCATTTGACGACGCCGAGTTCCGCGCCGGCGGGATGCAACGCGCGCAAGACATCCCCAAGATGCGCTTGCGCGGGCACCTGAAGGTCAGAGGCGGCGAGACGATCGCCTTGCTGGAGATCGTGGGCGGCGGCGTCCACATCGTGCGCGAAGGGGACACGGTGGGGCTGTACGACCTGGGGCTGGATTCGGTGATCCGCATACGGAAGATCGACAAGCTGCACCTGGTGGTGGAGTCGGGCTCCCTGGGCAAAACCATCATCGTGAGGTAGGAGGGGAGGGAAAATGCGGTTGCCATCGAGAGAAAGTCGCAAACGGGCGGGGACGGGCGCGGTCACGCGCAGGCGGCCGCAGACGGCGGGCAAGTCCATCGCCTGCGCGCTGCTCCTGCTGCTCGCGACCACGCCGGGCGTCGGCGCGGTCGCCGCACCCCCCGAAGACGCCCCGTCGCAGGAGACCGTCCTCGACACGGTGGAGTTCAAGCAGGCGCGGATACAGGACGTGGTGCGCACCATCTCCGAACTGACCGGCGTCAACATCGTCGCGACATCCGAAGCCGGCAGGAAGGAGGTCACCCTGTTCGTCCGCAACGCTTCGGTCGCCGAGATCGTGGACAGCGTCTGCCGCATCGCCAGCCTCTGGTACCGCTACAACCCTGAAACCGGGGTGTTCATCGTCATGACCGCCGAGGAGTACCAGAAGGACATCGTGGTCTACCGCGACGAGCTGGTGCGCATCTTCCAACTGCAATACCTCAACGTCGGCGTCGCCGCGCGCGTCGTCGCCGACCTGTTCGGCGACCGGGTGGAGCTGCTCGGGCGCGCCAACCGCCACCTGGGCGACGACTTCCGCATCTCGTCGTCGGACGCCGACAGCGAGTCCGTCTTCGAGGACGACTACGACGAGGGGGACATGGAGGGCGGGAGCGGTTACGGCGGCTACAACGGCTCGTCGGGCGGTTATGGTTCGAGCGGGCGGCGGCGTTCGCGCTCCTCGTCATCCTACAGCCGCGACTCCCGCTACGGCAGTCGCAGCCAGAGGGGCGATGAGATCCAAGGGCTCAGGGACGAGAAGCTGACGCCGGAGCAGATCGCGCGGCTGGAGGCGAGCACGGCGGGTTCGCAGATGGTCGCCGAGGGGACGGTGGGGCGGATCGTGCAACGGGGCGAGTCGGCGACCATCTACGTGACCGTCAACCGTCCGCACAATTTGCTGCTGGTGCGCACCTCGGACGAAAAGGCGATGGCGGAGATCGAGAAGATCATAAAGGCCTCCGACCGGCAGACGCCGGAGGTGCTGCTGGAGATGAAGGTGCTGGAAGTCCGGCTGACCGACGAGTTCCAATCGGCGTTCGACATCAGCGGCCTGACGGGCGCCACCCAGACGGGCCCCGCCGACGGACAGCCCGCCAACCCGCTGGACACGTCGTCCAGCTCGTCGCGCACCGCCGTGCTGGGGCTGGGCAACGGCACGCTGCAAGGCGGGTCGATGATCTTCCAAGTCCTGAGCGGCAACCTGCGCGCCCGCATGCAACTGCTCGAACGTGAAAACAACGTCAGGATGCTCGCCACCCCCATGCTGCTGGCGGCGAACAACCACCCGGCGCGGCTTTTCATCGGCGAGGAGACGGTCATCACGACCGGCTTCGAGACGCAGGGCCAGGGCGGCGGGGTGGACGGCGCCTACATGGTCGTCAACTCGATCCCCGTGCCGGTCACCGAGGTGCGCAGCCTCGGCAACACCCTGTCGATACTCCCGTCCATCAACGCCGACCGCTCCGTGGTGATGCGCATCGTGCATGAGAACTCCACCATACACCCCGGCGGCGGCAGCATCCCCATGCCCATCGGGAGCAGGCTGGAAAACGTGGCCGTGGACACGGTGGACACCTCGCGTCTGGAGGGGACGGTGCTGGCGATGGACGGCATGACGGTCGCGGTGGGGGGGATGATGCGCACCACCAGCAGCAACGACAAGTCGAAAGTCCCGGTGCTGGGCGACGTGCCGCTGTTCGGCTTCCTCTTCCGCGACCAGACGAAGTCGGAGGTCAAGACCGAACTCGTGTTGTTGATCACGCCGCACGTCATCAGCGCCCCCGACCAGGGGGAGGATGTGACGCGGCGGAGCCTGACGGGGTTGCGGGAGACGATGCTGCAACATCCATACGAGTTGGACATCTACATCGACAAGCAGGGACAAGGAGGGGAAGGAAGATGAAAGAGAACGAAGCGGGGGGGCTTGGCGCGGCATTCGCGCCCGTCCTCAGGCGAATAGGCGAGATCGTGCTCGGCAAGGAGGAGCAGGTGGAAATCGCGCTGGCATGCCTGCTGGCGCGAGGGCACCTGCTCATCGAGGACATCCCCGGCCTCGGCAAGACCGTGTTGGCCCACGCCCTCGGCGCGACGCTGGGGTTGCAGCATCGCAGGGTGCAATGCACGAGCGACCTCCTGCCCGGCGACATCACGGGCAGCTCCGTCTACGACAGGGACAAGGGGGAGTTCCGCTTCATCGACGGTCCGGTCTTCACGCAACTGCTGCTCGCCGACGAGATCAACCGCGCCACGCCCAAGTGTCAGAGCGCGCTGCTGGAGGCGATGGAGGAGCGGCAGGTCAGCGTCGAGGGGAAGGCGCGCGCCCTGCCCCGCCCCTTCTTCGTCATCGCCACGCAGAACCCGACGGAGCAGTCGGGGACGTTCCCCCTGCCGGAGTCGCAGCTCGACCGCTTCCTGATGCGCGTCTCCATGGGCTATCCGGGGCGCGATGCCGAGATGGAGCTGTTCCGGGGAGAGGATCGGCGGCGGATGCTGGCGAAGCTCGAACCCGTCCTCACCCCCGAGGAGCTGATCGAGTTGCAAAGCCACGTGGACGAGGTGAAGGCGTCGGACGCCGTGTTGGACTACCTCTACCGCATCTTGGCGTTCACGCGCGAATCCGACGCCTTCCAAGCGGGGCTTTCCACGCGGGCGGGGCTGGGGCTCCTGCGCGCCGCCAAGGCGTGGGCGTACCTGCACGGCGAGGAGCGGCTGCTGCCGGGAGACATCCAGAAGGTGCTGCCTGCGGTGGCGGGGCATCGGCTGACGCCGGCGGCGGGGCGCAGGTCTGCGGAGGAGATAGGCGAGGAGATCCTTGCGAAAGTGGATGTGGACTGATGGGCGCGGGCATCGTCGCATGGTTGCGCCGGCCCGTCACCCTGGGGCGGAAGCCGCGTCCGGGACGTGTACGCACGCGCCCCACGGCCTCGGGTTGGGGATTCTTCGCGCTCATCTCCTGCTCTTTCCTGTTGTCGGTGAACTTCACCAACAACTTGGTGTTCACCCTGACCTTCCTGCTCGCGTCCGTCGCGGCGGTCGGGTGGGTGCATACGCGCATGAACGTCAGGGGCGTGCGCCTCGCCGCATGGAGGTGCGAGCCGGTGTTCGCCGGACAGACGGCGGTCTACCGCGCGACGGTCGAGAACCTGCGCCGCGAGCGCCGCTTCGACCTGCACGCGGCGCTGTGCGCCAAGCCCGCGCCGGAAGCCGCGTCGAGGGAGGCGGTGCATGTCGCGGGCGGGGGCGCGGCGGAGCTCCGGCTCTCGCGCCCCGCCCCGGCGCGCGGCCTGCTCCGCGCCGCGCGCGCGGAGGTGCGCAGCGGCTTCCCGCTGGGCGTGTTCCAGGCGCGGCTGGACGCGGGCGAGCTGCCAGAGTGCCTGGTCTACCCCGCGCCGTCGGGCGGGCAGCCCTTCCCCGACCGGGCGGCGGACGCGCGCTCGCACCTCGCGTCGGAGGCGGGCGAGTACCGCGACCTGCGACGCTTCGCGCCGGGCGACCCCCTCTCGCGCGTGGACTGGAAGGCGCTGGCGCGCTTCGACGAGCTTTACACCAAGGAGTTCGACGGGGCGCGGGGGGAGCCCGCGCTGCGTCTGCGCTGGGACGACGTGGCGGCGGGGGACGCGGAGCGGAAGTTGTCGCAGTTGTGCCAGTGGGCGCTGGAGGCGCACAAGCAGGGCAGGGAATACGGGCTGGAGCTCCCCGGCGCCGTCATCGCGCCCGCGCGCGGCGAGGCGCACCTGCGGGAGTGCCTGCGGGCGCTCGCCCTCCATTAAACGACAGATCATAGGAAATTTCATTATGAACGCCGGTTACGCCCCAGTGCTCTTGACGCTCGTTTTAGCCGCCCTGCCGAGCCTCGTCCACCTCCCCCTGTGGGTGGGCGGCGTCGCGCTCGGGGGCGCGGCGCTGCGTTGCGCCGGCTGGCGCAGGCGTTGGCAGGGGAAATGCGCCGGCGCGGCGCTGCTCCTAGCGACTGCGGCGGGGGTGTGGCACAGCTTCGACAGTTGGCTCGGCGGCGACGCGGTCTTGAGCTTCTTCGTCTGCGCGGTCTTCCTCAAATGGGCGGAGTCGCACACGCGGCGCGAGCATCTGCTGCTGTCGTTCGCCGCCGTCATCCTTGCCGCCGTCGGCGGCCTGTATTACGAAAACGTCCTCGGCCTCCTGCACATCCTCGCCGTGGTCTTCGCCCTCGCCACGAGCCTGGTCCACATCCACACGGAGGGGGCTGGGCTGGGCGCGCGCCAGTTGCTCCGCAGCGCGGGGCTGCTGTTCCTGATGGGCATGCCCCTGGCGCTGTTGTTGTTTTTGACCTTCCCGCGCATCCCCGGCCCGCTCTGGGACGTCGGCCTGGCGTTCGGGCTGCCGGTGAAGGCGATGATGGACAAGGGGCCGGGGGAGTTCGGCAAGCTCAAGACCCTGCAACCGGGCGGCATCCACCGGGCGGGGCAGGAGAACGAGAACGTGCTGGTCGCCGAGTTCCAAGGGCCGCCGCCGTTCAAGAGCCGCCTGTACTGGCGCGGCCCGGTGTTCTGGGAGTTCGACGGGGAGAACTGGAACCTGCCGGAGGATTGGGACAACCGCGGGCGCTTGCTGCAAAAGGCGGTGCGCTCGCCTGCCGCGCTGGACAGGATGTTGCGTCGCAAGGGCGACCCGGTGCGCTACACCCTGCGGGTGATGCCCAACGGCGGGCGCTGGCTCTACGGGCTGGACGCGCCCGCCGCGCCCGCGCCGGAGGCGTTCATCTCCGAGGAGATGCAGCTTCTAAGCATCCGCAAGATCGCCGAGCACGAGCCCAAGTTCCCGATGCTCGCGTACCTCGAATACGGCTTCGGCTCGCGTTTGACCGAGGCGCAGCGGACACGGGGGCTCGCGTTCCCCGAAGGGCAGAACCCCCGCTTGCGTGCGCTGGGGCGCGAGCTGGCGGAAAAGCACGGGGATGCGGAGGAGGTCGTGCGGCAGGCGTTAGTCCTGCTCGCCGAAGGGGATTACGCCTACGACCCGGCATACGTCATACCCCCATCGCCGCCGGAGGCGCCCGTCAAAGACCTGCTCGACCGCTACTTCTTCGACGAGCGGCGCGGGGGCGCGGAGTACCTGGCGGGCGCGTTGGCGATGCTGATGCGCGCGGCGGGCGTCCCGGCGCGGCTGGTGGGCGGCTTCCGGGGCGGGACCATCGTCGCGCTCACGGACTTCGTCATCGTCAAACGCGCCGACGCGCACGCCTGGCTGGAGGTCTGGCTGGAGGACAAGGGTTGGACGCGGGTGGAGGCGAAAGACATCGTCGCGCCCCCCGGGCCGGAGGAGTCCGCCCCCGCCACCGCCGCGCCGAAACCCGTCGCACCGGAGGTGCAAGCCGTGCGCGAGGCGGCGGCGCCCCCCAAGCGGCGAACCCCGCAACAGCGGAGCTCTCCATCGTCCCGGCAAGGTGGCGGCTGGAGCCCTCCCGACCTCGCATCCCTGTTCGGCGACATGCGCAAGTGGGTCATCCGTTACGACCCCGACCGGCAGATGGAGATCTTGCAGGGGATGGGGATGGAAAAGGGGGGCTGGTCGGACTTGCTGCTCGGGGGCGCGGCGGGCGCGCTCGCGATCTTCGGCGCCTACCTGCTGCTCGCGTGGTGGCGCGGGCGGCAGGCCGCAGACCCGGTGGCGAAGGCGTGGCGGCGGTTCCTCGCGGCGATGAAAAGGCTCGGCATGGGGAAGGCGCCCCGCGAATGCCCGCGCGACTACCTGCGCCGCATCGGGCGGGAGCGGCCCGAGCTGGCCGAGGCGGCGACCGACATCGTCGGCAGGTACATCGACCTGCGTTACGGCGCGGGGGACGCACCCGATGCGAAGCGGCTTTTCCGCCGCCAGGTGCACCGTTTCACGTCCATGACCTAAGGGGAGGGAATCATCATGCGCGTTATCTTCATTCTGTTGTGCATCGCCGCCGCGTCCGCACCGGCCTTGGCCGGGACGCAGGGGGTGACGGAAGACTACGGGCCCGTGGTCGCGGAAATCGTCGAGCGGGGCGACAAGGCGGTCGCGGCATATGCGCCAGCGGACGCCGTCCCGACCGGGAACGAGTTCTCGCGCCTCTATTTCGACGTCTTCGAGTCGAGCGGCATGGAGTTCACCCTGAACCTCAAGGACTCCTCGGCGATGCTGAAGATCGAGTCGGGCTTCAGCTCGATCATCAGCCAGTGCATGCGCGGAGAGCCCAAGGCCGAGGTCGAGAAGACCTGGGCGGCGATGAAGCGCGACATGGACTACGCCGTCGAGCGCTATTCGAGCGGCGGCGCGGAGCAGGGCTTCCGGGGCCGCGCCGCGCAGTCGTTCCTCATCATCGCGCGCGAGGGGTTGGAGGCGATGCTGGTGGTGGTCGCCCTGGTCGCATACCTGCGCCGCTCCGGCTACGCCGACAGGGTGCGGGTCATATGGTGTGGCGTGGCATGCGCCTTGGTCGCGAGCGCCGCCGTCGCGTGGGTTTTCAACGCCGTCCTCGGCGCGAGCGGAGCGAACCGCGAGGCTATGGAGGGCGTCACCATGCTGGTCGCCGCCGCCGTCCTCGTCCAGGTCGGCCACTGGCTGGCGGGCAAGCGCGACGCCGACCGCTGGAACGCCTTCATCAAAGGGAAGATGGAGCAGGCGCTGGGGCGGCGCAGCCTGTTCGCGCTGGGCTTCACCGCGTTCCTGGCGGTCTTCCGCGAGGGGGCGGAGACCATCCTGTTCTACCAGGCGCTGCTGGGCGGCGTGCAGGGCGGGCGCGGCGCGATCTGGGTGGGCATGGGGCTCGGGGCGGTGGCGCTGGCGGGAGCATTCCTGCTCATCCGGCTCGCCTCCGTCCGTCTGCCGCTGGGACCGTTCTTCGGGGCGACGGCGGTCTTCCTGTTCGGCATGGCGTTCATGTTCGCAGGCAAGGGGGTCTTCGAGTTGCAGGCGAGCGGGTGGATCCCCACCAACGGGATCGAAGGGTGGCCGATGGTGAGCTGGCTCGGCGTATTCCCCACGCGCGAGACCCTGCTGGGGCAGGCCCTCGTGCTGGCGACGCTGCCGTTGGGCTGGCTGTGGCTGCGCCGCAAGGGGAAGCCGCACCCTGCGCCAGCCGCCGTCGCGGGCAGGTGACGCGACCGGGGCGCGCAGACGCCAACAAAGGCCGTCCCCGCAAAGGGAATTGCGGTATACTTCTCCCATCACATTTTTGAAGGAGGAGGCATTCCAATGAAAAAGTATGTTTGCACGGTTTGCGGTTATGTACACGAAGGGGACGAGCCCCCGAAGACCTGTCCGGTCTGCAACGCCCCCGCAGCCAAGTTCAAAGAGCAAGGGGCGGGCTTGACCTGGGCCGCCGAGCATGTCGTCGGCATCGCCAAAGATGCGCCTGCCGACATCCTCGAAGACCTGCGCGCCAATTTCAACGGGGAATGCACCGAGGTCGGGATGTACCTGGCGTTCGCGCGCGTCGCGTTCCGCGAAGGCTACCCGGAGATCGGGCTGTACTGGGAGAAGGCCGCCTACGAGGAGGCGGATCACGCCTCGCGGTTTGCGGAACTGCTCGGGGAGGTCATCACCGACAGCACGAAGAAGAACCTCGAGATGCGCATCGAGGCGGAGAACGGCGCCACCGCCGGCAAGACCGACCTCGCCAAGCGCGCCAAGGCGTTGAACCTCGACGCCATCCATGACACCGTCCACGAGATGGCGCGCGACGAAGCCCGCCACGGCAGGGCGTTCCAGTCGCTGTACGAGCGGTATTTCAAATAAGGGAACCCCTGAAAAGCTCGCAGACAAGGCGTCGCCGCAGACCGAAAAGCGGAGTTCGCCGAGGCGAATGGGCATTTTCGACCAAGGCGCAACGCAGCGTCCGGGGTTTTTAGAGGTTCCCATAAGCCCCTGGTTTCCTGTTTTGCCGCAGAGGCGTTTTGCCGGGGGGGGGGGCGGCTCGCCGCTCCCCCCCGGCATCCGCGCCCCCATCGCCGCATTCACGCATTTATATGACATTGCATTCGGAGTCACTAAGGAAATGGCGCTCATCGGAGCCAACGAACTGAAGAAGAAGATGTTGATCACCATCGAGAACCAACCCTACGCGATCATGGACGTCGTCTACGCCTCGCCCACGGCGCGGGGCGCGGGCACCATGGTGAAGGCGAAAGTCAGGAACCTGATCACCGACGCGGTGCTGGACAAGACCTTCCGCACGAGCGAGAAATTCGAGGAGCCGGATGTCGTCCTCGCGCAGGCGTCCTGCCTCTACTCGGACGGCGAGAGCTTCCACTTCATGGACGAGACCACCTACGAGCAGTTCTCCCTAGGCGTGGATCAGCTCCGGGACGACGTGAACTACCTCAAGGAAGGGCTCTCCCTGCACGTCATGAAGTACAACGGCAACGCCATCGCCATCGAACTACCCCCGTTCGTGGAGCTCGCCGTCTCATCCACCGAGCCCGGCGGACGCGCCGACACCGGCTCGGGCGGCGCCACCAAGCCCGCGACGTTGGAGAGCGGGCTCACCGTGCGCGTCCCCCTGTTCATCAAGGAAGGGGAGCTGGTGCGCGTCAGCACGCAGACCGGCGAGTTCGTCTCCCGCGCATGACCCGCCCCGTCCGCCTGCGCGCGGCGTCGAGCCAATGAATCGCTAACTTCCGGCGCGGTTCTGCCGATACGTCAATCGTGGAACGGAACAAGAGACTTGAAGACAACGCGGACGTGGACGGCAGGGAGCTTTGCGCAGACCTGGTCAAAGTGACCTGGACGCCCGAACTGGAAACGCCTAAGACGGATTGGGCCATCCTGGGGGACATCTCCCCCGCCGGGGCTTGCCTCGAACTGGAAGAGCCGATTCCGACCAACGCCGCCGTCGAACTCGAATTCGGCGACGACCGTTGCCGTGCGCAGGTGCAATACTGCAAGTTCGACAAGGTCAACTACATCGTCGGCGTCGAATTCCTCGACGGCTACCGCTGGTCGCGCAGTCGTTGGAAGCCGGGGCACCTGATCCAATTCCGTTTACGCAAAGTCGCGGACAAGACGGCCTGATCCCCTCGGGGGCGCCCTGCCACACAGACATGCGCGACACGGTCTCGCACGTCGGCAGGGCGCTTTTCCGCGCCTATCGCGCCGCGCCCCGCATCCCCCCCTTGACCGGCACCCGACCAGACACGAACCAAGCAGGCGCATGCCAAACCGAACTGCGGAGTCTTCCAAGGCGGATGGGCATTCCCGGGCAGGGCGCAAACGCCGCATCCGGGTTTTGGAGGTTCCCTAGAAATAGGCCCCGTCGCTTGACGGGCCAGGAGGGGTGTCGGGGGAGGACGCCGCCTTGCGACGGCGGAAGAACACGCTCGCGGCGACCTTCAACGCCTGGGTCAGGGCGTTGACGCGCGTGATGGGCATGAGCACGTTGTCACTCAGGGCGTTGACCGCCTCTTGGGTCCGCTCAGTCACTACATGTATGGTTTCTTGGATCGCGACGATCTCCCGGCGGGAGTTCTCCACCACCTCGCCGAGGAAACCGTCGATCTCCACCACCCGGTCATGCACGGCAGTCGCCGAAGCCGCCAGCTTCTGCGCGGCGGGCTTGACGGTGTCCGCGATCTCCGAGACCTTCTCCAAGGCGGTCTCCGCCTGCTCCGCGACCTTCTTTACGCCCGGGAGCACGTTTTCAGCCAGTTTGCGGAAATGCCGGAACGCCAAGAACAGCACGACGCTCTGCATCAACACGGCCAAGGCGAGGATGCCGGTGAAAACCGCCAGGAGGGCTTCGCTCATGGACGTCACGCCTTTTCCTTTTCGTCCAGATACGCCTGCTTGCCAGCTTCAAACGCTTCGACGAACTGGTCTTTTTGCTGCTGCAACAGATCCCTGCCCCGCTCGACGTACGCCGTGGCCTTGTCCGCCACCTGCCGCGACCGGCTGGCGACGACATCCGCGCCTTCGCGCGCCTTGGTCACGATCAGCTTGCGCGTCTCCGCGCCGCTGCGCGGTGCGAGCAAAAGCGCCGCCGCCCCGCCGATCGCCGCACCCACTAGGAAAAACAACGCCTTCTCACCAGCACATGCCTCATCACTCATCACGCTCCTCCTTAATCTTTTCGACTTCAGTCCCTGCTTCCTTCAGACGCCCTGATTCCTCAGACAGATGCCTTGTTGATAACACCCTGCCTGGGAAAAGTCAATCGCCGCCATCCCTTCGCGGCGAACAATCCCCCGCCCTGCGGGGTGGTCACGCGAAGGTGAGCACCGGATGCATGCGCACCCAGCGCACCGGCTGCTCCGTGGGCGGGTCGAAGACCTGGACTTTGCGGGCGACGGCGACCAGCGCACCGTCGGCGTCGATCAACTTGTAGTTCTCCGACGACCAGTCGGCGGCGAGGAGGTTCAGGTCGTTGCCATGCGACAGCCGCTCCTTGTCCCCGCCGGAGACGACGATCACGGGCATCTCCGGCAGCAACTCCCCCATGGGGATCACCCGGCTGGAAAAATAGCCGGCGGGATGGTAGCGTTGCGCGCCACCCTCCGCAACCGGCGCCCCGGCGTTCGCGCCATCCGACGCAGTCAGCGTCGTCGCCCCTTCGATGGCGAAATCGCCGCACCGGATCCTGCGGAGTTGCACCAAGTGCGCGCCGCAACCATAGTCGCGCCCGAGGTCGTGCGCCACGCTGCGCGCATAGCACCCGGCGGCGCACGCCAGCTCGAAATCCGCGTGACTGCCGTCCACCCCGAGCAACGTCATGGAGTGGATGACGACCTCTTTGACGGTCGGCGCCATCTCGATGCCCTTGCGCGCATAGTCGTACAAGGGCTTGCCGTTCACCTTCTTCGCCGAATACGGCGGCAGCGTCTGGCGAACCGCCCCCTGGCACCGGGCGAACATCTCCCGCAACCGCGCGGCGTCCAGTTGCGGGTGCGCGTCCTCGCCCAGCGGCACCCCCTCCACGTCGTAAGTGTCGGTGGCGAAGCCGAAGCGGATGCGTCCGCGATAGACCTTGTCGGAAGCTTGGAAATAGTTGGTGAGCCGGGTCGCCCGCCCGAGGACCAGCGGCAAGACACCGGTGGCGAAGGGGTCGAGCGTGCCGGTGTGCCCGACCTTCTTGACGCGGGTGATGGCGCGCACCTTCGCCACCACGTCGTGCGAAGTCCATCCCGCAGGCTTGTCGATCACCAATACGCCGTCCACGCTACCCCTCCTCCTCCACCTGCCCGTCCGGCTCCGTTCCGCCGCCCTCCCCCTCCCGCCTGTGGATCTCGGCGAGCAGGCTGTCGATGCGGTCTCCGTACTCCTTCGACGTGTCCAGCACGAATTCGATCTCCGGCAGGAAGCGCGTGCGGATGCGTTGTCCGAGTTCGCGGCGCACCCAGCCGGAGGCGTGGCGCAGGGCGTCCAAGCCCTCCCTCTTCTCCGTCTCGTCGCCCATCGGGGAGACGAACACCCGCGCATATTTCAGGTCGGGGCTCAGGCGCACCCCTGTGACCGTGACGAAGCCGACGCGGCGGTCTTTGAGGTCGCGGGAAAGCATCAGGCTGATCTCCTGCTGGATTTGCAGGGCGAGTCGCTGGGGTCTTCTCGAAGGTTGCATAGTTCGGCGGCACCTCACGTCGATCGCATACGGGCGCGTCCTGCGCCGTCAGCGCTGGTTCGGCCTACTCGGCGTCATTCCGGGGTGATGTAGGAGACTTGGCAGTCCACCAAGAGGTCCTGGAAGATCTCCTCCGCCTCCCGCACGAATTGCCCCGTCACCCGCTCCAATTCCGCATCGTCCGCGCCGACCGTCACCGCCGCCAGCAGGGCGCGCTGCCACAGGTCTTGATACCCCGTCTCGGCGACCGCGAAGTTGAACCGCGCCCGCAACCGGTCTTTCGCCTTGCGCAACACCATCCGCTTTTCCTTGAGCGATTGGGAATAGGGCAGGTGAAGCTCGAACGTGCAGTACGCGATCGACATAGTGGCCAGCGCCCGTCTTTACAGGCTCGTCGGTTGGATCTTCTCGATCACATACGCCTCGATGACGTCCCCCACCTTGATGTCGGAGTAGTGCTCGAAGCCGATGCCGCATTCGAAGCCCGACTTCACCTCCGAGGCGTCTTCCTTGAAGCGTCGCAAAGAGGCGATCTTCCCTTCGTGGATGACCGCGTTGTCACGCAGGAGGCGCGCGTCGGAGTTGCGCTTGATCAGGCCGTCCTGCACCAGGCAGCCGGCGATGACGCCGAACTTCGGGACCCGGAAGGTGTCCCGCACCTCGGCGCGGCCGACGTACTTCTCCTGGATGGTCTTTTCCAGCATCCCGATCATGGCGGCGGTGATCTCGTTCGTCAGGTTGTAGATGACCGTATAGAGGCGGATTTCGACCCCTTCCGTGTCCGCCAGCTCCTGCGCCTTGCGCTCCGGCCGCACGTTGAAGCCGATGACGATGGCGTTGGACGCCGACGCCAAGAGCACGTCGGTCTCCGTGACCGCCCCCGCGCCGCTGTGCAGTATCTTCACCTTCACCTTGTCGGTGCTCAACTTGTTGAGCATCTCCGAGACGACTTCCACCGAGCCCTGCACGTCGGCCTTGACGATGAGCGGCAGTTCCTTGACCACGCCGTCGCGCATCTGGTCGTACAGCGCCTGGAGCGACAGGCGAGAGGTCTTCTGCAACGACGCCTCGCGCTCCTTCGCCTTGCGGAACTCGGCGACCTGGCGCGCCCTGTTGGCGTCGTCGAAGACCTGGAAGATGTCGCCCGCCAACGGCAGGTCTTGCAACCCCATGATCTCCGCCGGAATCGACGGCCCCGCCGACTCTATGGCCCTGCCCCGGTCGTTGACCAGCGCGCGCACGCGCCCGTGCGCCGAGCCGGCGACGAAGGCGTCCCCTTGGCGCAGGGTGCCGTTCTGCACCAGCACCGTGGCGACGTTGCCGCGCCCGCGATCCACCTTCGCCTCCAGCACCACGCCGGATGCCAGCCGCTTGGGGTTCGCCTTCAGGTCGCGCATGTCGGCGACCAGGACGATCATCTCCAAGAGCAGGTCGATGTGGATCCTCTGCTTGGCGGACACCTCCACCGTCACCGTCTCGCCGCCCCAGTCCTCCGCAAGCAACCCTTGATCCGCCAACGCCTGCTTGACGCGGTCAACCTGCGCGCCAGGCTTGTCGATCTTGTTGATCGCCACGATGATCGGCACGCCCGCCGCCCTGGAGTGGTGGATGGCCTCGATGGTCTGCGGCATCACGCCGTCGTCGGCGGCGACCACCAGGACGACGATGTCGGTCGCCTGCGCGCCGCGCGCGCGCATCATGGTGAACGCCTCGTGGCCGGGGGTGTCCAGGAAGACGATGCTCCGCTCCCTCCCCTCCACCGGTATCTCCACCTGGTAGGCGCCGATGTGCTGGGTGATGCCCCCCGCCTCGGTGGCGGTGACATTGGTCTCGCGGATGACGTCCAGCAGCGAGGTCTTGCCGTGGTCGACGTGCCCCATGATGGTGACGACCGGGGGACGGGTCACGTAGTCCTCCGGATTGTCGGGGATCTCCTGCTTGGACACCGCCTCGTCCTCAAAGCTGATAACCGAGGCGCGGAAGCCGAACTCGGCGCAGACGTTCTTCGCAGCCTCGACGTCCAGCGTCTGGTTGATGCCCGCGATGATCCCCTTTTTCAGCAGGTTCTGGATGATCGCCTTCGCCGGGACGTTGTCCATCTTATCGGCAAGCTCTTTGATGGTGACGCCTTCTGTGATGTCGATAGGCTTGAACTCCTCGGGGTTGGACGGGACGGTCCACTTCGCGTCCCGGGGTCGGATCGGCTCCGTCGTCCTGGCTCCGCCGTGCCGGACCCGGACGCCCTGGGCACCCCCCTTGCGGATGTACCGCGTCTTCTGTTGCGGCGCCCCGCCGGGACGGAAGTCGGGACGCCCCGGCTTATATTTAGCGATGTCTATGTGCCCCACTATGTTGGTGCGCGGCGCGGGGACTGGCGCGGTGTCCTTGATCACGACCGCAGGCTTGGGGGGCTTGGGCGGTTTGGGAACGGGAACCGCCGCATTGTCCTTCTTGCCGCCACCCGGCGCATCCGCCTGTTTATCGGCACCCCCACCCGGCGTCGGCGCAGGAGGCGTCGAATCGGGCGAATCGGTCGGGGCGGCGCCCTCCACCGGCGGCGCCGGCATGGACGCAACGGCAACCACGCCCTCTTCATTTTCCGGCGACCCCGGCGTGTTTTGCGCGACCTGCCCGCCCCCGCCATGGGCGCCGTCCTGCTCGCCACCTTCGGGCGCGGACGTCGCGGGCGTCTCGGAGTTCACCACGATGGAAACCGGGGCGGCGGGCTCCTCTTTGGGCGCCTTTTTCACCCGGACCTTCTTCTTGACCGGTGCCGCATCAGCCGGTGCCGCAACAACCTCCACCACCGGTTCCGATGCGGGCGGGGGCGTCGGCTTGGGCGTTTCCACGGGGCTGGCCCCGCCTTTTCCCGAAGCGGGCGCGGCAGACCCGGCCTTTCCCGGCTCGCCCGGGGCGGCTATGGCCGGCGTCTTGTCTTCAGGTTGCACCGGCTTGGGCTTGGAGGTGCGGACGCGCGGGGTTTTACCGCCCTTCTCTTTTTCTTTCTCCTTCTCCTTCTCCCTCTTGGCCCGCTCCTTCTCGCGTTTTGCGGCGGCGGCGTTTTTCTTATCTTCTTGCGCCTCCTTCTGCGAGAGGATTTTCTTGCGGATCGTCTCGACAAACTTCGGATCGATCGTCGCGGCAGACGAAGACACATACAGCCCCAGGTGTCTCAATTCCTTGAAAATATCCTGGTCTTTTACGGCACATTCCTTCGCCAATTCCGCGACGGTCATCATATCCATTTACGCAAAGACCTCGACCACATCCGCCTTACGGCGCGTGTTTGTTAAATCGGAAATGTTAAATCGCGCGTCCGCACTTTGCAACCGCGTAATTTCGCCGAACTTCCCCCGGCGGCGCGCCGCCGCACTTCAAAGACGCGACTACGCCTCCGGTTGTTCCGAGCCGCCTGCCGACGCCTCGTCCGCCGAGGCGTCGTCGGATTTCTCTTCGCCGCCCCCGTCTGCGGCCGCTTCGTCCGCAGCCTCTCCAGGGACGGCGTCCGAAACGCCGCCGTCCCCGTCCGCATCCTCCTCGGCGCCTGCGACGCCGCCGTCCGACTCGCCCGCCTCGTCCGCTTCGGGGGCCTCGACGGTTTCGTCCGCTTCGGCGGCGCCGGCATCGGTACTTTCACCCGCTTCCTCATCGCGCGCCGCAGCCGCCGCGCCAGCGCCGTATTCGGCGCCATCCCCCGCGATGGCGGTAGGCACGTCCACGCCTTCAGGCACCTCGATCTCCACCTCCTCGAACAGGTCGCGCGCCGCAGCCATCACCTTTGCGGCGGTCTTCTCGCCGATCTCGGGCAACTCCCGGAGCCTGTCTTCGCCCATGTCCAAGATGGTCTCGACGTTCTCGACGCCGTTCTCGCGCAGTATCGCGATGACCTTGTCGCCGACCCCCTCCATTTCGGAAAGCGACGTGGAGGAGGAGATGAACGAATCCATGGCGGCCTGCACCTCCTGCCGCTTCTGCTCCTCGCTCTTGACGTCGATCTGCCAGCCGATGAGCCGCGACGCCAGACGCACGTTCTGCCCCTTCTTGCCGATCGCCAGCGACTGCTGCTTCTCCTCGACGATCACCTCCATCCGCCTCTCGACGGGGTCGAGGATGATCACCTTGGAGATCTTCGCGGGATTCAGCGCGTGTTCCGCATACTTCGCCGGGTCTTCCGACCACTGCACGATGTCGATCTTCTCGCCGCGCAACTCCCGGATGATTTCGTTGATGCGCGCCCCCTTCATGCCCACGCAGGCGCCGACGGGGTCTACGTTGCGATCCATCGACATCACGGCGACCTTGGCGCGGTCGCCCGGCTCGTGCACCGCGCTCATGACTTTGATGGTTCCGTCGTAAATCTCGGGGATCGCGATTTCAAACAGATGCTCGATCAGTCTCGGGTCGGTGCGGGAAAGGACGACCTGCGGCCCCTTGGCGACCTCGTGCACACGGGTGATGACGGCGCGCACGCGATCACCCTGCTTGTAGCGCTCGCTGCGGGACTGCTCCCGTATCGGCAACACCGCCTCGATGCCCTTGCCGATGTCCACGATGTAGTCCGCAGGCCCGTCGGCGCGCTCCTCGAACCGGCCCTCGGTGCGCTTGATGACGCCGTTGACCATGTCGCCGACCTTGTCGGAATACTCGGTGTAGATGGCCTTGCGCTCCAGCTCCCGGAGTATTTGCATGATCACCTGCTTGGCGGTCTGCGCGGCGATGCGCCCCAGCGGGCTGGTCTTCTTCTCGTTCGGCAGCTCCACCTTCGGCATCTCCATCACGTCGTCCACCTCGACGTCCACGTCGTACTGCCTGGCGTCCGTCAGGGAGATCTCGGTGTGCGGGTTTTCCACGACTTCGACGACTTTCAACACGGCGTAGATCTCGACCTGCCCGGTCTCCGCGTCGTACCGCGCCTGCAAGTCCTCGCCGTCCTTATAGAACTTCCGGGCGGCGGCGAGCATGCCGTCGCACAACGCCTTGACGAGGACTTCTTCGGGGACGTTCTTCTCCCTGCACAACTGCTCGATCAACGGCGCGAGTGTTTCCCTAGTCGTATTCGTATTTGGCATAGCTCAGAACCCCTGCAACCCCCTTATGGCACCTGCAAAAACCCGGACGCCGCGTCTCGGCCCTTGCCCGGAAACGCCCGCCCTACCTTGGCAAACTCCGCTTCCCGGGCGGCGGCGACGCCGTGTCTGCGGGTTTTTGGGAGGCGCCCCCATGGATACCCCGTGTCAAATCAGCAACCAGATGCGCCTTGTCGATGTCCGACACTTCGATGACCACCTGCTTGTCCGGCGCCTCCTCGATCGTCACCCGACCGCCGTCCGCGCCCACGATCCTGCCCTTGAAGTTCTTCTGCCCCTCGACGGGGGTGCGCGTCCGCACCCTGGCGACCTCCCCGGCGAACCGCTGGAAATCCCTTTCTTTGACCAGCGGGCGGTTCAACCCCGGCGAGGACGCCTCCAAGACATAGGCGAACGGGATGAAGTCCTCCACGTCCAGGGCCACGGAAAACCGCTTGCTGAACCGCTCGCAATCGTCCAAGGATATCCCCGACGGCTGGTCGAGGAAAACCCTCAGCACTTGCCGCCCCCCTTCGTTTTTCAACTCGACGAGCACGACCTCCAGCTTCATGGAGGCGGCGGTCTTTTCCGCCAGTTCCGCGACGCGGGTCTTCAGAGACCGCCGGCCGCCTGCATCCGCCTCGCCCGCCCCCCCGTCTGGCACCGCCGTCCCCCCATACAAAAAAGAGTGGGCATTTGCCCACTCTTACGAAAGCAGCAACCGGAATTCTACACGAGCGGTTGCAAATTTTAAAGGACAACATTTGCCGCGATTTAGCCGACCGCCGACCGGCCCGCCCGGAAGTTTGCGCGGGCGCCCCGCCCCCACATCTTTTTTCAAATCCGACGCCCGATGCGCCCATGCGCCCAGAAGCGCACCCCCGCCGGACGAAACGACCGCAGGGGCGCGGGTCTGCGGCAGGCGCATCCCTATTTCTTCTTGATCCGGTAGACCTCCGCATATATCCGGCGCAACGGCGCGACGCAGTATTGCCGGATCAGCTCCTGGAAGTTCTGCGGCTCCGCGACCAGGTCTTCCAAGTGCTCGTCCGAGATGCAGAAGATCAGGCGCACGATGTCGGCCTTCCCCGCCCTCTCGTCCACTTTGATTTCCTTGAGGTGGAATGCGTCGCAGTTGCGGATCTTGGGGAGGCGGGAAAAGCCTTCGACCGGCTTCTCCCGGTTTTTCTGGTAATGCGCGTCCAAACGCCGCTTCAGCTCTTGGTAGTTGAAGTTAGGGACTTTGTTGTTGACGCTGACGTCGAGGGCGCAGCAGTCGTCTTCGGTGCCGAGGCTGAGGCCGTAGGTGAAGTCCAAGTCCGCTTTGTCGAACTTGATGCGGTGCCCCGTCTCGTCATGGAACCGCTTGAGTTCCTCCGGGCCGAAAATGTCGGGGTTCCCCGCCTTTTTCTCGGTGGTGATGTAATAGTCGCTGACGCTCAGATACCATTGATCGATAATGGCTTCCAAGGCTTTGTCTATCATCTCCGCAATTTTGGGTGGAATCTTCTTTGCAGGCAATCTTTTACCCTCATTAATCATTCCACGCGCCACAGGGGATGTTTTTCGTAGACATGGCGTGCTCTAGCGTATACACCATCCCCCTCCTCTGTGCGACCCGCGAAACACATCAGAAACGTTAATCATGACACCCAATCCATGTGCTACGAAGCCCACACTATAGCACGGTGGCGGGAAATTTGGAGAAGTTTCTTCGGGGCGCGTCCAAAAATCCCGTCGCATCCGAAAGTCGCGGACGCCGTCGGGGACGGGGCGACGAATCTCCGTAAATACATAGATGTCGGGATAGATAGCGCGCCGCCCACAGCGACCGCGCGTCCGGGGCGACGGCAATGCCGCTACGGCTTGCGGGGCAGCATGTCCGCATACGCCTTCCCCAAGCGGTCTCGCAGGGAGCGCATCGTCCGCCCCATCGCCGTCGCGGCGATGTTTTCGACCATGGGGCGGGCCATGCGCTCCAAAAGCCCGGGGACGGGGCGGCTCATCGTGATGGACTCGCATTCGACCAGCACCCCGCCCGGCACCCGTCGGTAGCGCCAATAGGAGTTCATGCGCCAGAGGAACCCCCTGTCCCGCCCCTCGGGCTTTTCCCGCTCCCGCCCGCCTGCGAGCCGCTCCACTTCGGCTATCTTCGCCGACACGCTGAAGATGGCGAGCCTGTCGTCGTCCAGCCGCCTCACGCGGACGTCATGCTCGGTGTTGTAGACGACCGTGACGACCTGGGTGCGTTCCAATTTGAGGAACAGCCGGTAGCGCCCCCCCTCGCGCCAGAGCACGCGCGAGTCCAGCACGTCCTCCTGCAACCCGTCCCCGTCCTCCGGGTGCTCCGCCCGGTGGACGGTGAATTCGTAGGGCACGCCGGGGATGAACACCGCGCCGCGCAGATGGTGGATCTCGCCCCCCGGGACTTGCACCGACGTTCCGGAGGTGGCGCCCGCGCCGGCGGCCATGCCGCGCACCGAGACCTCGCCGGCGAGCACGGAGCGGCGTTCCGCCGCGGCGGCCTGGGGGTTTTGGAAGTCCATCGCCAGGAACCCCTCCGTCGATTCCAGCTCCGCCTCTATTCGCCGCTCGCGGGCGGAGACGTAATCGTCCCACGCCTTGACCGCCTCCGGCGTCAGGTCGGCGGCGGAGGCGGCGAGGGCGGCGAGGAGGGTCGCGGCAATGGCGGCGAGGGCGGCGCGAGCCGCCGGGGTCCGCCTCATCGGATTCGCATCAGGCATCGCATCATTCCCGGCGGGCGGGCGCGCCCCGGCGTCACACCCGCTCCATGTTGTCCAAGAAAAGCAACAGGCGGTTGGCTATGTTGACTTGGCTCGTCCCGCCGTCGTAGTCCAGCGACAGCAGGTTCAGGCGGGGGTAGAGCGCCTTGATCTTCTTCTCCACCCCTTTGGCGACGATGTGGTTCGAGATGCAGCCGAAGGGTTGGAGGCAGATCACGTTGTTGACGCCGTTCCTGGCGAACGAGACCGTCTCGGCGGGAAGCAGCCAGCCTTCGCCGAACTGCGCCGCCAGGCTGACGACCTCGGCGGCGCCGTCCGCCTCCTCGAAGATGTCGGGGAACGGGGTGAAATAACGGAAGCCGCGCCCCGCCGCGTTCGCCCGCGCGATCTGCCGCCGCGCCCAATAGTAGGTCTTGGCGAGGAGGAAGTCCGCCCAAGACGCGCGCTGGAGCCCGAGGTCGGCGTTGACCCGGAGGTTGACGAACGCCTGCATGAAGAAGGGGAGCAGGCCGGGGGGGGAGACCTCCACCCCCCGCTCCATCAGCCACTGCGCCGCCGAGCGGTTCGCATAGGAGTTCAGCTTCAGGAATATCTCTCCGACCAGGCCCGCCTTGGGCAGGACGGCGTCCACCACGGCGTCGTCGTAGTCGCGCGCCGCCTGGGCGAGCAGGCGCATCAAGCCGGAGCGGTCGGCACGGGCGACCAGCGGCCCCGCCAAGGCGAGGTGCTTGTCGGTCAACGCCTGCACCGCGCCCGGCGCCTTCTCGCGTACGACGGCGGCGTGGTGGAACTTGGATATGCCGTCGGCGAACAGTATCGCCGAGAAAGCCGTGGGCAGGACGCGCCGCCAACTGATCCCCAGCCCCTCCGCCTTCTCCACGAAGCCCATCCCCAGCACGGGCACGTCGGCGAAGCCCGCCTCCGCCAAGGCGCCGCGGATGAGGGCGATGTAGTTCGAGGCGCGGCACTGGCCGCCGGTCTGGCTGATGAGGACGGCGGTCGCGTCCGGGTCGCGCCCCCCTTCCTGCAAGGCGCGCACGATGTCGCCCACCACCAGCGTCGCCGGATAGCAGACCTCGTTGTTCGCGTAACGCAGGCCGATCTCGGCGGTCTCATCCGTGCTGCGGGGGAGCACCTCCACGTCGAAGCCCGCCAGCCGCCCCAGCGCAGGCAGCAGCGGCGCGATGAACTCGCTCATGAACGGCACCAGCAACGTGCGCCGCCGGTCTTCACGCCGGAAGAACCTGGTCGGGGGGAACGGCTTCGCCTTGCGGGGGTTGCCGTCCCGGTAGCGGCGGCTCTCCACCAGCGAGCGCACCCGCAGCTTCAGGGCGCCGGCGCTGGACATGTCGTCGATCTTCAGGAGCGTCGGCGCCTTGCCCCGCCGTTTCAACAGGGCGTCCACCTCCTCCTGCAGGAAGGCGTCCGGCCCGCAGCCGAAGGAGGTCAGCTCGGCGAACTGCACATCGTCGTTTTTGCGCGCCACCCACTCCGCCGCACGGAGGATGCGGTTCACGTACGCCCACTGCCGCACCAGGCGCCCGTCCTCGACGTCGTAGCCCTCGGCGGCGTCATCCCCGCGGACGATGTCGTCGGTCAACACATCGACGCCGAGCGCCGCGATCATGGAGGACGCCTTGTGTTGGATGAGCGGGTCGGCGTGGTAGGGGCGCCCCGCCAAGAGCACGGCCGGCCGCCCCGCCTCGCGCGACCTGCGGAATGCCTCCAGGTTCAGCCACCGCACCTTGTCGGCGAACTCCGCTTGAGCCCGCTCCGCCTTTTCCAGCGCGGCGGCGGCGAGGGCGTCGCCCACCCCCAGGGAGCGCAGGTAGCGGCGGCAGGCGACCGACAGCAGCTTCCCGTCCTGGAACGTGACGGCGGGGGAGTCGATGGGGACGTCTGCGGCGGTCACGCTCTTCACCACGTCGCTGTAGCCGGAGACGACGGGGCAGTTCCAACTGTTGACCTCTCCCGCGCCCTCCCGCCTCTCGTGCGCCACCCAGGGCATGAAGATGCGGTCCACCCCCCGCTCGACCAGGTTGCGGACGTGCCCGTGGACCAGCTTGGCGGGGAAGCAGAGGTTGTCGGACATGACGCAGCGAGCCCCCGACTCGTAGAGCCCGAACGTGGAGGCGTCGGAAAGCACGACCTCGAAGCCGCAGGCGCCGAACAGGGCGTGCCAGAAGGGGAACTCCTCGTACATGTTCAACACGCGCGGAACCCCTATCCTGAGCCGAGGCGCCGTCGGGCGGGCGGCGGCCGCCCCCGCGTCGCGCGCCTGCGCGGCGGGGGCGGCTGCGCGGTCGAACAGCAGGCTGTACTTCTCCGCATAGACGTCGGCGCCGGGGGTCTCGGCGCCGCCCCGGTTGTGGAACACCTTCTCGCACTTGTTGCCGGAGACGTAGGCGCCGCCGCCGGCGAAGGCGTACCGCGTGACCGCGCAACGGTTTTCGCACCCCTGGCAACGGAAGGTCGAGCATGCGGGCGCGGGGACGCCCGCCAGGGCGGAGAGGGCGCGGGGGGCGCGCGCGACCCGCTCGGCGGCGGCCTGCGACCGCGCGTAGAGCGCCGCGCCGTAAGCCCCCGCCAACTCGGGGCGGTCGGGGCGGTGGACGGGGCGGCCGGTCAGGCGCTCGAACGCCGCCACGACGGCGTCGTTGCGCATCGCGCCGCCCTGGACGACGATCTCGTCGCCCAGCTCCTCCACCTGGCGCAGCTTGAGGACCTTGTAGAGGCAGTTCTTGGCGACGGAGTAGGCGAGCCCCGCCGCGATGTCCCCCACCCCCGCCCCCTCGCGCAACGCCTGCTTGACCTTCGAGTTCATGAACACCGTGCAGCGGGTGCCGAGGTCGGCGGGCGCCTGCGCCGTCGCGGCGAGCGCCGAGAATTCCGCCGCCGTGCGCCCGAGCGAGCGGGCGAAGGTCTCGATGAACGAGCCGCACCCGGAGGAGCAGGCCTCGTTGATCTCCATGCGCACCAGCGCCCCTCGGGAGACGAAGATCGCCTTCATGTCCTGCCCGCCGATGTCCAGTATGAACGACACGCCGGGGGCGAGCCGCCGCGCCGCCAGGTAGTGCGCCACCGTCTCGATCAGCCCGTACTCCAGGCCGAACGCCGCCTTGACCAGCTCCTCGCCGTAGCCGGTGGCGGCCGCCGCCGCGACGACGAGCCCGGGACGGGCGCGCCCCAGCTCCGCCAAGGCGCCCCGGACGACATCGAGCGGGCTCCCCTCGTTGGAGGCGTAGCGGGAGAAGACGATCTCGCCGTCGGCGTTGGTCGCGACGACCTTGGTGGTCGTCGAGCCGGAGTCGATGCCCAGGTAGACCCCGCCCGCCGGCGCCTGCGCAGCGTCGCACGGCGGCGCGACCGGCAACGCGTCCCCGCCCTTGCCCCGCTTCCACTCCTCGTACGCGCCGGCGTCCGCGAAGATCGGCGGCAGCGCGGCGGACTCCCTCTCCGCGGCGCGCCCCTCCAGCATCCGCAAGAGGTCGCGGGGGGAGAGCCCACGGGAGTCGCCCGGGGCGGACGCCGCCGACAAAGCCGCCCCCCAGGCGGGCACCAGGTGGGCGTGCTCCGTGACGACGAACTCCTCCGGCGGGAGCCGTAACGCCGTGGCGAAAGCCCGCCGCAGCGCCGGCAGGAAGGTCAACGGGCCTCCGCAGAGGAACACCTTGGGCGCGACCTCGCACCCGCGCGACAGGGCGGTCAGCGTCTGCAGGGCGACGGCCTGGAAGACGCTGGCGGCGATCTCCTCGCGCGGCACGTTGGCGCTGATCAGGTTTTGCACGTCGGTCTTGGAGAAGACGCCGCAACGCGAGGCGATGGGATGCACGGCGCGGGCGTCGAGCGCCAAGTCGTTCATCCCCGCCAGGTCGACGCCGAGCAGGATCGCCATCTGGTCGAGGAAGGCACCGGTGCCCCCCGCGCAGGCGCCGTTCATGCGCAGGTCGGCGCCGCCGTCCTGCTTGAGGTAGATGACCTTGGCGTCCTCGCCGCCGATGTCGATGAGCGTGGCGATGCCGGGATGCCGCCGCCGGACGAACGCCAGCGCCGCCGCGACCTCCTGCACGAAGGGGAGTGCCAGGCGCTGGGACGTCCCCATGCCGACCGAGCCGGTCACGGCCAGGCGGACGGGGGCGTCCCCGACCGCCTGCGCCACGTCGCCGAGCACGTCGCGCAAGACGGCGCCGACGTCGGCGTTGTGCCGGAGGTAGCGGGAAAAGGACAGCGTCCCGCCGGGACGGTCGTCGCCGACTTCGACCATGACCGCCTTCAGAGTCGTGGAACCGATATCCAATCCGATGCTTTTCATAACCGCGCGTTCACGTCCGATGGTGCGTCCGGCGTCGCACCAGACACCACTACCGTCAGCCTGCACCCGCAAGCTCCCCTAGGCCCGCCGCCGACGGGCGCCATCCCGGATGCCGTCGAGTCTCTCACGGCGCTCCAACACACGTCAATTAAAATATTTGAAAGGTGAAAATTCAAGTTTCAACCATGCGGGCAACCATGCGGGGAACTCCTTGGCGGCGTGTTTTCCCACTGTTGCAAAAGGGCGCTTCGATGTTAATATCATCCCGTCTTTCGTCCAAGTCCTGGGAGCCTCTAAAAACCTCGCAGACGCAGGTCGAAAAGTGGAGTTTACAAAGGCGAATGGGCATTTTCGACCAAGGCGCGACGCAGCGTCCGGGGTTTTCATAGGTTCTTTTCTTTCAAATCGCAACTATCCGACATCAGAGGGGGGACATACCATGGGCATGCAAATCACCGACATCCTGGCGCAGATGGGCGGGCTCAAATCCATGGCGCAGGAGCTGGGGGTCAGCGAGAACCAGGCCGCCAGCGGCGCGGCGGCGCTCCTGCCGGCGATCATGGGCGGGTTCAAAAGGCAGGCGCAGTCGCATCCGTCCGGCGTGGACGGGCTCGGCGGACTGCTCGGCCAGCTCGGCGGCGGCGGCTTGCTCGACGCGGTGCTGGCGCCGCAACAGACGGACGTGAGCCAAGGCGACAACATCCTGGGACAGATCTTCGGCTCCAAGGACGTCAGCCGCGCGGTCGCGCAGAAGGCGGCGGCGCAATCGGGGCTCGACTCCTCGCTGCTCAAGAAGATGCTGCCGATGGTGGCGATGATGGTCGCGGGCCACATGTCGAAGCAACACGCGGGGTCGGCGGAACCCGCCTCCGCAGGCGGCGGGCTCGGCGGACTGCTGGGCGGCGTGTTGGGGGGCCAGCGCGCCTCCACGGGCGCAAAGCAGCAGGGCGGCGGGCTCGCCTCCCTGCTGGACATGGACGGCGACGGCAACCCGCTGGACGACATCCTGCGCCTGGCGGGCAAGGCGTTGCATTGACCGGGGCATGCCCATGAAGCGCGGGCGTGGGGACATGGAGAGGCAAACGGCGGTTTGTGTCGCACGTGCGCATGGCGGGCGCCAGCAGCTCGCGGCTTCGCCGATTTGTCGCGGGGATGTTGCAGGCTTCGCGACGAAGGCTCGAACGCGGGGCGGCATTCACTCCCGCGTCGCGCATTCGGTCAGACGCCCCTGCTCCATGCGCAACGCCCGGTCGGCGAGGGCGGCGGCGGCGGGGTCGTGGGTCGCGAGCAGCACGGCGACGCCCTGGTGCGCGATTTGCCGGAACAGCTCCATCACGGCGGCGGCGTTCTCGGGGTCGAGGTCTCCGGTCGGCTCGTCGGCGAGGACCAGGGACGGGTCGTTGACCAGCGCCCGCGCGATGGCGACCCGCCGCGCCTCGCCACCCGAGATCTCGCCGGGGCGGGTGCGGGTGCGCGCGAACCGCCCGAGGCCGACCTGTTCGAGCAGCGCGGCGGCCTTCGCGGCGGCGTCGCCCGACCGGCCGGCGGCGGCGAGGAAGAAGGGGAGCCGCACATTGTCCAGGACGCTCAAGCCGCCGAGCAGGTTCGCCCCTTGGGAGACGTAGCCGATCTTGGCGTTGCGCACCAGGGACGCCTCCCGGTCGGAGACGCCGAACAGGTCGAGCCCGTCGAGAAGCACGGCGCCGGAAGTCGGGCGCAACACCCCCGCGACCATGTTCAGGAGCGTGCTCTTGCCGCTGCCGCTCCGCCCGGTGACGCAGGCGAACTCCCCCGCACCGAGCGCCAGGTCGACGCCGGCGACGGCCGCCACCCCCGGCGCGTACTCCTTGGACAGGCCTTTCACCTCCACCAGCGGCGCAGGCGTCGCCATCGGGTTCACTCCCCCTCCCGCAGCGTCAGGCACGGATCCGACGCGCCGGCCTTGACTGCCGCGAAACCCGCCGCCAGCGGGCCGAGCGCCGCCGTCGCCGCGAAACTCGCCACGACCAACGCCGCGACGGCCTCCGGCGCGGGCGTCAGCATCGGGAGTTGCAACTTCACCCCGATGTAGGCGTTGAAGGGGAACACCGCCAGCGCCGCCAGCGCGACGCCGAGCGCGCCCCCGGCGGCGCAGACCAGCGCCGACTCGCACAGCACGAGCGCGGCCAGCCTCCCCTTGGTCGCCCCCAGCACCCGGAGCAGGGCGAACTCCTTCTTGCGCCCGTTCGCGCTCCCGGCGAACAGCGCCGCCAAAATGAGCGCGGCGGCCAGCCAGATGGCGCAGGAGAGGTCGCGGACGCGCCCCGTGAACTTGCGCAGGCTGCCGGAGATCGCGGAGACGACGCTTTGGGAGACGATCACGTCCACGCCGGGGTTGTCCCTCCGTATCCTCCAAGCGACGTAGACGGGGGTGTGCCCCTCGGCGACCTTGACCATGACCGCCGAGACCGCCCCTTCGGGCACGGGGTCGATGGGCGAATCGAGCTCCTCCGCCTGTGCGGCGGCGACGACCTGCCGGGCGGTGGCGCGGCTCATGAAGAGCGACGTGTCGAAGCCCGTCGAAGTCCGGGCGAGCTTGGCGGCCACCGGGTACCGCCTGCCGAACAGCCGCACCGTCCGGTCCGGGCGCACCAAGATGTTGTTGCCCGCCACCATCTCCCCGTCACGCAGCCCCGAGCCGAGGCTGCGGGCGAGCCACGGCTGGACCACGAAGTCGGTGGCGGGGTCGAAGGCGACCAACTGCACCAGCGCGTCGCAGCAGTCCGCCGACAGGGACGTCATGAAAAGCTGCGGGGAGACGCGCTCCACCCCGTCCATGCGGGCGATCTTGTCGGCGACGCCGCCGTCGAAGTGGAAGTAGCCGGGGTCGCCGCCTAGCAGGATCGCCTCGGCCTTTCGCGCCGCCCCCGCAGGCACGACCATGAGGTCGGCGCCGAACCGCTCGCCCACGCTGCGCAACCCCCGCTCCAGCCCGATGACCAGCACCGACCCGCCGAACAGGGAGCAACCGACCACGGCGGCGGCCAACATCAGGCAGAGGCTGCGGAAGGGGCGGCTGCGGATGTTCTCCCACGCCAGCCGCCGCGTCCCGAGCGGATACGAGAAACGTTCGCAGCGCCCGCCCATGCCCTACCCCCTGCCGCGCCGGACGCCCGCGAACGCCCGCCACCCCTGCATGGCGGAGGCGAGCATGAGCAGCGAGCCCAGCACCGCCAGCGCCGGCAGCGTCAGCAGACGGCAGGGCATATGCGCCCCTTGGCAGACGCCGACCAGGGCGGTGGGCACCAGCAACGCCAGCGCCGCGTCGAGGAAGACGGCGACGTGCAATCCCGGCGCGCAGGACTCCGCCCCGCCCCGGGCGCAGAGGATCAACGCCACGCCGAGCAGCGCCAGCACCCCGCCGACGCCAGCCTCGACCAAGGCGGTCCAGTGACAGGGCATCGACGGGTCGTCCAGCCCCTCGCAGACCGGGAAGAGCGTGCGCGGCCCGACGGCGACCAGGATCCCCACGAGCACCGCCGGAAGACCCGCGACCAATCTCCGAACCATATCGCCACCCCCCTTGCGGCGGCCAAGTCGCCGCGCCCCAAGGCGCGCCGCACCCGGCTTTAGAAGCTGTACTTCGCACCCAGGTGGATGCGATGGTTGACCTGATCCTGCGACGGGAGGGCGTAGTCGGTGCGCATATAGGAGTATTCGACGCCGATCTGCGCCTTGTCCGTCAGGTTATAGAAGAAGTTGGCGAAAAACCGGTCGTTGAACGTCCGCGCGTTCCCGGAGAGCTCGGCGTCGTCCGGGTCGTCGATGCCATACCCTACCCCCAGTTGGAACTGTCGGGACGGGATGTATACGAGCTGCCCCCAACCGCCGGCGCTCTTGATCTCCGTGCCGATGGCGACGTTGACCCCCTGGCCGACACCCCCGAGGTAGTTGTCGAGGTTTTCACCCGTCCAGGCGACCCCTTGCAGGGTGAGCTTGTCATGGAGCGGCAACTGCACGCCGCCGTGCAGGAGCCAGCTCTGGTAGGTGCCGGGATTCGCGGAACCGCGCACCTTCTCGCGGCCATACGCGCCGGAGACGGTGAAGGTGCTCTGCTTGGCGCCGATGAGCTTGGCCTTCACCGCGAGGCTGCCGTGGAAGCTCGGCGAGGCGGCGGCGTTCTCGTCCGGCTGGGCGTCGCCGTCGTAGTTGGCGCCGTTGCGCCCGTGCTGCACCGCGAGCTTCACGGTCACGGTGGCGTCCCCGCCCACCTTGGAGTCCTTGGTCAGGCGTATCTGCGGATGCCGGCCGTAGAGGTGCCCCGCGTTCCCCAGGATGCCCGCGTCCACCATCGAGGGGTGGAAGCTGCTGTAGGTGTCCCAGTCCTGACCGAAACGGAGCGACCAGCCCTCGCCCCACGCCACGTCCAGATAGGCGAGGCGCAGGCGGGGCGAATACTTGTTCGCGGTGCTCGCCTCCTCGAACAAGTCCCCCTCGATCTTGCCCGTGACCTTCACCTTCCCGCTTTCGTGCCCGGTGATGTTCAGCCCGAGGCGGGTGTCGCGCGCGCTGAAGGTCAGCTCCTCCTCGCCGCCGCCCACGGTGGTTTTCGGCAACGCCCAGAAGGACAGGTCGCCATACGCCGTGCGCGCCGTGTCATACACCGAGTCCAGCTTGACGTAGCCGTAGGGCGTGATCTTCACGCTGGAAGCCTGTTGCGCGAAAAGCGTCGTGCCGCCGAGCGCGGCGAACAAAAACAAAAGTTGCATCTTCCGAATCATCGCGTTTCCTTTCGTTCGTCAGGGAACCTCTAAAAACCCCGGGTGCCGCGTTGCGCCTTGCCTGCGAGGTTTTTAGAGGTTCCCATTCGTCCATTCCGTCCATTCGTCACACACATGCGCATGCGCCCGAGGCGGGCGCGTCACCGCCGCCGTCCGGCGCAGAGGCGGAGGGCGGGGTCGCCTACCGCGCCAACCCGCACTCCGCCTTCAAGACCTTCACCGCCTCTGCGGCGTCCTTCGCGTAAAGGTCGGCGCCGATCCTGCGGCAGAACTCGGGCGAGACCGGGCCGCCCCCCACCATCACCTTGTACTTGGGGCGGAGCCCCCGCCCCACCAGCATCTCCACCAGCGTCTTCATCCCCACCAGGGTGGTGGACATCAGGGTGGACATGGCGATGACCTGCGCGCCGACCTCCTCGGCCTTCTCCACGAAGCGCTCCACGGCGACGTCGCGCCCCAGGTCGAACATCTCCGCGCCGGAAGTCTCCATCATCATCTTCACGATGTTCTTCCCGATGTCGTGGGTGTCGCCCTTGACCACGCCGATCACCACCTTCACGGCCTTTTCGCCCCGCTCCGTCTCGATGTGGGGCTTGAGCACCTCCAGGCCGGCGTACATGGCGTCGGACGCCGACAGCACCTCCGGCACGAAATACTCCGACTCCGCATAGAGGCGGGACACCTCGTCCATGCCCGGTATCAGCCCCCGGTACAGCGCCTCTTTCGCCGGGACGCCCTCTTGCAAAGACCGCCCGCACAGCTCCGCCGCCCGCTCCTCCTCCATGTCCACGACCGCCTGCGCAATCGACTTCAACAGCCCGTCCTTGTCCATCGCCAACCGCCCCCTGTCATATCCCTGCCGTTTCCCCCGCGACGCCGTGCGCAGGTGCACGGCGCCGCCGAGCCCGTCAATCCCCCGCGCCCAGCTCGCGCAACATCCCCTCCACCTTCCCGGGCTTGACCGGGTAGCCCACGTCCCGCACCGCGTCCATCATGGCGGCGACGTTCTCCTGCGGGCTTTCCACGGGCAGGCTGCACCCGGACATCACCACGTAGCCCTTGGGGGAGTCGTAGGCGGCGAGGATGCACTCCAGCGTCTTGCGCCGCACGTCGGCGGGGGTGCCCGCGTACATCACCGTGGACGGATCCACGTTGCCCAGCATCTTCGTCCTGCCGCCGATGGCACGGCAGCATTTCTTCAGATCCACCACGTTGTCCACGCTGAAGCCGCCGACCCCGAGGTCGGCGATGTCGTCCCAAATCTCGGTCGTGTCGCCGCAGATGTGGATGACCGGCACCTTGCCTTTGCCCTTGATGAAATCCACCAGCTCCTTCAGGCAGGGGAGCGAGTATTCGCGGAAGGTGGCGGGGCTCACGACCGTGCAGGAGGACATCGGCTCGGAGATGGTGACGCCCAGCCCCTTGGCGATCGTCGCCGCCGCGTAGGCTTTGCAGGTCTCCAAGGAGACCCGGCACAGCTTCCTCATGGCGTCCGGGTTTTTCTTGAACAGTCGGAGCGCCTCGTTCACCCCGTAGAGGAAGAAGGCGTTCGTGAACGGGCCGGCCAGCGACCCGGAGCAAGGGACTTCGCCGCCGACGCGGTCCACCAAGCGATCCATCGCCTCCAGTTGGACCGCCAGCCGTCCGCCCTTGTACGGGTCGGCGGGGACGAGCCGGTCGATGTCCTTGACGTCGCCGACCGCCGGCCGCGCCAGGTCGGCCGTGTCGTCGTCGGGTTTGACCACCTCCGCCCCCATCGCCTCCGCCCAGGGGAACAGGTCGGTGAATATCCTGACGCTGTCGTAGCCGAACTTCCGGTAGGCGGCGACCTGCGCCTCGGCCTGCGCCTTGGGGTCGGTGTTGAACTCGGAGATCTTGCACCCGTAGATCCGCGCCACGCCGTTGGCGATGTTGGGGTTCACCGGCAGGCGATCCACCTCGCCCCCCGCCGCGAGGGCGGCTGCCCGCTCCAGCGGCGTCATTGCGTCTTTTTTCATGGCATGCCTCCTTTACAGGCGTCCTTTGCCGTCAAGGTTCCGTCAGTTGTTGAGCGTCCAGTGCAATATCCTGGCCTTGAGCCGGTCGAACCCGTGCATGATGACGACCAGGACGACGGACACGAAGAAGAACCCCAGCATCACCAGGTCGAACCGCGCGAAGTCCGAGTAATACTGGATGAAGAAAGCCATCCCCGACTTGGCGCCGAACATCTCCGCCACCGCCAGCATCATGAACGAGAGCGTCAGGGCGATGGAGCAGCCGACGAGGATGGTGGGCGACGCCGCAGGCAGGATGACGCGGAACAGCTTCGTGCGCGGCGGCATCTCCAGCATCGCGGCGTTCTCCAGGTAGCGCCGGTCGATGCTCATGACCGCGCCGATGGTCGTCCCCAGGATGACCCAGAAGGCCGCCAGCCAGATCAGGAAGATCGAGGCGGCCTTGAACGTGGGGAAGATGTGGATGGCGTAAGGGGTCAACAGCGGCACGGGGATGGCGCTGAAGGCGTTGATGTACGGCGTCAGGTTGCGCCGCAGGATGTTCTTCAGCCCGATCAACGTCCCCAAGGATATCGCCATGGCCACCGCCAGAACGTAGGCGGTGACCAAGAGGAACAACGAGCTTTGCAAGCCTTCCAGCAACTGCCCCGTGTAGCCGGGCGTGAGCCGGACCACCTTCCCCAGGCTGGGGAACAGGAACGGCGGCAGGACTTGGAAGCCGTCGGTCAGAAGGACGTAGCCGACGACCAGCAAGACGCCGATGAAGATGACCCCTTGGTATCTCTTGAAAAACTGCATGGCCACTGCTCCTTATGCGAAATGCGAACTACAGGTTGTTCTGCTCGAACGCCGCCCGCTTCTTCTTGAAGAACTCGCTGTCGGGGTAGTCCGCGATCAGGGAGTCCAGCACCTTCCTGTAGATGGCGACGTTGATGTGGTCGTCGCAGTTGATGCTGTTGTTCGGCAGGTAGCCGAAGGCGCCCATCTTGTCCCACATCTTGAGCACGCTGTTCCGGAAGGGGTCGGTGTCGTATTTCATGTGGGGGCTCAGGATGAAGCTCGCAGCCGTGTCGCGGTCCAGGTCCAGCTTCTCCACGACCAGGTCGATCAGGCGCTCCTTGTCCGATTCGGACTGGATGTACTCCTCCGCGCGCAGATAGGCGCGCAGCAGGCGGTAGACGGCCTCCTGGCTCTCGGGCTTCGACAGCCACGGGCTGGTGGAGAGCATGCGGCAACAGGAGTGGTTCGGCCAATACTCGTCAGGCCACATCTTGACCTCCAGCCCCAGCGCCTGCGCCTGGAGCTGGTAGCCGGTGGCGGTGGCGCCGAAGTCCGCCTGCCCGCTGGCGACGGCCTGCAGGGTCTCCTGGTTCTTCTTCATCTCGACGAAGGTCACGTCCTTCAGGATGCCCGCGTCGTGGAAGATGCCCTTCAGCACGATGTCCGGGGTGCCGCCCCGGGTGATGGCGACGGTCTTCCCCTTGAAGCTGTCCAGCCCCGTCCACTTCGTCCCGGGCTTGCCGTACACCGGGGTCTCGCCGATGATCATGTAGCCGCCGAAGATGGTGAAGTCCTGCCCGTTGGCGATCTGGATGAGGGGGCCGCCCGTCCCGTAGGTGGACATGATGTCGATCTGCCCCGCCGCCATCGCGGTGAAGGCGTCCGTGGCGTTGTTGATGTACACCAGCTCCGAATCGACCCCTTCCTCCTTCAGGAAGCCGCGCTCCTCCGCGACGAACTGGAACACCTGCCCCGAATTGTTCTGGGCGGCGACCCTGACGTGCAACGCCGCCTTCGCGCCTTCGCCTTGGGAGGCGGGCTCCTTCGATCCGCAAGCCGACAACGCGACCATGGCGACCAACGCCGCCGCCGACAACAACACACGGTTTCTCATGATTTTGATTCCTTTCGTGAAAATCCACGCGATTCGATTCATGGTTTCCTTATGCAATCCCCCGACTCCCGGCGCATCCCCCCTACGCTTTGCCCGCACCGCCTGCCGCGCCCAGCTTCTGCGACTTGACCTTCTGCTGGATATCCTCCTCGATCAAGCGGATCAGGTGGTTGCGCAGCTCCATGACCTTCGGGTCGGAATACATGGTGTCCCTGTGGGGCTTCTCCCCCGGCGCGAAGGCGTGCGTGTGGATGATGCGGCTGGGGGACTGCCCCATCAGGACGATGTGCGTCCCGAGTATAAGCGCCTCGTCCACGCTGTGGGTGACGAAGAACACGGTCTTCCGCCTCTCCCCCACCTTCTGCCACAGTTCGAGCACCGTGTCTTGCAAAAGGGACTTCGTCACGGCGTCCAGCGCGCCGAACGGCTCGTCCATCAGCAGGAGGGGCGGGTCGATGGCGAAGGCGCGGGCGATGGCGAAACGTTGCCGCTGCCCGCCCGACAGCTCCAACGGGAGCTTGTCGTAGAAGCCCTCGTCCAGCTCGATGTTCTTCATCCACTCGAGGGTGATCTTGCGCCGCTCCGCCTTCTCCATCCCCTTGAACTTCTGCCGCAGGGCGATGTCGATGTTGTCGCCGGCGCTCATCCACGGAAAGAGGCCGTAGTCCTGGAAGATCATGGCGCGATCCAGGCTGGGCCTCTCCACCGGCTTGCCGCCCACCAGGAGCTGGCCGGGGTCGGATCGCTCCAAGCCCGCGATCAGCCGCAGCAACGTGCTTTTGCCGCAGCCGGACTGCCCTAGGAGGCAGACGAAGTCGCCCGCCCGCGTTTCGAGGTTGATGTCGCCCAAGACCAGCTCCTTGTCGTAGGCGAACCGCAAATGGCGCAAAGACACGTCAAACAAAACGGATGGTCCTTCTCCCGGCGGAGCCGCCGAGGCGGCAAGGCCGAAACGGCTTGCGCCCGCCCGGACAGGCGGTCACAAACACATGTCAACTATGAGATATGGGCGTGATGAAGAAATAACGGCGCACCGACGCTATCGCTATCGGCGCCGGGCTCAGGTGAACCCAAGGTGGTGGTAGACCGACAACTCATTCATAAGTTGGCGAGTCTACCACCATTCGGAGATGCGGCAAAGGAAAATTTTCTCTCTTTCTGGGTCTCTTTCGGGCTGCGGGAGGCGGGTTGACCTGTAGGGACGACTGTCCGAGCCGTCCCTACAAGCGATACGGCGGTTTGTCGCGCGGGCTAGACCAGCGTCAGCGCGTCATCGAGCGCGCCGACGATGTCGTCGATGTGCTCCAGGCCGATGGAGAGCCGGATGAGGTCGTCGCCCAGGCCGCCCTTCTTCTGGTCTTCCTCGCTCAACTGCGAGTGGGTGGTGCTGGCCGAGTGGATGATCAGGCTCTTGGCGTCGCCGACGTTCGCGAGCAGGCTGAACAGCTTGATGTTGTCCACCAGCTTGATCGCCGCGTCGCTCCCCCCTTTGACCCCGAACACCACCATGCCGCCCGCCCCCTCGGGCAGGTACTTCTTCGCCAAGGCATTGGACGGGTCGCCCTCGAGGCCGGGGTAGCGCACCCAGGCCACCTTGGGGTGCTTGGAAAGGTGTTGCGCGACCTTCAGCGCGTTCTCGCTGTGCTTGCGCGCCCGCAACGGCAGCGACTCGACCCCTTGCAGGAAGATCCACGCCGCGTCGGGGGCGAGCGTCGGCCCTTGGTTGCGCAACCCCACCGTGCGCAGGCGCAGGGTGAACGCTATGGGGGCGAGCGGGCCGAGGTCGTGCGCGAAGCGCAGGCCGTGGTAGCCACGGTCGGGCTCGTTGTAGAGGGCGAACTTCGGGTCGGTCCAGTCGAACTTGCCGTCGTCGATGACGACGCCGCCGATGCCCGTCCCGTGCCCGCCGATCCACTTGGAGAGCGAGTGGATGACGATGTTCGCGCCATGCTCTATCGGGCGCAGCAGCACGGGCGGCGTGAAGGTGGCGTCGACGATCAGCGGCAGGCGGTGCGCCTGGGCGATCTTCGCGTACCCCTCGATGTCGGCCACGTCCAGCACCGGGTTGCCGATGGTCTCGATGAAGATGGCGCGGGTCTTCTCGTTGATCGCAGCCTCGACCGCCGCGAAGTCGTTGACCGGCGTGAAGCGGACGGTGATCCCCTGGTTCGGCAGGATGGCGTCGAACTGCGTGAACGTCCCGCCGTAGAGGTTCGAGGCGGAGACCAGCTCGTCACCCTGCCGCAGGATGTTGGTGACGGTGAAATAGACGGCCGCCGTGCCGCTGGACAGCGTCAGCCCCGCCGCGCCGCCGTCCAAGGCCGCCAGGCGCTTTTCCAGCACGTCGTTGGTCGGGTTCATCAGCCGCGCGTAGATGTTGCCCAGCTCCCTCAGGGCGAACAGGTCGGCGCCGTGCTTCGAGTTCTTGAAGTTGAACGCCGTCGTCCGGTAGACCGGCACCGCGCGGGCCCGCGTCGTCGGCTCGATCTCCTGTCCGGCATGGATGGCAAGGGTGTCAAGGTGGTACGTTCTTTCTTCGCTCATCTTTTTTCGTCCTCTCCTTTGTGAACTATCCTTCTTTCCAAGGTCTAGCCATGACTGCGCTTCAAATACTGCATAAAGCCCATGGAGTTTATCTTGATTACGATTCAAGTCAACTCGAAAACGACCGAAAACGAAAAATAATATATGATACGGCGGTTTCCGGGCGGCATATTATATTCGCGTTCACGGGAGGGATTGCGAATGCGCTACGACTTCACCACGCGGCTGGATCGGCGCGGCAGCGGCTCGTCGAAATGGGACATGATGCTCGCCAAGAAGCCCGACGTCTCCCCGGGAGTGATCCCGCTCTCGGTCGCGGACATGGAGCTGCCGAACCCGCCGGAGGTGGTCGAGGGGTTGCGCGAGTTCCTGAAGACCGCCGTGTTGGGCTACACGTCGCCCACCGGCGCCTATTTCGACGCGGTCGCCCACTGGATGCGGACGCGGCACGGCTGGGAGGTGCGGCGGGAGTGGATAGTCCCCGCCCCCGGCGTCGTCCCCGCGTTTTTCGCGGCGGTGCGCGCCTTCACCGAACCGGGCGAAGGCGTCATCACCATGCCCCCGGTCTACTACCCCTTCGCGATGGCCGCCACCGCCTGCGGACGGACGCTGGTGGCGAACCCGCTCGCCTATCGGGACGGCGACGGCGGCGACGGGCGCTACCACATCGACTTCGACGACCTTGAGGCGAAGGCGCGCGAGCCGCGCAACAAGCTGCTCCTCCTTTGCAGCCCCCACAACCCCGTGGGGCGGGTCTGGTCGCGCGAGGAGCTTGCGCGGGTCGCCGACATCTGCGGGCGCAACGGCGTCCTGGTGGTGTCCGACGAGATCCATTTCGACCTCCTCATGCCTGGAGTCGAGCATACCGTCTACGCGACGCTCTCCGCGGAAGCGGAGCAGAACTGCGTCGTCTGCACCGCGCCGAGCAAGACATTCAACCTGGCGGGGATGCAGGCCAGCAACATCGTCGTCCCGAATCCGGGGCTGCGCCAGCGGCTCAAGGACCAGTTCATGAAAAACGCGCAGTTCACGTTGAACATCCTCGGGCAGAAGGCGTGCGAGATCGCCTACACCCGCTGCGCCCCCTGGCTGGATGCGTTCTTGGAGCTGTTGCGGGCCAACCACGGGCTGGTCCGGGACTTCTTCGCCGCGCACATCCCGCAGGTGAAGGCCGTCCCGCTGGAGGGGACGTATCTCCAGTGGCTGGACTTCCGCGCACTGGGCTTGGACGCGGCGGAACTGGAGCGGTTCATGGTCGGCGAGGCGGAGTGGTTCACGGACGAGGGGCCGATGTTCGGCGCGGAGGGGGGCGGTTTCGAGCGCATCAACCTGGCGTGCCCCACGGCGGCGCTGCAAGAGGCGCTGGAACGCCTGCGCAAGGCGTTGCGCCGCCGCAGCCTCCTTCCGAGGTGACGCGATGCGCGATGAGACGAGCGGCGCGATGCGTGACGCGATGGCGGGGGGCGGCGCGCATCCGCATCCCCCCGGCACCCCCGCCAGCACCAGGGATCTCAAGCGCGTCCTAGGCTTCGGCAGCCTGATGGGCATCGCCGTGGGGCAGATCGTCGGCGCGGGCATCATGTCCCTCATGGGGGTCGCCATCGCCATGACCGGCCGCTCGGCGGCGTTCTCCTTCATGGTCGCGGCGGCGCTGGTCGTCGTCACATCCCTGCCGCAAGTCATCGTCTGCGGCACCATCCGGCTGCGCGGCGGCGGCTACACCCAGGGAGTCCTCCTCGGCGGGCGGATCTACGGCGGCGTCACCATGATCCTCGGCTTCCTCATGAACCTGTCGCTGGCGATGTACGCATTGTCGTTCGCCGACTATTTCGCCCACTTCGCCCCCGGCGCCCCCCCGAGGCTCACCGCCGTCGCCATCCTGACGCTCTTCTTCCTGCTCAACTGCGTCGGCATCGACTGGACGGCGCGCATACAAAACATCATCGTCGTCGCCATGTGCGCGGGGCTGGGGCTGCTCGCCGCCTTCGGCATCGGCGAGGTGCGGTGGGACGGCTTCTTCGGCGAGGGGTTCATGCTCGGCGGCTTCCTCGCCCTGTTCCAGGCGGGGACGCTGCTGACCTCGGCGACCGCCGGCGCGACTGCGGTGGTGAACCTGGGCGCCGAGGCGAAGAACCCCACGCGCGACATCCCCCTGGTCATCATCGTCGCCACCTCGGCGGTGGCGTTGCTGTACGGCTTCATCGGCTTCGTCGCCGCAGGCGTCCTGCCGCTCGGGGAGGTGGCGGGAAAACCCCTCACCGGCGTGGCGGAGGCGGTGCTGCCCAAGCCCCTGTTCGTCTTCTTCATGGTGGCGGGGGCGATGGGCGCGCTCGCCACCACGCTCAACGCCCAGTTCTCCGCCGTCACCAAGCCCATGCTGCAAGCGTCCATAGACGGCTGGCTCCCCAAGGGGCTGGGCAGGATCAGCCGGTTCAAGACGCCGGTCGCCTGGCTCGCCATCCTCTACGCCGTCGGCATGGTGCCGATCCTCACGGGCCTGGACATCGGCGAGGTGGCGGGCATGGTGATCGCCGTCAGTTCGGTCGTGGGGGTGGCGGGCAACCTGCTCCTGGTCCGGCTGCCCAAGGTGGTGCCGGACCAGTGGCGCAAGTCGAGGTGCCGCATACCGGCGTGGGCGCTCTGGGCGGTGGCGCTCCTCTCCTCGCTCACGAGCCTGGCGCAGTTCTTCCTGATCGCCCCGAGTCTGACGCCGAACTTGCTGGCGCTGAACCTGGCGGCGGCGGCGGCGGTGGTCGGCTACTGCTGGTGGCGGGTCAGGTCGGGCAAGGTCGAGATGGAGGTCAGCCACGAGGACGGGTGATCGCGTAAAAATCGCCCACCCGCCGGGCAAAACCTTCCCGTCAAGCCTCACTTCCAATATCTCGACGCTTTAAAACCAACGACTTGCGAATCTCCATTTCCTATGCGCCCGCGCGCACGGGCCTGGCATTTGTTGCCCAGCCGCGACGCCGCCACGACAGCGGTCGCCAGCGCTCCGCACGACGCCTTCGCCATTGCGATTAAAACTTAAGTTTCCGTTGCTACTAAGCGATAAATAGAGCCGTGAGTCTTATTGGGATCGCGCACATGGATGCAAGAAGGATGGCAAGGATGGCGAGGACGGCATTGAAGACGCGCTATCTGGCGGCCGTTTGCGGATTCCTGTTGTTGACGCCCCCCCAGACGCCCCTGGGCGACGCCAGGGCTTCCGGGGGGGCGGGGGAGAACCCGCCGTTGCCGACGCTGGAGGTGCTGGAGTCCATGGTCGGGGAGAGCCCCGAGGTGCTCACGGCGCTGGCGGTGCTGGCACGCGACAGGTACGCGCTGGAACTGGAGGCGGGGCGGCTCTCCCCCTCGCTCGTCGGCGGCTTGGGGGGCGGCTTCTTCAACGAACCCGAGGACGTGACATCCCACGACATGAAGACCTACGGCCAGCTCACCGGCTCGGTCGGGGTCTCCTTCCCGCTGCTCGGCTCCTGGTCGCAGAAGAAGATCGCGAGGCTGCGGGCGGAGATACAGGCGTCGGCGGACTACCAGAAGACCCGCCTGGTCAGGCTCAGGAACCTCACCGCCCTGCGCAAGGCGTATTTCGCGCTCTGGTCGGAGCAACGGAAGCTGCCAATCCTCCAAGATTTCCTCGACGACGAGACTCACGTCATGACGGTCCTGCGGGAGCGCATGGGGAAGAACCTGCTGCTGGAGTCCGACTACCTCGAGTTCGGAACCGCATTCGACGCGGTGCGCCGCGAGGTCGTGGAGTCGCGCATCAACAGCGCCCGCGCCCTGAACGTCATCGACCTGGCCACCGGCAGGAACTGGTCGATCCCCGCCAAAATCGAGACCCCGGAGATCCCCGGAGTCAAAAGCCTCCTCGCCGACATCTCGACGCACCCCGCCCTGCTGGAGAAGCAGGAGGCGGAGAAGCTTTACGAAGACATCCGGCGCAACTCCCGCAACTCCGAGCGCAGCGCGAGCCTGGACGTCACCGTCCCCTTCACGCTGGACATCCCCGGCTCCCGGGGCGTGGGGATCGCCATCGGCTTCACCATCCGCGAGCCCTTCGGCGCGCTCACGGCGGGCAAGGACGTCGCACAACTGGCGGCGAGCGCCGACGCCATCCGCGCCCGGCATGAGACGCGCTTCGCGCGCATGCGTCTGGAGGGCGAGTTCGCCGAGCAGGTCATGCTCCACGACTACGCCCGGGAGTCGTTGGACGCGCAGGTGAACCGCCTTTTGAGCGCGCGCCGGAGCGTCTTCGAGAAAATCGAGCGCTATGCGGCGCTCCCGGGCGACACCTTCGAACAACTCCAGCAGAGCCGCTACGCGCTCGTCCGCGTGGCGATGGACTTGTGCAACTCCGAGCTGCTCTACGCCGAGACCGCCGTGGAGATGACCGGCTACGTCGAGGAGCGGCAACAGACCGCGAGGACCAACCCCGTCCCCGACGCGGTGGAAAACGCGCGCCTGCTCAAGCTCCCCGGCTTCAAGCGGGAATCCGAGCCGGAGCTGGTCGCTTCGGCAGCCGGGGGCGCCGCCTCCGTCACCGCATCCAGGGGCGCCTCGCCACGGGTCGCAGGAGAAGCGGCGGCGCGCGCCGCGACTGCAAGCGGATGGAGGCCCCTGCACCGGGGCGTCTTCGTATGGGACTCCAGCCTGCTCTCGGACGGGGAGGCGGCGTGGGGGGAGCTCAGGCGGCGCGGGATCACGCGCCTCCTCGTCTCCTTCTCCGCCAAGGAGATCGACCGGCTGATCGAGGACGACGGCGCATTGGACCGCTTCAACGAGATGTTCGCGGACGCGCGCGCCACCGGCGTGACGCTAGACCTCCTGCTCGGCGACCCGCACTGGCTGTTGGAGAAGCACAGGGAGCACCTGTACGACCTCATACGCTTCTTCTCCCCGTTCCCGTTCCGGCGCATCGTCCTGGACATCGAGCCGGATCAGCTCGGGGTGCCGGAGGAGCGGCGCGGCGAGCTGTTGGAGGCGCTGATAGGCACCGTGGCGGGGGTCGCGGAGGTCACAGACCTCCCGGTGGCGCTGACCCTGCACCCGCGCTACCTCGAAGGCGACCTGGGGCGGCGCGCCATCCCGGCGTTCCGCGAACTGGGCGTGTCCGAGGTGATCCTGATGATCTACTCGACCAACGCCGAGAACGTCGCCTCGCGCTTCGCCGCGATCTGCGCCTCGGGCGGCGGGGTGCGGTTCTCGCTGGCGCAGAGCGTCGAGGCGGAGCTGCCCGACGAGGAGAGCTACCACCGGCGCGGCGCAGAAGCGCTGGAGGCGGCGATCTCCCGCACGGCATCCAAGGTGGACGAGTCGAAGCGGGCGGGCGCGTGCGCCGCCGAGGACGTCGTGCTCCAGGACTGGAAGGGCTACAGGGCGATGGCGGGCGGAGGCGGGCGATGAAGGTGGTGCTGGACAAGCAACGCGCCTTGCAGGACGTCGCCGTGAGAGACGGCGTGGCGGTGAGCTACGCCCCGTCCAAGCGGGCGTTTCCGTGGATACGCTGGTGCCTGGTGGTCTTGTTGGTGACCAGCCCCCTGCTGTACATACTCTACCGGCTCGCCAGCGACTGGCTCCTCGTGACCTCGCCGGCGGTCGTCGTCCTGGAGCGCGCGACGGTCTCCATGCCGGTGTCAGGGAAGATCGAAGGCCTCGCCGTGGCGCTAGACGACGAGGTGCGCCGGGGCGAGGTGCTGATGCGCGTGACCCCGGCGACGTACGACGACGACCTGCGCAACCTGGACTTGCTGCGGGCGCGGGTGGACGACTACGGCCGCGTGCCGAAGCTGGTGCAGGCCGCCGCCGCGCCCCAACCCCAGCCGCGCGCCAAGGTCTCCGAGGAGGCGTTGGCGATAGCCGCCCGCACCCTCGAATACTGGAGGGGGAACCGGCTGGCGTTCGAAGACCTGCAACGCAAGGGCGCGGCGACCGAGGCGGAGTACCGCGAGGCGCTCGAACGGGAGCAGGAGGCGCGCTCGGCGCTGATCCAGCTCCAAGAGGCGCATGCCGCGGCGGCGGCGCCCCAACAGCAGTCGCCCCTTCCGACGCCGACGGAAAGCAGGGCGGACCTGCTCGAGCGGATGAACATCGACAACGAGATCGCCCTGCTTGAGAAACGGCTCGCCCCGCACGTGGTGACCAGCCCCGTCACCGGCAAGGTCGCAAAGGTCCTCGCAGGCGCCGGGCAGTCCCTGCCGCTGGGCGCGAACGTGCTGGAGATCGTCGGCGAGGACGGCGCGGAGATACGGGTGTTCGCCGACGAGCGGGCGATGGGCTACTTCCGCTACGGCTCCGCGATCACGGTGGAGCTGCCGGGGGACGTGAAGATCCGCTGCGAGCTGCCCGACAGGCCCATCCAGACGAGCGCCCCGCCCGCCGCGCCGGACAGGCCGTTCGCGGAAGGGAACGCCATCATGCTCCATCTGAGGCCGCTCGCCCCCCTGCCGGACCAGTACAGGGTGGACGGCCTGCCGGTCACGGTGCGTTGGGGCGTGTGGAAACCGAGTCTGCTGCGCCGCCTGCTGCCCGCAAGCGACACCGGGGACGGCCAGACGGCATTCAAGGGGAAGAAGGGACGATGAGCGTCTTCGAGGACAGCGGAAAAAAACGGACGGAGGCGGCGGACTTCGACCATATGGTCGAGGAGGCGATGGCAGCCGACGCCATCCCCGCAACCAGGGAGGACGCCGGCCAGCCGTTGCGCATGGCGCGCTTCGCCCCGTCCCCCTTGCTCTTCACGGACTACGGGGACAAGGTGCGCGACTTCAAGGAGATTTGGGAGCTGCTGGCGTCGGGCTGCAACGCCTTCTTCATCGACACGGAGGACGAGGAGGACGCGCTCATGGCGGCGGAGAGCATCCGCAGGAACCCGCCGTCGGCATACGCCCCGGTCTTCTCCTCGGCGCCGCACGGGCGCAGGTTCGAGGCGTTGGTGGACGGCGTGTCCGTGCGCATCGACGAGGCGCTGGGGAAGTCCGAGCCCCTGTTGCGGGCGCTGCGGGAGGTGAACAAGGAAGCGGTCGCGAAAAACAGCGACTTCCGGCTCCTCGCCTGGTTTTACATGCGGCAGGGGGTGGAGCTGAAACCCCTGGCCGCGCCCAAGACGGACGACATCTACGGATACCCCGTCGCCGAGTGCCTCGCCGCCGTCGGCGTGGATCACAAGCAGTGGCTCGACGGCCTGCGGGTCAGGGGCCAGCTCGCGCAAAAACGCCTGGTGGACAGGGTGAGGGTCTGCCCGAAATGCTCCTCGCCGCACCTGAACTTCATCGACGTCTGCCCGAACTGCCGGAGCATCGACATCTCGAAGAAGGAGCTGATCCACTGCTTCACCTGCGGCCGGGTCGGCGTCGCCGACCTGTTCGTCAGGGACAACTCGATGACCTGCCCCTTCTGCCGGGCGGCGCTGCGGCACATCGGGAGCGACTACGACCATCCTTTGGAAAGCTTCGTCTGCGAGGACTGCGCGGAGAGCTTCACCGAATCGCAGGTCTTGACGGTCTGCCACGACTGCGGCGCCCGCAACGCCCCGGACGAGCTGGACGTCCGCACCTATTTCACATACGCCCTGACCGAGAAGGGGCAGGTCTCGACCCGCATCGGCGAGATCGAGAACGCCTACGCGCTCTTCGACCGGCTCGGGGTCATGAGCTACGCCTACTTCGAGCAGATGCTGGACTGGAACATCGGCATGTTGCGGCGCTACAAGAACGACCCGCCGTTCACGCTGATCGCGCTCCGGTTCGTCAACATCGACGAGATCGGCGACGTGGTGGGCAACGCCCGCACGGCGCAGATGATCGACGCGCTCACGGTGCGGCTCAAGAACATCATCCGCACCACGGACATGGTCATGCGCCCGTCGATGGACACGCTCTGCTTCTTCCTGCCCCACACGGACGGCGAGCAGAGCCGCATCGTGACGGGGCGCATGGAGGCGTTGCGCGACGACGTGGTGCTCAAGGACGCGCCCAAGCTGCGGCTGTCGATAAACACGCGCACACTGCCGGAAAGCCCCAAGGAGGTGTGCGGGGAGGGGAGCGCCAAGATGCTCTTGCTGGGGATGACGGCGAACATCTAGCCGGACAAGGAGGTCGTCGGGGATGTACGAGGCATTCCTGTGGTTAGTCCGATTCACCTATGAGAGGTTCTTCGCCGGACAAGACCTGGTGCGCACACTGGTCGCCGTCTGCCCGTTCGTCGTCTTCATGGAGCTGCCCGTCTACGCGGTCGTCCTCCTCGGGTTGGTTCGGGGGCGTCTGCGCGCCGACGTCCGCGCCCACGGTCGGCGGAAAGCCGCAGCGCCCCGCAGGTACTTCCCCCCCGTCTCCTGCATCATCTCCTGCTACTCCGAGGGTCGCGACGTCGTCAAGACCATCCGGTCGGTCATGGGGCAGATGTATCCGGGGCGGATACAGATCCTCGCCGTGATCGACGGCGCGGCCGCCAACCGCGAGACCCGCGAGGCGGCGCTCTCCATGGTCGCGACCGTCAACCGGACGCCCAAGCGCGAGCTGAAGGTCGTCCCCAAGTGGCAGCGCGGGGGGCGGGTCTCCTCGCTCAACGCTGGCATGCTTTTCGCCGACGGCGAGATCGTCATCGCGATGGACGGCGACACCTCCTTCGACAACAACATGGTGTGGAACGTCACGCGCCATTTCGAGGACGGGAACGTCTTCGCGGTGGCGGGCGGCCTGCGGGTGCGCAACGCATTCAGGACGATCGTCACGCGCCTGCAGGCGGTGGAATACTTCCTGTCGATCAACGCCACCAAGCTGGGGCTGTCGGAGTTCAACATGGTCAACAACATCTCCGGCGCCTTCGGCGCCTTCCGCCGCTCCGTGCTGGACGCGGTCATGGGTTGGGACGCCGGCACCGCCGAGGACCTGGACATGACGTTGCGCATCAAGAGCTACATGGGCAGGCACAAGGGGATGCGCATCGTATATGACAAGGAGGCGATGGGGCACACCGACGTGCCGGAGACGCTGCGGGGCATCCTCAAGCAGAGGCAGCGCTGGGACGGCGACCTCGCCTACCTCTATTGCAGGAAGCACCCGCTCAGCATCTCCCCGAAGCTCGTCGGCTGGAAAAACTTCACCTACCTGCTGGTGAACGGGCTGGTCATCCAGGTGGTCATGCCGTTTCTGATCATCCTGTACATGCTCGTCGCCTACCTGACCTTCCCCGCGCACATGTGGTTCGCGCTGGCGTTGCTGACCTACGGCTTCTACGCCGCGATCACGCTCGGCATGCTGCTGTTTTCCATCCCCTTCGCCTCGGAGCGGCCGCTGTACGACATCAAGCTGGCGCCGTGGGCGCTCCTCGCGCCGCTGTACGGATTCGCCATCCGGCTCAACTGCGCGCTGGCCATCCTGTGGGAGTTCGTGGGGAGGGGCCACGACGACTCGTCCATGGCCCCCTGGTGGACGCTCAAGAAAAGCAAGTTCTAACCTGCGGCGGCGCTACCTCCCCGAACCGGGGGTCCAGCCGTTGCCCAAGCCGTAGGGCAGGGTCACGAACGGGAACGCCTCCACATGGCGGATGAGCCCGCCCCGGATGGCGAAGGTCTCCATCGTCACCAGGTTTTGCAACATCCCCGGCGGGTCGTCCGGCTTCGCCCCCCGGCGCGTGCCGTCGTGGACGAAGAGCGGGAAGGTGGCGACCAGCCCCTTCTGCTCGTCGATGACCAGCGCCCGGCGCGGCCTGATGCGCTTCATGTAGGCGAAGGTCTTCGAGTCGATCTGCTGGGCGCAAGTCAACATGCTGAACCGGAGCATCTCCCGGCCCTCGGGGGTCGAGGCGTCGGGCAAAAACGGCGCAGGCATCATCCGCCCACCGGGAGGCGGGTTGTTCACCGTCTGATAGCCGTTCTCGTGCCGGACGCAGTCGTCGCCGAACGCGCCGATCTTCCCGTCGTCCCCCTCCAGCGCGTCGAAGTAGGAGTTGGCGGCGCGAAAGAGCAGGTCGCGCGACGCCCGCTCCGCCGGCGGCACGTCCGTCGTCAGGACGGGTGCCGGCACCGCCAGCAGCTCCAAGGCGGCCTTGTCGATGTTGGTGTCGTAGAGCTGCTCGATCTCCTGGATCTTGCCGCGGTCCACCTTCAGCCGCACCGCGACCAGCGCGTCCTTCCCCCCGACCTTGAGCAACGCCTGCAAGGCGACCTGCCCGGAGACAGGGTCGGCGACGTGGATGGCGAAACCGGTCGGCGCCACTTTCGAACGCCACAACAACCCTTCGCCGACGTCCATCGCCCCGGTGTTCTCGGTCATCCGCACGTCGATGGCGAGGGGCGGCGTCGCCCCCGGGTCGTGCTTGAACATGGCGTCCATGTACCCGTCCATGATCCCGACCAGGCAGCCCCGGTCGCAGGCCTTGACGGTGGACGGGTCCCATGCGGGTTCTCCGGCGTCCAGCGCCGGCGGGCCCGCCAGCGTCAACGACACCACCAATGCGAAGGCGGCCGCCAGGGGGCGGGCGGGAAAAGACTCCTTTGGTGCAAACGGCATGGCGCGTCTCCTCATGCAATCGTGCAAAGCTCGTGCAACAGGTTTCCGGACGAAGTCCGGACGCGCCGATCTTACTGCAAAACCGGGCGGCGGCGCGAGCGGAAATTTCGATCAAGACGGATCAAGACGGATCAAGACGGGGCGGACCGGACTCCGCATGGAGCGCGCGCAGGCGCCGCGACGCTACTTGTCCTCCAACATGGTCTCGACTTCGGCGATGCGGCCCAAGGTGAGCTCCTCGGAGATGTAGACCTGCCCGCACTGCGGGCAGCGGGGGACCGGGTGGGTCAGCTCGTGGTTGAGGTAGTAGAATTTCGTCGCGCCTTTCTCAAGCGGCACGCCGCATTTCGCACACACCAGCCGTCTCTCGTTCTCAGGGTCCACGGTCATCCTACGATCTTCATGCGGTGGGAGTAGACGTTGTAAACCTGCACCCGGCGCGTCCCCGGCTCGACCCCGTACTCCACCCAGACGGTGACGACCCGCCCGCGACGGCTGCCGACGCGACGGCCGTTGGCGGCATCCACCATGTACGCGCCTTCCCGCTCGCAATGGGCGACCGCCGCCTCGACATCCTCGCGCAACAGCAGCAACCGGTCCATCTTCGCCTCGATTCCCGGGGCGATCTGCAAATCAAATCCCTCGTCCGTCGCCATGCCCTCCTTCGCCCTCCCCGCGTCCACGCCCCCCGCAGCCTCCGCGCCAACGCCGCCGACGTACCTCGCCTTGAGCAGCCGCCGGTTCTCCCGTCGCCCGGTCAGGCCGGGCAACCGCCGCGCGGACACGGCATCGAACCCGGCCCCCGCCCCCGGCTCGGGCGCGGACTCCGTCTCAGGCTCCGGCGGGAAGAGGATTTCGAGGATGTGCCAACTCTCTTTCCCCTGGGACAGGAAAAGGTCGCGGCAATTGGCGCAGTAGGCGACGTAGGGGGGCTGCGCCCCGGCAGTCCGCCGGCGCACGATCTTTTCCAGAAGGCCGGAGTCCACCGCGTAGATCTGCCCGCCGAAGCCGCAACAGGCGGCATGCGCACCGCCCGCCGCCGCGTCCTCTTCGACGGCGAACCCGGCGCCACGCGCCAACATGCGCACCGCCGCCTGACCCGCCGCATCGTCGCGGCTGGCGCACGGATCGTAGACGCGAACCCGCGCCTCGGGGTCGCGCGCGACGGCGGGTGCCGCCAGACGTTCCCGCCTCGCGGCAAGCCATTCATAGACGAGCGCTCCCCTGGCGTCCGGCAGGTGGCGCTCGAAGGTCTTCTTGCAGGTGCTGCACGCATAGAGGAGCCCCGGACGCCCCAGGCGCTCCCAGTCCGCACGCACCGAGTCGATGACCCGTCCCAGCGCCGCCGCCTCCCCCGCCCAGTCGGCGGGGACGCCGCAGCAGGAGAGGAGCATCGCCGCCGCAGGCTCCTCGCGCCGGATGAAATCGAACGTCCGCGCCACCGCCTGCGGCAAGGACGCCGCCAACTGGCAACCGGGGAAAAAGAGCAGGCGGGCGCGCCCGTCCGGGGGCGCGACGAGGGCGCGCGCCTCGTCCGACTGGGAGAACTCCATGTCCGCCATCCAGAAATCGTGATAGGCGGCGGGCAGGTGGCCGTTCTCCTTCAGGATGCGCCGGCTCGCATGCATGGCCGCGCAGGTGTCCACCCCGACCGGGCAGACCGCCGTGCAGAGCCCGCAGAGGTTGCAACTGTTCAGCATCCGCGAGGCGACATGCCTGATCTTCTCATCCACGGGCAGCACCGAGACGCCCAGGTCGGCGGCGATGCGCTTGGGGTTCTGCTTGTAATGGCGGATGAGCTCGCAGGCGTCGATGCACAGGGAGCAATTGCAGCCGGGGCAGCGCGCCGCCTCGGCGGCACAGGCGTCCGGCGGTTCCGCACCCGGCGCGCCCCCCCCCGCGTCGAAGCCATACCCGAGCGCGTAGAACCGCTCGTTGACGCGGGGGCGGTTGAAGAGGGGTCCCACGCCTTCGTTGCGCCCGGTCTTCAGGAACTCTTCGATGGCGCTCGCCGCGCGCAGGCCGTTCTCGACGGCTGCGGCGACATCCGGCGTCGCCGCGAGCGCGCCTGCGCCCACATTCGGAACCGCCGCCGCCACCGCCGATGTCAACGCCCCACCCATGAAGACGCCGGACGCGGCGGTGGCCAGCATCCGGCGATCCCATCCCCCCAGCAGCCCGAAATCGTCACCGCCCGCGCCCGTGGCGACGTAGGCGGCGGCGTTCTCCCCCATCAAAGCCCCCATGTCCGCGACCCGTCCGCCCAGGCGCAGGTCGCAGTCGATGACCCGGAACATGCCGTCGATGTCGGCGTCGATGGTTTCGTCCGGGAGCAGGCCGCGCACGCTGCCGCCGACGCGGTCGGACGCCTCGTGCAGCGTCACGCGGTAGCCCTTCGAACCGAGCCGCCAGGCGCAGGCGAGGCCGGACAACCCCGCGCCGACGACGGCGACCCGTTCGCTTTTTTGGGGGATGGCGTATCTGACGGGGGGGCGGCGTTCCGCCTTGGCGACGACACCCTGCTCGATCGACTTCAGATCGACCGCGCCGCCGCCGCCCTGGACCACAGCGCGGACGCAGACCGCGCGGCAGGGCGCGGCGCAGAGCGCGCTGACGACGCCGGGGAACAGCACCGCATCGCGGTAGGCGCGCCAAGCGTTGCCATAGCGCCCCTTGCGCACCTTGGCGACGAGGTCGCGCACGTCCAAGCCGAGCGGACAGCCGCAAGCGCAGGGTGGCGGGGCGTCTCTAAGGCAACCCGCCGCGTAAGTGGCGATCTCCTGAAAATTCATCTTCCGTCAACGCGCGCGGCACCTTCGGGCTACGCGACAAGAAATCATCATCAACGAAGCCTCGGCGATGGAGCACGCCAAGCGCGAGGAACGCAAAAAGTGGCAGGGCGTGGTCGCAGACAAGGACGCGGAGATGGCGAGACAACGCGCGGGAATCGCCCGCCTGCGCACACAACTCAAAAATAGGCGGGGCGCCCGTGACGCGAGCTCCACGGACGACCGACTCCCTCCTGGAAGTTGCCCCGCAAAACCTTGGGCGAGGGCGACCTGCCTGACTGGGCAGACCGCCCCCGCGCCTCGAAGCCAGACCCCGGAGGCTACACCGGGTTGTTCTTCAGGTCTTCCAGGACGTCGTACATGTCCGGGCCCAGCCACCACTTCTCCACGACCTCGGGCTTGCCTGCCTGCACGCGGTCGATGACCGCCTTCACCTTCTGCGGCGACGCCGGGAGCGTGTAGACGCGCCCCCCGATGGCGTCGTCGATGGCGTTCAGCACCGCCACGTGCCCGCCCGACTGGTACAGCTCCGAGCAGCCGGTCGAGCCGTGGACGCCGTGCTCGCGGTCGCGGTCGAGGAACAGCAGCTCGATGTCGTCGGGGATGTCCTTGATCGTCGGCACCCCGGCGCCCGCGAACGTGCCGTGCTTCTTCACGTCGTCGTAGTTCTCCGTCAGCGCGAAGCCGATGGTGTGCGAGATGCCGCCGTAAGCCTGCCCCTCGACCGCCAGCACGTTGCCCAGCTTGCCCACGTCGCCGGCGAACACGATGCGTTTCACCTGCACCTTCCCCGTCTTCTTCTCCACCGCCACCTCCGCCAGTTGCACGCCGTAGGTCGTCGTCAACACCGGGTCGGCCTCGCCCGTGTTCGGGTCGAGATCCACCGCGCCGCCGTAGCTGGTGATGTCAAAGGAGCCGATGTACTTGGTCGGAATGCCTTCGGCGACCATCTCTGCATGGGTGCGGAACGTGCCGTCGGGCTTTTTCATCGCCGCGATCAGCTTTTCGGCGGCGTCCTTGGTCGCGTGTCCCACCATGAAGTGGCAACGGCTCGCCGCCGAGATGCCCGAGTTCGGACAGCGGTGGCTGTCGTTGATGTGGAGCCTGATCTGCTCCGGCTCCAAGCCCAGCGGTTTCAGGCATTCGTGCGCATGGGCGAGCGTCCCGATGTCGCCCCCCTGCCCCGGATCCTGCCAAGTGTTGTACGCCGTCACCGAGCCGTCGGGTTGGAGCTCCAGCGCGATGTCCGCGTGGTCGTTCGCCCCGACGGAGACGTTGAAACCGCAACTGGCGATGCCGAGGCCGTAGTAATAGTCGTCATCCTCCTTCTTCGCCGCGATGCGCGCCTTCGCCTCGTCGTAGACCGGCTTCAGCTTGTCGTACAGCTCCACGATGGACGGGTCGCGGTAGGGGTAGCCGTTGATCGTCAGGTCGCCCTTGCGCGCCAGGTTCTTGTAGCGGAACTCGAACGGATCGATGCCCGCCTTCTTCGCCAGCATATCGACCAGCGACTCGGAGCAGGTGTAGGTCTGGGGCGAGCCGAAGCCGCGGTAGGAGGTGCCGAAGCCGTGGTTGGTCACCGCCATGCGCACCAGACCCCGCACGTTCGGTATCACGTAGGGGTAGCCGCAGTAGCGCGCGAAGCTCGCCACCAGGTTCATCGAGATGTCGTCGTACGCCCCGTGGTCCACGCCGAAGTCGAACTCGATCGCCGTCAGCTTGCCGTCCTTGTCGCACGCCAAGCGCCCGTTGGAGTGCGACGGGGTGCGCTTGCCGCTGTAGGCCTGGTGCTCCACGTAGGACATCGTGAGCGTGAGCTTGGCGTTCGGGTCGTCCAGAGCCAGCAGGCAGACGCCCATCACCGCGAAGCTCCCCGCGCAGGTGGACCAACCGAAGCTGCCGCCCGTCGGGTTCTCGATGAAGCGCAGCTTGTCAAGCGGCCAGCCGATGCCGTCGGCTATCGACTCGCGGTTCCACTGGATCGATTGCGACTTGTTGGCGATGGTCAGGTTGCCGTCCTCGTCCCAGAACGCCTGCTGCGTGTCGCCCTCGACCGACAGGTGCGGCTCGCGCGTGGAGTAGAAGCTCCCCTCGACCGAATAGGCGCTGTCGTCGATGACCTCGCGCGCGTCCTCGCCCTTGAACACCGGCTGGAGCAGGTAGGTGTTGGGCGACTTGTCGTGGATGCGGATGGCGTCCGGCGCCGCGGCGTCGAGGAAGTTGGTGTACTCCGGCAGCTTCTCCAGCTCGACCTTGACCGCCGCCGCCGCCGCGCGGGCGTGCGCCTCGGTGTCGGCGACGACCGCCCCCACCAGGTCGCCGTAGAAGAATATCTTCTTGTCGTTGAAAATCGGCCGTATGTCGCCTTTGAGGATCGACCGCCGGTTGAAGTTCGGCTCGAAGATGATGTTGTTGCCGCGCACGTCCTTCGCCGTGACGACCTTGACCACGCCCGGCATCTTCTCCGCCTCGGACGTGTCCACCTTCTTGATGAGCGCGTGCGAGGCCAGGCGCGGCTGCACCACCGCCACATGGAGCGTCCCCTCCGGCATCTTGTGCTTGATGTCGTCGCCGTAGTCGGTCAGGCCCAGCACCTTGCCGAGCGCCGCCGGGCGCGGGTACCTCGTGCCGTAGACGCTCGCCCCCTTCTCGTGCTTGTAGGTGATGTCGGCCATCGTCTTTTCGCCGCGCAACACCTCGGCCGCCGCCATGACCGAATCGACCAGGGGCTTGTAGCCCGTGCAGCGGCAGATGTTCCGGTGCTTGAAGAACCACTCCCGCACGTCTTGGCGCGTGGGCGACGGGTTCTGGTCCAGCAGGGCCTTGGCGCTCATGATGAAGCCGGGCGAGCAGAAGCCGCACTGCACGCCGCCGTAGGTGATCCACGCCTGTTGCAGGGGGTGGAGGTTGCTGGCCGTGCCCAAGCCCTCGATGGTCTCGATCACGCTGCCGTCCGTCACATCCTTCATCTTCTTCATGCAAGACCGCACCACGGCCCCGTTGACGATTATCGAACAGGCGCCGCACTGCCCCGCGTTGCAGCCGACCTTGACCCCCGTAAGCCCGTAACGCCGCAGCGTCTCCGCCAGCGTGTCCTGCGTGGGGTCGAAGAAGAACGTCCTCTCGACCCCGTTGACGATGTGCATCACCTTTCGTAGCGCCATCCCGTCACCTCCGAAAATCATTAAAAAATGCCTGCTTCCAGCCTTCCCCTTCTTCAATGCACTCACGCACCCGCGTATTTTACTTGACTCGGCAAGTTGCCGCAAACGGCAAGTGGATCGCTTCGGCCGCTTCGGGATCGCTTCGGGATCGCTTCGGGACGGCCTCGGGTTGCAACAGGCGATGCACGGGGGGCGCGGAGGTCAGATCTGCGCCTTGACGACGGGGACGGAAGCCTGCATGAGGTATCTGTCCGGATCCTTGACGCTGATCTCGCTTTGCACGTAGATGTTGTACACCGGCCCGCAGAACTCCCAACGGTGCATCTTGGCGTATGCCGCCATCCGCTCCGGCAGGTCGTCCGTCTGCCCGTAATACCCCCGTATGTACCCGACAAGGTAAGTCCCGGCGGGCTTTTCGTCTTTCCCCTCGGGATCGATCGAGAAAAAATGCGAGGGTTGGGAGGATGCCGAGCGCCAACGCGCCATGTCGGTGAAAAGGCCGCCGACCGGATAGCTGAAATTGACCTGGGGCGTCTCTTGGAGGAAACGGATGTACTCCCTGTAGAACAAATAGTCGTCGGCTTTGAAATCGTTCGCCACGCCGACGCGGATAGGCATGGCAGGCATCTGCTCGACCGTTATGGCATCCTCGTCCGCCACCAGCCCCACGGTCAAGAGGTTCAGGACGACGTCCATCACGGCGCGATCCCCCAATATCCGCTTCATCTCCCTGTCCATCTGCAACCGCTGGTTGTGCAGGAACAGCGCCAGGCTCTTGGGGGTGCGGTTCGCCTCGAACTCGCTGATCGTCTTGAGCGGCAGGCCGCAGTCTATCAGGACGAGGATGAACTTCACGGCGACGATCTGGTGGGGCGCGTAGTACCTGTACCCGTTCTCCGCGCGCAGCACCGGGACGAGCAATCCGATGTCGTCATAATAGCGCAGGGTGGAGATCGGGATGTTCGTTATCCGGGAGAACTCCCGCGCCGGGAGCAGGCTCCTGGCGCTCGTGCCGCCCCCACGCGAATCGTCCGCCTTCGCCCCGCCCATGTACGCCCTCCCTTTTTCCGCCACTCGCATAACCCTCCCATGAAGGAAACCCTGAAAACCCCGGAGACTGCGTTGCGCCTTGGTCGAAAATGCTCATTCGGCGCGGTTACGACGGGTGCCGGGGGATGAAGATGGGGAGACTGCGGCCATGGGCTCCGAACACGTCCAGCGACCGCAAGGGGCGACGGCCCCGTATCATCGCCGCTTGCCACATTATAATACCCTCCGGGGCGGCCGAAAAGCCTGCGACGCCCCCTCCACGCCACCGCCGCATCCTTCCGCGCCATCGGCATCACCCACCCCGCCGCAGCGGTCAAACCCTCAAGCTGCTTCATACTTTTTCCGGGGGAATCCCCCCGAAAACGCAGGCGCGCGCCGGAAACCCTCCACCCCCGCGCCGCTTGCGCCCCCGAAAATTATCCGGTCACCCCCGGTTGACTCTAAAGTCGCTTCACCCCGTATCATTCACTCGATGATAAAAACTGCGGCGAGCGATGGGCGCCGGAAGGTGTCGCGTCCCGCTTCGCGGCAAAAGGAGAATTGCAATGAAAAAACATATGCGGTGGATGCAATGGGCGGTTGTCCTGGTCTTATGCCTGTACATCATCCGGCCCGGACAGGCGCTGGCGGGAACGGTCGTGATCAACGACACCGTCTCCCAATTCGGCTGGAGCCAGACGGGCAACACCGCCGATGTCAACGGCAACAATCCCGACATACGGAGCATCGCCGTCACTTGGGATGACAACACCGGCCAGTTGCAGAAGATCGTCGTCACGGCGGCCAATGATAAGTTTTTTTATCCCAACAGCTTGTTCATCAACAGCAACTACAGTGGTTCGGCGTCGGACAACGTGAATAACAACGCCAATTTCGCGGCGTTGCAGAAATGGGACTGGTACGTCCAGAAGAATGGCACCCCCCAGCTCAGCGCGAGCAACCTCGCAAACTACGTGGATGCGTCCGGCAGGGGCGGCACCATCGTCCCCGGCAACGGGGTCTTCTCGGTGAACGACGGCTTCAACCCGGCGACCGATTACACGTACGCCGCCGGCAACAGCACCCGCGTCGGCCACGTCAACGGCATCAACGCGGGCGTCCTGACGCTCGAGTCCCTGGAGTCGCAAAACATGGGGAACTCCTCCGCCAGGTACTCCGACGGGTACTGGGCGGGGATCGGCGACGATCCCACGACCTATGTCTACGATTTCACCAGACTCACCGACGTCGATATCTTCCTAGGGGAGAATTTCGTCATCGGCTACGACGAATGGTGCGCCAACGACGTGGTGTTGGGGATCGGCAACAGGGGCGACCTGACCCCGAATTACCCGCAGCCGCCCACGCCGCCCACGCCGGCGGCGGTTCCTGAACCGACCACGCTGTCGCTATGCGGCATAGGGTTGCTCGGTCTCGCAGGGTGGAGGTTCCGCTCCACCAAGAAGTAGTCAAACAACAAATGGCGGCGGCGGGCATCGCCGTCGCCATCGCGGCGTCCCCTTCCGGTTCTCCTTCTGACGGAAGGGGGCGTTGTTATTTTGCAAGCCTTTTTCCCGACCCCGTCCCTGCCGGCCCGTCCCCGCCATCGGCGCATCGGGGTGCGTCTCAGGCACGCATCAGAAAACCCGCAGAAGAGGCGTCGTCGCGGCGACCGACATGGCGAGGGCGTCCTTACAAGTCGTGCTCGCTCCTGTTGATGACGTCGTCCTGGATGTCGGGGGAGAGTTGCGTGAAGTAGGCGCTGAACCCCCCGATGCGGACGATCAGGTCGCGGTGCCCTTCGGGGTGCGCCTTCGCGTCGCGCAACTCCTCCGTGTCCACCATGTTGTACTGGATGTGCGAGCCGCCGCCGGACATGAAGGCGTTGGTGTAGGCCGCCAGCTTGCCGACGCTCTCGCCGCTGCGCAGGATGCCCGTCGAGAACTTCTGGTTCAGCACCGAGGCGTATGAATCGTCGAACCCGGCCTTGAGCGCGGAGCGGAGCACCGCCGTGGGCCCGCGCCTGTCCGCGCCCCGCATCGGGGAGATCGAGCCGTCGTTCAGCGGCTCGAACGCCTTGCGGCCGTTGGGGAGCGCCCCGACGCCCAGCCCGCCGAAATAGTGCCAAGCCAGCCCTTCGCGCGCGATCATGTAGTTGCGGAACGGCGCGTTGTCGTAGGAGCGGATGATGCGGGCGGAGTCCTCGCTGAGTTTGCGCGCCAGCAGATCCACCTCTTCGACGTCGTTGCCGAATTTGGGCTGGGCGAGGCACATGAGCCGGATCTCCTCGCCGCGCTCCCCGGCGAAATCGCCATCGAGCGCGTCCAGCAGCTCCGCCATCGTCAGCCGCTTCTCATCGAACACCAGCTTCTTCACCGCCATCAGCGAGTCCGCGACGTCGATGATGGCACGGTCGGAGATGCCGAACATAGTCGTCTCCGGGTCGGGGATTAAAAGATCCTGCCCCAAGTCCATGCACCGCTGTATGCCCACGGTGGAGAGGAAGGGCATCCGCACATGCTTCGGCTGCTCGCCGCGCGCGATGGCGGCGAGCCAGAAGACGCGGTGCGTCAAGAAACGCTCCTGCGCGAGCAACGCGCCGTACAGCTCGTCGAAGCCCTTGAAGCGGCGCGGGTCGCCCGTCGCCAGCCCCGTGCGCCTGCCGTTGACGTCCACGCCGTCGTGCAACGCCAGGTGCAGCAGCGCGGCCAGGTTGCAGGCGGCCACGCCCTCGGCGCCGTAGTGCTCCGCGCGCGAAGGCAGGCAGGGGTAGACGCAGCCGAGGCCGCACCATTCCGCCGCCTCTTCCATCGGGATGCCGTCCTGGAGGAAGCGCGACACGACCACCTCGTCGTTCTCAAAGAGCGGGATGCCCCCCTTGGTCGCCATGTTCGTGCGGATGGCCTTGGTCATCAGCCATTCGGGGGTGTTCTTGTTCCAGCGCAACCCCAAGGTCGGCGAGGAGAGCTGCAACAGGCCGACGACGTGCAGGAAGAGGTAGCTCAACTCGTTCGAACAGTCGTCACCCTTGGCGTCCACGCCGCCGATCATGGCGTTGTTGATGCCGAAGTTGATCTGGTGCGACTCCATGGAGCTGGTCGAGGAAACGAACGTCTGCGTCCCCCAGCGGCCGATCAGCTCCGCGAGCAGGTCGGCGGCGTCTTGCAGGGCGAGAGCGCCGCTTTCGACGTCGGCCTTGAAATAAGGGTAGAGGTACTGGTCGCCGCGCCCCCACTGCGGATGGTTGTGCATCGGGTGCTCGTAGTTCTTACAGACGCCGACCAGCGCCATCGACTGCAACGCCTCGCGAAAGTTGCGCGCCGGATGTTCAGGCACGCGCTCGCAGGCGTCGGCGATCTGCCCAAGTTCGGCCTTGCGCCCCGGGCGCGTCTCCGCCGCAGCCATCTCCCGCGCCAAGGCGGCGTAGCGGCGGGCGTGGGCGATGGCCGCCTCGCAGACGATGATGGACGACTTCCAGAAGTAGAGCCGGTCGATCTCCTTGTCGCGGTTCTCGACAAAGAAGGCGATATGCGCCTCGGCCTCCTCGATGAAGCTCCGCAGGCCGCGTCGCAGTATCTTGTCCCACATCAGGACCGAGGTGGTCTGGCCGAAGATGCCGCTGTCGAGCGACGGATCCTTGAGCTTGGCGGCCTCGACCTCATGTATCCAATTTCCTACAACCGCCTCCCACGCCTTGTAGGTCATCTCGGGGGCGGTCTTGCCCCGGAAGGTGCGGGCGCTCTCGCGCAACAGCCCGACGCTCTCGCCGTCCATGCCGACGTTGGCGTCCATCGTGATCTTCAGCGTGTCGGAGTCCTGCCAGATGCCGGGGATGTAGTCGCCGCAAACGTCGATGGAGGTCATGCAGCCGATCACCTCGGGGGTCAGGCGACCGGCGATGCGGTCGAAGTCGTGGATGCGCAGGGGGACGTTTTCGACGACCTTCTGGAAAAGGCGGGCGCGGCGGAGCTGGATGTCTTGCCCTTCGGTCTCCCGCCACGACGCCACCGTCCACCGTTCGCGCTCGGCGAAGAGTTTCCATCCGGCGGCTTTCATAGCGCCCTTCCACGCCTTGACGTTCTCGCCGAGTTCCAGCGCGTCGATCTTCTCCAGCAGCTCCCTGTTCACCTCAGCCATCTCCCCCCCTTTATTTCTTCTAAAACCGCCAAAACCGTGACGCCATTCTATCAAAAAACGGGGTCGATCTTTCAAAACATCTTGTAGGGCAGACCAGGCATCTCGCCCGGGTCGGGGCGCCCGCCCGTCCGGGAGCCGCGAAGAGGGTCGCGACTACTTGGCAAAAATCGTAGAAACCGTGACGAGGCGCCCGCCCGGCAGTATTGGGCGATGCAACGCGCCGAACTGGAGGCTCAAGGAGTGAAGTTCGTTGACGAACCACCCGCCGACCGCCGACGGACGCCAGTCACCGACAACGTTGTGACCGGTGTTGAAGGATTCTCCTTTTGAATAGGATGGGCGCGAAATTCGGCGGAGGCAGGGGTTGGTTCCGTGCCATAATGTCGGGGATTGAACGAGGGTGTTGCCATGTGCCGGTTGATGTTTGTCGTTGCGGCGTGCCTGTCTTGGAAAACTCCGCGGCGCTTTTAGCCGTGTCGCAAATATGAACATTGCAATAGAGCCCGACGACGGCGTGAAGAAAACTATGGAATTTTCGCCGACGTATTGGCGAAGATAGGTTAAGGGGGTGGGTGAGATGGCTAACAAACCGCCGTATACCATAACGGAAAAGGCCGCCGACTACTTGGCAAAAATCGTAGAAACCGTGACGAGGCTCGAATACGGCACAGGCTTCAAGCGGGACATCAGGCTGCATAGGGAGAACCGTGTGCGGACGATCCACTCATCGCTCGCCATCGAGGGCAACTCTCTTACGCTGGGCGAAGTGACCGCCATCATTGAGGGCAGGATAGTCGCGGGCAAGCAGACGGAAGTTAAGGAAGTCAAGAACGCCTACGAAGCCTACGACAAGATAATGACCTTTGACCCTTACGCCGTGAAGGATTTCCTGAACGCCCACAAACTGATGATGCAAGGGCTTGTCGCCGAAGCGGGCAAGTTCCGCAGCGGCGATGTCGGCGTGTTCGACGGTGACGTTGCGGCGCATATCGGTGCGAGACCGCAGTTTGTTCCTGGCCTCATCCGTGACTTGTTCGATTGGGCAAAGGAATCCGAGCTTCACCCTTGCCTGAAAAGCGCAATCTTGCATTATGAAATTGAAACGATTCACCCGTTTGCCGATGGCAACGGTAGAATGGGACGGCTTTGGCAAACGCTACTTCTCGCAAAATGGAATTCCATTTTTGCATGGATTCCGATGGAGTCCGTCATGTATGAAAAGCGACCGCAATACTATCAGGCAATCGAGGCTGCGAGAAACGCAAACGATTCCGGCGTGTTTATCGAGTTTACGTTTTCGGCGGTTTTGGACACCATCACCGACCAAGAAAAGCACCAAGTTGAGCACGAAGATAAGCACCAAGTCGAACTCAGCGACACGCAAATTGACGTGCTGAAGTCGCTCGAAGGTAAAACATTGTCACGCAAAGAGGTTTTTTCAACGATTGGACTGAACGGCGATTCTCGCGCATTCAAACGTCACATAGAACCGCTCATTGAAGCGGAACTCGTAGAGATGACCGTGCCGGACAAGCCGAACAGCCGACTGCAAAGGTATAGGTTGACAGAAAGTTGCAAGGCGGCACTGATAAAAAAACGCCGCGATATTACTGTGTGACGGTACTGAGCCATATATTTTCGTTACGTCAAAATATGATGATGTCGTAGTAAATGCGCCTGGTGTCGTAACAAATGTCGTAAGAAATGATGGTAGTGTCGTGGAAAATGACACGACAAATAGCGGCGATGTCGCAAGAAATGGCGATATTCACTCTGATGCTGGCAACATACAGAATGAAATACTAAGAATTATCCGCAGCCAGCCGACCATTACATCTCAAAAGTTGGCCGGTTTGCTTAAAATCTCTCCGCGAACCGCCCAGAGGTATCTGAAAATATTATTAAAGAGCTCAGGTATTATTCAGCGTTTGGGTGCGTCAAAAAATGGCGAATGGATTGTTTCGGAGAACCAATAATGTTGAATTCCAGTATACAACAACGATTATCTGAGAGATTTTCTGCGCCGTTGCCGGAATTTCACAAACGACGCATCGTCTTCTGGCACAACGAGTTTGGCGAGTTCGGCGAGGCGGTCGATGAACCGGCTCTTGATGGCGTGACTCTCGTGAAACGCACGGGCAAGAGCAACTTTGCTGTCAAGAAACTGCTCTCCGCAGACGACCTGACGAACGGCTACCTTGTCTACGCCCTACCGACCTACGATAAGGAAAGCAAGGACGACCGGCTTCTTGACATGCGCCTGTACGGCGAGGAGTTCCGCACCGGCCCCGTGTCGTGAACCGCACCCTATTGCCTAGACCAGATTTTCTGAAAAATAAAGTGTATTACCGCTATAGGTTGAGACTGTAAAATGAACTGTGTAACCGATAACAAATAAGAGTAAAAAGACAAAAGAAGCGGTTGCGTAGTTCATTATACAGTCTCTTTTTCTATTTGAACTCGGCAATTTTGGCCATCGTTGCGCGGTTGTATATCGTCAATTCCAGCAGGTCACCAGATAACGTCACCTTTCCTTCTCCGTACATGCGAACCATGCCGCCTAGCATGTTTCTCCCACCGAAGTCTGTCTTTACAAGCACATATCCGTCTGTTTGTGTGCGGTCTGCAAACGTTGTCTTGTAATGCGCGTAACTTCCGGGGTCGTTGAGCCATTCTTTTATCGTCTTCTCGACGATGCGGCACGAACCGTCCCATGCACTGAAAAGCCGTTCGACTTCTTCTTTATGGATCTCCTCGGCTGTCTTTTCCGGCTGCTTTTCGGTTGTCTTTTTCTTCTCCCCTGTGTTGCACATGTGGAAAAACATCACCCCCAAAAGAAAGACGGCTATCACTCCGGCGCAACTCGTCATCATTTTTTTAATTTGCCCTTCTGAAGACGGTTTGCCCTTGGCGGCGGCAACCTCTTTGTTTTCCAGTTCGCGCCCGCAGTAGCGGCAGACGACGGCGGCGGCTTTTATCTTCTCGGCGCAGTAAGGGCACGTCTTTTCACCGTCATCCGACGGGATGCCGGAGGCGGCGTTGCCCGACGGATTGTTTTCCCTGCGCTTAGCTTCGTCTCGGATGACGGCTTGGGCCTCTGCTGAATAGTCTCCCATGTGGTCAAGGGCTTCAACAAGTTCCTCGTCTGTTTTCCCCCGCCAAAGCTCTGTCAGACGTTGCCTCATTGTTGTCGTCATCTGTTTTTACCTTTTGGATGCCGAAGGTTTGCGCGCGGAAACCATGTTGGGGACAAGTATGTTTTTTTTGTTTTCCGGCTTAAATTTCCTCATTTCGTCTTTTGCATCTTCAACGCTTACGGTTTTTAGGCGCGGGCCATCGAAACCGCGACTGTATTTTATATAGGATTCCTTCCCGTCGGTTGCGTTAAAGTCGAGGTCGTATAGCACGCCAAGACTTGTAAATGTTAATGTATGAGGCCCCGGAGCGATGTCTATCGCCAAATATTTTTTATTTGATAATTGAACCAAGTCCGTTCCGTCGATTTGAATAGTCGGGCTGGCATATTGTCCGTTCATAACTCCGGCGTCGCGATAAATAACCACCACTGCGCTTTTTGATTCGCTATCCCCAAGAAAACTATGCGCTCCGTCCTTTGTCCAGTGTTTTTTGATGACATTCACTGCGTCTTTAATAGAATTGTTGAATACAATAGTCTTCCCATTTTCTAATAACATCCCGTCTTTGTTTTCGTATACAGTCCAGACCCATTGCGCACCTTCACCGGACTGTTCGGTTGCAAAAACAACGACGTAATCTGCTTGATCTTTCTTTATAGTGACTCCGCAAGCACGGCAAATTATTGAAAACCTGTTTGCTATCTCCGGAGCCGAAACAATGGATGCGCCGCTGTACTTCCCTTGGATATAGGGGACGGATTCGATGAATACTTTCGGGCCTTTGGGCGTTTCTTGTCCAAATGCGGATAACTGCGCCGCCATAATCAATACCAGTGCCGACAATGCCGTATTCTTCATTCCCGCCCCTTTTTTATTGCCATGCTACAGCTTTGTATCTTTACGTTTTATGGCGTTTCCCACATCGGCAGGGGGGGCGTCCCGCACCCCCCTGCCTTTTGCAATGCTAGGCGCTGTAATCCAGGCCGGCGAGCTGCTTGTATAAGCGGTGGCGCGCGTTGACGTCCTCCTGCGCCTCCTCAAGCAACTTCTTCGCATCCTCCGGGTCGCTCAAGGTCAGCATCTTGTAGCGCGTCTCCGAATAGATGTAGTCCTTCACGGGGATGGTCGGCTCCCCGGAGTCCAAGACCAGCGGGTTCAGCCCCTCGGCCGCGCGGCGCGGGTCGTACCGGTACAGTATCCAGTGCCCGCTCGCCACCGCCGCCTGCTGCTGGCGCATCCCCTTGGTCATGTTGATCCCGTGCGCGATGCAGTGGCTGTAGGCGATGATGATCGACACCCCCTCGTAGGACTCCGCCTCCAGGAACGCCTTCGCCACCTGCGCGTCGTTCGCCCCCATCGACACCGCCGCCACGTACACGTTGCCGTAGTTCATCGCGTGCATCCCGAGGTCCTTCTTCCCTAGCGGCTTGCCCGCCGCCGCGAACTTCGCCACCGCCGCGCGCGGCGTGGACTTGGACATCTGCCCGCCCGTGTTGGAGTAGACCTCCGTGTCCAGCACCAGGATGTTGATGTTCTTCCCCGACGCCAAGACGTGGTCCAGCCCGCCGTAGCCGATGTCGTACGCCCAGCCGTCGCCGCCCACTATCCACACGCTCTTTTTCACAAGGTAGTCCGCAAGGGTCAGCAGGCTCTTCGCCTCCGGCGAGCCGACGCCCGCCAGCTTCCCCTTCAGCTCCGCCACCCGCGCGCGCTGCGCCTCGATGCCCGCCTCGCCCTCCTGGGCGGCCTCCAGCAGCGCCGCCGCCAGCTCCACGCCCACCTGCGGCGCAAGCTGCCGCACCAGGTCGCGCGCCACGTCGGTGTGCTTGTCCACCGTCAGCCGGAAGCCCAGCCCGAACTCCGCGTTGTCCTCGAACAGCGAGTTGCTCCACGCCGGGCCGCGCCCGTCCCCGTTGAACGTGTAGGGCGTCGTCGGCAGGTTGCCGCCGTATATCGACGAGCAGCCCGTGGCGTTCGCTATCAGCGCACGGTCGCCGAAAAGCTGCGTCATCATCTTGATGTAGGGCGTCTCGCCGCACCCCGAACACGCGCCCGAGAACTCGAACAGCGGCCGCAGGAGCTGGTTGCCCTTCACCTGGTCGAGCTTGACCAGCTTCCGGTCGTAGTCGGGAAGGCCGAGGAAGAACTTGAAGTTGTCCCGCTCGCTGAAGCGCACCGGCGGCTGGGCCGTCATGTTGATCGCCTTGCGGTTCGCGTTCTTCTTGTTGCGCGCCGGGCACATCTCCACGCAAGCGCCGCAGCCCGTGCAGTCCTCCGGCGCCACCTGGACGGTGAGGAGCGTGCCGGGCGCGGCCCCCTCCCCCTTGAACGGCATCGACTTGAACGTCGCGGGCGCGCCCTCGAGCAGCTTCCCGTCGTATGCCTTGACGCGGATGGCGGCGTGGGGGCAGGCCGCCGAGCACTTGCCGCACTGGATGCACGTGTTCGGATCCCACGCGGGGATCTCCAGCGCGATGTTGCGCTTCTCCCATTGCGCCGTCCCGGTCGGGAACGAGCCGTCGGGCGTGAAGGCGCTCACAGGCAGCGCGTCCCCTTCGTTCGCTATGATCTTCGCCGTGAAGTCCTGCACGTATTCGGGCGCTTCGGGCGGCACGGCGGGCGGCTTCCGGACGGAGCTTCCGGCGTCCTTCGGAACCTTCACCTCGTGCAGGTTGGCGAGCGTCTCATCGACCGCCTTGTAGTTCTTCTCGACGATCTCCGGGCCCTTCTTGCCGTAGGTCTTCTCGATGGATTTTTTGATGTGCTCTATCGCCTCGTCCTTGGGCAGGACGCCGGAGATGGCGAAGAAACAGGTCTGCATGATGGTGTTGACGCGGTTGCCCATCCCCGTGTCCTTGGCCACCTTGTAGCCGTCGATGACGTAGAAGCGGATGTCCTTCGCGATGATCTGCTCCTGCACCTCCTTGGGCAGCTTGTCCCAGACCTCCTCCGGCCCGAAGGGGCTGTTGAGCAGGAAGGTCGCCCCCGGCACCGCGTCCTTGAGCATGTCGTACTTCTCTAGGAACACGAACTGGTGGCAGGCGATGAAGTTCGCCTTGTCCACGAGGTAGATCGAGTGGATGGGTTTTGCGCCGAAGCGCAGGTGCGAGACCGTGACCGTGCCCGACTTGCGCGAGTCGTAGGAGAAGTAGCCTTGGGCGTTGTTCGGCGTGTCCTCGCCGATGATCTTGATCGAGTTCTTGTTCGCGCCGACCGTGCCGTCCGCGCCCAGGCCGTAGAACAGGCAGCGCGACATGTCGCCCGGTATCTCGAACTTGGGGTCGTACTCGATGGAGTTGTTCGTCACGTCGTCGTTGATGCCGACGCTGAAGTAGTTCTTCGGCACCTCCTTCTTCAGCTCGTCGTAGACCCCCTTGATCATCGCGGGGGTGAACTCCTTCGAGGAAAGGCCGTAGCGCCCGCCGACGATCTTGGGGAACGCCTTGAAGGGGAGCGCGCCCGCGGCGAACGACTCGGCCACCGACGTCACCACGTCCTTGTACAGCGGCTCGCCGCCCGCGCCCGGCTCCTTCGTGCGGTCCAGCACCGCGATGGCCTTGGTGCTCCGGGGCAGCGCCTTCACCATGTCCTCGCCTGAGAAGGGGCGGTAGAGGCGCACCTTCAACACGCCGATGTCGTCCCCCTTGCCGTTGAGGTATTCGACGGTCTCTTGGGCGGTCTCCGCGCCCGACCCCATCAGGACGATGACGCGCTCGGCGTCCGGCGCGCCGTAGTAGTCGAACAGGTGGTACTGCCGCCCCACGACCTTGGCGAACTTGTCCATCGCCTTCTGCACGATGCCGGGCACGGCCAGGTAGTAGGGGTTGCACGCCTCGCGCGCCTGGAAGAACACGTCCGGGTTCTGCGCCGTCCCCTTGATGGAGGGCTTGTCGGGCGACAGGCGGCGGTTGCGGTGCGCGTAGACGAACTCGTCGTCGATCATGGCGCGGATGTCCTCGACCGCGAGCTGCTCGATCTTCATCACCTCGTGCGAGGTGCGGAAGCCGTCGAAGAAATGCACGAACGGCACGCGCGCTTCGAGGGTCGCCGCCTGCGCGATCAGCGCCGTGTCCATCACCTCCTGCACCGAGTTGGAACAGAGCATCGCCCAGCCGGTGGAGCGCACGGCCATCACGTCGCTGTGGTCGCCGTAAATCGACAGGGCGTGCGTGGCGATGGTGCGCGCCGTGACGTTGAAGACCGTCGGGATCAGCTCGCCGGCGATCTTGAACATGTTGGGGATCATCAGCAGGAGCCCTTGCGAGGCGGTGAAGGTCGTGGTGAGCGCCCCGGCCTGGAGTGCGCCGTGAACCGCGCCGACCGCCCCCCCTTCGCTCTGCATCTCGGTGACGGACGGCACCATCCCCCAAATGTTCTTCATCTTCTTCGCCGTCCAGGCGTCGGCGTGCTCCGCCATCGGCGAGGAAGGCGTGATCGGGTAGATCGCGATCACCTCGTTGGTGTGGTAGGCAATATAGGCGGCGGCCTCGCAGCCGTCCACGGTCACCATCTTTCTTTCCATGCTTGTCCCTCTGTGCTATGTGGCGTTGTGTGAGCCGGATGTCCTACAAACAAGTAACATGACGCAATCACCGATGCAATCATGTCATGCTTGTTCGCCAGCCGTTCCGGCATCCCACACGGGGTTTTCATTGGTAAACGGTAGATCGAGCAAAACAATTGATTCTAGAGCAAACCTCCCGCCAATACCAGACCGCATTCGTGTAGATTTTTGTAGATTTTTGATTTTCCAGGGGCTTCCGAGGCGGTTGGCGCCAACAGCCGGACACGCCTCGCCGGAATCTTCGCGGACGCGAAGTCCAGTCTTCCTAGGAACGCGTTTATCGGATACAGTATTCACATGGTTCGCTTGACCACCGTGCGACAACCACAGTGGGCCACAGCATTATGAAGGAGGTTTCGGTTATGCTGGAAAAGAAATTCTACAGATGCAACACCTGCGGCAACATCTTCGGCGCGATCCACGATTCGGGCGTCACCCCGTCCTGTTGCGGCCAGCGGATGGAACTGCTGGAGGCGAACACCACGGACGCCGCGACCGAGAAACACGTCCCCGTCATCACGCGCGAGGGGACCAAGGTCACGGTCAAAGTCGGTTCCGTCGCGCACCCGATGCTCGCCGAGCATTTCATCCAATGGGTGGTCTTGACGCAGGGGAACGCCACCGAGCGCGCAGCGCTCAAACCGGGCGACGCCCCCGAAGCCGTTTTCACGGTCTCGGACGCCGCAGCCCCGGTGCGCGCCTATGAGTATTGCAACCTTCACGGCCTCTGGACTGCCGAAGGGTAGTCGGCCGTCCCCAAAGGGGTTGCCGATGGATGATGGATGCCCCCATGCATCGACAACCCCTGAAGGGAACCTCTAAAAAGCCCGTAGACAAGGCGTCGCCGCAGATCGAAAAGCGGAGTTCGCCGAGGCGAATGAGCATTTTCGCCCAAGGCGCAACGCAGCGTCCGGGTTTTTTAGAGGTCTCCTGAAAGCAGCGCGGACGCCTTGACGCCGGACATGCCCGCCCCACCGCCCCTTTTCAAATTCCCGAGAATGCCTCTGGCGGCGCGACGAATTCGTAGTAGAATGCAACGAATCAAGTAGAAGTTCCTATGCGCAGGATGGTCGTCCACCGTGTGCGCCGAAGGGCATCGTGGCACGAAGCCATGGGGGATGCCGCCACGGCACATGAAGGCGACTTGGACGGCCGCCCGGTCGATGCGCGCGGGGACGGCGGAGTTGACGCATGGACGCACGGAACAACATCTTCAACATCAAAACCTTCGTACAGAAATACATCCTTTCGGACGACCTGCCCCTGGAGACGCGGATACTTAACATGGTCGCCAGCATGGGGCTGGCGACGGCGCTGGTGACCACCCTGGTGCGCATCGCCGAAGGGTTGCCCCTGGTCGCCTTTACCGCCTTGGCGGTGTTGCTGGCGATGATCGTCGCGCTGATCATCGTCAACAACTGGTCGCCCTTCGGCCGCATCGCCCTGCTGACGACGTTGCTCGTGATCTGCCAAGTCCTGTTCCCGATCATCTTCTTCACCAACGGCGGGATGGACACCGGCCTGTCGTCCTTCTTCGTGCTGTCGGTCATGCTCCTGTTCCTGATGATCGAGGGGAAGACCCGCGTCATCATGCTCTGCGTCCACTTCGCCATCATCGCGGCGAGCTACTACCTGAACTACCGCTATCCGCAACTGACGATCCCGCTCACCCCGTGGCAGCGCCTGCTGGACAACGTCCATTCCATCATGACGGCGGGCTTGTTCATCGGCTTCGTCATCATATTCCAGAACATCATCTACCTGCGGGAGAAGGACAAGGTGGTGGCGGCGCTGACAAGCCTGGCGCAGGAGAGCCAGACGGCGGCAACCATCTTCAGGGGCAACCCCCACATCACCATCCTGTTCGACAGCGACTACAACGTCATCGACGTCAACCAGGCGATGGTGGACTTCCTGGGCATCCCCGACAAGGACGGGCTGGTCGGGCGGCCGCCCGAATTCGCATCCACGATGATACCGCCGACGCAAAAGAACGGCAGGCCGTCCGTCAGCTTGCGAACCAGGCTGGAACAGGTCGTGGCGCAGGGGAAGGTGCAGTTCGAGTCGGATCTCACCGTGGACGGGCGGACGGCCACCTTCAACGTGACCATGCGCACCATCCCCTTCCGGGGGGGCTTCGCCATCGTCGCCTACCTGGTGGATTTGACCGACCTTTACGCAGTCCGCGACCAGTTGCTCTACCGGGAACGGCTGCTGTCCGCAGTCAACACGATGTCGGAGCGGCTGCTGAGCTTCGGCTCCCCAGACCCGGAGGCGTCCATCGCATCCAGCATCGCGGTCATCGCCCAATGCCTCGAAGTGGATCGCATCTACATCTGGAGGAACATGGAGGTTGACGGCCGGCTCCACTACACGCAGGAGTTCGGCTGGGTGGCGGACGACGCCGACGCGAACGCCGTGCGCAAGAAGACCGGCTACTCCTACATCGACAGCATCCCGGAATGGGAGGAGCGCTTCCGGAGCGGACAGGCGACCAACGGCCCCTTGAGCCGGCTCTCGCAGCGGGAGCGGGAACGGCTCGGCAAATACGGCATCAAATCCATACTGGTGCTGCCCGTCTTCCAACAGGGCGCGTTCTGGGGCATCGTCAGCTTCGACGACTGCCGGCGGGAGCGGTTCTTCACCGCGGAGGAGGAGACCATCTTGCGCTCCGCCAGCCTCCTGGTCGTCAACGCCCTGCAACGGAACGAGATCACCGCCAGCCTGGTCAAGGCGCGGGAGGACGCCCTCGCCAGCGCGAACGCGAAGAGCACGTTCCTCGCCAACATGAGCCACGAGATGCGCACGCCGCTCAACGCGGTGGTGGGGATGACCGCCATCGGGAAAAGCGCGGCCGACGCCGAGAGGAAGGACTACTGCTTCGAGAAGATCGAGGACGCCTCGCGCCACCTCCTGGGGATCATCAACGACGTGCTGGACATGTCCAAGATCGACGCCAACAAGCTGGAGCTGTCCCTGGTGGACTTCAACTTCGAGAAGATGCTCCAGCGCGTGGTGACCGTCGTCAACTTCCGCGTGGAGCAGAAGCAGCAGAAATTCCTCGCGCACATCGACCGGCGCATCCCGGAGGTCGTCCGGGGCGACGACCAACGCCTCGCGCAGGTGATCACCAACCTGTTGAGCAACGCCGTGAAGTTCACCCCCGACGAGGGCACCGTCTCCTTGGACGCCAAGCTGGTCAAAGAGGATGAGGGGCGGTGCGTCGTCCAAGTCAGCGTGAGCGACACCGGCATCGGCATCGCCCCGGAGCAGCAGGCGCTCCTGTTCCAGTCCTTCCAGCAGGCCGACAGCAACACCACCCGCAAATACGGCGGCACGGGCCTGGGCCTGGTCATCTCCAAGCGCATCGTGGAGAAGATGGGCGGGGACATCTGGATAGACTCCACGCCCGGCAAGGGCTCCACCTTCGCGTTCACCGTGGCGCTGGAGAGGGTCTCGACCCGGAACCTGCGCCTGCACCTGGGGCCGGAGGTCAACCGCGAGAACATACGCATCATGGCGGTGGACGACGACCCCGACATGCTGGGCCACTTCCGGGAGATCATGGAGCGCTTCGAGCTGCCTTGCGACCTGGCGTCCGGCGGCGAGGAGGCGCTGGCGCTCCGCAGGAAAAACGGGCCGTATAACATCTATTTCGTGGATTGGCGCATGCCCGGCATGGACGGGCTGGAGGTCTCGCGGCGCATCCGCGAGATGGACGCGGGAGGGTCGAACAGCATCATCGTCATGATCTCCGCGGTGGAATGGGAGGTCATCGCCGAGCAGGCGCGGGGCATCGGCGTGGACAGGTACATCGCCAAGCCCCTGTTCCCCTCCGCCATCGCAGACTGCGTCATCGAATGCCTGGGCCCCCGCCCACTGGCCTCAGAGGAAAACGAGAAGCCGGAGGTCGGCATCTTCCGCGGCAAGCGCATCCTGTTGGCGGAGGATGTGGAGATCAACCGCGAGATCGTGCTCACGCTCCTTAAGAACAGCGGCATAGGGATAGACGTGGCGTTCGACGGCGAGGAGGCGGTGCGGATGTTCTGCGACCATCCCGGGCGTTATGACCTGGTCTTCATGGACATGCAGATGCCCCGGATGGACGGTTGCGAGGCGGCGCGGCAGATACGGGCATTCGAGGCGAAGCGCCGCCAAGAAGCCCCGGACGCCGCCCAGAAAGCGGTGCCTATCATCTCCATGACCGCCAACGTGTTCCAAGAGGACATCGAGAAGTGCCTGGCCGCAGGCATGGACGGCCATGTGGGCAAGCCCTTGGATTTCTCCGAGGTGATGCATATATTAAAGAATCATCTATAGGGGTGGACGCATGCCGGAGAAGATGTTGTCGATCACCTGCCCGATCTGCGGGCGCAAATATGAAAAACCCGTGGGGGAGCTGGCCGAAGGCGCCGACCTGACCTGCCCTCGCTGCGGCGTCAAGCTGAACCTGCACGGCCACATGTGGAAGGATTTGCAGAACGAGATCGCGGCGCTGGGGGGAGGCGACTGACGCATGGGACCTGGAGAGCTGCTGGAGCTGTTGGGAAAGCGAGGCCCGCAAACCGGGGCGGAGCTGTTGGAGGCGACGTGCATCGACGTGCTCCAACTTTGGCTGCTCTGCAAAAGGACCCCCGGCGTCAAAAGCAAGTGCGTCGGGACCCGGTACATCAGGCTGGACAGGAACGTGGACGGGTACGCGCGCCTGTCGCCGTCGATCCGACGGGAGTTCCTGACATATACGGTCTTGGGGCTGGACGGGCAAGACGGCGCGGTCGAGGCGAAGGCGGCGGCCCTGCAAAGGGAGATCCGCCGCATCAGCCGCGCCAAGATGGACCTGGCGCGCGAGTCGATGGAGGCGGTGACCCAGGCGTTACACGAGTGGCGGGAGATGGCGGAGCGGCTTTGCTTCATCATCGCGGGGGACATCGCCTACGAGATGGGGCACGCGGTACCGCGCCCGGAAGCCAGCACCGGCAGGATGGTGCGGGGATCGGACTTAGACATCATCGCCATCGCCGAGGACGGCGTCCCCAAGAAGATGCTGAAAGCCCTAGACGACGCCATCCTGAAGAAGAAGTATTACCTGCTCACGCAGCCGACCTATCAAGAGGAGATCGACTACATCATAAAGGACATTGCAAAAGTCCGGGAACAGCTCGCCTTCGACACCTTCCCGCACATGATCGCCGGGAAGATCCTGCACGAGTCGGCGTTCCTCCACGGCAGCGAGAAGGTCTTTGAGAAAGTGAAAGGGCTGGTGGCGGACTTCGGCGTAGACCGGAAGCTCGACGCCCTGCGGGAGCAGGCGGAAAAATACCGCCAAGACGCGGAACAGGGCTTGCTCGGCTCGGACGCGGCGCATCCCGGCGACGCCGTCATGCACCTGTTCTACACCAGCGAAGAAGGCGACGAAATCTACTAGCCGGGACGCCCCGCCGTTGCGACCGCGGCTCCGACCGCCGCCAGTCATTTGAAACCAAGGGTTACCGCGACTGGTTCACATGCACGACCTTCGCCGGAGGGAAGCCGTTGAACCAGGTCGATGAGGCGTGGGTGTAGGCGCCGATGTTCTCGCTGTAGACCAGGTCGCCCAGCTTGAGTTCGGGCAGGTCCTCCGCTTGCGAGATCGTGTCCAAGGCGTCGCAGGTGGGGCCGAACACCGAGGAGATGCGCGTCGGGCCCTTCTTGAACGCCTTGATGTGGTATTGGCAGTGGTCGAACAGGATGCCCGAAAAAGTGTGGTAGATGCCGTCGTTGATGTAGTAGCAGGGCTTGCCGTCGCGCTCGGACTTGCCGATGACCTCCGCGACCAGCGCCGCCGCCGTCCCCGCGATGAAGCGCCCCGGTTCGGCCAGTATCTCGATGTCGCGGGGGAACAGGCGGTCGAGCTCTGCCGTGAGGATCTTCGCCAGCTCGCGGAAGGGGCGCACCTGCTTGTCGTAGCGCGCCGGGAAGCCGCCGCCGATGTCCAGCAGCTTCAGGGCGACGCCGCGCGTGGCGGCCTCGTCCATGATGCCGGAGGCGATGCCCAGCGCCTGCACGTAGTTTTCAAAGTTCGTACACTGGCTGCCGACGTGGAACGCCAGCCCCTCCACCTCCAGCCCCGCGTCGATGGCGCGCTCGATGAGAGCGACCGCCTCGCCCGGCGCAGCCCCGAACTTGCTCGACAGCTCCACCATCGAGCCGGTGTTGGGAACCCAGACGCGCAGCACCAGCCCCGCGTGCGGCGCGTGTTTGCGGATTTTGCCGATCTCCTCGGCGTTGTCGAACGCCACCAAGGGCTTGTACCTGTCAAGCTCCTCCAGCGTCAGCTTGTCCTTGATGGGGTTGGAGTAGATGATCTTGTCCCAGATGAACGCCTGGCGCTCCTTCGCCGGAAGGCGCCGGATGTTCTCGTAGACCAGGTTGAACTCGGCGATGGACGCCACGTCGAAGCTCGCGCCGATGTCGTAGAGCGTCTTGAGCACCTCCGGGTCGGAGTTGGCCTTGATGGCGTAGTAGCCCTGCACACGCGGCAGATAGCGCTTGAACTCGGCGTAGTTGCCGCGCACGGCGGCGTGGTCGATGACAAACAAGGGGGTGCCGTGCTTGCGCGCCAGCTCTTTCAGGGTCGCTTGAGAAACCATATGCCGCCTGTGCCGTTGCTTTAACCAATCCGCCGTCTTTCGCGGAGGCGTCGCGGGGCGCGGGGCTTCGTCCCCGCGCCTCGCGTCCGTGCGCCTGTGCCGCTACAGCGTCTTGTTGTGCTTCCAGTACTCGTCCTCGACCAGCTCCATGATCTTCGGCAGCCTGTCGTACAGGCGTTTGAGCTTGCGCGGCTTGCACTTGGCCATCGCGTAATGCACCAGGAGCGGGAACGCCACCGTCGAATCGACGTAGCAGACCGCCGTGTCGGGCAGTTGCGTGGGATCGACCTTGCCCCAGGTCACCGCCTCCTGCGGCGTCGCGCCGGAAAGGCCGCCCGTGTCAGGGCGCGCGTCGGTGAACTGGATGAAGTAGTCGTGCCCCTCCTCCTTGACCCGCAGCACCTCCTGGATCTGCGGCTCGGTCTGGAGCGTGAAGTTCTTGGGCGAGCCGCCGCCGATAAGGAGCACGCCCGTCTTGTTGCCCGCGCGCTTGGCGTCCAGCACGATGCCGGTGGTCTCGTTGACGTCGCGCGAGGAGTTGATGCGCAGGGCGTTTTTGCGCAACTCCAAACCCGCGATGTTCATGCCGATGGTGGAGTCGCCCGGCGACGGGCAATAGCAGGGGACGCCCGCACGGTAGGCGGCGGCGAGCACCGAGCTGTCCTTGCGCCCGGTCTGCTCCTCGAACTCCGCGCAATACTTGCCGAGCAGGTGGTGCAGCTCCGCCGTCCCCATCTCCTTCTGGAACTCGGGCTGCATCAGGATCTGGCGCAGGACGTGGTCGGTCGCCATCAGCACGTCGTTGTATTCGAGCAGGATGTCGTAGATGCGCACCACCCCCAGCTTGCGCAGGGTGGGGTCGGGGGTGAACGGCGTGCCCCGGTACAGCGGCAGGTTCATGGCGTGGTGCATGTCGTGGTAGAGGTTCGCGCCGGTGGCGACGATCCAGTCCACGAAGCCCGCCTTGATCAGCGGGATCACCGCCGCCGAGCCGATGCCCGCCGGGGTCAGCGCCCCCGCCAGGCTCATGCCGACCGTCACGCCCGGCTTCAGCATCTTCTGCGCGAACAGCCCGCACGCCTCTTGCAGACGCCCGCCGTTGTACGCCAAGAACGTGTTGTCGATCAGATCCTCGATCGATTCCTTGCCGGAGATGGGGGCGGGGATGATGCGCTTCCCCCGCAAGAACTGCTGCTTCCCCTTGGAGAATTTGTGGGGGTACTTGCTCACGAAGTTTTTAGGAAGTTTGACCTCACCCATCTTGGGGATCTCCTTGTCGATGATACGGCGGTACAGGGATGAAAGACGGGGCGCGCCCGCCGGGGCGCGCCCATCGTCCGAGGCGGGGACGGCGCGGCTAGTTGGAGGCGCGCCCCTTCACGCCCTTCGCGGTCGCGGCGTTCTTCTTGGCGGCCTCTTTGGGGCGCAGCGTGCGGGTTGCCTTGCCCGCCTGCCACATCTCGGAGTCGCCGATCGCCTTCAACTCCTTGGCGAGTTGCACCTGGTAGTCGGCCTTTCCGGTGGAACTCAGCACGCGCTTGGTCTCCGAACCGTCGGCGACGCGCTTGTACAGCTCCTTGAACACAGGCTCGACCGCCTTCTTGAACTTGGGCCTCCAGTCGAGCGCGCCGCGTTGCGCCGTCGCCGAGCAGTTGGAGTACATCCAGTCCATGCCGTTTTCCGAGACCAGCCGGATGAGGCTTTCCGTCAACTCCTCGACCGTCTCGTTGAACGCCTCGCTGGGACTGTGGCCGTTCTTGCGCAACACGTCGTACTGCGCCTCCATCACCCCCGCCAGCGCGCCCATGAGGATGCCGCGCTCCCCGGTCAGGTCGCTGTAGACCTCCTTCTGGAAGGTCGTCTCGAACAGGTAGCCGGAGCCGACCGCGATGCCGAGCGCCAGGCACTTCTCGCGCGCCTTGCCCGTGGCGTCCTGCCCCACGGCGAAGCTGGAGTTGATGCCCGCGCCGGACAGGAAGTTGCGCCGGAGCGAGGTCCCGGATCCCTTGGGCGCCACCATGACCACGTCCACGTCCTCCGGGGGGACGACCTTGGTCTGATCCTTGTAGACGATGGAGAAGCCGTGGGAGAAATAGAGCGTCTTGCCCTTGGAGAGGTGTTTCTTCACCGACGGCCAGATGGCGCGCTGCGCCGCGTCGGAGACGAGCATCTCGATGACGGTCCCCTTCTCGCACGCCTCCTCGATCTCGAAGAGCGTCTTGCCGGGAACCCAGCCGTCCTTCTTCGCCCGCTCCCAGTCCTTGGGATATTTCTTGGACTGGCCGATGATGACGTTGAAGCCGTTGTCCTTCATGTTCAGCGCCTGCGCGGGCCCTTGGACGCCGTAACCGATCACGGCGACGGTCTCCTTCTTGAGCACCTGGCGGGCCTTCGCCATGGTGAACTCCTTACGTGTTACGACTTGCTCCTTAACGCCTCCAAAATCGATCAACGCCATCTTTGGCTCCCTCCTTCAAGGATTGTCCCCCCGGCGCCGACAAAGGCTCCGGGAAATAAGTGAGCATTTATAATTTATTTAAACGTAAGGTTCAAGATGCAGCTTGCTTGAAACGCCAGAAAGCGCGAAAACCGCGAGCGCCGCCCCGGAGGCGCCCGCCAGACCCCGCCAGACCGCATGCGCCGGGATGCGCCAAAGTTCCACGGGCGCGTTTCGTGGGCGTGACGACGGACATTTTCCGCTATACTTGCGTCGTGAAGGACGTGGGCATGCTAAAGTATCTTTCGATGTTTCTCCTGATTTTCGGGCTTATCAATTTCTACGTGTTCCTCCGGGGATGGCAAGTCCTTCCCGCCAAGGGGTTGCTTCGGCCTTCTTACGCCGCAGCCTACTGGCTGGTGGCGCTGGCGTTCATCTGGGGGCGGCTATTGGAGGGCAGGGCGCCCTCGGCCGTGACGGACGCCTTCACCTGGGCCGGCTCGTTCTGGATAGCCGCGCTCCTGTACCTGTTCATCGCCCTCGTCGCCGTGGATGCGTTGCGCGTCGCGAACCACTTCCTCCCCTTCTTCCCCGCCGCAGTCACGGGCAACCCGGCGCGGGCGAGACAAGTCGCCGCCTGCGCCATCTTGGCGGCGACGGCGACGACGATCGTCTGCGGCTACGTCAACGCCCGCCATCCGCGCGTCCGGGAGCTGGAGATCGCCGTGGACAAGCGGGCGGGGGGCGTCAAGTCGCTCGACATCGCCATGGTCTCCGACATCCACCTGGGGACGATCATAGGCAGGGCGCGGCTCGCCGGCGTCGTAGACCAGATCAACGCGCTCGAACCCGACATCGTGCTGATGCCGGGCGACGTCGTGGACGGGGAGATCGGCGCGGTCGCCCGGGCGGGCATGGGGGAGGAGTTCCGGCGCATACGCGCCAAATACGGCGTGTTCGCATCCACGGGCAACCACGAATACATCGGCGGCGTCGATGAGGCGAGCGCCTACCTGACCGCGCACGGCGTCACCATGCTGCGCGACGAGGTGGCCGAGGTCGCCGACGCCTTCTCCGTGATCGGGCGCGAAGACCGCTCCAAGCTCCGGCGCGACGGGCGGCGGAAGGAGCTGGCGGAACTGGCAGGCGCGGCGAACCGCGACCTGCCCGTCATCCTGCTCGACCACCAGCCCTTCGACCTCGGGGAGGCGGCGCAGGAGGGCATAGACCTCCAGTTGTCGGGGCACACTCACTACGGCCAGTTGTGGCCGGTCAACTACGTCGTGGAGGCGATCTACGAACTCGCGTGGGGATACAAGCGCGTCGGCGCGACGCATTACTACGTGTCCAACGGCGTCGGGACCTGGGGGCCGCCCGTGCGCGTCGGCAACCGCCCCGAGATCGTCCACATCAAACTGCGTTTCAACTGAGGGGCGCATCCACGTTATCGACGGTTCACATGCCTTGGGGGAGGGGTCGGATGACGCCGATTGCGGCAAAGATCAAAAACGGGGTGCGGATGGCGGAGGAGTGGTGGTTCGACCGAACCCGTTCGGTCAAGACCGCCGGCTACGGCGCCTCCCCGACGGCACGGCAAGTGGTGGGGGTGCTCGGGGACGGGCAGGTCTACGTCCCGGTGCGCGTCGCCGGCGCGCATGTGGCTTTGCGCGACCTGCCGATCAAGGACATGTCGGGCTACCTGTTCCTCGACATGGGTTCGGGCAAGGGGAGGATGCTGTTCGTCGCGGCGGAATACCCTTTCCGCAAAGTACAAGGCGTGGAGTACGAGACGGAGTTGCACGAGCTGGCGAAGGCCAACATCAGGACTTACCGCCACAAAAGGCGCCGGTGCGGGGGGATAGAGTCGGTGCTGGCGAATGCGGCGGAGTTCGACTTCCCCGACGGCGACTTGGTGGTGTACCTCTTCAATCCCTTCGGGGAGCAGGTCATGGCGAAAATGTTGGCCAACCTGAAAGCGGCGATCCAACGGACGCCGCGCCACGTCGTGGTCCTCCTGATGTATCCAGAGCTGTCGTACATGTTCGAACGGATGCCGGAACTGCATCTTTACCGTAAGACCCGGCGATACCACATATACCAGACGATGTCTTCTTAGAAATCTTCAATCCGCCCGCCGCCGTCCCCGCGGCCATCGGACGCCGGCGGGACGCCCCGCCCCCCACATGTCGCCGCATCACCGCATTGGGAAAATTCGCTATGCTCCCTAGGAGTTATGACGATATGCCTATCGGTGTCCCCGTGATAGCGCGTTTTGGATCTGACCGGGCTTAATCCGACAGCGCGCCGACGCCGGACATCGGCAGCGCCGCCAGCGAAGGGATGGGCGGCGTAGTTTTTTGGAATTCAACCAAGCGGTCCCGCGTCGGCCGCCCAAGCCTGAAAAGACGCCCTTGGGGAAACGTCGAAGCCGGTCGCAACCCGTTCCCGGGCTTGCGCAGGCATTGCAAGCGCAAAATGGAAGACATGTCTCCGATCACAGGCAACCGGAACCCCGACCAAGGCGGTTCCGTCGAATTCGCGACATGGGCATCCCTGCGGCCGGAGCATCATGCGGTCTGGCGGGAACTGCATTTGACCCATGACGGGCACCAGTTCGTATACACCGGCCCCGTTTTCTTCGAAACGCTCGTCGAAACAGAGCCGGCGGACAACCTGCGCCTCGCGGTCAGGCGCGCCCCCTCCATCTTCGCCGCATTGCGGATGCGGCGGAAATTGCTCGATCCTCATGGCATGGCGGGCCTCCTGTTGCGGTGGCGCATACGGATGTGGACGGTGTTGGGCAGCGAACCCCTGTTCGCGCCGGGGGCTGCGGACTCCGCCTGCGTCGCATCTTTCCTTTGCGACATGGCGGCGGTGCCGGGACGTTATGACGCCCTCGAGTTGCAATCGGTCGAAGTCGGCAGCGTGGCCTGGGACGCCGTGACCGCATCCCGCGACCTCAAAGAGAAGTTCCTGGTGTACATGCCCAACGGCGTCCGCCTGTGCCACACGACGCAGTTGCCGGATTCCCACGACGCCTATCTCGCGCAATTCCCGCGCAAAAAAAGGTACAACTTGGCGCGCCAGCTCAGACAGATCGCCGAGAAGCTGGGGGGGGAGGCGCACGTCGTCCCGCTCGACACCGCAGAGGCGATCCCGGAGTTGACGGAGGCGATCCGCTCGCTCGGCCAAGAGGGGTCGGCATCGCTGTTGCAGCAAAAGGAATATGTCGCACTTGCACGGCGGGGGTTGTTTTTAAACTTCATCGTGCGCGCCGGAAGCCATACGGTCGCAGTGATCCTCGGCATCCCGTCCGGGGCGACGTACTACCTCCACAAGATCATGTACTCCCACCGCCTGGTGCAGTATTCGCCCGGCACCTCGGCGATGCACCTGATGAACGAGTGGTTCATCGCCGACGGGCGGTTCAAGCGACTCGACTTCGGATTCGGCGACCCGGAAAGGAAGTTCAGCTCGACGAACACGACCGTGGAACGCGCCCGCATTTTACTGCTGCGCCGGACGTGGCCCAACCACGCCTTGGTGGTGGCGCACCGGACGGTCGTATCCGCCGAAAGGCTGGCTCGCAAAGGCCTCCGCGCCCTAAGGGCGCCCCGGCCCTTGGTCGAGGCGATGCGCGGGCGGTTGAAACGGCTTTCCGCCCAAGCCGCAGCCCACACGTAGGTAAATTTATTGCAACTCCGCGACCTTCGTGATATGAGAATCCCCTATGGCACCTTCGGCGACGCATCGAACTGCGCCGTCCATGGAGGGGAAAGGGGAATCATGGGAAAGCATCATCTGCCGGTCGTCATGTTTTTGGGGTTGTCGGGGGTTCTACTGGTCGGCGCCGACTTGCGGGCGCAGACCTTCGGCGACATTCTGGATAAGGTGGGCAAAGCCGCAGGCATCGGCACCACGGGGACGGCATCCGGTTCATCGTCCTCCGACGCCGACTTGTCGGGGTTGAGCTCGTCCAAGGTGTCCACGGCGTTGAAACAGGCTCTCAGCATCGGCGTCGAGGAAGGGGTCGAAAAGCTCTCCGCCGAAGACGGCTTCTTCAAGAACGAGCTGGTGAAAATCCTGATGCCGGAAGAGTTGAGGAGGGTGGAGGCGACCCTGCGGACCATCGGGCTGGGCAGCCTGGCGGACGAAGGCGTGAAACTGTTCAACCGGGCGGCGGAGGACGCGGTCTCCGAAAGCGCCCCCATCTTCGCCGACGCCATCAAGTCCATCTCTTTCGACGACGCGAAGCACATCTTGCTGGGCGGGGACAACGCGGCGACCGACTACCTGGAGGCGAAGACGTCGGAAAGGCTTTACGACGCCTTCGAACCCAAGGTGAAAAACTCGCTGGGGAAGGTGGGCGCCGACAGCGTCTGGAAAAGGCTCACCACCACCTACAATTCTTTCACGGGCAAGAAGGTCACCACCGACCTCAACCGATATGTGACCGAGCAGACCATCAAAGGCGTGTTCAAGATGGTCGCGGAGAAAGAGGCCGGGATCAGGAACAACCCCGTCTTCCGCACGACGTCCGTTTTACGCGACGTGTTCGGGGTCTTGGACAACCGGTAGGACGCATCCGGGAACCTCTAAAAAAACCTCGCAGACAGGGCGCAACGCAGCGTCCGGGGTTTTTAGAGGTCCCCACCCGCCGTTTCGCGTGGTGCGGAGTGGGGTTCCGCACCACGCGAAACCACGCGAAATGGAAATCGGCGGGCTCCCCGCGCTTGGAGGCGCGGAGAGCCGCAGCCTGCCTTACGCCTTGCCGAGACGGTTCTTGCCCGCCATGACGTCGGCGACCTTGCCCAGCCCCAGACCTTCCAAGGTCTCGCGGGTCGGCCAGCCGTTGGACGTGTCCCAGCCTTCCAATGCGTAGAAGTGGGTCTTGAACTCCTCGACGCCTTCCCGGTCGAGGTACAGGTCGCTCTGGTTCTCGAAATCCCACTTGCCGTCCTGGTACACGGGCTTGGAGCCGCTCATGTTGAACGTGGCGCCGGGCATGAACATGAACGGCGCGAACTTCTCGTCGTCGCGGTGCCGCCCCGCCATCACGCGGATGGCCCGCTCCATGTTCCATATCTTGCGCCCGATCTCGATGGCGTCGGCGACCGTGTTCTTGGTGCCGGTGACCGCCTGGTAGTAGCGGTGCTCCATGTCCGGGCTGATGCCGCCGAAGTTGGGCAGCAGCATCTCGCAGAGCGCCAGCGACTCGTTGTAGAACCCGTGGTAGTGCCGCGCCCATGCCACCATCTTCGCCTTGTGGGCGGAGTAGATGCCGGTCTTCCTGGCCTCCTCGCCCTTCCAGCAGTTGCTGAGCATCAACGGGTCGTCGTCGTAAGGCGGCATCTTGGCGGCGATCTTGTTGACCTGTTGCTCGGCGGTCTCCTTGGATCCGCCGCCGAAACCGCCGCCGCCGGACAAGGCGGTGAAGAACCCGTGCCACATCGGGTCGCCCGACATGAGGATGTAGGCGTACGCCCAGTCCACGCCGGGCAGCGTATGGTGCCAGATCGCGCCGTAGGCGGGCACGCGCAGGGCGCCGGAGTTCAAGTCCTCCTCCAGTCGGCCCCACTTTTTCACCGCCTCCAGGAAGCCTTCCGCGATGTCGGCGCCGATGCCGATCTTGTGCGCGACGGCGTCGCAGAAGATCTCGCGGAACGTCAACGTGTTCCACTGCTCCATCGGCAGCGGGTAGGATTCGATCTTCTTGCCCGGCCCGAGGACGCCGAGGTCGTACAGGTACTTGATGTACCAGCCGATGCCGGGCTCCATCGGCACACTCCCCTTGAAGAGCGCTGGCGCGCCTTTCACGTCCATGTCCAGCGCGCCGCCGAACTTGGTCGCCCAGGTGCAGATGCCCCATTTGATGGCGATGTCCGCGCCCTTCATGCCGTTCGCACGCGACCAGTATTCGTCCGCGCACATCGCCTCGCCGCCGTAATAGGAGTTGCGCTTGCGGTCGGAGTTGATGCAAGGCATGCAGGACGCCGCGCCCGGTTGCGCGCCCATCCGAAATGAGCCCGCCATGTGCGCCAGACGCGCGTCCACCAACCCCTTGGGGTCCGCGGGCTGGACGGCGCCGGTGCCGATGACGCTGATGGCCTTCAGGTTCTTCGAGCCGAAGACGCCGCCGAAGCCGCCGGTGCGCGCGCTGACGCCGCTACCGTGGATGAGCGCCGCGACGCGCGTCACCCCCTCGCCCACCGGGCCGATGCAGACGATCTGCGGCCGCATGGTCGTGAAGTCGTCCCCGACCTTCAGCCACTCCTCACCGAAGCGGTAGGTGCGCCCCTCGACTATGTTGGTGATCTGCCCCTGCGTCTCGAAGGTGTTCAGCCCCCAGAGCGACTTGCCGTCCTCGATGGTCACCTTGTCGTTGACGATGTTGATCCAGACCGGCCCGTCGGCCTTCCCTTGGACGGTGACGCCGTCCCAGCCCGCCAGCTTCAACATGGAGGCGAAGCGCCCCCCCATGCTGGTCCGGTGGAACAAGGGCGTGGGGAAGGGTTCGGGGGCGATGCCGCAGATGCTGGTCCTGCCCCCGCCGGGGACGCCCGTGCCGGCGAACGGCCCCGCCATCAGGGAGACCACGTTGCGCGGGTCGAAGGCGTCTTGCAAATCCCAGTCGCCGGGGGCGACCGCGAACTCCCAGAAAAGCGCCGCGCCCATGCCGATGCCGCCGACGAACTCCTCGTACTTGGCGGTGTCGAGCGTGGTCACCTCTTTGGTGCTCAGGTTGATCCTCAGTATCTTGCCTGCATATCCGTTAGCCATGCGTCACGCTCCTTCCTGCTTCGCGGCCGGCTGCTTGGGCGACGCCCCCATCTTGGGGAACGTCTTGGGCTTGGGCTCGGGCGCCAGGTTCACGTCGTACCCGGAGACGTCCTGCTGCGAGGGCGCCTCGTGAACCAGCTTCAATGCCTTGGCGGCGCACCCTTCGACGCATGCCTGCTTGCCGTCCGGCCCGCCCTTCTCGCTCCAGTACGGGGCGTCGGCGCAAAGGTCGCACTTCGTCGATCTCTTCTTCGCCGGGTTCCAGATGGTGCGGTGCGGGCGCTGCGGGCACATCTTGATACAGGTCTGGCAGCCGATGCACTTTTCCTGGTTGATGCGGCGGATGTTGCCGTTGGCCGTGTCTATGTAGGCGGCGCCCACGGGGCAGTTCTGCACGCAGAGCGGGGTGACGCACTGGCGGCACGCCGAGATGACCACGTCCAGGGGGTACTTGGTGAACGACGGCGCGTCGCGGACGATCTGTATGCGCGACAGCGACGGGTTGGCGACGCCTTCGTGCGTCAGGGAACAGTTGTACATGCAGCTCTGGCAGCCGAAACAGAGGCGGCTGTCATAGACGATGTAGCCTTGCGACTTGGGGACGGTCTCCGCCGCTTGCGACGCGACCGCTCCGCCGGCGGTGGCGGCCAGCGCCCCTGCGGCCACTGCGGCGGCACCGCCCGTGAGGAAGTCGCGGCGGGCGACGGCTTTGGTTTTATTTTCTGCTTTAATGGGTTCTGCCATAAAGCGGTCTCCTTCCAGTGAACGATTGACCCACGCTAACCGCATGGGATGGGATTACTCCTTTGTAAAAAAGGGCGTAACAGTCGCCTACAATAACAAATCGACCGGCGTTTTCTCCACAAAAATATGATTACGCCCGCGTCCGGGGATTTGTGACGGGCTCCAGGCGGGATTCCCCGCGCGCCCAAAGGCTGCGTCAGGCGCGCGGGGACTTCTTTAGGGAAACCTCTGAAAACCCCGGACGCTGCGCCGCGCCTCGTCTGCGAGGTTTTTAGGGGCTCCCTTCAAGGCTTGCCCGCAAGCCCCTGGGCGAGACCGCGTCCCAAGGGCTTTGCGGGGCGGTGCGTTTGCAGCGGAGGGCGTCAGCGGGGGCACCACAACGTGAAGCTTTCGTTCAGTATCTCGTGCAGGTGCTCCTTCGCCAGCGCATCGTCAGGATTGATTTTAAGCGCCATCAACAGGTCTTCTATCGTGGCGACGTAATTCCCCTGCTGGGAATGCGCCACACCCCGGCAATAATAGAACTCCGCGTCAGGCTCGAGGTTTATCGCCTGGGAGAGGTCTGCTATCGCGGCGGAGGAATTCCCCAGTTGGAAGTACGCCACCCCGCGATAGCGGTAGGACACGGCGTCGGGTTCGAGGCGTATCGCCTCGGAGAGGTCTGCTATCGCGGCGGCGTGGTTCCCCTTGTGGAAGTACGCCACCCCGCGGTAGAAATAGGACACGGCGTCGGGTTCGAGGCGTATCGCCATCGTGAGGTCCCTGATCGCGGCGGCGTAGTTCCCCTGCTGGGAGTACGCCATCCCCCGGCAACGGTAGGACACGGCGTCGGGCGCGATGTTTATCGCCTTGGAGAAGTCCCTGATCGCGGCGGCGTAGTTCCCCTGCTCGGCATACGCCCCGCCTCGGCAGCGGTAGGACACGGCGTCGGGCGCGAGGCGTATCGCCTCGGAGAGGTCTGCTATCGCGGCGGCGTAATCCCCTTGATGGAAACATGTCACCCCCCGGTCGAAGCAAGCCGCAGCCTCGCCATTGACAACCCCTCCGGCTTCCCCCACCTTTCCCACGCCCCGACCGCGTTCAGGGCAGGATTTCGCCCCCGCCGCCAACGGAGAGTCGCAACCAAGGCAGACCTTCGCCCCATGTTCGGGGGAGGACCCGATCCTCAATTCCTGTTTTTGGTTCACGCAAGCCATACCTCACCCCTAATGAAAATGGAAAAGACGGACGAGTCGATCGAGTCGATGGAGCCCATGGCGGAAACAAGTCCGCCGAACCAACCGCAAGGTTCCGGGAAAAGCGCTGGCGCCGACCAGATGGGGCGGATAAGCCGAACGGCATCGAACCGGTGCGAAGGCGCCAGCCGTCGCCTCAAGGCGCGCCCAAGAAAAGAAACGGTGTGGGGACGGCAGGGCTGTTACTGCAAGTCGCGTTAAATATTGAAGTTGCTGGGGGGGGGGGGGGGGGGGGGCCCCCTGGCCCCCCACCCCCCGTACCGCCCCCCCCGCCCAC
>JAISUT010000001.1 GCA_031271905.1 Acidobacteriota bacterium
GAGCCGACGGTACAATCCCGACGTTTCCGGCAAGCAGACCGAACCCACGCAGCCTGACCTGCCTGCAGCAGGCAGGTCAAGCTGTTGCCCTGCCCGACAGGTCGTTTCTTTGTAAAAAACGCGTCCATTCTTCCGGAACCTTGGGATAAGATCGAGGTTCCCGTCGGTGCGGGGGCGTCCCTGCAGCGGGAAAAATTGACATAATGGCCGTTATCGGAAGCCGGGATGGGACGAGTAGAACCGGAAAATGCAGCTCATTCGCCCTATCCATTCTTAGAAGTATGAAAAATGAAATATGCTTATTATGTATCAGGGAATGCGACCAGGCTTAAATCTTATTTAAGAGATGAAACAACAGACAAAAGCATGATTGCTTTTGTCTTGATTGATAATGTTGACAACAGCGAGCTGTCACTTCTCTGTGAGTCTTTGGGGATACCGTTTCATCAATATTCATATTCTTTGCTTGGCTTGAAGCACAAGGAACAAAATACATTTATCTCGAATAAGCTGTTGCGATTGCTTGACGAAACTGGAACTGATTATTGTTTTGTTTTTGGTGGGAGAATATTGGTTGGACAACTGTTAAGCAAATATCACAACAAACTGATCAATTTCCATCCCGCGTTGTTACCTGCGTATAAAGGTAAAGCCGCGATTGATCAGGCGTTACATGATCATGCTTTGCTGCTGGGGAACACTGCTCACTTTATCAATGAGGAACTTGACTCTGGTACTATTATCATGCACAGCTTGTTGCCGTCCGTGCGGTTTGTTGATTATGATTCTGTTCTTGATTTACAGGTCCCAATGCTCAAGCAAATTATTTTCTGGCTGGAAAATGACCGTTTTGTATTCGAAAACGACAAATTTTATATAAAGGACGCAGGATATGATATGGATACATTTATACCCAATCTGGAGAGGATGGCATGACTGTACAAGGGGGATTGACAAATCCCATTAAGCTGCAGCATTGTCCCGCAACTGTCCAAAACCACACCTGTCCAAAATAATTTAAAGACAAAAACCCACCGTTGATTCCAAATGGAATCGCATACGAACATCCCATCGGAATGCGGAACGGGAGCAAGACCGGGGGAGAAGGCAGGCTACTTCATCAGGTTCTTGAAGAGGTCGGTCTTGGGCACCTTGGACTGAGACGCCGCGAGGTTCTCGCGCTTGATCGCCTCGTACACCTCGTGCCGGTGGACGGAGATGTGTCGGGGCGCGGTGATGCCGACCTTGACGTTGCCGGAGCCGATCCCGAGGATCGTCACCTCGATGTCGCTGCCAATGATCAGGCTCTCATCTTTTTTTCGAGTAAATACCAACATCCTTGTCGCACCCGGTTATCCACCAGCCGGTCGGCGCCGCCATGGGCGGGCCCGCGTCCCGCTATCCCAGAAGGGACGGCGAGACCTCGTCGGGCTTGCCGTACGGCTCCCCAGCCGGTGTCGAACCGCCAAGCAGGGGATGCCTGACGGAATATTTGCTGTCATGGAGGATCACCTGCTTGCCGCAGCGATCCCGCTCGTTGATCACGATGGGCGCCATCAGGTTGAGCGTGGCATCCTTCGGAGATTCCGGGATCGTCGCCACCGCATAGACGGTCAGCTCCGCAGAGTTCTTGCTGTGGATGTCCTCCATGTCGGAGTCCGTCAGCCGGAACTCGTAGCCCGGATCCACCAAGAAAGGATTGATGAGGTAGAGCGCGATCGGCGGCTCGTTCACAGATTCGGGGGATGCCTCGGGCAACGATTGGAGGTAGTTGAACGGCTTGAGCTCCTCCATCTCCAAGATCGCGAAATGACGCAACCGGGGGAATCCGGGCAACCCGTCCTTGAACGTGATGACCGTGTCTTGGGCGATTTCCAAATCCCCGAAATTGAGTGTGTGGATCCGCATTTTTCCTCGCTGGCCCGGAAGGGCTCCACCCGAACCCGCCATCCGGGGCGAAGCCCGCAAATTCCCACTTCGAATCTGCGGTTGCGAGTCAATCGCAAGCGGCTTCGCCTTCCATCGGCGCGGTGACGAACCGGTCGATTCCACCGGCGCACCCCATCGCCCGTCACTTCCGATACGGGCTTCCCATGGCGGTTACGGGGCGCATTGTACCCTACCCGAGCGTGTCAAACAAGTTGCTTTGCCGTAATATTGCGCCGCCGGACGAAAGTGCCGCGTCGATGGCCGTCTGGAGCTGGCTGATGCGCACGGTCACTTCGAGCGCGTTGGCGTCTTCGATGTTGCTGCGCTGCTCGGTCAGGACGGCCTCGCGGGAGTCGAGCATGCTGGAGAGCTTCTCCACCATGCCCAGGCTGGTTCCGACGCGCCCACGCGCCTGCCCCAGCTCGGTCTCGGCGGCGGGGAACTTGCCTAGCGCCGCCTGGATGGCGTCCAGGTCGTCGGCGTCGAAAGCGGCGACCAAGTCGTCGATCGCCTCGAAGACGGCGGAGAACGTCACGTCGCCGGGGACGCCCGCGACCACCTCGACGCCGTCCGCCACCGGGATCGCGTTCGTCGCGCTGTTCCCTTGATAGACGACCGAGCCGCCGCTGAGGACGAAGGGGGTGGTGGTGACCTTGGTGCCGGAGAAGATGAAATTCCCGTCCGCCGTGGTGTTGCCGATGGAGATCATCTGCTCCCGCAGGTTCTTCACCTGCAACCCGATGGCCTCGCGAGAGTCGGAGGAGATCGTCTCGTTCGCCCCCTCGCTCCCGAGCGTGAAGATGGAGGTCAAGACGTTGTTCGCCTCGTTCAAGACCGAGTCGGCGGTCTTCAACTGGTAGGAGCCGGCGTTGATGTTGAAGCGGTAGGTGTCCAGGCGCAGCGACTGCTGGGTGATGTCCACCAGGTCGGCGCTGCCCAAGGGGGAGTCGGCGAGGTCGAGCAGCTTCTTGCCGCTGGACAACTGGCGGTTCGCCTCGGAGAAGCTCTTGTTGAGCTTCGTCAAGTCGGTCATGAGATTACGGCTGCTCCCCAGTTGTGTCACTCGCATAACCACCCGCCCCTTCCATCGGTCGATTCCACCAAGGGAACCTCTAAAAACCCCGGACGCTGCGTCGCGCCTTGGTCGAAAATGCCCGTTCGCCTTGGCAAACTCCGCTTTTCGACCTGCGCCTGCGAGGTTTTCAGAGGTTCCCTTAACTGATGATGTTCAGTATTTCCTCGCTCAAGGCGTTCAACACCGTCGCGAAGCGCGAACTGGCCTGATACGCCTGCTGGAACTTGATGAGGTTCACCGCCTCCTCGTTCAGATCGACTCCGGAGGCGGCGTCCCGCTGATCCTTCAACTGGTCGATCACGCTCGTCTGCAGGGTCACGGCGTCCTCGGCGTCCCGCTCGTCCGAGCCCACCCGGTAGAGCAACGCCGCATACGACTCGCTCGCGGTCTGCGTGCCCCCCGCGAAGAGCTTCTCCCCGCTGATGGCGGCAAGCGCCTTGGCGTTGGTGTTGTCCCCGACGTCGCCGCCGGATGCCGCCGCCGCGACGGCGCGCGGATCGCTTATCGCCACTTCCATCGCGCGCGCGGCGCCCGTGTTCGACCCCGGCGTCAGTTGCGTGAAGGGGGTGAAGAAGTCCCCTCCCGCGTTGCCGTCCAGATCCACGCCCAGGGCGTGTACGTCGTTGACCCGCTCGATGATCCCCGCAGCCATGTCGTCCAGCGTCGCCAGGTATCCGGGGATCAACGCGTCGCGCACCTGGAGGTAGCCGCCGATCTCGCCCGAGGACACCGAGTCTGTGACATCCTTCCCGTTGAGCGAAATGCCGTAGAACGAGCTGCCGGAAAGCGGCCCGATCTCCAAGTTCCAACTCGTGTCGCCCAAGACCAGCGCGTCCCCCTTGTCGGTGGTCACGGTGACCGTGCCCGCCTCCGTCTCGAAATAGCGGACACCCATCTTGTTCTCGAGCTCGTCGAGGTACTGCTGCCGCTCGTCGCGCAACGACGCCTCCTCGACCGAGCCGCGCGCGTGCGCCGCCTCGATGCGCCCGTTCAGGTCGGCGATGCGGGTGGTCAGCGTGTTGACCTCGTCGATGCCGGACTTCACGTGCTGGTTGGCGGAGGACTGCACCTGCTGGATGTCGCCGTAGAGCCGGTTGAAATCCGTGGCGACCAACTCCGCCTGCGAGATCGTCTGCAACCGCAGGTTCATGTCGGTGGGGTTGCCGCTCAGCTCGGTGAAGCTGTTGAAGAAGTTCGCCAGCGTCTCGCCCAACCCCGCCCCGGAGGTTCCCTGCATGATGGCGTCGATCTCCTGCAAGGCGCTGTACTTGACCTCGTTCTCACCCAGCTCGGGGAGTTCGCGGCTGATGCTGTGGTCCAGGAAGCTGTTCCGGCTGGCCCGCACGTCCACGCCCGGGGTGCCGCCCAACGCCCAGCTCGAAGCCACCGTAGGATCGGTGAACACCAGGTCTTGGCGCGAATAGTTCGGATTGTTCACATTCGCCGTGTTGCGTTGCGTGACCGAGAGGGCGAACTGCTGCACCGCCAACGACTGCTTCACGGTATTCAACCCGTCCAATATGGATGCCATGTCCCAAAATCTCCTTTCCTAGCCATCGCACGGGGCGCCTCCCCGCGCCTCCCCGCGAAACATCCGGGGCTAGGCGTTCTGCGAAAACGTCGGGGGGACTGCGACCGCCGCTTCAAACATCCCGTTCGGCTGGTAAGCGCCCGAGGCACCCGCCAAGACCGCCAACATCCCGTCGGCGTGCTGCCGCATCCGCTCCATGAGCCGCCGGTTGCGGGCGCTGGCGAGCCCCATGCGACGCACCGCGTCGCCAAGCGCCGCAGCGGTGGCGCGCAATTCGCGCACCGTTTCGGCATCCGCACCGCGCACCGCCAGGCTTTCCGCAAGCCGCGCCAGCGTCAACTCCCCTTCCGGGATGCGCAACTCGCGCCCCAACTCGCCGCAGAGGCGCGACCGCCCCGACTCCAGCCCGTGGAGCCTGGCGAGGCGCTCCTCCCCTGACTTGGCGCACTCCAGCAACTCCTCGGCGCGCCGTCGGGCGAGCGCCAGCGTCTTGCGTCGTTCCTGGGCGAGGATGCCTTCGCAGGCTTCGACCTCGTCCCTGACCATCCCCAGCAGTTCGGAAATCCTCTCGTCCATCTCGCGAATCTTCCCCTGATTCCAGAATTCCGGGCGCGGCGGGCCGCACCCATGTCAAGCCGTGACGTCGAAGCGCCGTCGGACCGCATCCACCTCGTCGGGCTCGCCTGACGCGGTGGATGCGTCCGCGTCTTCGGACGGACGGGACGGCGGCTTGCGGTTCGCAGGCCGGTGTTTGGCGAACCGCTGGCGTTGCGGCATGTCCCGCTGCAAGCGCTCCTCGCGCCCCACCCTGTCCAAGGTGGGTGTCGCCACGACATCCGAAATCCCAAAATACGCGCCCATGGCCGCATCCTCCCGCCTGCCCGCGTATGCGGCGCCCTACTGCGGGTCAGGTCAATACAATTTGTCCAGCAGGTCGCCTCCCACGATTTTCTCGGCAATCTCGTCCGCTTTCACGCTATAAGTGCCGTTCTTTATCGAAAGACGCACCGCGTCCACCACCGAGTCCCGGACATCCGGGACGGATTGAATCAGCTCGTTCATACGCGCCATGTCCCTGCTCCGCTCCGAAAGTTCCAGTTTGTCGGTCTCGTCTGCCGCAATTTCAGGACGTTGCGGTTTCCCGGCACCCTGCACTTCGGTCGGCTGGATTTCTTTCCCCAACGCTGTCAACAGATTCGTAGCATTAATCTCCATATTCCCCTCGAAGAGCTTCCACCCGATTTAAACTATCGGCTTTTCGAGCCGATACATTAACCATCTTCACTTTATTTTTGGGGAGTTCGCCCAACGCCGAAGGAGCCGCCAAAGCGCCGCGCCCCCCTTCGCCCTTCCCTTCGACACCCCTCCCGACCCCATATGCGCCTCGGGTCGCGACCGGGGAGAAGCGCATCTTGGAAATAGAAACCAAGGTCGCCCCGGGGCGTCGCCCGTCCAGCCCTTAGCCCTCCAACGAAGTGTATTCGCGGGCGAACGCCACATCCGGCGCGCCGTCCGCCTCGGCGTAGGGGGCTGCGAAATAATTGACCGCGCGGCGCGCCTCCGGCCAGAGGGCGAAGTCGCGCCCCCAGTTGAAGCCGACCCAGTTCATCTCCCAGTTCCCGAACAGGCGTTCCCTGCCGGACGCCCCCATGCCCGTCTCGCGCGCCTTCACCGACTCGGCAGGGTCGCAGGGGACCCAGCCGAACCCAGCCAGATAGAACATGGCGCGGCATCGTTGCTCACCACCGACGTCGGCGAGGGCGGACGGGGCGCCGGAGGCGCCGGAGACCGCCCTCATCGCGGCGCGGCCGGACTCGCGCCCCACGCCGAGTCGGAGGCCGGTCATGGCTCGCGCGGGGATGCCCGCCGCCCGCACGAGCGCGACGAAGACCGAGCAAATGTCGATGGAATCGCCGGCGAGCCTGCCGTTTTGCAAAATCCCCCTCGCGTCGCCCGTGCCGCATCCCTCGCCTTCGGCATACCGCATGTTCTCCGTCACCCAGCCGTAGAGGCACCGGGCCCTCGCCAAGGGGTCGGCGGCGGAGTTCCCCGCCCCGCCCAATATCTCGCCTGCGGTCTTTTTGACGACGCCGCCGACGGGCAGGTGCGCCGAGGGCTGCAACCAGACGGCGACGTCCTTGGGATAGCGGAGCTTTTCCGGGGCGCGCCACGCCTTGAGGTCGCCGCGCGCCGCCGGCGCCCAATCGATCGTGTCCACGTCCATCCCGACGGTCAGGACGAGCCGGTCGCGGTCGGCGCGGTCTGTTCGCGACCAGGTCGCGAACAAAGTCCTGGCACCGCAGTCGTTGTTGACCGTCACCCAAGCGTCACTGTAATTGCCGTCGAAATAGAACTTTACAGGGCTCACATGCTGGAACTCCTGCTCGTCCGGCAACGGCACCCACAGCCGGACGTCCCCCGGCGCCACGGAAGAAGAATCCAGCGCGTGCCCCATCGTCAAGGCGAACCGCCGGACGTTGCGAACGTCGGGGGTCGGCGTCGCCACCGCCACCGACGATGCGACCATGCCGCCAATTGCCCCCAATGTCGCAGTTTTAAAGAGTTCCCGTCTTTTCACCAAAGGCATCCCGCCCCCCCTCCGCCCTTTCCTACGAATACATTAAAAAAAACACTCGATTTCCAAACTAGATAACCATATAATCTGTTTTTTCAAACTACAACCGGCCATTTTGGTGGCAAGCCGAATTGTGGTTTCCGTTTCCGACGGCAAGTTGCCAAAGGAGGCGCACTTCCCGGTTTTCGACCAATGTGGTTACACGAGGATGTGGAGCCATGAAAGCCATCTTTCTTTGCATATTCCCAAAGGCGTCGCTTTTATCCGTGATCGCCTTGTTCGTTGCAGCAGCAAATGCAAGCGAGGTCCCCCTCGTCTGGGATCCGCCGGCACAGCCATCCGCGCCGTTCGAAGAGTACCGGCTTTACTTCGACCAAGTCGCCCCCGAGGAGGCGTGCGACGCGGAAGAACTGCAATTCTACGATCCGCAGATGGCGCTGCTGTATCCGTTTTACACGGTGAACGGGCTGGCGGACGGCGCCTATTGCTTCGCCGTCACCGCCGCCAACGGTTCTTCGGAAAGCATCCTCTCGAACATCCTGCGGGTGGAAATCATAGGCGGCATAGCGAGGATCCCCTACGACATCTTCTGTGACTTGGATGAAGACGGCATCATACAGGCGGCGGATGTTGACATGTACGCCGAAATCATCGTCGGACTGTTGATGATCGACGACAGCCTCGCCTTCGACTTCACCAATGACGGGCTGGTAAACGTTTTGGACCTGCAACACCTGAACAACGTGGTCCTTGGCATCAGGAGCTGCAAATGAGCATTCATCATAATAATCGGAATGATCGGAACGATCAGGGCAATCATACTTGTCGCGCCGCTTTGGGAAAAGTGGCGCGGGTCTTTTTAATCATGGCGGTCATGCTTTCCTACGGAGCGCCGTCAACCACCGCCTTCGCCGTGCAGGCGCCGCCGCCGCCGTCGCTATGGCTCGGCACCGCATCCGCCATGCCCGGCGACTCAGAATCAGCCACAGTCATCATACCGATAGAACTTTTCTCAGACGGCGTCGACATCGCCGACTTGCAATTCGACCTCGACCTGCCCTCCTACGTCACTTGCAGTTTCGCGGGCAACGAGGGGACGGGGGGCGCCGCCATCGGCAAAAAGCTCCTAGCGGGCAGCGACGACGCCGGCATCCGGGTCGTGATCTACGGATACGACCGGGCGAGCTTACCTTCCGGCACCATCGCCAACTTGGAGCTCAGCATCTCCGACGACGCGCCCGGGGGCGAGGTCCTGCTCGAAGCGTCCAACATCGTCGCAGCCGACCCGAACGCCGAGGCCGTCGCCGTGCAGGCGTTCGCGGGGTACATCACCATCGTCTCCCCAGAACCAGAGATAGAACTGGAGATCACGGCGGGGCCGGACGCATCCGACGTCTCCAAGACCTCCGCGACCATCGCCTGGACCACCAACGAGGCGGCATCCTCCCTCGTCAAATATTGGAGGGACGGCGAGACGGTCGCCAACGCCAGCGAGGCTTCCGCCTCGGGGCTGACGCTAGCCCATTCCGTAGGGCTGTCCGGCCTGGCGTCCGGCACCACGTATCACTTCCAGGTCTTCTCCAAGGACGCAGACGACAACGAGGTGTCCTCGGCGGCGCTCTCCTTCACCACCGTGGACGGCACCCCGCCCGTCATCGGGGCGGGACCGACGGTTTCGAACGTCTCCAAGCCCTCCGCGACCATCGCCTGGGTGACCAACGAGAGCGCCACATCCCTCGTCAAGTATTGGAGGGACGGCGAGACGGTCGCCAACGCCAATGAGGCTTCCGCCCCGGGGCTGACGCCAGGCCACATCGTCACCTTGTCCGGCCTGTCCTCCGGCACAAAATACTTTTACCAGGTCTTCTCCAAGGACGCAGACGATAACGAGGCGTCCTCGGCCGTCCTCTCCTTCACCACCGTGCCTGCGTCGGACACGACCCCGCCAACTGTTTCCAGCGTGACGGCGACCGGCATCAGCGACAGTCAGGCGACCATCTCCTGGACGACGGACGAGCCCGCCACGACGCAGGTCGATTACTGGACTGCCGGCAACACCACCCACATCCCGGCGACCGGCGGCGGCTTGTCCACCGCGCATGCGCTGACCCTCACCGGCCTGTCGGCGAAC
>JAISUT010000026.1 GCA_031271905.1 Acidobacteriota bacterium
CGCGAGGCGGGGGTGCGCGAATACTGGATCGTCTCGCCGGACGCGCGCGGCGTGCAGGCCTTCCTGCTGGACGGCGGGCGCTATTACGTGGCCGTCTACACGGACCAGGCCCCCGTCCAAGCGCTCCCCGGCTGCGTGATCGACTTGAAGAAGGCCTTCGCCGCGCTGGACTGACCGCCTTTGCGAAACGCCGGGTCCGCCATCGCGCCGACGCGGAGGCGTCGTTCGCCGGGGCGGGGGCTTGGGCAAGCCCGCCCCGAAGGATTCTTTGCCATTTGCCGGCAAGGTTCTGCTATTATCGAGGCTGTCTATTTTTATTGGTCCGCCGCGTCAGCGGACGCAGGTGCGGCGTCGGCGCGGGCACGGGCGGACATGAGAGGGTATCCTAATGAAACATGCGGGACTCAAACGCAGGGACTTCCTGAAGGCCACCGCCATCGGCGGCGCGGCGGTGGCGCTGGGAGGCTCGGCCTACGTGGGCTTGCGACGCCTGACCACGGCCAAGGCCGAGTCCGAGACCAAGGTCGTCAAGACCAACTGCCGCGCCTGCATCGCCAACTGCGGCGTGCTCGCGCACGTCAAGGACGGGCGCGTGGTCAAGCTCGAAGGCAACCCCGAATACCCGATGAGCCGGGGCGCCCTGTGCGCCAAGGGGCTTTCGGGCATCCAGGCGCTCTACCACCCGAACCGGAACAAATATCCTATGAAGCGGGTCGGCAAGCGCGGCGAGAACAAGTGGAAGCGCGTCTCCTGGGGCGAGGCGCTGGACGAGATCGCGCAGAAGCTGATGGAGACGCGCGCCAAGTACGGCGCCGAGACCGTGTTCGCCTCCACCGGCGGCGGCGGCAACCCGCAGTTCCCCAGCATCTCCCGCTTCTGCAACGCCTTCGGCACCCCCAACTGGTTCGAGCCGGGCTGCGCGCAGTGCTACCTCCCCCGCACCGTCGCCTTCGCCCTGATGTACGGCGCGCCGATGGGCGGTCAGGGGAGCGACACCAGCATCGCCGACTCCAACTGCCTGGAGATATACTTCCCCGACGACACGCCGATGAAGTCCCTGGTGCTGTGGGGGACCGCCCCGTCGAGCAACTCCCCCGCGGGCGGCGGGCGCGCCCTTGCCGAGTTGCGCGCGCGCGGCGTGCGCACCGTCGCCATCGACCCGCGCCTCACCGCCGACGCCGCCAAGGCCGACGTCTGGCTCCCCATCAGGCCGGGGACCGACCCCGCCCTCATGCTCGCCTGGGTGCGCTACATCATCGAGCACAAGCTCTACGACGCGGAGTTCGTCATGAAGTGGACCAACCTCCCCTTCCTCGTGAACCCCGACGACAAGATGTGCCTCAAGGCCAAGGACGTGGGCCTGGGGGGCGACGACAGGACCTACGTCGTCTGGGACAAGAAGACCAACTCCGCGCGCCCCATGCCCTTCCCTTGGGACGACCGGCTCGACCCGGCGCTGGAGGGCGCGTACACCGTGGCGGGCAAGGAATGCAAGACCGGCTTCCAACATCTTAAAGAGCGCGCCGAGCCGTTCACGCTCGAAAAGGCGGGCGAGATCTGCTGGCTGGAGCCGGCGAAGATCGAAGAGGCGATCAAGATCTACGCCGACCGCCCGTCCGGTTGCAGCCTGGGGGTCGCCACCGACCAGAACCCCTCCTCGGCGCAGTCCGCGATGGGGGTGGCGGTGCTGGAGCTGATCATGGGCAACGTCGAGCGCCCCGGCTCGCTGCTGCAACGCTTCGTCTCGCCGCCCCCGGTCGCCGACGTGGTGGATTTGCGCGGCCTGCTCACGCACGAGCAGTTGCTCAAGCGCCTGGGGGCGATAGAGTACAAGGGCCTGCTCCAATGGTGGGCGGCGCAGCCCACGGCGGTGCTGGACGCCATCCTGACCGGCAAGCCCTACAAGCCGCGCGTCTGGATAGAGCGCTCGGGCAACAAGATGGCCACCCTGGGCAACAGCTCCGCGTGGCTCCCCGCCATCGAGCAGCTCGACCTGATCGTGCACATGTACATGTACCCGACCTCGTTCTCGGCCTACGCCGACATCCTGCTCCCGGCGACGGAGTGGCTGGAGACCGACCTGCCGGTGGTCTCGGCCAACATGCTCTTCGCGCGCCAGGCGGTGACCCACACCTACGAGACGATGAACGAGACCCTGTTCTGGTCCAAGCTCGCCAAGCGTTGCGCCGCGCTGGGGCACGAGGGGTGCCAGGCCGCGTGCGACCCGGAAAAGGCGCTCGGCGCCGCGGGGCCCGGCGGCGGCGACCCCAGCCAGAAGCCAGCGTCCTTCCCCTACTGGGACACGGAGGAGGAGTTCCTCGACATCTGCATGGCGAAATTGGGGATGACTTGGAAGGAGTTCGCCGCCAAGGCCCCCTTCGAGTTCGCCTCCTACGGGGAGTGGAAGCAGTACCACGTCTATAAGAAATTGGATGCGAAGACCGGCCGGCCGCGGGGCTTCGACACGCCTTCGGGCAAGTGCGAGGTCTACGCCGACGCCTTCGTCAAGCTGGGGCGCACGGGGCTGCCCTTCGCCCCCGCGCCGATGCCCCCCGCATCGAGGGACTACGACCCGCTCCCCTACTACGAGGAGCCGTTCGAGAGCCCGACCGGGGAGCTGGGCAAGCGATACCCGCTGGTGATGACCAACGGGCGGCTGCCCTACTACCACCACACGACGTTGCGCAACATCCCGTGGCTGCGCTCGATCTACCCCGTCCCGGAGATATGGATACACCCCTCGGACGCGGAGAAGTACGGCGTCGCGCACGAGGACTGGACATGGGTGGAGTCGCAGCGCGGCAAGATCACCGCGCGCGCCCGCGTCACCGAGGGGATAGCCAAGGGGGTGGTCTACATGGAGCGCTTCTGGAACCCGGAGACGCTCGACACCCCGACCCACGGCTGGCGCGAGATGAACGTCAACGTGCTGACCAAGAACGACGCGCCTTTCAACGATGTCTTCGGCACCTACACGTTGCGCGCCTTCCTGGTGAAGGTCTCCAAGGCGGACGGGCCGCCCAAGGGGGTCTGGTACAAACCCGCGGACTTCAAGCCTTGGCTCCCCGACTTGGGCGACGCGACCAACCCGACGAGACAGGTGGAGGTGTAGACGATGGCGACGACTAAGAAACGGTACGCGCTGATCATCGACTTGGACCGTTGCATCGGCTGTTGCGGCTGCGAGGTCTCCTGCAAGCAGGAGAACGGCGTGGCGGTGGACGTGGTCTGGAACAAGGTGCGGGAGGAGGGGCCGCACGTCAATGCCGACGCGGGGCGCGGCGTGGAGCATTACTTCCTGCCCACGGTCTGCCAGCAGTGCGACGAGCCGCAATGCGTCAAGGTCTGCCCCACGGGGGCGTCCTACGTCCGCGAGGACGGCACCGTGCTGGTGGACCGCGAGATCTGCATCGGCTGCAAATACTGCATGATGGCCTGCCCCTATGGCGTGCGCTCCTTCAACCGGGAGATGAAGGTCGTGGAGAAATGCACCCTCTGCGTGCAGTTGCAGGCCGTGGGCGAGCCGCCCGCCTGCGTCAAGAACTGCGTGGCGAAGGCGCGCTTTTTCGGCGACCTCGGCGACAAGGCGAGCGAAGCGGCCAAGGCGCTGGCGGCCGCGGGCGAGGAGAACGCCCACAGCCTGCCGGACGTGGGCAACCGCCCGAGGACGCGCTACATCCTGCACGCCAAGACGGCGACTTGGAGGAGTTGATCATGGACATCGAATGGGCGTTGGTTTTCTTCACCCTGCTGACCTGCCTGTCGGTCGGCGTCTTCGCGGGCGTCGCGGCGTCGGAATGGAAAGACGGCGCCGAGGCCGTGCGCAAATCGGGCGCGTTCCTGGCGCTCGCGGCATTGGTGGCGGGCGGCTTGGCGAGCGTGCTGCACCTGGGGCATCCCGAGCGCATCTTCGGCGCCTTCGGGCATCCGACCTCCGGCATCTTCCTGGAGGCGCTGCTGATGGGGCTTTTCGGCCTAGGCGTCGTCCTTTACATCCTGGCGTTGCGCCGCAAGGCCGCCGCCGGCGTGCGCAAGGCCATCGCCACCGTCGGCATGCTCCCCGCCGTGTGCCTCGCCTTCGCCGTCGGCTACACCTATGTGATGCCGTCGCGCCCGGCATGGGACACGCCGATGCTGCCGTTCCTGTACCTGGCGTCGGCGTTCGTGACGGGCTACTTCGCCTACGCGGTGCTGTCGGCGGGGCGGGAAGGCGCGGAAGGCGCGTTCATCCGCAAGGTCACGCTGAACTCCCTGATCCTCCAGGCGGTCTTCATCGCCGCCTTCGTGGCCCATCTGGCGACCGTCGCCCACCCGGACGCATCCCGCTCGGCGGGGCGCGTGCTCGCGGGTGGCCTGGCGCCGCTGTTCTGGCTGGGGGTCGTGATCGTGGGGACGTTGATCCCGGGCTGGCTGGCGTTGCGCGCCCACAGGGATGGGAGGCCCATCCCGCTCGCGGGGGCGCGCCTCGGCCTCCTGTGCGTGCTGGCGGGCGGCGTGGCGTTCCGCGCGCTGATGTTCGCCGTGGGGAGCGCCGTCCGGGAGTTCTTCTGATTCACATTTTTACAAATAAACCCTTGCGAGACACCGTAGGATGGCGATAATTATCCCCGGATTGTCCAAGAGTGGGTTGCAACCGGCGGGGCGGCGCGAAGGGCGTGGGTTTTTCCGCGCCGTCCGACGGCGCATGCGCAACCTGTAAATGAAACAGATGGGCGCCTCTGAAAAGCCGGCAGGCGCGCAGGCCGTCGCCGCCCGACCCGACGGCACGGGCGGCGGCTTTTCCCAGGCGTCCGGGGCATGTGTGGACGCACGGGGGGGGTAGTCTTGGAATCAACCTCTGAAATTGTGAGCCTGATCGCGAACCGCGAAAACCTGTACCGGCTGTTGTCGCGTTTTTACCGCATCGAGATCGACGAGGCTTTCCTGTGCCAGTTGGAAGGCATGACCTTCCCCGAGGATTGCAACGACGCAGACCTCGCCGAGGGGTACAAGATGCTCACCGAATGGCTCCTGAGCCCCAACGAAGACCCCCTGACCAACCTGGCCGTCGATTACGCGCGGGTGTTCCTCGGCGCGGGGATCTTCGAGGGGCCGGTCGCCTACCCGTACGAGTCGGTCTACACCAGCAAGGAGCGGTTGATCATGCAGGAGGCGCGCGACCAGGTGCTGGCCATCTACCGCGCCAAGGGCCTGGAACGCATCGCGACGTTCGAGGTCCCCGAAGACCACGTCTCCATCGAGCTGGAGTTCATGTCGCACCTCTGCCGGGAGGCGCGGGAGGCGCTGCTCGCCGGCGACCCGGCGCGCGCCGTCGTCTCGTTCAAGGAGCAGAGGGAGTTCCTCGACAACCATCCCTTGAAGTGGATCCCCGCCTTCTGCGCCGACATCGAGGCGTGCGCCACCAGCGACTTCTACCTGGCTGTCGCCAAGATGACCCGGGGGTTCCTGAACATGGAGCAGTCCATCATCGAGGAGCTGGTCGAGGAGACCATGGCGGCACTCTGACCGCAGGCGCTACGAGGGGTGGCGAGGCGGACATAGGGAAACGAGACATTGGCTGCGAAAGACCCATCCCTGAAAAACGACCGGGCGTCCAGGCGGGACTTCCTCGCGGCGGGTTGCGGCCTGGCAGCCATGCTCGCGCTGGGGGGCTGGTCGCGCCGCGCTGGCGGCGCGGCGTTCCTGCGGCCGCCCGGAGCGCTGGAGGAGGCGTCCTTCCTCGCCCGTTGCATCCGTTGCGACCGCTGCCGGGGCGCCTGCCCGACTGCGGCGGTCGGCGTCCTGCACACGGAGGACGGCGTCTTCGCGGCGCGCACGCCGACGCTGGACTTCCACATAGGATATTGCGATTTCTGCGGCGACTGCGCCGCCGTCTGCCCCACGGGGGCGCTCCAACCCTTTGACGCCAAGACCGCCCGCATCGGCCTGGCGGAGGTCAACGACCGTTGCATAGCCTTGAACTCGGGCGGGTGCAACGTCTGCGGCGAGAGGTGCCCTTACGGGGCGGTCTCCTTCGACGGAATGCGGCGGCCCGTGGTGGACGCGGCGCGTTGCAACGGTTGCGGCGTCTGCGAGAACGCCTGCCCGGCGCTGGTGTTGCGCTCCTACCTCGGCGGCAAGGAGCGGGGCATCGTCGTCAAGGCGCCAGGGGAGGCGACCTCCCACGCCGCCGGGGAGGGGGCGTGATGCGGCGTCCACGCGCGTCCGTGCTGCGAACCGCCTCCGTCCTGGCGCTGCTCGGGCTGACCGTCGCCGGCCTTGCGACGCACACCGGCGTCGGGACGCTCTGCGCCTTCGGCTACGACACCATCGCCGCCGTCTGCCCGCTGGGGGGCTTGGAGGCGATGCTGGCGGGGCGCACGCCCCTCCCCCGGGCATTGGTCTCGCTGGCGGGCGTCATCCTGGCCGCCGTCCTGCTGGGGCGCGTCTTCTGCGCCTGGATGTGTCCCGCGCCGCTGCTGCGCGGCTGGATATTGGGCGGGGCGCCTGCGCCGCCCCCCGCGCCGGAGGGGCTGGAGGCCGCCGCCCCGCCGTCGGAGTTCCATCCCGCGAAGGGGTTCCCGAAGGTCTCCCTCGACTCCCGCCACGTCGTGCTGGGCGGGGCGCTGCTCTCCTCGGCGGTCTTCGGCTTCCCGGTCTTCTGCCTCGTCTGCCCCGTCGGGCTGGTCTTCGCGAGCCTCGTCGGCCTCTGGCGGCTCGTCCAGTACAACGAGCCGTCCTGGTCGCTGCTCCTGCTGCCCGCCCTGTTCGTCCTGGAGGTCGTGCTCTGCCGCAAATGGTGCCGGAAGATATGCCCCTTGGGCGCGCTGTTGTCGCTGCTGGGCGGCTTGAACCTCTTCACCAGGCCCTCGGTCGCGCCGGACGCCTGCCGGCGCACGTCCAAGGGGGTGGACTGCACCTTCTGCCGCGACGCATGCCCGGAGGGGATAGACCTGCACCGCGCCTCGCGGTCGCAGCCGCTCTCGGAATGCACCCGTTGCCGCGAGTGCGCCGACGCCTGCCCCGCGCACGCCATCGCGTTCACGGGGGCGCGTCGCGGGAGGCGCGGCACACCCCCGGCGGCGGACTGAAACCGGACTGGAACCCCGGGCGGGCGTCGCCGCGCCTTCGCCGGGAAGGCTATGCTGTCCGTCCCAGGGCGCCGCAAGGGCGCCGGACGGGGAAAGGGGTTGGGATGGCGATCACCGTCGCAAGCGCGCAGTTGCCGGTCGGCGAGTCGTTGCGCATACAGAAGAACCGCATCGGGCCGCTGGACCGCACCGTCCCGCACGACAAGCGCATCTGCATCGTCACCGGCACGCACGGCGACGAGCTGGAGGGGCAGTATGTCGCCTGGCGCCTGGCGGAGAAGCTGAACAAGAACCCTTGGGACCTGCACGGCGTCGTGGACATCTACCCCGCGCTCAACCCGCTCGGCATCAACTCGGTCTACCGCGGGATGCCGCAGTCGGATCTGGACTTGAACCGCATCTTCCCCGGCAACGGGAACGGCCCGGTCCCCGAATACCTCGCCTCGGAGATGGTCAAGGACATGCAGGGGGCGACGGTCTGCATCGACATCCACGCCAGCAACATCTTCCTGCGCGAGTTGCCGCAGATACGCATCAGCGAGACGATGGCGGACTCCCTCGTGCCGATGGCGCGCTTCATGAACATGCCCCTCATCTGGATCCACGCCTCGGCGACGGTGCTGGAGAGCACGCTGGCGCACAGCCTCAACAGCGTCGGCACCCCCACGCTGGTCGTGGAGATGGGGGTGGGGATGCGCATCACCCGCGAATATGGCGAGCAGTTGATCGAGGGGATCTTCTCCCTGATGTCGCACCTCGGCATCTGGGGCAGGAAGACGCCCCCCACCACGCCCCCGATCATCAGCAGCGACTGGCAGGTCTCGTTCATCAACGCCGACCACAGCGGCATCTTCATCGCCGAGGCGAACCACACGGCGCGCGTCGAGGAGGGGGAGCCGCTGGGATTCATCGCCGACCCGCTCTCCGGCAAGGTCTTGGAAAAGATCGCCAGCCCGGTGTCGGGGCTGCTCTTCACGTTGCGGGAGTACCCGGTCGTCTACGAAGGCTCGCTCCTGGCGCGCATCCTGCACGGGACGCCGTAAGGGGCATAAGGGAGGGGTGGGGATGCAAAGGGAGACGCTTTTCACGATCAACACGATTTACCGCGAGCCGCTCCACATCGACGGCATCTTCTTCGGCGAGGGGGAGAAGGCGCTCGCCGTCGTCGGGGCGTTGCGCGGCAACGAGGTGCAACAGCTCTACATCTGCTCCCAGCTCGTCAAGGCGCTCGGCGAGCGCGAGCGGGCGGGGCGACTCGCCCCCGGTTGCCGCGTGGGGGTCATCCCCTGCGTCAACCCGTTCTCCATGAACCTGGGCAAGCGCTTCTGGGCGGCGGACAACACCGACATCAACCGCATGTTCCCCGGCTACGCCCAGGGGGAGACGACGCAGCGCATCGCCGCCGGACTGTTCGCGCACCTGCGCGGCTACAAATACGGCGTGCAGTTGACCAGCTTCCACCTGAGCGGGGATTTCACGCCCCACGTCCGCATCATCGACGCGGGCTATCACGACCTGGGGCTGGCGGACTCGTTCGGGCTGCCGTTCGTCATGCTCGGCAAGCCCTCCCCCATCGACACCGGCACGCTCAACTACAACTGGCAGGTGTTCGAGACCAACGCCTTCTCCGTCTATTCCAAGGAGACGAGCCAGATCCACGAGGAGTCGGCGCGGCGGGCGGTGGAGGCGATCTTCTCGTTCATGGCGGCGCAGGGGATGCTGCGGGGGGTTGGCGACGCCGACGGGGCGCGGCAACGCCCCAGGCATTTCCACGAGGAGAACCTGGTCACGGTGCTCTCCTCCCAAGGGGGCATCTTCCTGCCGCGCCGCGCGGCGGGGGACAGGGTGGAGGCGGGGGACGCGCTCGCGGACACGCTCGACCCCTACGTCGGGGAGATGAAGGAGCGCCTCACCGCCCCCCGCGCCGGGATCGTCTTCTTCAACCACGACTCCAACCTGGTGGGCGGGCACGAGGTGGCGTTCCGCATCATCCCGGATCTCTAGGGAACCCCTAAAAACCCCGGATGCGGCGTCGCGCCTTGTCTGCGAGGTTTTCAGAGGCCCCCTTTAGATGCCGGCGCCGGGCGTTCCCGCCGTTCCCGCCGGCTATTCCAGCCAGCCGGGGAGGGCGCCGCTCGCCTGCCCTTCGTTTTGCAACGACTCCAATTCCTGGAGCGCCTTCTGCAACTCCTCCTTGTTCACGTCCCGCTCGTAGATGTTCTTCTGGATCTCCTTCTGGACGCCGTTGCGCCGGACGCCGTCCACCCGGCTGAAGCGCCGCTGCTGCTCGTTCCGCTGGCTTTGCAGCTCCTTCCCCTGCTCCTCCAGCTCCGCCACCTTGGCGCGGGCTTCGGACAGCGTCTTGCGCCAGTACGATTCGGTGCGCCCGTTCAGATCCGTCGGCTCGTCGGGATCCGCAGGCTCTTCGCCATCCCCGTCCGGGTCTTCGGCGCCGTCCCCCCCCTTCGCGTCCTTATCCTTGTCCTTGTCCTCACCCTCGTCCTCGTCATCGGTCGCGAGCGTCGAAGCGCCGTTGCCGACGATGAGCTTGTCGTCCGTGATCTCCTCCCGACGTCGCTGCTCCTCGCGCGCCAAGTCGCCCAGGGACTGGGCGTATGCCGCGACGCCCGTCAGGAGCAGCACTGCGGCCGCCAGGAAAATCATTGCCTTCTTCATGGGTTCACCTCGATCTTCAAATGGAAAAAATGTCGTTCGCCTCGCCGAACCTGCCGACAAGCCGCAAACCGCCCCCGTCAAGACGAGACGCGCACCTCACTCCGCAACTCCACGGCGAACGTCTTGCCCGTCTTGGGATGCGGGTGGGCGGCGACGCCCGTGACCACGACCTCGACGCGCCTAACCCTGCCGCCATCGACCGTGGGTTCGCCCTCCGCGTCGTAACAGCGGAACAGGAGGTCGTGGATGTGGTCGCCGACGACCTGCGCCGTCCCGCCGGCGGAGACGACCTCGAACGACCGGCTGGCGGGATTGAAGCGCAGGGTGGCGGTTTCGTCCGCATCGTCCACGTCCCCGTCGGGGTCGCCCTTGTCCGGGTCCGACGCCCCCAGCGAGCCTTTCAGGTCGGCGCGCACCTGGACGGCCCCGCCCCCGAGGACGGTGACGCCCGCAAAGCCGACGCCGAGCGGGTCGTTGCCCGCCTGGCGCAGATACTTCTCCGCCGTCTGCATGACGATGCGGGCGTTGTCCATGACCGCCTGCGCCTCGCCCTGGTAGGCGGCGTCCACTTGCATGTCGCGCAACAGCGCATACGCCTCCGCCATGACGACGCTGAAGACGAGGGTGGCGATGAGCAGCTCCACGAGGGAGAAGCCCGCCTCGCCCCGTGGCGCGCGCCGCGCCGTCCTCGCCGCCCCCCTCGCCGTCGGCATCCCCGTCACGCCACCCGTCATGGCGCCACCTCCGAAGCCGCGCCAGGGGCGCACCCCGTGACCATGTTGACGGTCACCGCCCTGTCCTCCGCCAAGTCGCCGCCGGGGAGCGCGGTGGTCACCCGCACCGCCACCGCCTTTCCCGGCAAGGTCACGCCGGGGCGCGGATCGGGGATCGCGCCGACCGACCATGAGACCTGGTAGCGGTCGAGCACATTCCCCTCCAAGGGGTTCCGGACCTCCAGGAGCGCATCCTCCCGGTGGTCGCCGGGGGAGAGCTCCGCAGCCGACGGGTTGCGGCGGCACAGGTCGGACAGGCGTTCCAACGCATCCTGCGCCGCCAGCGCCGCCGCGCTTCTCGATCGGGCCTGCGCCGTCAGCCGCGCGGTCGTGCCGAGCAACGGGCCCGCAGCCAGCAAGCCGACCCCCAGGAGCAAAAGCGCCAACACCAACTCGATCAGGCCGAATCCAGCCGCCCGCCCCGGGGGCTTGCCGCCACTTCCGTCCATAACATCGTCTCCTTCATCGGCATCGCCGACGGACAAGGTTATCAATCCTTTGAGAAAAGTAGTAAAAAGGAAAACGGAAAGGGTTGCCGGGGCGCACGCCCCGCATTTCCCTCCCGCACCCTCCCCTTCCCCCGAACCATGGACGCATGGGATGTTTGACAGGGATGCGCAAGACGGGTTGCGCTTCCCGCCCCACTGCGTCTATACTTCCCGACATGCAGATGACAGACGGCATACAAAGGGTTGTGACCGGCAGGCACCTCACCCGCGCCGAGGCCGAGTCGCTGATGGAAGCGATCATGACCGGGCAGGCGACCGACGCGCAGATCGCCTCGCTGCTCACCGCGTTGCGGATGAAATGCGAGACGGTGGACGAGCTGACCGGTTTCGCCCGCGTCATGCGCGACAAGGCGGCGCGCGTCCAGACCCGGGCGGGGGTCGGGGCGTCGCTCTCCGGCACCGACCGCGAGATGCTGATCGACACCTGCGGCACCGGCGGGGACGCCACGGGCACCTTCAACATCTCGACCGCCACCGCCTTCGTCGTCGCCGGGACCGGGGTGCGCGTCGCCAAGCACGGCAACCGCAGCGTCTCCAGCCTGTGCGGCAGCGCCGACGTGGTCGAGGCGCTGGGGGTGCGGCTGGACTTGGCCGCCGATGACGTCGCCCGCTGCATCGACGAGGTCGGCATCGGCTTCCTGTACGCGCCGCTCCTGCACGACGCCATGCGCTACGTGGTCATCGCCCGACGCGAGATGAAGATCCGCACGGTGTTCAACCTCCTCGGCCCGATCTGCAACCCCGCGAACGCCACCGCCCAGGTGCTCGGCGTCTACGGCGAGGACCTGACCGAGCTCATGGCGCAAGTCCTGTGCGAGCTCGGCACCCAGCACGCGCTGGTGGTCCACGGCGCGGACGGGCTGGACGAGATCACCATCACCGGGGAGACGAAGATCTCCGAGGCGAACGCGGGCAAGGTGCGGACCTATTATGTGACCCCCGAAGATTTCGGCATCGCCCGCGCCCCCATCCGGGCCATCCAAGGGGGGGGGGCGCAAGAGAACGCCGCCATCATCCGGGACATCCTCGCGGACAAGGACGGCCCGAAGAAGGACGTGGTGTTGCTCAACGCCGCCGCCGGACTGGTGGTGGGGGGCAAGGCGTCCGGGCTGCGCGACGGCATCGCCCTCGCCCGCGAGTCGATCGGCTCCGGCAAGGCGATGGAGTGCCTGCAACGGCTGGTCGAACTGTCGCATAGGCTGGGCTCCCGCTCCCCCTAGTCCTTCTGCACCCGAACGCGCCCGCCGGGGGCGACGACGACCGAATACGAACCTGCCGCGCCCGCGACCTTGTAGGTTCCCGACGGCGCGGCGTTCCCCCGGGGGTAGAAGCGCAACGGGCGGGCGGGCGACGCGACGATGCGCACGCCGCCGCCGAGCACGCGCCCGGTCGCCGCATACCCGTCCCCGCTTTCCGGGTCTTTCCACACGAACGAACGCCCGTCCCCCGCGACCTCGAACATCACGGGGGCGTTGGCGGCGACGGCGCGCATCCGCCCCCATTGCAGGGACATCTCCACCATGCGCGCACCGCTCCAGAGCGCCCATCCCTGTTGCATGCGGGCGAGGCCGGGGACCGCGGCCGTCGCCATGGCCGAGGCGATGGCGATGACCAGCAGCAGCTCCAGCAGGCTGAAACCCGCCGGAACGGCATCGGCGTCGAGTCTGTCTCCCGGCCTCCCCGGCGTTCGTCGTCCCATATGATATCTAACGAACGACCCCCGGTTTTGGGCAACAAAATCCGCGTTTTTTTACAAATTATTTTTGCGGGCCGCGCAGGTACCAGTCGAGGAAGGGCAAGCCCCAGAAGAGGGCGGCGGCGGCGGCGATCCCCAAGAACACGCCGAACGCCAGCTTGGTCTGCATGGTGGCCTTGCCCGCGACTTGCAGGGAGACGCCGACCAAGGTGCCCAGGAGCGCCCCGCCGAATATGGTCAGGAGGGCGAGGCGGTAGCCCAGGAACGCGCCGACCATCAGCATCATCTTCACGTCTCCCATGCCCAAGCCGTCGCGACGGCGCACCGCCTTGTAAAGCGTCGCCACCAGGAGCAGCAGGCCGCCGCCGAAGAGCGCGCCGAAGAGCGCGCCGAGCCACGGCCAGGCGACCGGCGTCTCGTCCAACCCTAGCAGCCCCGCCGCCTTGACCTCCAACACGCCGGAATAGAACGGGAACACCTGCAACGGGCTCAGGGCGACGCCCACGACCGCGCCGGGGATGGTCAGGACGTTGGGCAGTATCTGGTGGTGGTAGTCGGTGAACACCAGCACGATGAGGAGCGCCAGCAACACCGTGTTGACGAAAGTCGGCGGGTTGAGCCCCCAAGTGCGGGCGCAGGCGAAAAAGGCTGCGCCGGTCAAAAGCTCCACGAAGGGGTATTGCGCGGAGATGGGGTTCTTGCAGAAACGGCACTTGCCCCGCAGGATGAGCCACGACAACACCGGGATGTTGTCATACGGCTTGATCGGCTTGCCGCACTTGGGGCAGGACGAGCCGGGCCAGACGACCGACTTCTTGAGCGGGATGCGGTAGATGCAGACGTTCAGGAAGCTGCCGATCAGGAGCCCCATCGCGGTATAGGCGACCAGGAAAAACATATCCGTAAAAACCATGTCCGTTTCCATAGCGGGGATTTTATCCTATGCGGCGGCGGTTAACAATCGGCTCGGCCCCATGCCCGGCCCCATCGCCCCCTGCAGCGAACCGGTCGAAATGCGCAAAAGGGAACCGACCGGCACGCCCTCCCGTCCGGGCGGTCGGGAAGAAGCCGCCGGAGGCGCGGCGGGCTAGCCGACGGTGTCCGCGAGCGCCTCCAGCACCAGGCGCGCGTCGGCCTCCGTCATGCCGGAGAACACCGGCAGGCAGACGTGCCGGGCGCAAAGGTCTTCGGCCGCCGGCAACGCCCCCGCGGCGTATTGCTGGAAGACTGGCTGCTTGTGCAAGGGCTCCTCGTAGACCTCGCCCGAGAGCGCCACGCCGTATTTCTCGCGCAAGATCCCCTTCAGCGCCTTGCGGTCGCGCCCGCCGTCGAGCACGGCGATGTACTTGTAATAGTTGCAGACGCCGCCTTCGGGGACGCGCAGCGGGCGGATGTTCTCGAACCCCTTCAACTCCTCGTCGTAAATGGCTGCGACGGCCTGCCGGTCGGCGATCATCGCCGGGAGCCTCGCCAGGTGCCGCAGGCCGATGATGGCGTGGGGCTCGGACATGCGCCAGTTGTAGCCGAGGCGCACATGGGCGTTCTCGTAGAAGCTCTTCTTCCCCTGGTCGCGGTAGATGAGCGCCTCCTCGGCGATCCGGTCGTCGTTTGTCACGATCATCCCCCCCTCTCCGGAGGTCATGACCTTGGTCGGGTAGAAGCTGAACGATCCGGCGACGCCGAACGCCCCGGCCTTGACCGCGCCCAGGGACGAGCCGTGCGCGTGGGCGGCGTCTTCCACCAGCCACAGCCCCTTCGCTTCGGCGAGCGCGACGAGCTCCGGCATCCGCGCCGAGACCAGGCCGCCGATGTGGACTGTGACGATGCCCGCCACGTCGGGGGTCAGGACAGCCTCGACGGTCTCCGGGCTGAGGGCGAAGGTCTCCGCGTCCATGTCGGCGAACACAGGCACGCCGCCCGCGTGGACGACAGCGGCGGCGGTGGCGAAGAAGGTGTTGGCGGGGACGACGACCTTCTTGCCTGCGAGACCTTGGCCATGGGGGCCGGCGATGGCGCGGAGGATGATCTCGATGGAGCTGGTGCCGCTGTTGACGGCGATGGCGTGTTTGACGCCGCAAAACTTGGCGAACGCCTGTTCGAACTCCTTCCCGTACTTGCCGAGCGTCAACTGGCCGCTTTCCAGCACCTCTTGAATTCTGTCGGCGATCCATTGCCGGTCTTCCGGCAGGAACTGTATCTTTGCCGCAGGCACCTTCATCATGGCTTCCCCCTCCCTTGGATGCGATCTCGATGTCCCGATGTCGGGCTTGGGCGGTCGCGCCGAAACCCGGCGTTATTCTACCAGACGGCTCGTCGCGACATCCGTTTTTGTTGCCCAGGCATGGCCCGGGCATGCCCCATAAAGAGGGTGAACTCTCGACGCCGCCTGGGGGACAAAATCATAATGACGGGCAAATGATTACAACATCGGAAGATGGAAGCGGACCGGAACAAGAGCATGGGCAAAGCCGCCGCTTTTCACGCGCCCCAGACGGTGATGTCCCAGCCGTCGCAACGCTCGGCGCGCCGCCAGACCTTCTCGTCCCACGGCTTCTCGAAGTCACGGTCGAAGACCACGAGGTGCGCCTCGTCGGCGCCCGCCCGGCGGGCGTAGTCCGCGGTCTGGGGCAGCCCCTGCGCCAAGACGGCATCGAGCGTCCCCCGGAGCAGCTTCAGCTCGACGACGACGCGCTGGACCGGGCCGTAGAGCCCCTGCCCCTCGTCCAGCGGCCACTCGACGAACAGGTC
>JAISUT010000034.1 GCA_031271905.1 Acidobacteriota bacterium
GGGCATAATAACGACCGACGCCTTATATGGGGCGACGCCCGCCGGGTTTTCCGCCCACGCCAACAGCAGATACGACACCGCAGACATCATCGCGTCGCAACTGCAAAGCGGAGTCAACCCTTTCCTCGGCAATGGGGGGAGCCGGTACGACGCCGTCGATCCATCCGCCTATGCGAGCCACGGGTATGCGCATTTCTCGTCCTATGGTTCGTTCATCGGAACCGTCACGTCGTTGGCGGATGGCGGCCGTCGCCCGCCGCACGCTCCCCAGCATGTCCGCGAACAGGTACGTCGTCCCCGTCGCCGCCGCGCCGTCCTTATTGTGCTGGAGGGCAACTGGAGTCGTAGCGGATGTCGCCGCCGTCTGGGCGACAAAGGCGACACCCTACCGTCATATCTCGTCATATCGATTAGATCATCATGCTGAAGCTGTCGGCTGGACGCCGAGGGTTTTGCCCCTCCCAAAGAGTGACGATAAACGAACCCATCGGGAAATATCGGAAATTTCCAGGCGTTGGACGATTGTCGATGATTTGGAACCGTCCCTTTTAAGCATTGATTTTACGCGGCAATCGACTATCATTCTTGCCGTTGTGTGCGCCCGTAGCTCAGATGGATAGAGCGTCTGCCTCCGGAGCAGAAGGTCGCAGGTTCGAATCCTGCCGGGCGTACCACCCCACCGTCCAAAGCAATCCCAAAGCACCGGGAACGACCAATAAAAACGCGGTTCTCGCGCATTCCCGCTGTACGACGCCGTCCAAAACGGCACAACGGAAGCCCCCAGGGAAGGCGCGCCCACCCCTAGCTTCGCCGCATCGCGACGTCCCTGCGATAAACGGCGGTTTGGCGGACGGCGGTTGAAACTTTGATCGTTTACGAACAGGCTCCGCGAGGAACCGGAGCCGTTACCCGGAGGACATCGCCGCAGGCGTCGTCCGCGCCTACTTCGCGTGGTACTCTTGCAGGCTGCGGACGGTGAACGCCTCCGACCGGAGCGCCGCTATCGCCTTGGCCGCCGCCGAGGCGCCCGACAGCGTCGTGATGCACGGCACCCCGTGCTGTATCGCCGCCGCGCGGATCACTTGGTCGTCGATGTACGACTGGCTCCCCAAGGGCGTGTTGATGATCAGGTCTATCTTCCGGCTCTTTATCAGATCCGCCACGTTCGGACGCCCCTCGCCCACCTTCAGCGCCAAGGCCGCCTCCACCCCTTCCTTCGCCAGCCGCTCGCGCGTCCCCGCCGTCGCCAGCAGCTCCAAGCCCTGCGCCGCCAGCTCGCGCGCTATCGGCACCAGCGTCCCCTTGTCCGAGTCGTTCACGCTCAGGAACACCTTCCCGGCCTGCGGCAGCTTCACCCCCGCCGAAAGCTGCGCCTTCGCGAACGCTATGCCGAAGCTCTCGGCCACCCCCATCACCTCGCCCGTCGAGCGCATCTCAGGGCCCAGGATGGTGTCCACGCCGGGGAACTTGTTGAAGGGGAAGACCGGCGACTTGACGAAGTAATGCCCCACCCGCAGGTCCTCGGTGATGCCGAGGTCTTTCAGCTTCTCCCCCGCCATCACCCGCGCCGCCATCTTCGCCAGCGGCACGCCGGTCGATTTGCTGACGTAAGGGACCGTGCGCGAGGCGCGCGGGTTCACCTCCAGCACGTAGACCACCCCCTTCTGCACGGCGAACTGGATGTTCATGATGCCCACGACCTCCAGCGCCTTGCCGAGCTGGCGCGTGTACTTCTTCATCAGCTCCAGCAGCGACGGGTCTATCATGATCGGCGGCAGGACGCAGGTGCTGTCCCCGCTGTGGATGCCCGCCTCCTCGATGTGCTCCATCACCCCGGCGATGACCACCGCGTCGCCGTCGCAGATCGTGTCCACGTCGTACTCGAAGGCGTCCTCCAGGAACTTGTCCACCAGCACAGGGTGCTCCGGAGACGCCTCCACCGCCGTCGCCATGTAGCTGTCCAGCGACTCCTGGTCGTAGACTATCGACATCGCCCGCCCCCCCAAGACGTAGGACGGGCGCACCAGCACCGGGTAGCCGATGCGCGCCGCCACCGCGCGCGCCTCCTCGCGGCTCATCGCCGTGCCGTTCGTGGGCTGCGGGATGCCCAAGTCTTCCAACAGCTTGCCGAAGCGCTTGCGGTCTTCGGCCAGGTCGATGTTGTCGGGCGAGGTGCCGATGATGGGGACCCCCGCCGCCTGCAGGCGCACCGCCAGGTTCAGCGGCGTCTGCCCGCCGAACTGCACGATCACCCCGTCGGGCTTCTCCACCGCCACCACCTCCATCACGTCCTCGAAGGTCAGCGGCTCGAAATAGAGCCGGTCGGAGGTGTCGTAGTCCGTCGAGACCGTCTCCGGGTTGCAGTTCACCATGATGGTCTCGTAGCCCGCCTCCTTCAGCGCGAACGAGGCGTGGCAACAGCAGTAGTCGAACTCCAGCCCCTGCCCGATGCGGTTCGGCCCGCTCCCCAGGATCATGATCTTCTTCCGGCCCGAGGGCGCGGCCTCGCACGCGGACTCATACGTCGAGTAGAGGTAGGGGGTGAACGACTCGAACTCCGCCGCGCAGGTGTCCACCCGCTTGTAGACCGGCCGGACGCCCTTCGCATGCCGCAGCGCCATCACCGCGTCGGCCGTGGGCGTCGCGGCAATGCCGTCTCCAGCGCCTTCGCCCGCGCCGCCGTCCGCGCACAGGAACTCCGCGACGTTCTGGTCGGAGAAGCCCGCGCGCTTGCACTCGCGCAGCAGCTCTTCCGGCAGCGTCGCCAGCGTGTGCCGCCCGAGGCGCTTCTCAAGGTCGATGATCTCCTGCATCTGCTGCAGGAACCAGCGGTCGATCTGCGTCTGCCGGTGGATCTCTTCCGCCGTCTTCGCGCCCGACGCCAGCGCGTAGCGGACGTAGGCCAGCCGCTCCGGCGTCGGCGTCGCGAGCGCCTTGTCGAGGTTCGCCGGGACGATCTTCTCCGACGCCAGGCTCTTGCCCTTCTCCAGCGAGCGCACCCCCTTGAGCAACGCCTCCTTGAAGGTGCGCCCGATGGCCATCACCTCCCCCACCGACTTCATCTGCGTGCCGAGGGTCGGGTCGGCCTCCTTGAACTTCTCGAAGTTCCACTTGGGGATCTTCGCGACCACGTAGTCGATCGTAGGCTCGAACGACGCCGGGGTCTTCCGGGTGATGTCGTTCGGTATCTCGTCCAGCGTGTAGCCCACGGCCAGCTTGGCGGCGATCTTGGCGATGGGGAAGCCCGTCGCCTTGGACGCCAAGGCCGAGCTGCGGGAGACGCGCGGGTTCATCTCGATGACGATCAGGTCGCCGTTGGCCGGGTTCAGCGCGAACTGGATGTTCGAGCCGCCGGTCTCCACCCCCACCTTGCGGATGATGCGCAGGGCGGCGTCGCGCATGATCTGGTATTCCTTGTCGGTCAGGGTCTGCGCGGGGGCGACGGTGATGGAGTCGCCCGTGTGAACCCCCATCGGGTCGAAGTTCTCGATGGAGCAGATGATGACCACGTTGTCCGCGAGGTCGCGCATCACCTCCAGCTCGTACTCCTTCCAGCCGATGAGCGACTGCTCGACCAAGACCTCGTGCACCGGAGAAATGTCCAGGCCCCGCGCCACGATGGCTTCGTACTCCTCGCGGTTGAACGCCGTGCCGCCGCCCGAGCCGCCCAGGGTGAAGCTGGGGCGGATGATGGCGGGCAGGCCGTTCTCCCCCAGGTAGTCCATCGCCTCGGCCATGCTGCGCACGACGCGCGAGCGCGCCGAGTCGAGCCCGATCTCGGTCATGGCGTCCTTGAAAAGCTGCCGGTCCTCGGCGACCTCCACCGCTTGCAGCTTCGCGCCGATCATCTCCACGCCGAATTTTGCGAGCACCCCCGACTTGGCGAGCTCCACCGAGACGTTCAGCCCCGTCTGCCCGCCCACGGTGGGCAGGAGCGCGTCGGGCCGCTCGCGCTCGACGATGGCGGCGACCGCCTCGGCCGTCAGCGGCTCGATGTAGGTCCGGTCGGCCAAGTCCGGGTCGGTCATGATGGTGGCGGGGTTGGAGTTGACCAGCACGACTTCGTACCCCTCCTGCTGGAGCGCCTTGCAGGCCTGGGTGCCGGAATAGTCGAACTCGCACGCCTGCCCGATGACGATGGGGCCGGAGCCGATGATCAGTATCTTCTTGAGGTCGGTGCGCTTGGGCATGGGTCTTTACCGGGGCTCCAGCATGAGCTGCTTGAATTCGTCGAACAGGTAGTGGGAGTCGTGCGGCCCCGGCGACGCCTCGGGATGGTACTGCACCGAAAACGCCGGGAGGCTGCGATGCCTGACCCCCTCCAGGGTCTGGTCGTTCAGGTTCAGGTGCGTCAGCTCCACCCGCGCCGCGTCCAGGGAATCGGGATCCACCGCGAAGCCGTGGTTCTGCGAGGTGATCTCGATCCTCCCCGTCAGGAGGTTTTTCACCGGGTGGTTCGCGCCGCGGTGGCCGAACTTCAGCTTGTAGGTCTTGCCGCCGAAGGCGAGACCCATCAACTGGTGGCCGAGGCAGATGCCGAAGACCGGGACCTTGCCGAGCAGGGCGCGGATGTTGCGCACGGCGTACTCCAGCGGTTCCGGGTCGCCGGGGCCGTTGGAGAGGAACACCCCGTCCGGCTTCATCGCGAGGACGTCCTCGGCGGAGGTCGCCGCCGGCACGACCGTCACGTCGCACCCGACGCGCACGAGGTTGTTCAGGATGTTGCGCTTGACGCCGTAGTCCCATGCGACGACCTTGAGCCGCGCGGCCGCCGTGCCCGCCCCGGCGCGGGCGTAGGGCTCCTTGCAACTCACCGCCGACGCCAGGTCGCTCCCCGCCATCGTCGGGATGGCGCGCGCCGCCGCCGCCAGCTTCGCCGGATCGGATTCGACGGTGCTGATGACGCCGCGCATCGCGCCGCGCGAGCGGATGTGCCGCACCAGGGCGCGCGTGTCGATTTCGGAGATCGACACGATGCCGCGCCGCTTCAGGTAGTCCTCGAACGTCCCCTGCGCGCGCCAGTTCGATGCGACCTCGCTGAACTCGCGCGCCACGAACCCCTCGGCGTAAGGGCGCGCGGCCTCCTCGTCCTCGGCGTTGACGCCGTAGTTGCCGATGTGGGGGTAGGTCATCACCACGATCTGCCCCGTGTAGGACGGGTCGGTGATGATCTCCTGGTAGCCGGTCATCGAGGTGTTGAACACCACCTCGCCCTTGGCCTCCCCCTCCGCGCCGAAGGCGCGCCCGGCGAACAGGCTCCCATCTTCCAGTGCCAGAATCGCTTTCATCTTGCCCCTAAATCTTGGGAACCTCTAAAAACCCCGGACACTGCGTTGCGCCTTGACCGAAAATGCTCATTTGCCTTGGCAAACTCCGCTTTTCGACCTGCGGCAGACGCCTTGTCTGCGAGCTTTTTAGAAGTCCCCGGATCCCCTTAGTTCCTATCTCACCGCGCCGAAGTTCGCCATCGGCCAGTAGCCGAAAAACGCCTTGCCGTAGATCAGGCGCTTCTCCACGAACCCCCAGTTGCGGCTGTCGTTGCTGGAGTTGCGATGGTCGCCCAGCACGAAGTAGCTGTCGGGCGGCACGACGGTCCGGGGAAACGAGCGGTTGTCCCAGAACTCCGGCGGCACGTAAGGCTCATCGACCCGCGCCCCGTTCAGGTAGACCATCCCCGCGCGGATCTCCACCACGTCGCCGGGCAGGGCCAGCACCCTTTTGATGAACGACTTGTTGACGTCTTTGGGATACTTGAACACCACCACGTCCCCACGCTCGACGTCGGCGAAGCGGTAGACGAAGCGGTTGACGAAGATGCGCTCCTGATCCATCAGCTCCGGCTGCATGCTCGTCCCCTCGACCTTGACCGGCTGCACGACGAAGATGACGATGAAGACCGCGATGACGCAGGCGACGAGGATGTCCCGCAACCAACACCTGACGGACGGGGCGATGAGACGGTCGGACTGCGCGGGGAACGGCTCGGCCAGGGAAGGTTCCCCCCCAGCGTCGAAAGACCCCTCCGTCGCATGGGGGCTGGTTTCAAATTCGCGCTCGTTTATCATCGTCAAACCGTCGTCAAACCATTCGCCGAACGCATTCCTTCCGTGGCGGGGCATTCGTTGACATCGCATCCGGTCGCAGGGTGCGGCTCACACTTATGCTCGACATGGCACCGGGACAAGAAAGCAATAAAGTACCAATTCACCCGGAAAAACTCAACATGGTTTTCGGACACTTCGGGCGGACGATTCGAGGGGACGATTCGGGGGGCGTGAAGGCGTCGGACTCGGCGCCGGGGAGGCGGCGGCGATTCCCGGCTACTGCCCTCGCCATCGGTCTGCTATCCTAAGGGCGTCAGATACGGGAGCCTCTAAAAAAGCTCGCAGACAAGGCGTCGCCGCAGGTCGAAAAGCGGGGTTTGTCGAGGCGAATGGGCATTTTCGGCCAAGGCGCCGACCCTGTCATCCGGGGTTTTTAGAGGCTCCCACAACTCACAAGGGGTGGAAACATGCTGTTCCTGTTCGTGTTGTCCTGCGCGCTCGTCGCCTACGGCACGCTGTACCCGTTCGATTTCACCCCCGGGGCGCCTGCAGGGGGCGTCCTCGGCGCCTTGGCGTCGTCGCTGGGCGGGGGCGCCGGCGTCGGCGACACCTTCTCCAACGTCGTCCTGTTCCTGCCGGTGGGATTTTTCGCCATGCAGAGCCTGTTGCGCCGCGCGCCCCGGGTCCTCGGCATCGCCTGCGCGACGCTCTTGGGGGCGCTTTTCTCCTTCGGCATCGAATTCGCCCAATGCTACCTGCCCGACAGGGTGCCCAGCGGCAACGACCTCGCCCTGAACACGGCGGGCGCCTTCCTGGGCGCCTTGGCGGGATGCCCGGATTGGCGCGCGCGGCTGTCGCAACTGCGCCCCGGCCGCCCCGCCGCGCTGTCCCCCCTGCTGCTGGTCGGGGCGTGGCTGGGCTACCGCCTGTTCCCTTACGTCCCCACCTTGGACGTCCAGCAAGTCAAAGACGCCCTCAAGCCGCTGCTGTCGGCGGGACTCCCGCCGCTGGACATCGTCCGGCATCTCATCGTCACGCTCGCCGCAGGACGGTTGCTCGCGGCGCTCACCGAATCCAGCCGAGCCTTCCCGGCGATATTGGCGCTGCCCCTCGGCGTCATCGCCGCCAAGCCGTTCATCATGACCAAGACCATCCAACCCGCCGAGGCCGTCGGCGTGGCGTTGGGCGTCCTGGCGTGTTGGATCCTCTTCTCCCGGCTGTGCCTGGAGGCGAATGGCGCCATCGCCCTCCTGTTGGCGCTGCAGATCGCCATCCAAGGGGTGTTCCCCTTCGCCGTCCGCGACACGCCGCAGATGTTCTCGCTCATCCCCTTCGTCGGCTTCGAAGGCGGCTCGATGGCGCTCAACCTGCAATCGTTCTTTGAAAAGACCTTCCTCTATGGTGCGATGGTCTGGCTTGCGGTGGAAAGCGGGTGGAGCCTGCTGCTCGCGGTGCTTTCCGGCGTGTTCCTGTTGACGGCGATCGAATTCCTGCAAACGTTCATGGACGGCAGGGTCTCGGAGGTCACCGATCCGCTGATCGCGGTCATCCTGGGCGCGGTGTTCTACTTCTGCGACCTGCGGGCGCGGGACGACGCCCGCGACGCATGGTGACGCCAGGTTTTCGGGCGGACCCGCCCCCCTCGGGCGCGCCGCGCGGCAGGGCGCGGTGAAACCGTGCGTCCCTCCAAGCGGGGGGCTCCGCCGAAGGGGCGGCTACTTCTTGATTTTCATCTGCATGAACACCAGCCCCGTGAGCAGCTTGGGGAAGAAGTCGGTCGATTTCTGCGGCATCCGCTCGCCCGCCAGCGAGACGCGCTGCAACTGCTGCGAAGTCGTCGGGTTCAGGAAGAACGCCGCCTGGTACTTCCCCGCGTCCACCCGCTCGACGCAGGCTTCGCGGCTGCGGGCGTAGTCGATGTTGGACTGCTCCGCCAGCTTCCTCTCGTCGATGCCCAGCAGCCGCCCCAGCAGCAGGGTGTGCAGGATGCTGACGTCCAGCTCGCGCCACGGCCCGGAATGGCCTTGCAACGCCGCGTCACCGAGCGCCTCCGGCTTCAGGCGCAGCAAGTGGAAGCCGCCGCCGTCGCCGCCGTTTCCGGCGTAGAAGCCGAAGACGTGCCCGTCGCGCCCCTCGGCCATCTTGCGCCAAAGCTCCTCTGCCGTCGCCGCGCTCTCGACCGCGAAACGCTCCCCGGCCTTGCCGAGGAAGGCCGCCGCGTCGAATCCGGCGAGGTCGCGCAACAGGCGGTGCGTCGCCAAGATCGTCACCCCGGCGGCGATGTTGAAGCAGGTGACCATGCGCCGGTTGAACGACTCCGCGCCGCCGGGCGCCCAGCCCTTCGCGCGGCACTCGCGCATGAAGTTGACCGCCGTCTCGAAGCGGTGGTGCCCGTCGGCGATGAAAAGGTCCCGCGCCTTCATCGCCGCCTGCATCTCCTCCAGCGCCGCCGGGTCGGAGAGCGCCCAGACGCGGTGCGTCGCGCCGAACTCGTCGGTCACCTCGACGGCGGGGGGCTTCGAGGCGACGTGCCTGTCCATCAACTTGTCGATGGCGAGCGCCTCGTCGGAGTAGAGCATGTATATGAGGTCCTCGTTGCCTTCGACGCTGCGCAGGAGCTGCAGGCGGTCCTGCTTGGGCGCGGCCAGCGTGTTCTCGTGCGGGATGACGGCGGAGCCGGGGTCTTCCAGGTCGAGCAGGGCGATGAACCCCCGCTGGAGGCGCTTTTCACCATCCACGGCGTATTCCTGGTAGTAGGGGAAGACGGCGGGGCGGCTTTCCTGCGCGAGGACCCCTTCGGCTATCCATTTGCGGAAGGTGGCGCCGGCGTCGGGGTAGGACGTGCCCGCGTCCTCGCGCTTCTCCTTGTTCAGCGTGACGCGCACGACGTTGTAGGGCGAGCGGGCGTAGTATTCGTCCTGCATGGCCGGGGATGTCTTGTCATACGGCTGCGCGACGACGTTTTTCGGGTCGCCTGCGACGGCTTGGTTGTAAAGGAAGCCTTGGAACGGATATATCTGCGCCATAATCTCCTCGAAATCGCCGGTTTATACGCCTAGCGCTTTCAGCGCGGCGGCTATCTTGGCCTTGTTCGCCTCGGAGACCGGGACGAGCGGCAGCCGGTAGACCTCCTCGATCTTCCCCATCAGCGCCAGCGCCGCCTTGACCGGCACGGGGTTGGCCTCCACGAAGTTGACCTTCATCAACGGGTAGAGCTTCCGATTCCAGTCGCGCGCCTCGTCCCAACGCCCCTCGAGGCACGCCGAGGCGAAAGGCGCCATCATGCCGGGAACCTCGTTGGACGCCACGGAGATCACGCCGCAGCCGCCGAGCGCGACGACCGGCAGGGTCATCGCGTCGTCGCCCGACAGGACGGCGAACCCCTCCGGCGCGCGCGTGCAGATCTCGCCGACCTGCGAGATGTCGCCGCTCGCCTCCTTGACCCCGGCGATGCCCGGCAACTCCGCAAGGCGCATCAGGGTGTCGGGCAGGACGTTCGAACCGGTTCGCCCGGGGACGTTGTAGACGATGACGGGCAGGTCGGTCGATTCCGCGATGGCGCGGTAGTGACGGTAGATCCCCTCCTGCGACGGCTTGTTGTAATAGGGGGAGGCGGACAGGATGCCGTCCGCACCCAGCTTCTTCAACTCCGCGACCAGGGCGACGACCTTCGCCGTGTCGTTGCCCCCCGCGCCCGCCAGCACCGGGACGCGCCCCGCCGCCGCCTGGACGACCGTGCGCACCACGCCGAGGTATTCGTCATGGCCCAAGGTCGGACTCTCCCCCGTGGTGCCGCAGGGGACTAGGAAATGCACCCCCTCGGCGACCTGCCATTCGACCAATGCCGCCAGCGCCTTCTCATCGACGGCGCCGTCCGCCCGGAACGGCGTGACCAGAGCCGTCCCGCACCCCCTGAACTTCGTACCCATGTCGTCCCCCTTATGGAAGCCCCTGAACCCTCGCAGACAAGGCGTCGCCGCAGGTCGAAAAGCGGAGTTTGCCGAAGTGAGGCAACTGAGTGTTTTCGACCAAGGCGCCGGCGCTGTCATCCGGGGTTTTAGAGGAGCCCCTATCTCATTGCCAACACTTCGCGGAAGATCGTCCGGAAGTCGTACATCCCTTTCTTGCCCGCGACCCAGCGCGCCGCCAGCACCGCCCCCTCGGCAAACCCCTGTCGGCTGCGCGCCCGGTGCTCCAAGAGGATGGTGTCGGCGGGGCTGTCGAAGCCGATGACGTGCGTCCCCGGAATCGAACCGGCGCGGATGCAGGCGACGCCCGGCTCCCTGCCCCCGAGGTGCGGCCTCATCGTCTCCAACAGGTTCAGCGCCGTCCCCGAAGGCGCGTCTTTCTTGGCGCGGTGATGCTCTTCGGAGAGGAACGGGTCGTATTGCGGCGCCTTGCCGACCAGCGACGACGCATAATCGACGATCTCGAAAAAGAGGTTCATCCCGACCGAGAAGTTCGCGCCGTAGACCAAGCCGATGCCCGACTCGCGCACGACCTGCCAGACCTCGGCATGCCGGTCGCCCCATCCGGTGGTGCCGACCACCAGCGACACGCCGGCACGCGCCGCCGCCCGGATGTTGTCGATGACCGCCGAGGGCTGGCTGAACTCGATGGCGGCGTCCACCCCCGCCATCGACTCGCGGGTGACGCCCGCCCCGCCCTCGTTGTCGGCGACATCGAGCTTGGGGCCGACCTCCATCCCTTCGCGGAGCGCGATCTCCTCCACCAGGCGCCCCATCTTGCCGTAACCCAGAATCGCGATTCTCATATCCAATTTCCTTATTCGAAGACCCTGGAATCGACGTCTTTGAAGAACGCGGCGTGCAGCCGCTTGACCGCCTCCGGCATGTTCTCCTCGTCGATGACGAAGGTGATGTTGATGGCCGACGCCCCTTGGGAGATCATGTGTATCTTGATGTCCTTGAACGCGCCCATCGCCGTGTAGAGCGCCCGCGTGACGTTCTTCAGGTTCTCCCCCACGCAACAGACCAGCGCCTTGTCCCGCTCGACCGCGACCTCGGCGATCTTCTCCAGGTCCGCGGCTATCGGCCCGATGTCCACCCCCCCGTCCACCGTCAGCGAGACGGAGACCTCGGAGGTCGAGACCACGTCCACCGGCACCTTGTAGCGGGCGAAGGTCGCGAAGATCTCCTGCAAGAAGCCGTAGGCCATCAGCATGCGCGTCGAGATGACGTTCACCACCGTGACGCCGCCTTTGAAGGATATCGCCTTGACCGGGTTGTCGCAGGGCGGGGCGGCCTCGGTGATGATGGTCCCCTCCTTCTCCGGGCGGTAGCTGTTCAGGACGCGCACCGGGATGTTCTTCTTCACCGCCGGGATGATGGTGGCGGGGTGCAGCACCTTCGCGCCGAAGTAGGACAGCTCGGCCGCCTCCTCGAACGAGATCGCGCGGATGCGCCGCGCCTCGGGGACCATGCGCGGGTCGGTGGTCAGCACGCCGTCCACGTCGGTCCATATCTGGATGTCCTCCGCGCCCAGGGCCGCGCCCACGATGGCGGCGCTGTAGTCGGAGCCGCCGCGCCCGATGGTGGTGGTGACGCCGCCACGGGAGCGCCCGATGAAGCCCTGGAAGACGGGGACCCTCCCCGCGTCCAGCACGGGCTGCAGGTGCTTCACGATGGCCGGGTTGGTCAGCTCGAAGACCGGCGCGGCGCGCGTGAAGTCCTCGTCGGTTATGATGCAGTCGCGGGCGTCCATCAGCTCCGCGTCCACGCCGTTGCGGCGCAGCGCCTCGGTCAGGATCACGGTCGAGAGGCGCTCGCCGAAGCTGGCGACGGCGTCGGTGATGCGCGGCGTCAGCTCGCCCAGCGCCGACAGCCCCTTGACCAGGTCGCGCAACTGCTTGAAGTAGGCTTGGAGCGTGTCGTAGACCCAGTCCTTGCCCTCGCCGTCGAAGGCGAAGCCCAGCTTGCGCGCCTCCCCGAGGTGCGAATCCTCCAAGGCGCGGACGGCCTCCACCGCCTTCTGCCGCTCCCCGCGCGCCGCCAGCCGCGCCGCGTCCAGCAGCTTGTTGGTGGTCTTGCCCATGGCCGACGCCACCACCACCGGCTTGCGGTCGAGCCGCGCCTTGACGATCCCCGCCAGGCGCGTCATGGCCTCCGCGTCCTGGACTGACGTGCCGCCGAATTTACAGACGATCATAGCCTTTCCCGAATCCTCTCAGAAAGTGAACCCGCACACCATCGATGAACAAAACGCATATTTTCCCATAACGTGCGCGGGGCGACAAGCGGCTTCGGGGGCGGTGCGGGAAATTCGCCGGGGGGCGCCCCGTCCGCCGCCTCAGGCGGCAAACCCGTCGAACCGCCCATCAAGTTGTTAATGCGACTGCGGCCGCCCGCCGATATGGATGACGATTTTGTACGTGTCGCCGCATTTCTTTAGCGGCCATCGACTAGCCTGTAACATCTAGATATTGCCTAACTGGCGAGGATTTTTTCATCAGACAAGGTCGGAGGAACGAGGCGTAGTGGTGCTACGGCGAGTGACGACAACGCAGCATGGCGGAAAAAAGACCGTCGGGGAGGCGAAGTTTTCGATGTTACAGGGCGCTAGACAGCTACGACAGCTTGGTGCAGTGCGTTGACAGGATCATCCATGACAGTGGTTGATGCAGACTCGGCGACCCGCAACGCGGGCGTCCCAACCGACGGCGACGATTTGGTGCGCAAGGGCGTCTGGCTCATGCTGGACGCCGTGCCGATGCCCTGCGTCCTCTTCGACTGCGCCGGCACCCCGCTGGACTGCAACGCGCAGGCGGTGGAGACCTTCGGCTGCCGCGACAAGCAGGATTTCGTCGGGCGGTTCCACACGCTCTCGCCCGAGCGACAGCCGGACGGCTCCCTGAGCCGGGAGCGGATGCGGGAACTGATCCGCCAGACCTACGAGGCGGGGGGCGCCGTGCTCCAATGGGGCTTCGTCGCCGCCGACGGGGCGGCGCTGCCGGCGGAGCTGACGATGAAGCGGGTGCTCTGGCGGGACTACTGGTGCGTGGTCGCCTGCCTGCGCGACCTGCGCGAGACCGAGGAGGCGCGCGCGCGCGCCGTCGCGCTGGAGACGAAGCTCCGGGCGGCGCAGGCGGCGACCGACGCCAAGAGCAACTTCCTCGCCTCCATGAGCCACGACATCCGCACGCCGTTGCACGCCATCATGGGGCTGGCGCACCTGATGCCGTCCGACAACCTCGACGACCGGCAGGGGCGCTACCTCGATGACATCCGCAACATGTCCCGGCGCCTGCTGCAAATCCTCGACGACATCCTCGACATCTCGATGATCGAGTCGGGGAAGCTGACGTTGCACCCGGTCCATTACGACGTCCGCGCCATGTGCGACGGCATCTGCGCCCTCGCCCGCGAGGCGTTCGCCGGGAGGCCGGTGGCGTTCAACTGCCTCGTGGCGGACGACGTGCCGGAGGTCCTCATCGGGGACGAGTCCCGCCTGCGGCAGGTCGTATTCAACATGCTGAACAACGCGGTGCAGCACATGGCGCCGGGGCGCGTCGAGCTCCACGTACAGCGCGGCTCCTGGCGGGCGCGCCCCTGCCTGGTCGTCACGGTCAAAGACACCGGCATAGGGCTCAAGGTGGAAACCCTGCCGAACGTGTTCGACCGCTTCCCCCAGTTCGACACCCGCAAGAACCACGGCGTCGGCGGCACGGGGTTGGGGCTCGCCATCGCCAAACGGCTGGTGGGGATGATGGACGGGAAGATCTTCGCCACGTCCCGCTACGGCAAGGGGTCGGAGTTCACCGCATACCTGCCTCTGGTCGAGGGGGAGGCGGCGCGGGTCGTGCGGCCGGAAGTCGCGCCGCGCCGCGTCACGGTGCGCCCCGACGCGCGGCTGCTGGTGGTGGACGACAACCCCGTCAACCTCACCGTCGCCCTGGGGTACTTGCGCCGGTACGGGGTCAGGGCGGACTCCGCGCCGAGCGGCGCCGCCGCCATCGGGGCGATCCGCAGGAACGCCTACGACCTGGTGTTCATGGATCACATGATGCCGGAGATGGACGGCATCGAGGCCACGCGCCGCATCCGCGTCATGGACGGCAGGCGCTACAAGGACTTGCCGATCATCGCGCTCTCCGCCAACGTGCTCCCGGGGGTGAGCGAGGCGTTCCTCGCGGCGGGGATGAACGACTTCGTCCCCAAGCCCATCCATCCGGGGGATCTGAACCGGGTGCTGCTCGCCTGGCTGCCCTTGGAGAAGCTGGTCGTCGACGAGGCGCCGGAGCGGGCGGACGGCGAGGAGCCCGCGCAGCCCGACATGGCGGCAGGCGAAGCCGTGCTGGACAGGGAGCGGCGCGCCGCGCTCCTGCACGGGGACGAGGCGCTGTACCGCAAGCTCCTCTCCGACTTCCGGCGCAACCACGGCGGGGATTCCGCCGCCGTCATGAAGATGCTGACCGCAGGCGACCGGGAGGGGGCGCGCCGCAAGGCGCACACCCTGAAGAGCACCGCCGCGATCATCGGCGCGGAGCGCCTGCGCGCCGCAGCCGCCAAGTTCGAGCGGGCGCTGTCCGAGAAAGAGGGGGGGGCGGGGAACGGGGCGTTCGTATCCATGACGCGGGAGCTGGACAGGGTGCTCGGGGAGATAGCGAAGGCCCTGCCGCCGCGCCACGCGGCCGCCGCCGGCGCCGGCACGGTCGATCGCGTCGCGGCGAAGGCGCTGCTGGACAAGTTGGAGCCGATGCTCGCCACGGGCGACGCGGGAAGCCTCGACATGATGGACGCCCTCGGGGCTGCGCTGGCGCCGCTCGGGGCGGCGTACGAGGCGTTCTCGGAGCAGGTGGACGACCTGGACTTCCCGGGCGCGCTCAAAGCGCTGCCCGCGCTCCGGGACGCGCTCGACGCTTTACACGGATAGGGAGGTTGACGTGATGCAGGAATACGAGATGGTCTCCGATGCCAAGAACACGGTTTTGCTGGTGGACGACGAAAGCGCCAATCTGCTGTCGCTCAACAAGCTTCTCGCGCCGGACTACGCCGTCTTCATGGCGAAGTCGGGCGAACAGGCGCTGCAACTCGTTTCCGCCAACAAACCCGACATCATCCTGCTGGACGTGCTGATGCCGGAGATGGACGGCTTCGAGACGCTAGCCCGCTTGAAGGCGGATCCGGAGACGAAGGAGATCCCCGTGATCATCGTCACCGGCATCACCAACGAAAGCGACGAGATCACGGGTTTCGCCCTAGGCGCCGCCGACTACGTCAAAAAGCCTTTCAAGGGCGAGGTCATACGCGCGCGCGTCTCGACGCAGGTGCAGTTGCTGCGCCAGATGCGCATGAACGAGACACTCATCCGCACCGACCTCCTGACCAGCATCCCCAACCGCCGCCGCTTCAACGAGCACCTCGCCATGGAATGGCGGCGCGCCGTCCGCGAGCGCACGCCGATCTCGCTGCTGATGATGGACGTGGACCAGTTCAAGGTCTACAACGACACCTGGGGGCATCCCCAGGGGGACATCCTGCTCAAGACGGTCGCGGCGGTCTTCTCGTCGTCCATCAACCGCCCCAGCGACCTGGTGGCGCGCCTCGGCGGGGAGGAGTTCGCCGTGCTGCTGCCGAACACGGAGCTGGAGGGGGCGCGGATGATCGCCGAGACCATCCGCAGGAACGTGGAGGCGGTGCGCATCCCCGCCATGCACGCATGCCTGACGGAGGGGAAGGACGCTGGCGGCGAGGAGGACTCGGGGCGCGCCCTGACATCGACGACGATCAGCATCGGAGTGACCTGCACCATCCCGGAGGTGACCGACATGATCGCCGACTTCATCGCACGCGCCGACGCCAACCTCTACATCGCCAAGGAGTCGGGCCGCAACCAGGTCTGCGCCGCCTAGCCCGCCCGCCCCCCCCCAGGCCGGTTGGGGATGTTGCTTTCCCCGCGCTCTTTCGCAATAATGTCGCTGCCCGCCGGGACGGCTGATCCCTGCGGCGGGCGTCGCACTTACGGCAAATCGAGGCGGGGGGCGCATGGAAGGCAACGGGAAGAAGACGCGGCTCGGCATCCTGTTCGGCGGGCGGTCGGGGGAGCACGAGGTTTCGCTGGCCTCGGCGGCATCGGTCATGGAGGCGCTCCTGAGGGACGCGCCGGACGAGTACGAGATCGTCGCCATCGGCATCACCCAGGCGGGCCGGTTGGCGGGCGAGGAGGAGCTGCGCGCCATGCTCCCCGCCCCGCTGCTCGGCAAGGTCAAGCCCTGCCCGGTGATCGAGGCCGCAGGTTGCGGCATGAGGATCGTCCCCGGCGCGCTCGGGGCGGGGGGCGAGGCGCCCGTCATGCCGGAGATCATATTCCCCCTGTTGCACGGGCCCTATGGCGAGGACGGCACCGTCCAAGGGCTGTTCGAGGTCGCCGACATCCCCTACGTCGGCTGCGGCGTCCTGGCGTCGGCGGTCGCCATGGACAAGGACGTGGCGAAGAGGCTCTGGGCGTACGAGGGGTTGCCGGTCACGCCGTGGATGACCGTGCGCGCGGGCGACGTCCTGGCGTCCGCTGGCGGGGCGTCCAACGGAAAGCTCAAGGAAATCCGCCTCCGCGCCGAAGAACAGTTCGGGTACCCGATGTTCTCCAAGCCGGCGAACCTCGGCTCCTCGGTCGGCGTGCGCAAAATCCATGACGCCGGGGAGTTCGACGCCGCGCTGGCGGAGGCGGCGCGCTACGACAAGAAGGTGGTGGTCGAGAAAGGGCTCGACGCCCGCGAGATCGAGTGCGCCGTCTTGGGGAACGACGAGCCCGCCGCCTCCGTTCCGGGGGAGGTGATCCCCGGCGCGGAGTTCTACGACTTCGCGGACAAGTACCGCGACGCGAAGAGCCGCACGGAGATCCCCGCCGACATCCCCGCCGCGAGCGCGGAGGAGATCCGCGCCTTCGCCCTGCGGGCGTTCCGCGCCATCGACGGGGCGGGCCTCGGGCGCGTCGATTTCTTCGTCGAGAAGGCGACGGGGAAGGTCTGGCTCAACGAGGTCAACACCATGCCGGGGTTCACCCCCATCAGCATGTACGCCCGGCTTTGGGAGGCGAGCGGCGTCCCGTTCCCGGAGTTGGTGCGCCGCCTCGTCCGCCTCGGCAGGGAGCGCTTCCGGGAGAAGGGGGCGCGACAGGTCGCGAGGTAGGGGCGGACTGCGGCGGCGGCGGTTCGCCGCAGTCGGCGGTTGGCGGCGGTCCGTTGGCTGCAGGCCCCCTGCGACAACCGGCGGGTCGGCGCACCGGCGGTTGAGAATTTGATGGTTTGTGGACAGTCTCTGAATAATTTGATTTAATGGGTTCGGAAAACGCGCGGCGCGGTTATAATGGCTCGTCAAACGCGCGCGGCGCTTGGCGCATGCAAACGGGAACGACGGCCAGTCGAATTCAAGGAGGGGACACATGGGCATGACGGATTCCGAGATCCGGGAAAGACTGATGCAGGACGACGCGGAATTCCGCAAGGTCGCGGCAGAGCACCAGACCTACGACCAGCAGTTGACGACCTTGGACTCCAAGCATTTCCTGACCGAGGAGGAGACGCTGGAACTGAAGACCTTGAAGAAGAAGAAGCTGGCGTTGAAAGACCAGTTGTACGCCATGGTGCAGAAATATCGTAAGCAGTTGGAAGGTTAGGCCAAGGCACCCCTCGAAACCCCAGGCGGTGCCCCCTGCCTGCGAAGTCCGGGGTCTTCCGGTGTGCCCACCAGTTCTTGTGATTGTGAGAGGTTATGGCGCGCGACGGATATAGGTTCGTTCTTCCATTGGTGGTGCTGATCGGCGCCGCGGCTTTGCTCCATCTGCCGGTCGTCACGGCGCTCCTCATCGTGCTCGCGGCTTTCATCGTATTCTTCTTCCGCAACCCGTCGCGCGCCATCCCCGGGGACGGCCCCGACGGCAGGCATTTGGTCGTCTCCCCCGCCGACGGCAAGGTCGTGAAGATATCGCAGGCGCCCGACGGGGAGCAGACGCTCTGCATCTTCCTCAACATCTTCAACGTGCATGTGACCCGCGCGCCCATTGCGGGCACGGTGGAGCGCTTCGAGTACAAGAGGGGGAGGTTCAAGGTCGCCTTCGACGAGGAGGCGTCCCGGGTCAACGAGCAGAACATCGTGACGTTCGCCGGCGACGGCGTGAGCTTGGTCGTCAAGCAGGTGGCGGGCCTTATCGCGAGGCGCGTCGTCTGCTGGAAGAAGCCGGGGGACGCCGTCGAGCGCGGACAGCTCTTCGGCCTGATCCGGTTCGGCTCCCGCGTGGACGTGGTCATGCCCGCGCAGGTGGGCATCCGGGTCAAGGTCGGGGACAAGGTGCGCGGCGGAAGTTCCATCATCGGAGACTACCCATGAGCGATACGACGACAAAGCCGGATTCGACAGTCCCGGCGGAAGCGCCCGCAGGCGCAGACGCTCCCGTCACGGCGCGCCCCAGGCGCTTGCGCCGCAGCGTGTTCGTGCTGCCCAGCCTGCTGACCGTCACCAACATCTTCTGCGGCTACTACGCCATCGTCTCGACGATGGACGGCCGCTACCGCGCCGCCGCCGTCGCCATCGCCATCGCCATCGTGCTCGACTCCCTGGACGGCTTCGTCGCGCGCCTGACCAACACCGCGTCGGAGTTCGGCCTGCAACTCGACTCGCTCGCCGACGTCATCTCCTTCGGCGTCGCGCCGTCGATACTGGCGATGGTCTGGGTGCTGCGGGACGTGGACACCCGCCTGGCATGCGCCGCCGCATTCACCTTCACCATCTGCGGCGCCATGCGCCTGGCGCGTTTCAACATCCAGTCGGGCGGGCACAAGTATTTCGTCGGGCTGCCCATCCCCGCAGCCGGGGGGACGATCGCCGCCATCGTGTTCTTTTTCGACACGCCCAGGCTGGACGTGGTGGTCTCGCACCCGTTCTTCGCGGAAAGCATGTTCGCCGTGACCTTCGTCCTGGCGTTCCTGATGGTCAGCACCCTGCGCTACGACAGCCTGAAGGGGGTGACCCTGGGCAAGAAGTCGCATCTGGCGGTGCTGGTCATCGCCCTCATGTTCGTCCTGATCTTCTTCCTGCCGCGCCCGACGCTGCTGACCCTCGCCGTCGTCTACACCCTCTCGGGCCCCGCCCAAAAGCTCCTCGCCCTGCTGCGGAGGAAAAAGCCGGGGGAGGGGGCGGAGGACGCCGTGCCCGCAGAAAACCCCTGAACGCGCCGCCGCGCCTTGCGCCGGGCGCGCAGGCGCGCATCGGTCCGCCATATAAGCGCGGCGGTGGCAGTCCGACCGCCGCAGGTGTAACATTCCCGGCCATGAACGACAGGACTTTCACGACGCTGGAACTTTCAGACTTCCTGGAACTCGCCGCCGGACGCGCGCAGACACCGCCGGGGCGCGCCCGCATGTTGCGGCTCCGCCCCCGCACCGCCGCCGGCGAGGTGAGGCGCGAGCTGGAGCTGACCGGCGAGTGCGTCGCCTGGCAGCGCCTCCGCGGCCGCTTCGGGCTCGGCGGCGTCCAAGACCTCTCCGGCGCGATCGGACGGCTCCACATCGAGGGCGCCGCCTTGGAGCCGCTGGAGATCCTCGCCTTCGAGCGGCTGTTGCTGACCGCCAAGGAGTTGCGCGCCGCCATATCCGGGACGCCCCCCCTCGGAGGGGTGCCGGCCGGCACCCTTCCTGCCGCGCCCCTGGCGGCGATCTCCCACCTGCGGGGGATCGCCGCTGGCATCCCGGACCCGCGCCCCGTCCTCGACGCCATCTGCGGCAAGATACTTCCGGGCGGGGAGATCGACGACAACGCCAGCCCCGGCCTGCGCGAGGTGCGCAAGGAGCTGGCGGAGCGCCGCCACCGCATCAACCGCACGCTGGAATCCATCCTCCGGGAGTCGCCTCAGGCGATGCAGGACGAGATCGTCACCTTCCGCAACGGGCGCTTCGTCATCCCCGTCCGCACCGATTCGCGCAACCAGGTGCCGGGGGTCATGCACGGCCTGTCATCGAGCGGCCAGACGACCTACGTCGAGCCGATGCCGGTCATCGACCAGAACAACGACCTGGTGCGCCTGCAGGAGCGGGAGGGGCGGGAGGTCGCGAAAATCCTGCTCGGCATCACCGGGGAGTTGCGCAGGCGCCGCGCCGCGGTGCAGGGCGCCTTCGACGCGGTCGTGGAGCTGGACGTGGCGCAGGCGCGCGCCCTGCTCTGCATGGAGTTCGACTGTGTGCCGCCGACGATCTCCGAGTCGGGGGGGTACGCGCTCAAGGAGGCGCGCCACATCCTGCTGGAGGACAAGCTGCGCAAGGCCGGCGGCGGCGCGGTGCCGATCTCCTTCGAACTCGGCGCGGGGGGCGCGGCGCTGGTCATCAGCGGGCCGAACGCCGGGGGCAAGACCGTGGCGCTCAAGACGGCGGGGCTGGTTTCGCTGATGGCGCAGATGGGCTTCCACGTCCCGGCGCGCGAGGCGGTGCTGCCGGTGTTCGGGCAGGTGTTCGCCGACATCGGCGACCAGCAGTCGATAGCGGCGAACCTGTCCACCTTCACGGCGCACATGCGCAACATCGCCGAGATGGCGGCGGAGCTGCGCCCCCCGGCGCTGATCCTGTTGGACGAGGTGGGCGCGGGGACCGACCCCGACGAGGGCGCCGCGCTCGCCGTCGCCGTCATCGACGCCTTCCGCCGCGCCGGCGCGGTCACGCTGGCGTCCACCCACCACCCGCGGCTGAAGATGTGGGCCGCCGAGGTCGACGGCGTCCGCAGCGCCTCGGTGGAGTTCGACGAGCGCACGTTGCGCCCCACCTACCGCCTCCTGCTGGACGTCGCGGGCGCCTCCTCCGGCATTGAGATCGCCCGCCGCATGAACGTCCCCGAGGACATCCTGCGTGAGGCGGCGGCGCTGGTGGCGCCCGATCACGCCGCCGCGCGCGAGTACCTGCGGCGGCTGAAGGAGTCCACCGACGAGGTCGGGCGGCTGCGCGCCGGCTTGGAGGAGGAGCGCCGCACGGTCGCGCAGGAACGCGCCAGCCTCGACGCCCGCTACGCCGAGCGGCACGCCCGTCGCGAGGCGGAGCGGCAGGCGGCGTTCGAGGAGGCGCTCGGGCGCGCCCTCGGCGAATTCCGGCGAGAGGGGGAGCGCGCCCTCCGGGAGATACGCGACCGCGCCGAGGCGGCGCGCGCCCGTCGGGCGGCGGAAAGACTGGAGGCGGGGCTGCGGCGCAAGTCGGAGCGGTTGCGCGAGGCGGCCGCCGAGCCCCCGGACGCCGCAGACGCCCCGGCGCACGGGGACGCCCCGGCGCACGGGGACGGCGCCATCGGCGTGGGCGACGTCGTGGCGGTCGCCTCGCTTGGGCGGGAGGGGGTGGTGGAAAGGGCGCAAGACGGGACGTTCACCGTAGCCATCGGCGTGCTCCGCTACCGCGCCGGACAGGGGGACCTGTCGAAAGTCGAAGGCCGCAAGAAGCCCGCCGCCCCCCATGCGGGGCGCGGGGCGCAGGCGTCCCCGGCGTCGCCGGACGACGTGGAGTTCGAGGCGGAGTTGAAGGTGATCGGCCTGGGCGCCGAGGAGGCGCTGGAGCGGGTGGACCGCTTCATCGACCAGGCGTTCCTGGCGGGCGCGGAGAGCGTCCGCATCGTCCACGGCCACGGCAAGGGGATATTGCGCAACGCCATCGCGCGCTTCCTGGAGCATCACGGGCAGGTGGGGAGCTTCGCCGCAGCCCCGCCGGAGAAGGGGGGCGGCGGCGCCACGGTGGTGTTCCTGAAAGGCGGGTGAGCCGGACGGCGCGTGGCGCCCGCGCGCGCCACGGGTCGCGAAAGGGCCCGCCGACGCGCGTCAGTCGATCTCCAGGCGGATGCCCGAGAAGTCCATCGGGTCGAGGCGGTGCGCGTTGCAATAATCCACCGGCTCCGTCCCCGCGACGAACACCTCCTCGCGCACGGAAGGGCATTCCTCGCGCGCCAGCAGCAACGTGTCCGTGTCGATGCTGACCGTGACGATCCCCTCGGGGACCGAGAAAGGCTGCATGTCCGAAAAGGCGGGGAGTTGCGCCGCCCGCTTCATGAACTCGCCCCAGATCAGCCCTGCGGACGCGCCACCGGTCAAATGCAAGTCCCGGTTGTCGTCGAAGCCGACCCAGACGACGCACAGGAGGTTCGAGGTGAAGCCCGCGAACCAGCCGTCGCGCGAAGAGCCGGTCTTGCCCGCCGCCGGGGCGCGGAACCCCCGCGAGCGCACCCCCGCGCCGGTGCCCCGGTTCAGCACCTCCTCCATCAGGTTGGTGACCAGGTAGGCGATGCGTTGGTCGAGCACCACGGGGCGGCGGCGTCCCGCCTTGCCGCCATCGACCAGCCGCCCGTCGCGGGTGACGACGCGCTCGAACAGCTCCGGCTCGCAAAGGACGCCGTAGTTGGCGAACGCCGTATAGCCCTTGGCGACCTCCAGCGGCGTCATCTCGTAGGAGCCGAGCGCCATGGCGGGGGTGGGCTGGATGTCGGACTTGATCCCCAGCCGCTTGCAGAAGTCGGCGATGCGCTTGTAGCCGACGTTCTCCGCCAGCTTCACCGTCGCTATGTTGAGCGACCGCTTGAGGGCCTCGCGCAAGGTCACCGTGCCGTAGAAGTCCTGGCCGTAGTTGTTGGGGGTGTACGGCCGCCCGCCGAAATAGAACGTGGTCGGCTCGTCCACCAGCGTGGTGACGGGGGTGTAGACCTGCGTGTTCGCGTCCGGCGTCAGCGCGGTCTCCAGCGCCGCCGCGTAGACGAAGGGCTTGAACACCGAGCCCGGCTGCCGGTTCGCCAAGGCGTGGTTCAACTGGCTCTGCGCGTAGTCGCGCCCGCCCACCAGGGCCTTGACCTCGCCCGTGTGCGGATCCAGCGCCACCAGCGCGACCTGCGGCGTCGGCACCGCCCCCCCCTCCCTGCGCCAGCGCTCGTAGGTCTTCTCCAGCTTTTTATCGACCTCGCCCATCCCCCATTCGGCGGCCTCGATGGCGACGCGCTGCAGGTCGGTGTCCAGCGAGGTGTAGATGCGGTAGTTCCGCTCGACGAGGTCGGCCTCGGAGAACTTCTCCGACAAGGCGTCCCGGACCATGTCCACGAAATGCCCCGAGGGGTTGGAGCCCTGGTTGCCGCGCACCAGCTCGATGGGCGCGCCCTTGGCGCGGCGGTACTCCCTGTCCGTGATGGCGCCGTTCTCCCGCATCTGCCCGAGCACGCGGTCGCGGGCCTCGGCGGCGCGCTCCGGGTGGCGCTCGGCGGAGGAGTAGCGGTTCGGGGCGCGGATGATCCCGCCCAGGAACGCGACCTGGCCCAGCGACAGCTCGCTCAGGTCTTTGCCGAAATATGCCTGCGCCGCCTCGCCGAAGCCGTGGATGGCGAAGGTTCCCCGGTTGCCGAGGTAGACCTCGTTGGCGTACAGCTCGAAGATCTCCTCCTTGGAGAAGCGGTGCTCCAGGAGCAGCGCCATGAAGGTCTCCTTCACCTTGCGCCGCCATTCGCGCCTCGTGTCGAAGAAGAAGCTGCGCGCCACCTGCATGGTGATGGTGCTGGCGCCTTGCGCCTTCGCCCCCTTCTGCACGTCGTGCCACGCCGCGCCCAGCGCCCGGACGGGGTCCAGGCCGGGGTGGTCGAAGAACCTCTTGTCCTCGGCGCTGAGGATGGCGTTGACGAAGGTTTCGGGGAACTCCGCGTAACGCAACGGCCGGCGCTTCTCCCGGTCGCGCCCGAAAAGATTGGTGATGAGCTCCGGCTCGATCTCCGCCGACAAGAGCCTCTCGCCCGAGTCCAGCGCGGTCAGTTGACGGATGACGCCCCCCGCGAACTCGATGCGCACGCCGTTCTTGCCGCCGAAATAGGATTTGACGCCCGGCTGGATCTGGAAGGTCGAGCCCGTGCGCGTGACGCGCCCGGTCCCGTCGCCCCCCGTGGCGGAGTACCCCGAGTTCTTCAGGTGGGTCGCGAGCCAGTCCGGATCCACCTCCTGCCCGACCGAGACGCGTTTGGGCCTGGTGAAAAGGAGCGATTCGCCCTGGATGTGCTTCCCGGACAGCCAGTCGTCGATCTTCTCGGAGTAGGAGCGGTAATAATAGCCCACGAACCCCGCCGCCACGAAGGCGACGCAGAGGACGGCCACCAGAAGCGCGCGGAGGAAGGCGAACCTCCTACCTCCCCGTTTTTTCGCCTGCACCCGCCTTGCGCCCACCCGCGTCACCATCCCTTTCCGAGACAGTTTATTTAAGCACAGCGGACCCGCCGCTGCAACGGATGTAAAAATCTTTGACAGGACGGGAACCCTGCCACTAAGATTCGACGTAGCTTTCGGGTTCGCAGAGGGGATTCGCGCCGGGGAGTTTATGGGAACCTCTGAAAACCTCGCAGACAAGGCGTCGCCGCAGGTCGAAAAGCGGCGTGTATTAAGGCGAATGGGCGTTTTCGACCAAGGTGCCGGCGCTGCTATCCGGGTTTTCCAGAGGCTCCCCCATGTTTGGGGAATTCATGTTGGAGTAGGGGATGATCGACGTACGCAAAAAATTGCAGGATGAGCTCGCCACCTTGGAGCACGAGTTGCGGGTGGAGCTGCCGAAGGAGATTCTGAAGGCCAGGGAGCACGGCGACCTGAGCGAGAACGCGGAGTACAAGTCCGCCAAGGAGCGGCAGGCGTTCCTGGAAGGGAGGAAGGCGCAACTCCAACAGCGGCTCGCCGCCCTTTCCCTGGTGAACATGGACAAGATCCCCGCCGACCGGGCGGCATACGGCTCGAAGGTGACGCTCCGCGAATACGACACGGGGAAGGATGTCGTCTACCGGCTGGTCTCTCCGGAGGAGTCGGACATCTCCAAGGGGCTGATCTCCATATCGTCCCCCATCGGGCGCAGCATCTCGGGCAAGCAGGTGGGCGAGGTTGTGGAGATAAAAACCCCGTCCGGCAGCAAGGAATACGAGTTGCGCGCGTTGCTGACCATCCACGACGCCGATGAATAGATGAATAATTTCGCTTTTTCGCACTTCCGTCCCGGTCCGGTCTTTAATTCGCCGGGACGTTTGCTATAATTTGTCAGTTTCTGATGAGGGCGCGACGCGGATGTCGGACGAAAGCCCGATGCATGACCATAAGGAAAGCCCCCATGAAGACCCGGCGGGCGACGCGGCACCGGAAGCGTTCCTGGCCAGAGCCTTGCAACAGACGCAGGAGAACCTTCGCCGGGCGGGTCCGGCGGCGACGGCGGGGTACACGCTGGTCGGCGCCATCCTGATGCTGGGCGGCGGCGGGTATGTCGCGGACAAGCGGTTCGGGACGTCCCCGTGGCTCCTGCTGACGGGGCTGGTCTTGGGGATCGCCGTCGGGTTTGTGGAACTGGCGAAGATCGTCTGGCGCAAATGAGACTGGTACTTTGGATGACGGTCGGCTCGGTCGCGGCGGCGACGCTCGCAACCGCCGGCGCGGCGTTGGGCGGCGCGCACGCCGGGGCGGAGGTCTGGCTCGGCATGGCGGGTCCGCTCCTGTCGGCGGTGGCGTTCTGGACGGCGCTGGCGCGCCGCGCGCGGAAGGCGGCGCAAGGGCTGACAAGGCTCGTGGTCGCGGCGTTCGCGGTGAAGTTCGTCTTTTTCGCCGCATATGTCGTCGCGGTCTTGCAAAGCGGCTGGGTGCGCCCGAAACCGTTCGTCGCCTGTTTCGCCGTTTTCTATGTCGCGTTGCACTTGGTGGAGACGTCCGGCTTGCGCAGGATGGGAAGTGAGACTTTCGGGAGGGGCGCCCGCACCGGGCGCCTCGGAGAGACGGGATCGCCTCGGAGATGGGACCAATGACGTGGGTTTTAGCCGCAACTGAAAACGTCGGCGCCGCCGCAGGGCACGCGGCAGGGGCGGGTGAGCCGTTCGACGCCGGGAAGACGATCATCGAGCATGTCGCCAACGACCCCTCGAACCCGATCATCCGCCTGCCGGAGGTGTTCGGCATAGACTTTTCCATCACCAAGCACGTCTTCATGCTCTGGGTGGTCGCGCTGGTCGTATTCGTCGCCATCACCTGGATCGTGCGCCGCCACCAGAGGGCGGGGAACGTCCCGACGCGCGCCGGGGTCGGCCTGGAGATGGTCGTGACATACATCCGCGACTCCATAGTCCTGCCCAACGTCGGGGCGAAATGGGTGAGGACCTGGGCGCCGCTGGTGCTCACGCTGTTCTTCTTCATCTTCACCGCGAACCTGATCGGCCTGCTTCCGGTCTTCGACCTGCTCAAGCTGGCGAACCACTACCTGATCCACGCCGACATGCACCATTCCGTCTTCGGGCGGTTGCTGGAGGGCGGGACGACGGCGACGGCGAATTTCAACGTCACCGTGGGGCTGGCGCTCATAACCTTCTTCGCAATCATCATCGCGGGGTCGAAGGCGAACGGATTCATCAACCATTGGAAGAACATCGTGCCGCATGGCCTTCCTTGGCCGATTTACATCATCTTGGTGCCCATCGAGATCATGGGCATGCTGGTGAAGCCCTTCGCCTTGACCATGCGTCTTGCGGCGAACATGACCGGCGGGCATATCGCCATACTGGCGCTGCTCTCCCTCATATTCCTGTTGGCGGAGATGGCGAAGAACGCCTTGGTCGGCATCGCGGTGGGCTTGGTGGTCGCCACGCCCCTCGCCGTCGGCATCTCCGGGTTGGAACTGATTGTAGTGTTGGTGCAGGCTTATGTGTTCACGCTGCTCACGGCGGTGTTCATCGGCCTGGTCATCCATGTGCATCACTAAAAGGGAGCCTCTGAAAAGCTCGCCGACAAGGCGTCACCGCAAATCGAAAAGCGGGGTTTACTAAAATAAACGGGCGTTTTCGACCAAGGCGCCGGCGCTGTCGTCCGGGTTTTTTAGAGGTTCCCTAAACGAACGCTCATCGAAAGGACATTGTAATGACGAAGACAGGTTTTCTCCGTTGCGGCGTGATGGCCGCTCTCGTGCTCGTTGCGCTCTCACTGGGCAGTGCCACGGCTTTCGCCCAAGCCGAAGGCGCGGAGGCTTCCCCGGCCGCGACGCCGGTCTGGCATTACCTGGGCGCGGCATTGGGACTGGGGCTGATCGCCATCGGCGCGGCGTTGGGCATCGGCAAGGCGACGGCGGCGGCGGCGGACGGCATCGCGCGGCAGCCTTCGGCGGCCTCGCAGATCACCGGCGCGGTCAACCTTCCGATCTTCCTGATGGAAGGCGTGGCGATCCTCGCGGAAGTGTTCGTCCTGCTCATCATTTTGCTGAAGTAGCGGCAAGGGACGTCAGATATGGATAACCCGTTAGTTCAACCCGATCCCGGGTTGGCGATCTGGACCATCGTCACCTTCCTGGTGCTCCTGTGGCTCTTGGCGAAGTTCGCGTGGCGTCCGCTCCTGCGGGCGCTCGACGCCCGCCAGGACGCCATCAGGAAGTCGCTGGAGGACGCCGAGGCCGCCCGCAAGGCGGCCGAGGACGCCAACAAGGACTCGGCGCAGATCCTGCAGGAGGCGCGCGCCGAGGCGGAGGGCATCGTGTCGGCGAGTCGCGCGGAGGCGGAGAGGCTGCGGGACGAGATCCGGCAGCACGCCCGTTCCGAGGCGGAGGGCATCGTGAAGGACGCGCGCGCCCAGATCGACCTGGAGACGAGCCGCGCCCTGCGGCAGATCCGCGGGGAGATCGCGGATCTGTCGGTAGGCATCGCCGAGAAGCTGATCCGGCGCAACTGCTCCCAAGAGGCGAACCGCGACCTGATCGAGGAGACGCTGAAACAGATCGAGGCGACCGCCCCCCGTCCCAACTGAGCGGGCGGCGGCGGAGCGAAGCGCCGTAGGGCGCCTGCGGGATGCGACACTCCACGGATGGGGGTTCTACGCCCCCATCACGCCATCTTTGCAAAGCGCGCCCCGCAGAACGGGCGCCTCGGCGGAGCGAAAAATTCCGCCGGCGTTTGCTGTTGGCGGGCGCGGCGCCGTCTGGTAAACTTCGCCGGTCGTTTGAGCGGTTCTCGCGGAGAGGTACCGAAGAGGTCGTAACGGGCTCGACTCGAAATCGAGTTACGGGCCAAAAGCCTGTACGTGGGTTCGAATCCCACCCTCTCCGCCACCCGCCTTGCGAATTTCAACCTGGATTCCACATTTCCCCGCATGTTCGCGGATTCGTCGTTAAACAGAGCCTGAGGTTCCAAGGAGGAATGAGACATGGCCGCGATCGATCTGGATGAATTGTCAAAACATGACGGCAAGGACGGCAACACCGCGTATGTGGCGGCGAACGGCAAGGTCTACGACGTCAGCGCCAGCCGGCTCTGGAAGGACGGCGCGCACATGGGGCAGCATCACGCGGGCGCAGACCTGACCCAGTCGCTCGGGCGCGCGCCGCACGGCCCCGAGGTGTTGGAACGTTTCAAGGATGTGGGCGAGCTGGCGGCATCCGCCGCGTCGCAAGAGGGCGACGCGGCTGCGGACGCCACGGCCCCGCCCCCGCCCCGCGCCTCCGAAACACCGTGGTGGGCGCGGCTCATGCTCGCCATGAAGTCGCATCCGATCACCATCCATTTCCCGCAGGCGCTGTTCGTGTTCGCACCAGTGTTCCTGACGCTCTACTACGTCACGGACGGCACCGCGTTCAGCCAACCCGCGTTCGAGCGGACGGCGCTCTTCCTGCTGGTCGCGGCGCTCCTGACCGCCATCCCCGCCACCGCCACCGGCGTCGTCCATTGGTGGTTCAAGTACGGCGGCAAGTCCCGCCCGGTGTTCAAGCTCAAGATGCTCCTGTCCCCGCTCCTGGTCATCTTGGCGGCGGGAACCGTCGGCGTCCACATCGGCAAAGGCGAGCTCCCCGCAGATGCGCCGAGCGTGGGGCTGCTGATCCTCTACTGGCTGCACTTCCCCATCGTCACGGTGCTGGGGAAGGCGGGCGGCAACATCGTGTTCGGGAAATGACCCGCCATTTGTCCGTTTGTCCGCCAACGGGCTCCCCCGCCCCCGGGAGGTGTGGTATCATTCGCTTTTTTATTTCAGGGCGAGAGCGTGTCCTTTGACCCCTCAGGAAATTTTTGGATTGATTGACGCCGAGATGGCGCAGGTGGAGACCGAGCTGCAAAACCAGTCCGGTTCGGATATCGCATTGGTTCGCGACATCGGGCGCTATGTCTGCAACGGCGGGGGCAAGCGCGTCCGGCCCGCGATCCTGCTCCTGGTCGCGCGGATGTGCGGCTACAAGGGGGATGCGGGGCCGCGCCTCGGCGCCGTGGTCGAGATGCTCCACTCCGCCACGCTGGTGCACGACGACATCATCGACAACTCCAGCACCCGTAGGAACCAACCCTCGGTCAACGCCCGCTGGGGGAGCGACATCTCCGTGCTGATGGGCGACTGGCTCTACATGACCTCCTTCAGCATCGCCCTCGCGGAGCGGCAATTCCGCATCATCGACATCCTGATCGAAGCGACCCGCAAGATGGTGGAGGGGGAGCTCATCCAACTCGAGTTCAACGGCCGCCTCGACATCACGGAAGAACAGCACATGGACATCTCGCGGCGCAAGACCGCGTTCCTATTCTCGGCATGCTCCCAGCTCGGCGGCGTCCTGGGAGGGGTCTCCGCCGAGGACGAGGAGCGGTTGCGCCTGTTCGGGCTGAACATCGGGCTGGCGTTCCAATTGGTGGACGACTTGCTAGACCTCACCGCCGACGAGCGCACGCTGGGCAAACCCGTCCAGAGCGATTTGAAGGAGGGCAAGCTGACCCTGCCCTTGATCTACGTGGTGCAGGACGACGGGGGGCGCCGGCGGGAGCTGGTGCAAGGCGTCCTGAAGCGCCGCGACGCCGACGTCTCCGCCCGCGCGGAGATCGCGCGGCTGGTCAAGGAGAGCGGCGCCTACGACCGCGTCATGGAAAAAGCCCGCGATTACGCGCGCCATGCCAAGGGGTGCATCGAAGGGTTCCCGGATGGCGAAGCGCGCCGCGCGCTCGCATCCATCCCCGACTACATCACCGACCGCGACCGCTGAGGTCGCAGCCGGCGCCGATCTGCAACAACTCCCGGTAGACCGCCTCGACCTGCGCCCGCGTGGCGTCGAACGTCCCCGACGTGTCGATCACGTAGTCGGCGAAGCGGACTTTCTCCTCCATCGGCATCTGCGCGGCGATGCGGGATCTCGCGGCGGCCTCCGACAGGCGGTCGCGCGCCATCAACCTGCCGAGCTGCTGCTCCGCGCCGCAAGCGACGACGATCAGGCGGTCGTATCGCCTGTACCCCCCCGTCTCGACCAGCAACGCGGCGTCGATGATGACGACGCCTCCGGGCGCGACGGCGTCCCTGGCGGCGACCTTGCCGGCGATGGCGTCGCGCACCGCCGGGTGCGCGATGCCGTTCAAGAGCAGGCGCTTCTCCTCCGAGGCGAACACGATGTCCCCCAGGCGGCGGCGGTCTATCTCCCCGTCCTCGCCCAGGACGCCCTCGCCGAAGGCTTCCACCACGCGCCGATACGTCGGCGCGCCGCGCTCGAACAGCCCGTGCGCGACGCGGTCGGCGTCGATGACGAAGGCGCCGAGCCGCGCGAAATGCGCGGATGCGCAACTTTTCCCGACGGCGATGTTTCCAGTCAGCCCGACATGCGGCATAGGTGTGACGCCAACGGTTCGGCGGCGCGAACACGCCGCAGAAGGAATCAAGGGATCACCGGGCGCCTGCGCCCGCAAAGGCGCGGCGGGAGCCCGAGTCCGCCATCGGGGACCCCCTGAAAACCCCGGATAACGGCGCCAGCGCCTTGTCTGCGAGGTTTTTAGAGGTTCCCATCTTTTAACGGGGGGGGCGGCGCCGGTCACAGCCCGCTGGGGATCAGCACCTCGACCTTCGCCTGCTCCCGGAGCGTCTGGATGAGGTTGTCGAGCTCTGACTGCGCCTTGCTCTGCCTCAGGAGCGCCGTCAACTCGTCCCGGATCTCATCGAGCGTGGAGACCCCTTCAGGCTTCTTGTCCGTCAGCTTGATGACATGGTAGCCGTGGCGGGTCTTGACCAGGCGGACGTCCCCCACTTTCATGGAGAACGCCGCCGCCGCGAAATCGTTGTCGAGGGCGTCCTTGGCGGCATAGCCGATGTCGCCGCCGACGGACGCCGTGTTGTCCACGGAATTCTCCCGTGCGAGCTTGGCGAAGTCCTCCCCCTTTTGCGCCCGCGCCAACAGCGCCTCCGCCCGCGCTTTCGCCTCGGCGTCGAGGTCGGGCTTCTCGTCTCCGCGCAACAAGATGTGGCTGGCGCGGATGATCTCCGGGTGCGCGAATGCGTCGGGATGCTCCGCGTAGTATTTGGAGACCTCCTCGGGCACCACCGCGACCGCCTCCGCCAGCTTGTTGACATACTTCCGGATCGTCAGCTCCTGCTCCGCCCTCTGCCGCAACGTGTCGCGGGTCAGGAACTGCCGTGCGAGCGCCGCGTTCAGCTCGGCGTCGCTGGCATAGTTCTTCGCCACCGTGGCGACCGCCTCGTCCACCTCCGCAGGCGTGGCCCTGACGTCTGCGGCGAGCGCCTTCTCGAAGAGCAGCCGGGAGTCGATGATCGACAGCACCCCGGCGTATGCCAACTGGTTGCGGTACTCCGGTTGCAGGTCGTTCCACGCCGGGTTGTCGAGCGCCGCCAGCTCGCGGCGGATGACGGGTTCCAACTCGCTCCCGGAGACGGGCTGGCCGTTCACACGCGCCACCACGTCGGGGAACATGGCGCCGGAAGCCTGCGCGGCATCCGCAGTCCAGTACGACGAAAGGCAAGAAATCAGCAACACCATCGGCAAAGCCGTCCGCACGACACACATACAAGTCTTCACGATGACCATCGTCTCCTCATGTGCGGCCTGCGGCCGACCGCGCCGCAGACCGGTAAAAAATCGAAGGGGAAAGCTTAACACGACTCCCCCCCGTCCATGAAAACCATTTTCGCGCGAACGCCCCCCCGGTTTTCCCCCGGGTGGGGCGGGACGCCTGCGACGCCCGCCCTCGGCGCGTCCGGCTTGGCAACGGCGCGGAGGGGACATTTCTATCGAGGCTTGGCGCGGCGCAGTTCCGGGGTTGTCAATTCGCGGCCGTTAGTCTACTGTAGGTGCGTCGCCCCGCGACGGTTCGCCGCACGGCGGGCGGCGGGGGACGTCCCCTTCAATGCGTTTCGCGGGTCTTTTTTTAGAAGGCTGGGGCATGGGTTTCGACTGGCTGGACTGGAGCATCGTCATCGCGTACCTGTGCGGCATCACGCTTTTCGGCGTCTGGTTCCGCAAAAAGCAGGACTCCATGCGCACCTACTTCCTGGGCGGCAAGAACATCCCCGCCTGGGCGCTGGCGCTCTCCATCGTCGGGACGGAGACCAGCACCCTGACCGTCATCGGCACCCCCGGCATCGCCTTCGCCGGCGACATGAGCTTCCTGCAACTGATCCTGGGCTACATCGTGGGGCGCGTCGTCATCTCCCTGGTGCTGATCCCCGCCTACCACAAGGGGGAGATGTACACCGCCTACGAGCTGATGCAACGGCGTTTCGGCGCTTGGATAAAGCATGCGACCGCCAGCCTGTTCCTCGTCACGCGCGCCTTGGCGGAGGGGGTGCGGGTCTTCGCCATCGCCATCGTCGTCGGCATCGTGCTCGGCTTCGCCGATGCGTGGGGCGACGTCTGGTCGATACTGATCATCGCGGCGCTGACCCTCGTCTACACCTTCGAGGGGGGGCTCACGGCGGTCATCTGGACCGACGTCATCCAGCTCTGCATCTACATCGGCTGCACGCTCGTCACCTTCTTCGTGATCTTGGGGTTGATCCCGGGAGGTTGGGACGGGGTGACGGCGGTCGCCGCCCCGAAGTTCGCGGTCTGGAACTTCGCGCTCGACTTCCACGTCCCTTACACGTTCTGGGGAGGCATCATCGGCGGCGCGTTCCTGACCACGGCCAGCCACGGCGTGGACCAGCTCATCGTGCAGCGCCTCCTCGCCGCCCGCAACGCGCGCGACGGCAAGGTCGCCCTCCTTTCCAGCGGCGTCATCGTGTTCTTCCAGTTCGCGCTCTTCCTCCTGATCGGCGTCATGCTGTACAGCTACTACCACTACAACCCGCAACTGGCGCCCCCGGCGGCGGGCGACCGCATCTTCCCGACGTTCATCGTCCAGCACCTGCCGCACGGCGTGCGCGGCATCATGGTGGCGGCGATCCTGGCGGCCGCGATGTCGAACCTCTCCAGCGCCTTGAACTCGATGGCGTCCACCACGGTCGTGGACTTCGTCCGCACCTTCTGCAGACGCGGGCTGTCCGCGAAGTCCGAGCTGCGGCTCTCCCGCTGGATGACGGTGGCGTGGGGCTTGGCGCTGGTGGTCTTGGCGATCCTGTCGCGGAACGTGGGCTCGGTGCTGGAGGCGGGGCTGACGATCACGTCGATAACCTACGGCAGCATGTTGGGCGCGTTCCTGCTGGGGGTGTTGACCAAGGGCGCGAACGGCGCGGGGACTTTCTGCGGCATGGCGGTGGGGCTGGCGGCGATGCTGGCGTTGGCGTGGTCGGGCGCGGTCGCCTACACCTGGTACGTGCTGATAGGGACTTGCATCACCTTCGGCGTCGGCTACGCCGCCAGCCAGCTCGTCGGCGGGCGGCGCTGAGCCGCGTCCCCCCGCCCCCTTCAGGGGGCCTTTCAGGGGTTCCCTCTATCCATTCGCCAGGCCGCTTTTGACCAGCTCGCTGACCTTGGCGCCATCCACGGGGCGTCCGGCGAACTTCGCCATGCAGGCTTTCATGACCTTGCCCATGTCCTTGACCGAGGCGGCACCCGTCTCCGCGATGGCGGCGGCGACGGTCGCGGCGATCTCCTCCTCGCCGACGGCGGCTGGCAGGTACTCCTCGATGACCGTGATCTCCGCGGCCTCCTTCGCAGCCAACTCCGGCCGCCCGCCTTTGGTGAACTGCTCGATGGAGTCCTTCCGCTGCTTGATCATCGACACCAGCACCTGCAAGACCTCGGCGTCCTCCAACTCCTTGATTTTCTCGATCTCCTTGTTCTTGACCGCCGTCTTCATCAGGCGCAGCACGCCGAGGCGCTCCACCGCCTTCGCCTTCATCGCCGCCGTCAAATCCTCGTTGATCTGGTCGCGCAACCTCATATCCCCCTCCTTGGCAAGATCCACACTCCGTCCCCGGCGCTAGTCGTTGACGCGCACGACCTCGACGCCGCGCGGCACCTTGAACTGAAAGTCCTTCGCCGACGCATTCCGGCCCGTCACCACGTCCGAGAGCAGGAATTCCGAGGTGTTGCCGCTCCGCTCGCGGATGACCACGCGCCGGATGTCGTGCGTCCCCGCGTCCAGCTCCAGCACGACGAACCGGTATTCCTCCTCGCGGCGGAGCGGCGTGAGGCGCGCAAGCACCGTCCCCGCCCGCGACGCCTTGTATTCCGCCTCCGCCGTCACCCGGTAGTCGCGGCGGGCGCCCCCCCCGCCCAACAGGAACGACAGCGGCGTGCGCTTGATGTCCGCCGGCGTCAACGGATGCACCGTGACCTGCCGGTCGCGCGGCACGTAGAGGAAGCACTCCTTGCCGTCGGCGACGAACAGCTTCTCCTCCGGCGTCCGGTACTCCCAGCGCATCAGCCCCGGGCGCTTGAGCTTGAACACCCCCGACTCCTCCTGCACCATGCCGGGGGCGCGGTAGACCTGCCGGAACGCCCCCGACGCCGTCTCCGCCTGCGCGTAGCGCCGCTCCATGCCCGCGACCGCCGCCGCGGCGTCCGCATCCGCGTCGGCGGGGGCGATGGCGGGCGGATGCGCCAAGAGCAACGCCAGCGCCACCGCCATCCCGACCGCATACCGTCTGCCCATAGGGAACCTCTAGAAACCCCGGATGCTGCGTTGCGCCTTGTCTGCGGGCTTTATCAGAGGCGCCGCACAGCCTGTCCGCCCGCGCCGTCCACGCCCCCCTGACCGGCTCCGCCGCGCCGCGCCCCGGAGTCCGCGTAAATTCTACCAGACCGGGCCCCGCGCGCAGGACGCCTGTTCTTCGCGGCGCGAAGCGCCCTCACGCAATCGCGTCGAAGCGCGGCGGCGCCTCATTCCCGGACCTGGGCGAGCACCGCCATCATCTCCCCGTGTATGAGCCCGTTGGACGCCAGCGCCTCCCCGCCGTAAACCGAACCGCGCCCGCCGGCGTAATCGGTCACGCGCCCCCCCGCCTCGCGGACGGCGAGGTAGCCCGCCGCGCAATCCCACGGCTTCAACTGCCGCTCCCAGAAGCCGTCGAGCCGCCCCGCCGCGACCTGGCAGAGGTCGAGCGCCGCCGAGCCGCTGCGCCGCACCCCCTGCGTGCGGACGGCGAACGCCGCGTACGCCGCCAAGTTCTTGCGCGGGCTGGTGCGGATGTCATACGGGAACCCGGTCACGAGCAGGCTGTCGTCGAGCGTCGCCGTCGCCGAAACCCGCAAAGGGGCCTGGTTGCACCACGCCCCCGCCCCTCGGCGCGCCGTGAACAGCTCGTCGCCGACGGGATGGTAGACCGCGCCCCATTCCACCTCCCCGTCGACCTCCACCGCGATGGAGACCGCGAACCACGGGTAACCGTGCGCGTAGTTCGTCGTTCCGTCCAGCGGATCGACGATCCAGCGGATGGCGCCCCCCGCCGCGTTGCCGTGCCCCTCCTCGGCGAGGACGGCGTGCGCGGGGAAGGCTTGCCCGAGGCGGGAGACGATCAGCTTTTCCGCCGCCACGTCGGCCTCCGTCACCAGGTCGATGGCGCTTTTACGCTCCACCGCGATGCGGGTGCGGAACTTCCCGAGCAGCAGCGCCCCCGCCTCGCGCGCGACCGCCTCGCCCGCCTCGGCGAACTTGTCAATGTGGTCCACGGCCTCCCATCCCCCCTTGGAACCTTGGGACGCGCCCGCCTGGGGCGCGTCCGGCGTCACCCCCGCCTGCCGGACGGGTCTACAAAAGCGTCGATGACCAGCAGCGCGATCCCCACGGTGATCGCCGAGTCGGCGACGTTGAAGTTGGGCCAGTAATAAACGTCGCGCCAATGGACCAGGATGAAGTCCACGACGTAGCCGCGCCACACCCGGTCCGTGAGGTTGCCGACGATGCCGCCCGCCGTGAGGGCGAGCGCGGCGTGGAGCACCCGGCGCCCGGAGGGGCTCTTCCAGTAGTAGGCGCAGATCACCGCGACCGCGACGACGCCGACCGCCGCCAATATCCAAGGCTTCCACGCCGATTCCACCGAATCGAAGACGCCGAAGGCGACGCCGGTGTTCTCCGCGTAGGCGAGGTCGAAATAGCCCGCGACGACTTCGATGGAACGCCCCGGGGCGTCCAGCGCCTCCCGCGCCCACGCCTTCGTGAAGTAGTCGAGCAGCCACACGGCGGGGGCGGCGAGCATCCAGAGCCATTTGCGACTTTGCATGCCGGTCACTTCCCAGCCGCTCCGGGAGCGTCCCGGAGCATCGCCTGCACCTCCGGGACGCAGCGCTCGCAGAGGGTCGGGAACTCCGCGTCCCGTCCCACAGCCGGGCTGTAGTTCCAGCAGCGCTCGCATTTCTCTCCCCCGGCCTTGGAGACCTCGACGGCAAGGCTGCCCAGCACGGCGGCGTCCTTCCGCACCTCGGCCCGCGAGACGATGAAGATGTAGCGCAGGTCGTCCTTGTGCCGCGACAGCAGCGCCGCCGTCTCCTTGGACGCGCGCAGGACCACCTCGGCTTCGAGCGCATTGCCGATCTCCCCCTCCTTGCGCTTCTCCTCCAGCGCCTTCAGGACGGTCTCGCGCACGACGCGGATCTGCTCCCATTCCGCAAGCAACGCCTCGTCGTCGGGCCGCGCCTCCGGCTTGGGGAAAAGGAGCAGATGCACCGACTCGGCTTTGCGCGCCCCCGCGTCCGGCGTGGCGGGCAGACCTTCGTACATCGCCGAGTATGCTTCCTCGCTCGTGAAGGACAGCACCGGCGCCAGGAGGCGCACCAGCGCGTCCAAGACGTCCCAGAGCGCCGTCTGCGCCGAGCGCCGCGCCCGCGAATGCGTCGCCGCCGTGTAGAGCCGGTCTTTCAGGATGTCGAGGTAGAACGCCGACATCTCCACGGTGCAGAAGTTGTAGAGCGCGCTGTAGACGCGGTGGAACTGGTAGTCCTCGTACCCCTTGACGCATTCGCGCACCAGACGCCCCGTGCGCGTCACCGCCCAGCGGTCGATCTCCAGCATCTCCTCGAAAGGCACCCGGTCCGTGGCCGGGTCGAAGCGCGGATGCGCGGCGTCCTGGGCGTTGCCGAGGTTCCCCAGCATGAAGCGGCAGGTGTTGCGTATCTTGCGGTACGCCTCGCCCAGCCGGTCGAGCAGCTCGTCGAAGATGCGCACGTCCTCCACGTAGCTGACCGAGCTGACTAAGAGGCGCGCGATCTCCGCGCCCCGCGCCTTCACCAGGTCGTTGGGGTCGATGCCTATCCCTTTGGACTTGGACATGGCGCGCCCCTTCTCGTCCAGCGTCCAGCCGTGCGTGACCGCCCCCCGGTACGGGGCCTGGCCGCGCAACGCCACGGCGATCAGCAACGAGCTTTGGAACCAGCCGCGGTACTGGTCGCCCCCCTCCAGATAGAGGTCGGCGGGCCAGGGGAGGTCCTTGCGCCGTCCCAAGGCCGCCAAATGGCTGCTGCCGGAGTCGAACCAGACGTCCAGGATGTCGAACTCCTGCTGGAAATCCTTGCCGCCGCACTTGGGGCATGCCGTCCCGCCGGGCAGCAGATCCCCGGTCGGGCGCAGGTACCAGGCGTCCGCCCCCTCCTTCTCGAAGATGTCGGCGACGTGCGCCACCACCTTGCCGTCCAGCAGCGTCTCGCCGCAGCCCTTGCAGTAGAAGGCGATGATCGGCACGCCCCAGGCGCGCTGGCGCGAGATGCACCAGTCGGGGCGGTCCTTGACCATGTTGCGGATGCGCTCCTCGCCCCAGGCGGGGATCCAGCGCACGTTCTTTATGGCCTCCAAGGCGTTCTCGCGCAGGCCCGCGTTGTCCATCGCGATGAACCACTGGGGCGTGGCGCGGAAGATCACCGGGCGGTGGCAGCGCCAGCAGTGCGGGTAGGAGTGCTCGAAATCCTCGCTTTGCAGGAGCGAGCCCCCCTCGCGCAGGAGCTCCACGATCTTCGCGTTGGCCTCGAAGACCGACTCCCCGGCGAAACGCCCGACGTTTTTCAGGAACCTCCCGGCGTTGTCCACCGGGCAGTAGATGTCGAGCTTGTAGTTCACGCCGGTGACGTAGTCGTCGTAGCCGTGGCCGGGCGCGGTGTGGACGCAGCCGGTGCCGGCGTCGAGCGTGACGTAGTTGGCCAGCACCAGGAGCGACTCGCGGTCGATGAAGGGGTGCCGCGCCTTGCGCAGCTCCAGCTCCCTCCCCTTGAAGCGCGCGATTTCCTCGCACTCGCCCCAGCCGACCTTCGCGGCGACCGCCCCGAGCAGCTCCGCCGCGACGATGTAGCCCTTGCCCGCCCCCGCCGGGCGCACCGCGACGTACTCGTACTCGGGATGCAGGGCGATGGCGAGGTTCGCGGGGAGCGTCCACGGGGTCGTGGTCCAGATCACCACCGACAAGTCCCGCCCCGCGAGCTTGGGGTCGATGTCCGAGAGATCCGACTCCAGCGGGAAGGCGACGTAGACCGACGGGCTGGAGTGCGGCTCGTACTCGACCTCGGCCTCGGCCAGCGCCGTCTGGCAGGAGACGCACCAATGCACCGGCTTCTGCCCCTTGTAGACCAGCCCCTTGTCCACGCAGCCGCCGAAGGCGCGGGCGATGTCGGCCTCGTAGCCGTAGTTCATGGTGAGGTAGGGGGCGGCCCACTCGCCGAACACCTCCAGCCGCTTGAAGCCCTGGCGCTGCACCTCGATGAACTTCTCGGCGTACTTGCGGCACTCGCGGCGGATGGCGGCCTTGGACATGCCCGCCTTCTTCTCGCCCAGCTTCTCCTCGACCTTGATCTCGATCGGCAGGCCGTGGCAGTCCCAGCCGGGGAGGTAGGGGGCGTCGTAGCCCATCATCGAGCGCGACTTGACGATGATGTCCTTGATGACCTTGTTGATCGCCGTCCCCATGTGGATCATGCCGTTGGCGTAAGGGGGGCCGTCGTGCAGCACGTAGGGCGGGCAGCCCGCGCGCGCGGCGCGGATCTTCCCGTAGACGTCGATCTCCTCCCAACGGCGCAGCATCTCCGGCTCGCGCTGCGGCAGGTTGGCCTTCATGCCGAACGAGGTCTTGGGCAGGTTGAGGGTGTTCTTCAGTTCGATGCTCACGGTCGCGCCTCTCCTATGGAAAAACTGGGATTTTACCACAAGGGATGGCGCGGCGGGGCGTTTTGCGGGGATTTCCGAGGGGATTTTCATGGCGGACGCCAGCGGGCGGGCGCGGGCGGGCGGGTGACGGCGCGGTTGACGCGCCGGACGGCAGAATATATGATGCGCCCCGGAGTGTATGGAAAATGACGGTTGCCGCCCTATGATCATCGCCATCGACCAAGCCCTGCCTTACTGGGAGGAGTGCTTCTCGGATCTGGGCGAGGTGCGCCCGTTCGCAGGCCGGGAGTTGCGGGCGGAGGCGCTCCGCGACGTGGACGCGCTCGTCGTGCGCACCGTCACCGCCGTGGACGCCTCGCTCTTGGAAGGCACGGCCGTGCGCTTCGTCGGCGCCGCCAGCGCAGGCATGGACCATGTGGACAGGGGCTACCTCGAACGGAGGGGGATACACTTCCGCCACGCCGCCGGGTGCAACGCCGACGCGGTCTCGGAATACGTCCTGGCTGCGCTGCACGTCCTCGCCCGACGCAAGGGCTGGACGCTCTCCAGCAAGTCGCTCGCCGTCGTCGGCGTCGGCAACGTCGGCTCGCGCGTCGCCCGCAAGGCGGCCGCCCTCGGCATGGAGACGCTGCTCTGCGACCCGCCGCTGCGGGAGGCGGCGGAGAAGGCCGTCTCGGCGGGCGGCGCGGCGTCGGACGCAGCGCGGTACCTGCCGTTCGAGGAGGTGCTGGGCGCGGACATACTGACCTTCCATGTGCCGCTCGCCGCCTCGGGCCCCCATCCGACGTGGCACATGCTGGGGCGCGAGGCGTTGGGCAGCCTCGCCCCGCACCAGCTCGTCGTCAACGCTTCGCGGGGGGAGGTCTGCGACCGCCTGGAGCTCGCCCGCGCTTTGCGGGAAAAGCGCATCCTCGGCGCGGTGCTCGACGTGTGGGAGAGCGAGCCGGAGATCGACTACCCGTTGCTGGAGCTGGCGGACATCGGGACGCCGCACGTCGCCGGCACCACCCTGGACGGGAAAATCAAGGCGGTCACGATGATCCGCGAGCGCCTGTGCGAGTTCCTGGGGGTCTCGCGCCCGCTCGACACCGCGCCGTTCTACCCCGAGACGCGGCGCATCCGCCTGCGGGGGGGCGGGACGGCGCAGGAGGCGGTCGCCGAGGCGGTGCGCGCCGTCTACGACATCGAGGCGGACGACGCCGGCCTGCGGGCGCTCGCGCTGCTGGAAAAAGACGGCCGCGGGAAAAGTTTCGAGCAGTTGCGCACCAGGCACGCGCTGAGGCCGGAGTTCCCCCACTTCGTGGTCGAGCCGCCCGCGCCGCCGCCGTCATCCCCGCCGTCCGCAGGGGACGCGGCGCGGCGACGGCTGGCGGGCATCGGCTTCCAAGTGGACGCGGCGCCCTGACCCGCCCGCCCCCCCGCCCCCCCCGGCCGCTGACGACGATCTGGCGCGAACAGCCCGCGAACAGGCTGATTCCACTTGTGCAAACCTCCGCGACATGGAAAAGTATTTGTTTTTCGACGGAAGGCGAACCGGCGCAGACCGGATTTGACCGAGGGGCGAGGGGACGCGGCAGACGCGTCCGGGAGGGGCGGCGAAACGAACATGGCGACCATATTGAGGCACACGCTGGAATGGCTGTTCCTAGTCCCCGTCATCGGCGGCTCGGTCTACGCGCTCCTGTGCCTGTGGGCGGTCTTGCGCTTCCGCTTGCAGGCGCGGGCGCGCAAAGCCGCAAACGCCGCCGCCGGCGCAGACGCCGCGCCCTGGCCGCCGGTCACGATCCTGAAGCCGATATGCGGCATGGAGAAACGGCAGGAGGAGAACCTGCGCAGCGCCTGCACGCAGGACTATCCCGACTACCAAGTCGTCTTCTCCGTGCAGTCGGACGGCGATCCGGCGCTCCCCCTGCTGCGCAAGCTGCGGCAGGAGTTCGGCGACGACCGCGTCTCCGTAGCCGTGGAGAGCTTCCGCACGGGGACTAACGGCAAGGTCAACAACATGATCGGCGGCCTGCGCCACGCGCGCCACGACGTGCTGGTCATCAGCGACAGCGACGTCCTGCTCAAGCCCGACTACCTGAAGGCCATCGTCGCGCCCCTGGACGACCCCGGCGTCGGTTGCGCCTGCACCTTCTACAAGGCCGCCCACGCGGACGCCTGGTACGAGAAGGTCGAGCTGCTGACCCTGAACGCCGACTTCATCACCAACGTCCTTTTCGCCCACGCCAGCGGCGCGTCGAAGTTCTGCCTCGGCGCCTCGGCCGCCATCCGCCGCTCGACGCTGGAGGAGATCGGCGGGCTGGAGGGGTTGTCCGACTACCTGGTGGAGGACTACGAGATGGGGCGGCGCGTCTGGGAGCATGGCAAGAAGGTGGTCACCGTCCCCTATTTCGTCGACACGGTCGTGGACTTGAAAAGCCCCTCCGCTTGGTGGAACCACCAGGTCTACTGGGATCAGAACACCCGTGCCGCCCGCCCCTACGCCTTCCTCTCCACCGCGCTCATCCGCTCGGTGCCGTTCGCGTTCCTCTTCGCCGCCTTGCGGCTCGCCGACCCGGCGGGCCTCGCCGTCCTGGGCGGGGCGATGGCGTTGCGCCTCCTGACGGCGGCGGGCGTGCTGGGCTGGGGCTTGCGCGACCGCGAGGGGTTGCGCGCGCTCTGGCTGCTCCCCTTCCGCGACCTGTCCTCGCTCGGGACCTGGCTGCTGGCGTTCACCCGGAGGACCACCGTCTGGCGCGGCGCGAGCTTCGTCCTGACCAAGGACGGGCGGCTCGTGGACACGGAACGCGAGCCGGTCTTGTGACGATGGCGGACTTAGGGCGCGCCCCCGCGCGGGGTTCTAAAAAAGTCATCGTCACCGGCGACGACTTCGGGCTGGCGGCGGCGGTGAACGAGGCCGTCGTCCTCGCACACGCGGGCGGCATCCTGACCTCCGCCAGCCTCATGACCGGCGCGGGGCATTGCGCCGACGCGGTGGAGAAGGCGCGCAGGCACCCGACCCTGCGCGTGGGGTTGCACCTGACGCTGGTGGAGGGGCGCCCGGTCTCGCCGCCCGGCGAGGTGCCGGACCTGGTGGACGCCGGCGGCGAGTTCTCCACGCGGTTGGTGCGCTCCGGATTCCGCTTCTTCTTCCTCCCCGGCGTGCGCCGCCAGCTCGAACGGGAGATACGCGCCCAGTTCGAGGCGTTCGCGCGCACGGGCCTCGCCCTCGACCACGCCGACGCGCACAACCACATGCACCTGCACCCCACGGTGCTCGGCCTGATGCTGGACGTGGGGCGGGAATACGGGCTGCCGGCGGTGCGCCTGCCCAAGGAGCCTCCCGTGCGCTCTTGGCGGGCGGCGGGCGGGAGCCTGGCGCCGCGCCTAGCCTCGGCGGCGTTCCTCGCCCCGTGGACGTTCCTGATGAAGCGGCGGCTCGGGCAGGCCGGCGTCAAATGCAACGACCACCTTTTCGGCATGTCCACCAGCGGCGCGATGACCGAGGGGACGTTGCAAAGGATATTGCGGAACCTCCCCGACGGGGTCACGGAGCTGTGCTGCCACCCCGCCACGCGGCGGTCGCCGGAGACGGATCGCACGATGCCCGCCTACCGCCACGAGGAGGAGTTCCAGGCGCTCACCGGCGACGCGTTGCGCCGGACTTTGCGGGAGGTCGGAGCCGACGCCGTCGCCTTCGGCGACCTGTGACGGTCGGCCCCGCCCGCCGGGACGCCGTTTTGAAAGGAGGCAACAGATGCTACGAGTCGTCATCGCCATGGTCATCGCCACCGGCGCGGCAGCCCTCGGACAGATACTGGTCAGCAAGGGGATGAAGGAGGTGGGGAGCTTGGAGACCTACGCGCCGCTGGCGCTGGCGTCCTATTTCTGGCACGCCTTGTGCAACCCCTACGTCATCGGCGGCACCATCCTGAACGCCGTGTTCTACTTCCTGTTCCTCGCGGCGCTGTCGTGGACAAACGTCACGGTGGCGTTGCCCATGACCGCCATCGAGTACGGCTTCGCGGCGGTGCTGGCGGTGCTGATCCTGAAAGAGGGCGTGCCCCCGGTGCGCTGGATGGGCATAGCGATGGTCATCGTCGGGGTGATCCTCATCGCCAGGGGCGGAGGGGACGACTAGGCGGCGCGTCTCCGCCCGCGACGCGACAGGCGCGCGGCGCCCCCGCCCGGGCGGCGCGCCGCGACCGCGGTCACGATGCGGAGGAGAACACCTCCACGCGCGGGAGGTAGACCACGAAGACGTTGCCCTTCTTCGGGTCGTTGGTGGTCGCCAACCAGCCTCCCAGCCGGTCCACCGCCGAGCGGACGGAGGCGTTCCGCCGTTCGGGTTGCGCCGCGACCCCGTCGATGCCGAAGCTGGCGCGCACATAGGTCCCCGAGGGCAGGTCCGGGGGCTCGTCCTCGCCACCGCCCGCCGTCTCCACGTTGGCGGTCTCGATGGTGAGTATCCCGCCGAGCGGCAGCGACTCCCGCGCCGAGGTCATGATGTTGCCGACCAGTTGGATCGCCTCGCTCCGTTCGGCGGCGATCCACCCCAACTGCGGCTCCAGCGCCATTTGCAGGTCGATGTCCTCTCCCGTCAGGTTGTGCAGCAACGCGCCGTTGTCCGTGATGACCTCGTTGAAGTTCAGCAACGAGGGGGTTTTCTCGGTCTTATGCGACGCGGAGATGAAGCGGTTCGCGTACTTGATGCCGCGGCTCGCCTTGAGCCTGATCGCCTCCGCCAGCCTCTTCACCTCGTTGTCCCCGGCGGTCGCCAGCAACTGCTCCGAGGATTGAGTCAAGGAGGCGCACAGGTCTTGGAAGCTCTGGATGGTGGCGAGCGCCAGGTCCCCGGCCGATTCCAGCTTGCGCATGTGCCGGATCTCCTCGCCGCGCAAGTGCGACTGCGAGATGTCCATAAGGATGCGCTCCACGACCGGCTCGCCACCGCCCGCCTGCGGCACCAGCGTGGCGTACTCCTGTATCTGGATCAACCTGCCGTCGGCGGCCTGGAAGGTCCAGCCGACGCCTTCGAGCTTCCCCTCCTCCTCCAGCCGCCTGCCGAGCGACCCGGTGAAGGCGTAGAGCCGGAAGCGCTCCTTGCCGGTCCGGCCGAGCGCATCCTCGGCACCCTCGTAACCGAACATCCGCGCGGCGATGTCGTTGCACTCGATGACGAAGCCGTTGCGGTCCGCCAACGCCATCCCGACGGCGGTGTACTGCGACAGGCGCTGGCAGCGCAGGTTGCCCGCCACGGAGACGGCGGCGGTGCTCTCGGCCTCGGCCTGCTCCCGCTCCAGTTCCGCGCGCGCCGCCTCGGCGGCGTCGTATTTGCGCGACAGCTCCTCTATCCGCACCTTGGCGTCCTGGAGCTCGGCATGGAGGCTGGCGCGCATCCGCTCCGCCTCCTGGAGCCGCTGCTCCGCCTTCTTCTGCGCCGCCTCCAGATCGGATATCTCCACCACGTACTTCTCGGTGAGCTGCGAGACGTTGTTCTCCGTGCTGCGCAAGGCGTCGGCGAGCGCCGAGTGCTGCTTTTCGATCGAGTCCTGCAACGCCGCCTGCACCGCGTTCTTCTGCGCCTCGGCAGCCTGCAACTTCAGCTCCAAGTCCCGCCGGGCCTTCAACTGCTCGCCCTTCTCGCCGTTGTACTTCTCGATCAGCTCCGCCAGGCGGCTCTCCGTGTCCTTGAGCGCGGCTTGCAGGGTCGCCCGCTGCTCGTCCACCGCGCGGTACTTGGACTCCAGCTCGGCGTCGGCGCCGTCCGCGTCGGAGGAGCGCCGGATGGAAAGCTCCGCCACGCGGTTCTCCGCGTCTTTCAAGGCTATCTGCGCGGCGAGGCGCTGCGCCTCGACGTTGCGCACCTTCTCCTCCAGTTCGCGGATGGTCCGCCTCTGCTCGACGCGTTCCGTCTCGTACTTCTCCGCCAGCTTGCGCGCCTGCGCCCCGTCCATCTGCGCCGCGCCCCCGTCCAACCGCTCCTGGAGCCGTCGCAACTCGTTGCCCAGCCCGTCGCGCTCCGCCTCCGCCTCGGCGCACTCCTCCTCGGCGGCCTTGCAACGCCGCTCCAGCTCCGCAAGGCGCTTCTCGTACTTCGCCTCGACGGCGGCGACGTCGTCGGGGCGCCGCTTCCGCGCGGAGTCCGCCCCGGTCAGCGAAGCCGCCAACGTGTTGCGCTCCTTCTCCACGGCGCGGAGCTTCCCCTCGAGCTCCCTCTTCTCCTCCGCCCATCCCCCGGCGTCCCCGCCGGCGGCGTCGGACATCGATTGCAGGATCTGCCCCCTGGCTTCGTCCAGCTCGCCTTGGAGCGCGAGCGCCTGCTCCTCGGCGGCCTGCGCCCGCCGCTCCAGCTCCACCCTGAGGGCCTCCCACTTCAGGCGCTCCGACTCCGACCCCTTGTCGGATTCGGCGCTCTCCAGCGCCTGCGCCAGGGAGTCGCGCTCCTCCTTCGCGGCGGAGAGCTTCTGCCCGTATTCCGCGTGCAGCTCCTCCTCCTTCTGCGCGAGCCTCGCCTCGGCCTGGTCCAGCGCCTCCTGGGAGATCGCCAACTGCTCGTCCCTCTCCTTCAGGCGCGACTCCAGCTCGCCCTTGGCCTGCTCGGCGGACTGCAGCCTCTCGCGCGCGGAGCGCAGCTCGGCGAGCTCGGCTTCGGACGCGCGGGCCGGGCCTCCGTCCTGCTGCGCCAGCTCCAAGGCGCGGCACCGTTGGTCGGCGGCGGCGAACCGCTGCTGCAAATCCTTGAACTGCGCCTCGTATACTTTCAACGACTGCGTCAAGGCGTCGCACTTCTGCTGCAAATCCTCGTTCTTGCTGGGAGAGGCGACGACGCTGGAAGTCAGGTGGATGGTGGTGAGCACGCACGCCGCGCCGCCGGGGTCGCGCAACAACGGTGTCCCGCGCAACTCCAAAGAGGCGGAGGAGCCGTTCAGCCCCTTCCAGGCGATGCGGATGGACGCGCCCGCCCAGCCGGTGACGGTCGAGAGGAACGCCAATATCTTCTCGCGCTCGTCCGGCGGCGCCAGTTGCAACAGGTTCTTCCCCGCCACCTGGTTGAGGTTGTTGGCGCCCAAGATGCGCAAGCCCGCCTGGTTGATCGCCAAGATGGTGCCGCTCGGCGCGATCTGCGCCACGCCCACCGGCAGCGATTCCACGATCTGCCGCAGGCGGGAGCCGCGGGTCTTGAATATCTCCTTCTCCCGCGCCAGATCCCGCACCATGACCTCCTTCTCGATCACCGGGATCAGCTTCTGGAAGTAGTTCCCCGCCTTGACGACGCTGACCGCCGCCCCCGCGCGGGCTGCGCGCGTGGGGGTGTCCTCGTCCCCGACGCGGGTCAGGAGCACGACCGGGGTGTCGGGGGCCTTCAACAGGGCGCTTTTGACGGCGCCCAGGGTCTGCGCGCCCAACGCCTCGGCGTCGATGACCACCAAGTCCCCGGCGGGCGCGTCGCCGCGCTCGGGGAGGTTCAACGACCCGTCGGGGGACGTCTGCACCTGCGCCAAGACCAGGTTCTGGGTCTGGGCGACGTGCCCGCCCAGCTCCGAAGCCTCGTCGCCGACGTAAAGCACCCGGACTTTCCTGACCGGCTTGCCGACCGCGCCTGCGGCGGCCATAGCAGGGGCATGCGCCGAGGCCGCACCCACACTCGCGCCTGCGCCCGCGCCGGTTGGGGCAGGCGCGGCGGCGGCGGGGCGCGGCGCCTCGACCGCCTGTTGCAACGACTCCGCCAAGACGGCGCCGTAGCCGGGCCGCTTGGTGACGAACCGGTCGATGCCCAGGTCGTTCAACGCCCTGGGGATCTCCTTCGTGTCCGGCTCCAGCAGGAACAGGATGTGCGCGCGGCGGTTCACCTGCCTGGCGGCGTCCGTCAAGATGGAGCAATCGCCGCGGGACACGGAGCTGTCGAAGATGATCGCCCCGAAACCGCTCGACTCGTGCAACTCCTTCAGCGCGTCCTGGGTGTCGAACACCGTCTGGAGCTGCACGGTCGGCATGTTCTTGGTCAACTCGAAAGCGAGTATGGTCGCTTCACGGGAGTTGTTGCTAACAAATAGAATATTCATCATATCCTGCTTAGATTCGGTTGCCGCAAGCATATTGACCCAACCCCTCGATGCCACATGATTGGAGACCTGTTGAGAACCGCGGTCTCCCGCCAGACCCTATATCGACCCTACCAGTCGTTCAATGCGTCGTTGGCGTCAAAAGAAACCCCGAAGCCGTCCGGCGCGAGGACGTTGAACACAAGCGCGTCCTCGTGCTTCATCGCCGGGCCGAGCTCCTCGTCCTCGGAGCGCCCCGTCGAGGCGTGGGCGGCGGTTTCGAAAATATCGGGGGTTTCAAACACGGGCGGCGGCGCGGGCGGCGCCCACGACGTCGGCGCCTCCTGCCGCGACGGTGACGCGACGGTCTGCTTGGGCTCCGTCACAGCCCTGTCGTTACCCCCCATGGCCACGGTCAACGCCGCAGCCACATCCAACTCCGCCTCCTCCACAGGTCTCACTTCCACAGCCTTCTCCACTTTGTCGGTTGTCGCCATCGCCGCCGCAGGGGCGGGCGCATCCAGCTTCGGCGCCGCAGCCGCCACCGGGGCGGGCGCCACAGTCTCCGCCTCCGCCTCCGCGCCCTCGTCCGCGGCGACGTCGATGGCGGCCTCCTCGGCGGCGTCGGCGTCGGCGTCGGAGGCGGTCGCAGCGGGCGGCTCAAGGTCGTCCAACATGGTCAAAGGATTCTCGAAAACGATTGCAGACTGGTAGATGGGGGTTCCCTGCAAGGACTTGATGGAAGACCGGAGCACGGAGCCGGTGATCCTGAAAGTCCCCTGGGTCGTGATCACCTTGAACACGATCTTCATCTGCGGCCGCAGTCGGACATCCGTTTCTATCAAGGCGCCGCCACGGGAGATGTCGACGACATGCGCCTCGTTCCCCTGGTTGAGCGTGATCCCTTTCAAGAAAGGGATGTTTTCAGGATTGAGCCGGGGCCATTGCCGTCTGGCTACCGCATCGGAATCATCTTTCGTCTTTTTCATCGCACTCGTTTTTCCATGTCAATCCAGTCGGTCATGTGCCATACCAAAACCTTCTGTTGGTACACTCAAATAATCGGCGGAGCGTGCAGAAAGTTTAGATTCTATTCGCTTCGGAGAGCTTTTATTGCCCCGCGCCAATCGCGGGGTTTGCGGGGCATGCGGGCGCGACGTCATAGGACCGTTGTTAAACACGCCCCGCGAAGCCCGCGGCGGCGGCGGTTTTTAGCACTATCCCCTTAGTCCGCGCCTTCGCATTTGGCGGAAGGGGGGTGCCGCCCGGCTAGAGCGAGGCGGGGAAGAACTCCTTCCACCGGGCGTCCACGGCGGCGACCGTCTCCGGCGCGGGGAGCGCCAACGGCGGGTACCAGGGCTTCATGCGGCAGTCGAGCACCAGGGGCGCCTCGAAGCCGGGGTGGAGCCTTTTCAAGGACACCTCCCGGGAATGGATGTCTGCGGCGGGGTCGAAGCGGGTGAACACGGTCCAGAGGAACGCCTCGTCGCCGCCCGCGCAATCGGCGGCCAGGCCGCGGTCCACCATGACGGCGAGGCGGAACGGGCGCACGGCGCCCTCGGCGGCCAACCGGGAGCAGAGCGCGGCGGGGTCGCCCCCCCAGGCGGGCCCCTCGACGACCACGACCCCGGGGGCGTAGACGCGGGGGTTGCCGAAACGCCCGTCGCGGAACCCCCCCCCCGCCTCCCGCGCCAGCTCGAAGCGCCTCCCCCCGAGCCCCATCAAGATCGCCTTCCCCCCCTCGTTCAGCCGCCCCCCGGTGTAATCGAGGGTGTCCTCCGCGACGGGGGAGAATATGAAAAGGTCGGTGGCGAAGTCAGCCCGCTCCAATATGTGCGTCAGCAGGGGCCGGAACTCGCGCAAGGGCAGCGGCGCGTCGGTCAGGAGCAGGAACTTGGTCAGCGACAACTGCCCCTCGCCCAAGATGCGCAGCCCCGCCATGAACGCCTCCCGGGGGTAGCGTTCCGAGACGACCGCCGCCGCCAGCGGGTGCATCCCCGCGTCGTCGTAGGCGCGCACCGCCCGCACGCCGTTCATGACCAGCGGGTAGAGCGGCGCGAACAGCTCCTGCAGGTAGTCGCCGATGTAGTGGTCCTCCTGTCGCGGACGCCCGACCACGGTGGCGGGGAAGATGGCGTCCTTGCGGTGGAACATCCGCCGCAGGGAGAAGACCGGGAAGGGGTGGCGCAGGGAGTAATAGCCGTAGTGGTCGCCGAACGGCCCCTCTTCGCGGCGCACGTCCGGCGGCATCTCGCCGCAGAGGGCGAACTCCGCCTCGGCGACGACGGGCATCCCCCCGTCGGGGCGGACGACGCCTATCCGCCCCCCCATCACGAGCGAGGCGAACACCGCCTCGGGGACGTCCTCCGGCAGCGGCGCGACGGCGGCGAGCGTGAGCGCGGGCGGCCCGCCCAGGAATATGTTCACCGGCAGGGGCTCGCCGCGCAGCTCGGCCTCGTGGTGGTGGAAGCCGAGCCCCCGGTGGATCTGGACGTGCATCCCCAGTTGCGCCGCATCCCCCGGCGCAGGGTCGGGGAATATCTGGTTGCGGTACATGCCGATGTTCGCCCGCCCCGTCGCCGGGTGCTCGGAATACGCCAGGGGGAGGGTCAGGAAGGCGCCGCCGTCCAGCGGCCACGACTTCACCTGCGGCAGGAGCGAGAGGCGCGGCGAGGGCGGGGAGCATTCGAGCACGGGGGCGGAGCGGCGCGTGCGCCACCCCAGGCGCAACAGGCGGCGCGCCACCCCGCGGCATCTCCAGAGGGAGCGCGCGCGGAGGTCGTGCATGACCTCCGCCGCCTCGGCGACTTGGCGGAAGAAGCGCACCGGCTCCCGCCCGAACGCCAGCTCGACGCGGCGCGGCGTGCCGTAGAGGTTGGTCGCGACCGGGAAGCGCGTCCCCTTTACGCAGGTGAAAAGGAGCGCGGGACCCTGCGCGGCGACGACGCGGCGCTGTATCTCCGCGAGTTCGAGCGCGGGGTCCACGGGGGCGTCGACGACTCGCAACTCCCCCTCCCTCCCCAGGAGGTCCAAGAGGCTGCGCAAGCTGACCAGGTGCGCACTCATAGCGGTGGGAGTATAGCACGCGCTACGGCAGGTTGGACACCAGCAGCAGCTCCCTGCCCCGCACCTCCTCGTCGGAAAGCAACTGCTTGAACCTGATGGAGAACAGAGGCCTGCGCCCCAAGATGTGCAGCGTCAGCCCGTCCTGGGAGAACCTGTCGTAGTCGCGACGGTCGAGGATGCAGAACACCCGCCCCCCGGAGCGCAGACGCTCCCGCATCCTGCCGTAGTCGTCCTCCTCGAAGATGCGCCGCCCCAGATAGAACGCCATGCTCGGAAACGCCGTGCGGAAGTACCCCGCCTGCACGTCGCCCGCGCCGCCTGCCGCAGTCCGCTCCCCTATCGTCCGGCAAAAGTCCTTGACGGGGCGGAAGCGCTCGAGCGCGGGGATGTAGATCAGCGCCCCGGAAAGGAACAGCGCCCACAGGGAGAACGACAGGACGGCGAAGCACCGCCGGAAGTCCCCGCGCCAGCCGCACCACGCCAACGCGCCCGCGCCGGCGAGCAGGACGAGCGACGGCCCGTGGCGCAAGGCGAAGCCGACGTCGGGCATGAGCAGGTCCATGATGAACGGCAGGGCGGACGCCATGACGAGCAGGACGAACACCAGGAAGCCGCAGAGCCACCTCCACCCGCCCCCGACGCGCCGCGCCCCCGCGCCCACCTCCTCCAACATGCCGGCGACCAGGACGGCGGCCGCCGGGTACATCGGCGCGATGTAGTATTCCTGCTTGTTCTTCGACGCCGAGAACAGGAGGAACACCAGGGCGCACCAGAGGAGGGGGATGCCGAAGGCGGGGTCTTTCAAACGCCCCCGCAACCCCCGGCGGAGGGAGAGCAACGCACCCACGCCCACGAACGCCCACGGGAAGAAGTCCGAGAACCAGACCGGGACGTAGTAGAAGAGGCCGCGCGAGGGGCCGTAGGACTCCGAGGCGAAGCGCCCCAGGTTGTCGCGCAGGAAGAAGGGGGCGATGTACGCCCAGCCGTGCGCGCGGTAGCTCAGGATGTAATACGGGAGCGCGATGCAGAGGAATATCAGCGCACCCCGCCACAGGCGCATGCCGCCCAGGCGCACCCCCACGGCCCCGTCCCGCGCGCGCCACGCCGCCCACGCCGCCCACGCCAGCAGCACCCCGGCGGGGATGAGCGCCGCGACCGGCCCCTTGGTCAAGAAACCGAGGGCGGCGCAGGCGTAGAAGCCGTACCAGTCCGCCGACCTCCCCGTGGCGACCGCCCCCGTCAGGAAGAAGAACGCCCCCGTCAGGAAGAAGAGCAGCAGGACGTCGATGGGCAGGCGGTGCTCAAGGATGAAGATGCGCGGCGTGGTCGCCACGACGACCGCCGCCGCGAGCGCCGCCTGCGGCCCGAAGAGCCTCCACGCGCAACGCCAGGAGAAGAGCAGCACCCCCACCGTCGCCAACGCCCCCGGCAGCCGGACGGCGAACTCCCCGACCCCCGCGACCTTGTAGGCGAGCAGCACCGCCCAGTAGGTGAGGGGGGGCTTGTTCACCCTCGGCTCGAAATTGAAGCGCGGCGAAAGCCAGTCGCCGCCGGCGAGCATCTCGCGCGGGGTCTCCGCGTAGAACGCCTCGCTCCCGTCCCAGATGGACGATGCGCCCAGGTTGATGAAATACGGGAGCGCCAGGCAGGCCAGGACGGCGGCGTGAAGCCAGGGGGAATCGAGACGTGGCTGGGACATGCCGTTTTCGCAGTCCTTTCACAATCGGGCGTTGGACACATTCACAAGGGAGCCTCAAAAACCCCGGACGCTGCGGCGACGCCTTGTCTGCGTGCTTTTTAGAGGCCCCCACAAGGATGTTGATTTTACTGCGGAAGCCCCCGGGATGGTACCGCATTTTCCCATCGCGCGGGCGTCGCGCGGTCAGGCGTACAGGTCGCGGGGGTCGTCCGGGGGGCGAGCCTTCCAGCGCTTGTGCCCCCAGAGCCACGCCTCGGGCTGCTCCCGGACGATGCGCTCCAGCACGCCGTTCAGGCGCAGGGTGTTGACGCGCAGGTCTTCGGCGGTGTCGCCGGTGCGCACCATGTCCACGGGCTCCAGGAATTTTATGGTGTAACGCCCCTTGCGCAGCGGCGTCAGGTACCCGGGCAGCACCGGCGCGCCGGTGCGCAGCGCCAGCAGCGCCACGCCGGTGGAGGTCGCGGCGGGGACTCCGAAGAAATCGACGAACACCCCCTCGGACGGCCGGACGTTCTGATCCATCAGGACGCCGGTCGTGCGCCCCGCCTTCAGCTCCCGCAGGATGTGGCGCGCCGAATCCTTCTTGTAGACCACGGTGTTGCCCTTGGATTCGCGGACCGCGCGCAGGTACCGCTCCAGCCGCGCGTTGTCCAAAGGGCGCGTCGTGAAGCTCAGCGGGTGCCCGTGCAAGGCGTGCGCGGTCGGCAGCAGCTCCCACGAGCTGAAATGACCGGTCAGGTAGAGGACGCCCTTCCCCTTGGAGAGGGCGGCGCGGTAGTTCCGCAAGCCGTCCACAGGGTCATAGTCCGCCAGACGGCCGATGTTCGCCGGCGTCAGCGAGGGCAGGCGGCTGACCTCCAAGAGGTTCATCCCCACGTTCTGGAAGCTCCGGCGCGCGACCTGGCGGCGGCGGCGCGGCGCCATCTCCGGGAAGGCGATCTTCAAGTTCACGTCGGCGATGCGGCGGTGCCTGCCGTCCAGGCAGTAAAACGCCGCCGCCAGGGCGCGGACGACCCAGACGCCGACCGGGCGCGGCACGACGCGGAAGAACGCGATCACCAGCCGCGCCAGCATGTACACGGGCAACGAATCCAACCTATCCACCTCCCACGCCCCTTACGCCGCAAAGGAGACGTGCTATACTGTGCGTTCACGGAAACGCCGCATGGAAATGAAGACACGAGACCGCATCCGCTTCGCAACCGCAACCGTCGCCCCGGCGCTCGCGCTGGCGCTCCTGCTCGCCGCCGCCGCGCCCGCATGGGCGCGCTACAAGGCCCCCGGCTGGGAGGCGGGCCCGAGGGAGGGCTATCCGGCGTCCCTGTCGAGCGAAGGGGTCACCATCGCCGTCGAGCCGCTTTACACGGACGAGCTCGCCGCGCGCGCCTTCGACAAGAAAGACCTGGTGACACGCGGGATTATGCCGTTCGGCGTGGTCATTTTCAACGACAACGACTTCCCGGTCGAGGTGGACGGCCTCAGCATCGAGCTGATCCACAAGGAGCGGGGGGACGTCCACGTCAAGACGATGCCGCCGAGCGAGGTGGTGTGGCGCGTCTCCCGGCGCGACAAGACGTGGCGGACGCAACGGATCCCGCGCCTGGAGCCGGACGGGTTCGACAAGGACATGCTGGAGGACTTCGACGGCAAGTTCCTGATGGACGCGACCGCCCCCCCGCACGGCAAGGCGGGCGGGTTCCTCTACCTGCACCTGCCGCTGGGCGAAGCGCCGTCGGCGGAGGAGGTCGCCGCCTTCCTCTCCGGCGCGCTGCTGTACATCCCGAAAATCTACCGCCAAGACGACGGCAGCCGCATGATCTACTTCGAGGTGGACCTGGCGCCCGCCGTGAAAAGATAGCCGCGCCCGCCGGACGCCCGGCGCGCATCCCCGTCCCGACCGCATCCCCCCGCAGCGCCCGATGGCAATCGCCGCCGAAGACTGCTATCATTGGCGTCTTTGCGAAAGAGGTTTTACAGACATGGGCGAATTCACACTGGGGAACCTGCCGGGGACGCGCGACCTGCTGCCGGAGGACACGGCGCTCTGGCAATCCATCGAATCCGCGGCGCGCGACGTCTTCGGCAGGTACGGCTTCGCCGAGATACGGACCCCGATCATCGAGCCGACGGAGCTGTTCGCGCGCGGCATCGGCGCGGACACCGACATCGTCGGCAAGGAGATGTACACCTTCCGGGACCAGAGCGGCCGCTCGGTGACGCTCCGCCCCGAGGGGACCGCCTCGGTGGTGCGCGCCTACATCCAGGGCGCGATGCACCGCGAGGGGGGGGTGCGCAAGCTCTATTACCACGGTCCCATGTTCCGCCACGAGAAGAAGCAGAAGGGGCGTTGGCGGCAGTTCTACCAGGTCGGCGCGGAGGCGATCGGCTCGGAGCACCCGGCGGTGGACGCCGAGATCATCGAGATGGCGCTCGGGCTGCTCGACGCGCTCGGCGTCAAGGCGCGCCTCTGCGTCAACTCCGTCGGCTGCCGCGACTGCCGCCCCCGCTACGTGGAGCTGCTGCGCGCGGAGCTGCAAAAGTCCCCCGGCGGCCTTTGCGAGGACTGCCGCCGCCGCGCGGAGACCAACCCCCTGCGCGTCCTCGATTGCAAGGTCGAGGGGTGCCAGCCGCTGGTCGCCGCCCTGCCCGCCATCACCGACCACCTGTGCGCAGGCTGCGCCGGACACTTCGCCCAGTTGCGCGCGCACCTCGACGACGCCGGCATCGCCTACGAGGTGGCGCCCCGCCTGGTGCGCGGCCTCGACTACTACGTGCGCACCGCGTTCGAGGTCGTCAGCGGCGACCTCGGCTCGCAGAACGCCCTGGCGGGGGGCGGGCGCTACGACGGGCTCTCGGAGGTGCTGGGCGGCCCGGCGGCGCCCGCGATCGGCTTCGCCATCGGCCTGGACCGGCTGGCGATGATCCTCGGCGAGTCGCGCGGGGACGCCGACCGGCGCGGGCCGGAGCTGTTCCTGGCGTGGATGGGGGATGCGGCGTTCGTCAAGGCGCTGGAGATCGCGCGCCACCTGCGGCGGAGGGGGCGGCGCTGCCACGTCGATTTCGGCGAGGGGCGGCTGAAGGGCCAGTTGCGCCTCGCGGGCAAGCTGGGGGCGCGCCATGTGCTGATCATCGGCGAGGACGAGCTGGCGCGCGGGAGATACTCCATCAAGCGGTTCGCGGACTCCCGGCAGTGGGAGGTGACGATGGAGGAGTTGGAGGCGTACCTCGAAACGACGTAGGGGCGGCGCCCCGCGCACCCGCATTTGAGGGTCGATGAGACTATGAACAAGATCCAGGTGCTGCCGGAGATACTGGCGAACAAGATCGCCGCCGGCGAGATCGTCGAGCGTCCGGCGTCCGCCGTGAAAGAGATGGTGGAGAACTCCCTGGACGCGGGGAGCCGCGCCATCCACGTCGAGGTGCGCGCGGGCGGCAAGCGCTCCATCCTGGTGCGCGACGACGGCGAGGGGATGGGGGCGGACGACGCGCTGCTGGCGTTCGAACATCATGCGACCAGCAAGTTGCGCTCCGCCGACGACCTCGCCTCCATCGCGACGCTCGGTTTCCGGGGCGAGGCGCTCCCGTCCATCGCCTCGGTCTCGCGCCTGGTGTTGCGCACCCGCCGCGCGGAGGACGCCGCCGGGACGGAGGTCGAGATACACGGCGGCGTGATGCGCTCGGTCAAGTCCATCCCCTGGGACAGGGGGACGGAGATCGAGGCGCGCGACCTTTTCCACAACATCCCCGCGCGCCGGAAGTTCCTCCGCGCCAACGACACGGAGTTGGGGCATGTCGCGCGCCTGGTGACGCACTACGCGCTGGCGCACCCCGAGACGCGCTTCACGCTCGTGAGCGAGGGGCGCACCCTCATGGACGCCACCGCAGTCCCCGACATCGGGGATCGCGTGTTCCAGGTCTTCGGCGACGGCTTCATGGACGCCCTCATCCCGTTCGACGGGCGGGACGGGGCGGCGCGGGCGCATGGCTTCACCTCCCTGCCGCAGGAGCAGCGGACGAACGCCTACTCGCAGTACATCTTCGTGAACGGGCGGATGGTGCGCGACAAGGTGCTCATCGGCGCCATCCGCCAGGCGTACCGCAACTACATGCCTGCGGCGTCCTACCCGGTGACGATCCTGTTCCTGGACCTGCCGTTCGAGGAGGTCGACGTCAACGCGCACCCGGCCAAGACCGAGATCCGCTTCCGCGAGCAGAACGCCGTGCACCGGCTGGTCGCCGACGCCATCGACCGCGCCCTGAAGGAGAACGTCGCCATCCCCTCCTACGCGCACCGCCCAGTCCCGCCCTTTCCCGCCGCCCCCGCAGGCGATGACGGCGCCCCACGCGCCTTCGAGGATGCGGGGCGGCACGCGCCCCCGGCGTCCGCGCCCTCGGTCGCCGACGCCGAGGCGCAGTGGAACCTGCGCCCGCCGCCGGGCCTTGCGCAACCCTCTTTGAACTACCCGTTGCCGGCCGGCCACGCGCCGTACACGGCGCGCCCCATGCCAGACCCCGCGATCATGCGGCAGGCGCCGTCCGGCGGCGCGGCGGGCGGGCTGGGGGCGGCGGCGGGCTTGGACCTTTCCGGCGCGCGCATCCTCGGGCAGATGCACGACAGCTACATCATCGCCTCGGACGCCAAGGGGCTCTTGATCGTAGACCAGCACGTCGCGCACGAGCGCATCCTGTACGAGAAGTTCGCCGCCGAGGCGGGGAGCGGGCGCGTGGAGACGCAGGGGCTCCTGATCCCGCTGGCGCTGGAGCTGACGCCGCCGCAGATGGCGCTCGCCCAGCGGCTGCTGCCGGAGCTGGAGCGCAACGGCTTCGAGGTGGAGCCGTTCGGGGGGGCGTCCATCCTCATCCGCTCGGTGCCCGCGCTGGCGGGGACGGCGGACGGGGCGGACAGCCGCGCGCTCGTGGCGGAGATCCTCGAAGGGTTCGGCGGGGGCGAAGGCGGCGGGGACGGCATGGACGTGGAGAAGCTGCGCGACCGCATCGCCATCAAATCCGCCTGCCACGCGGCGATCAAGGTCAACACCCCCCTCGGCATGGAGAAGATGCGCTGGCTGCTGGACGAGCTGTCGCGCACGGACGTCCCGACGAACTGCCCGCACGGCCGCCCCATCATCCTGCGCTTCTCCCTGCGCGAGATCGAAAAGAACTTCGGCAGGGCGTGACGGGGCGGGCGGGGGCATCCGGATTCCGGGGGGCGTCGGAAGGGGGGGCATGGGAGGGGCGAGCATGGCAACCATCGAAGCGCGCGATTTCAAGATACTCGTGACCGGCGGGGCGGGCTACATCGGCTCGCACACCGTCGTCGAGCTGCAACAGCAGGGGTTCCCCGTCGTGGTCATCGACGACCTCTCCAACTCGCGGGCGTCGGTCATCGGGCGCATCGGGGAGATCACCGGCGTCGAACCGGAGTTCCACAGGTTCGACTTGACCGACCGCAGCCGGACGGCCGCGTTTTTCGCCGACCATCCGGGGCTGGGCGCGGTCATCCATTTCGCGGCGTTCAAGGCGGTGGGCGAGTCGATGGGGGCGCCGCTGAAATACTACCGCAACAACCTGGCGTCGCTGGTCAACGTCCTGGAAGGGATGCGCGACGCGCGCGTCGGGAACCTGGTGTTCTCCTCCTCCTGCACCGTCTACGGCCAGCCGGACGAGCTGCCGGTGCGGGAGACCTCGCCGGTGAAAGACGCCTGGTCCCCCTACGGCAACACCAAGCAGATGTCCGAGCAGATCATCCGCTTCTCGACCGCCGCCTGCGGCATCCGCGCCATCGCCCTGCGCTACTTCAACCCCGTGGGGGCGCACGGGTCGGCGTTGATCGGCGAACTGCCCCTGGGCGTCCCCGCCAACCTGGTCCCCTTCATCACGCAGACCGCCGCCGGGAGGCGCGAGTGCCTGAGCGTCTTCGGCACCGACTACCCGACGCCGGACGGCACCGCCATCCGCGACTACATCCATGTCGTGGACTTGGCGAAGGCCCACGTCGCCGCCGTGTGCCGGATGGCGGACGGCAGGGCGCAGGCGGATTTTGAGGTCTTCAACGTGGGGACCGGCGACGGCCACAGCGTGCGCGAGGTGGTGCAGGCGTTTGAAAGGGTCTCCGGGCGGAAGCTGCCGGTGCGGTACGTCGGGCGCCGGCCGGGCGACATCGTGGAGGTGTGGGCGGACACCTCGCTCGCGGGCGAAGCCCTCGGTTGGAAGGCGGAAAAGACGCTGGACGAGATGATGCTCTCCGCCTGGAGATGGCAACAGGCGCTCGAAGGTCAGTGACGCCCTCCGATCCCGCGATCGAATCTTCGAAATTGGTAATCGAATCCCCGCGAACTGCCGAAACGGGACGGGTAGGGGTTTTCCGTCCCATCCGCCGGTGCGAGCATGACGGGCTCCTGCGCCGGGGCGAGCCATGTTGAAAAAAACGAGTCTGAAAACCAAGCTGTTCTTCATCGTCGCGACGGTGGCGGCGCTGTCCTTCCTCGCGGTCTCGTGGATCGTCTCCACCCGCACCGCCGCCATGGCGCGGGAAGAGGCGTTCAGCCTCGCCCAGGAGACGGCGGACAAGTACAAGAACGAGATCAAGGCGGAGCTGCAAGGGGCGCGCATCACCGCCGAGACGCTGGCGACGGTTTTCGAGACGCTGAAAAGCCACGACCTGACCGACCGCGAGATGATGAACGACATCCTGCGGGGCGCATTGGCGAAAAAGGAGTACATAACCGCCTTCTGCATCGCCTACGACCCGGACGCGCTGGACGGCAAGGACAAGGAGTTCGCGGGCGTGGCGCCCGCCTACGACGCCACCGGGCGCTACGCCCCCTACTGGAACAAGCTGGGGGACGACATCGCGGTCGAGCCGCTGTACGACATCGACATCGCCGACTGGTACATCGTCCCCAAGAACGAGCGGCACGAGTACATCACCGACCCCTACCCGTACCACGTCCAAGGGCGCGAGGTCATGCTGGCGAGCCTGATCTTCCCCATCGTCCACAAGGGCGACTTCATCGGCATCATCTCCTCGGACATCGTCCTGGACAAGTTGCAGGACATGGTCACGCGCGTGAACCCCCGCGACCAGGGGGGCTACACGGAGATATTCTCGAACGCCGGCGCCATCGTGGCGCACCCGGACAAGGCGCACCTCGGCAAAGACCTCGCCGAGTCGCTGGCGGTCGCGATGTTGCAGGGCGCCCCCGCCAGCGCCCCGGCGGCGTTACGACGCGCGCAAGGCTACCTGGAGGCGCACCCGCCCGGAGAGGGGGACGGCGAGGAGCAGGCGAAGCGGCGGCGCGGCATGGAGAAGTTCGTGAGGGAGCTGGAGGCGTATGCCGTCCGCGGCGGGCGGCTGCCCGACCTAGGGTTGCTGTCCCCCGAGATGGCGGCGGAGATGCTTCAGGCGGACCCCGCATTCCAGCGCCACGCGGCGGAGGCGAAGGCCGCCATCCGGAAGGGCGAGCAGTACGTCTTGAAAGGCGGCGACTTCTACACCGTCTACGTCCCCATCCGCTTCAGCGACGTCACCAACCCCTGGTCGGTGGCGGTCAGCATCCCTATGGACCGGGTGCTGGCAAACGCCGCCTCCATGCGCAACTTCGTACTGGCGGTGTCCGTCGTCGCGATAGGCGTCCTCGCCGTCATCCTCTACCTGATCGCGGGGAACTTCACGCGCCCCATCCTCGGGCTGTCGCAAGCGGCCAGATCCATCGGCGAGGGGGACTTCGACGCGGAGATACCCGTCATCCGCAGCGACGACGAGATCGGCGCCCTGTCCAATGCGTTCCGCTTCATGGAGGAGAAGATCGACGCCCTCGTCCGCGAGTTGCAGGAGCGCGCCCGCGAGTTGGAGGAGAAGAACAGGAACCTGAACCGCCTGAGCGAGCTGAAGGACGAGTTCCTCGCCAACACGTCGCACGAGTTGCGCACGCCCATCAACGGCATCATCGGCATCGCCGAGTCGATGGTGGACGGCGCGACCGGCCCCTTGACCGACGAGCAGAAATACAACCTCGCCATCGTCTCCAACAGCGGCAAGCGGCTGTCCAACATGATCAACGACATCCTGGACTTCACGAAGCTTAAAAACCAGGAGATCGCGCTGCAAATCAAGCCCGTCGACCTGAAGACCATCGTAGACACCGTCCTGATCCTGTCCAAGCCCCTGGTCAAGGGGAAGGATCTGCGGCTGTCGGACGAGATCGACGCCTCCCTGCCCGCCGCCAGCGCCGACGAGAACAGGATGCAGCAGATATTGTACAACCTGGTCGGCAACGCCATAAAGTTCACCGAGAAGGGGGTGGTCTCCATCTCCGCCGAGGTGCGGGGCGGCTACGTCGCGGTCACGGTCGCAGACACCGGCATCGGCATCCCGGAGGGCGAGTTCGACAGGATATTCGAATCCTTCGCGCAGGTTGACGGCTCCACCGCGCGGGAATACGGCGGCACGGGGCTTGGGCTCTCGATCACCAAGAAGCTCGTCGAGCTGCACGGCGGACAGATCCGCGTCGAGTCCCGGCAGGGCGCGGGATCCCGCTTCACCTTCACGGTCCCGGTGGCGCAGGCGCAAGCGGCGCCGGCGGACGGCGCGGCGGCGCAGACGGTCCTGGACATCGAGGACTACGCCCAAGGCGCCGGCGCTGGCGGTGCGGTCGCCGCCCCCCCCGGCGCCCCCAGGATATTGGTGGTCGATGACGAGCCGATAAACATCCAGGTGCTGAAGAACCTCCTTTCGATACGCGACTATTCCGTGACCACGGCGTACAACGGCGCCGAGGCGCTGGATCTGTTCGCCCAAGGGGCGGAGTTCGACATCATCCTGCTCGACGTCATGATGCCCAAGATGTCGGGGTACGAGGTCTGCCGCCGACTGCGCGAGGACTATTCCCTGTTCGAGCTGCCCATCCTGATGCTCACGGCGAAGAACCAGGTGCAAGACGTCGTGCTGGGCTTCCAGTCCGGCGCGAACGACTACGTGCAAAAGCCCTTCGACAAGGACGAGCTGCTGGCGCGCGTGCGGACGCTGCTCTCGCTGCGCAAGGCGGTGAGCGACGCCATCGAGACCGAGAAGCAGTTCGAGAACGAGAAGCAGAAGCGGATGTTCGAGGAGACCCTGCGTGAGGTCACCCGGGCGATAACATCGACGCTCGACCTGAAGGAGGTCTTGGAGAAGATATTGGAGGCGATGTCGCAATTCATAGACTTCGACAAGTCGGCGGTGCTCCTGAGCGAAGGCGACAACTTCGTCGTCAAGTCGAACAACGGCTTCGGCGCCTCCCGCGTCGCGGAAGGGATGCCCGTTGACGTCGTCCGCGACAAGTTCGTCAACAAGATCACCCTGACCAGGGAGGCGGTCATCAGCAACGACCTCGACACCTGTTTCAGGGAGGACGCCCCGGCGGGGGGCGACGGCGGCGGCGTGCTGGCGGGCATCCCCGTGATCTACCGGGACGACCTGCTGGGGGTCATCGTCATGAGCTGCCGCGACAAGGCGGTCTCCAAAGAGCTGCTGTTCACGCTGGCGGGGCAGGCGGGGGTCGCCATCCAGAACGCGCGCCTGTTCGAGAAGATCAACACGATGGCGACGCGGGACGGCCTGACGGGGCTGTACAACCGCCGCTACTTCTTCGAGCTGGCGGAGATGGAGTTCGCCCGCTACAAACGCTACGGCTCGCCGCTGTCGGTACTCATGATGGACATCGACCACTTCAAGGGCATCAACGACAAGTACGGCCACGCCATCGGCGACCGGGTGCTGACGCATCTGGCGCGGAAGCTGGACACGCTGCTCCGGGAAAGCGACATCGTCGGCAGGTACGGCGGCGAGGAGTTCGCGGTGCTGCTGCCGGAGACGCAGCCGGATGTCGCGAGCGTCATCGCCGAGCGCATACGGAAAGCCATCGAGGACGACGTGGTGTGGACGGACGGCTTCGGGGTGGTCCGGTACACCCTGAGCATCGGCGTCGGGGCGTTCGCCCGGGAGTCCGAATCGGTCGCCGAAGTCTTCAACGCCGCCGACAAGCGGCTGTACGAGGCGAAGGAGGCGGGGCGCAACCGGGTGATGGTGCAAGAGGCCGCCGACGGGATGCGGGCGTAATACGACCCGAAGGAACGGGGGATGGGAAATAACCCAACCCTGTAGGCGTATAGGGACATACGTCGAGCACGCCCGCCCAAGCAGCAACGCAGCAGACGCGCCGTCATGCGCCCGTGCGACAAACGGCGGGTTGGCGCGGAGCCGTTACATACCGCCCCCCCTGCGGGCAGTAGATTTCCTTAACCTGGACTTCTAGGGAAGCCGATAGGTCTCGCCAGAGAAGGACTGGATGGAAATGACAAGTCAAGCAGAATCTTATCGGGCGGTCGTTGAAAGTTTCGCGCAAGCCGACAGATGGGTGTTCGCCCAAGACATCTCCGATCACCAAGCATTCGTTGCCGGGCGGACGGCAAAGATGCAGGCGCCGCTCGAGCTGGCCGACAGGATGTTGGCGGACTCCTCGCCCGGAGGGCAATCCGGCGGCTATGACTGGTCGGCGAGGATAAAGGTCGAGCTCCAGACGGAGCGGGTGCTGTCTGCCCTTCTCGATGAAATCGCCCTCGGAACGTCCCAGCCCCTCGGTCAAATGAGAGAACTTTTCGTCACAGTGCAAAAAGCCCAGTTTTTCTCCACCTGTTCCCGTGTCTACAAGTACATAGTCTGGTTGGGCCAGGGGAGTGTGTTAAAGAAATAGACAGTTTGCCTAGACAAAAAAGGGTATAACCCTTTGGAAACGCAAGGAGGCAAACGATGACTGTGACGAGGCAGAAATACGACGAGGAATTCAAGAAGAACGCGGTGAAGCTGTCGTACGCGAGCCCGAAGGGGGTGGCGGAGATCGCGAAAGACCTCGGGGTGAACGCGAACCTGCTGTACCGGTGGCGGCAGCGGTGGACGTCCGGCGGGGACAAGACGAGGTACGCGACGCTGGAGCAGGAGCTTCGCGCGACGCAGCGGGAGCTGGCGGAAGTGCGCATGGAGCGCGACATGTTAAAAAAAGCGGCGGCCTACTTCGCGAGTCTGCACAAGTGAAATACGCATTCATACTGGGGCATCCCGAGCATCCGGTGGCGAGGTGGGCCGAGAGGTTGCAGATAGAGAGGACGGGTTATTACGCATGGCTGAAGTGCCGCGACGAGCGTCTGGAGCGCCTGGAGCGGTTGCGGAGGCGCATCCGGGAGGAGTTCGACAGGAGCCGCGGCACGTACGGGCCGGACCGCGTGGCGGCGGAGTTGCGCAAGGCCGGGGAGAAGGTGGGGCGTCGGCGGTGCGCGGCGGAGATGGCGGGGATGGGGCTGAAGTCAATCCACCGGCGGCAGAGGGCGCGGAGCCTGACCGACAGCCGGAAGGCGCGCGGCGACGAGGGGCGCCCGAACATCCTGAGGGCGGAAGGCGTGCCGTCGGTGCCGAGGACGGCGCTGGCCGGCGACATCACGTATCTGAAGACCGGGGAGGGTTTCGTGTACTACTGCGCGGTCAGGGACCTGGCGACCGGGGAGGTGCTGGGCGACTCGATGTCCGACCGTATGACGGCGGAGCTGGCGGTCGACGCCATGCGCGCGGCCGTGTCGCGCCACCGGCTCGCGGAAGGGTGCGTCTTCCACAGCGACCGGGGCAGCCAATACACGTCCGAGGCGTACAGGGGGCTCCTGTCGCGAAGCGGCGTCCGGCAGAGCTTCTCGCGCGTGGGAATGCCCGGCGACAACGCATGGTCGGAGAGCTTCTTCGCCACGTTGAAGAAGGAGCTGACCCACTGGCGGCATTACGAGACGAGGGAATCGGTCCGG
>JAISUT010000039.1 GCA_031271905.1 Acidobacteriota bacterium
ACGACAAAGTCACCTTCATGAACCCCGCCGTCACCGAGAAGCTGGCGGCGCGGGTTCCGCTCGCCCCCCGCCTGGACACTCTGGACGGGAAGACCATCTACCTCGTGGACACGAACTACGAGGGGATGGGGCCGACGCCGGTGATGCGGGACATGAAAGACTGGTTCGCCGCGCATTTGCCCAAGGTCAACGCCGTCTACAAGCTCAAGGGGGGGAACTACGCGGAGGACGACCCGGCGCTGTGGAAGGAGATCGCCGCCGCCAAGGGCGACGGGGTGATCATCGGCGTAGCCGGCTGATGGGGCTGTCTCGCGGCCGTGAGCCGCTTTTCGCAGGCGTTGGAAACGCAATATGGCATCCCCGTCGTCCCGCTCTCGAACGAGAACGTGGTCTCCTACGGCATCGGCGCCCATTTCAAATACAGCAGCGGCATGCCCCTGCGCTGGGTCGCCGCGCCCTACCCGTTCACCGGGCTCAGCCCGGAGCGGCTTAAAAGCTGGTACGACGGCGTGGACCGCGTCAGCGGCAAGCCGATGATGGCCGCGATACAGGACGCCTTCACCAGGCCGTTGACCGACGAGGAGAGGAAGGCGGGCGTGCCGCCCGAGTCGGCGGACGAACCGCGCCTCCTGCCGCCGGACACGGAGGACAACCTGCAACGCCTGTTCAAGGACAGGGACTGGACGGACTACAACCCGGTCATACTCCCTACCGAAGAGCGCGTGGCGGCGATGCTGAAAGGCACGAGCCACAAGCCGTCCGAGCTGGTCAAGAAAGAGGCCGGCACCTTCGGCACCGCGCGCCCCTTCACGGTGGAGAAGGTCGCCATCATCGCGGTCATGGCGGGGGCGAAGCCCGAATACCTGCCGGCGATCCTCGCGCTGTCCTCGCAGGTGCCCTACATGGACTCAACCACATCGAACGCCAGCATGATCTTGGTCAACGGCCCCGTCCGCAAGGAGATCGGCATGAACTCCGGCATCGGCGCGTGGGGCCCGGTCAACGAGGCCAACTCGGTCATCGGCAGGTCGATGAACCTGATCCACAGCGTCATCCAAGGCTACAAGGAAGGAGTGACCGGCTTCTCCTCGCTCAGCAATCCGCTCCGCTACAACAACATGACGCTGGCGGAGAACGAGGAGGCGTTGCCCGAGGGCTGGCAGCCGCACCACGTCCTGATGGGCTGGAAGCCGGAGGACAGCGTCCTCACGGTGCTTTCGGGATGGAACTTCCTGAGTTGCGGGGGATCGGTGGTCGAACACTACCCGCCGCACTTCCTGATGCGCGATTTCATGCGGGTGCTGGCGGCGACCGGGGCGGCGACCTTCGTCATGGACCCGTCCGTGGCGTACCAGCTCCGCAACACGCAGGGCTTCAAGACCAAGGCGGAGCTGGGGGCGTGGCTCTCGAAAAACGCCGTGACCGCCGCCGAGACCTATTGGGCGAACTCGATCACCTCGGGCATGATGGGGCCGCTGGGCAAACAGGGGCTGGAGCCTTACGCGAGCTGGCAGAAGGTTTCGGGCGACACGCTCATCCACCACTATCCGAACGCGCAGAACATCCGCTCGGTGGTGGCGGGCGGGCAGACGGCGAGCGTGTGGTTCGTGACCGACTTCATGGCGGGGCGCGGCGTCTCCATCGACGCCTGGCGCTGAGCCGAAGGGAACGTATATTAACAGCCCCCGCCGAAAGTAAAGGCTTGATTTCGCCGGGGCGCACGATGTCCGACGATGGCAAGTAGAGGCGGCTGCGGCTTGCGGCCAGGCGCGGGTACATTTCGTGGGGCGTGTGTCCATAGGGGTGTATACTGATAGCCGCAAAAGGAGGGGAACGAAATGCCGCTTCCGAAGAGAGAATATTACACATACGACGATTATGCGACATGGGACGATGACGTCCGATACGAGTTGATCGCCGGTGTGCCCTATTGACTCCTCCGTTTTCTATCATTAATTGTTGTTTTAACCCCATATTGCTTCAATCTCTGCTTGGATCTCTGCTTGGAACACCCATTGATAGAAATCAGTTATATCTTCCAAATCTTCCAGTGTCAACCAGCCATTATCATAAGCTTCCAGCAGCCGATAAAATTGTCCTCCTTTCCAAACAATAATTTGTCTGTTATTGAGATGTGAAAAACTTACACCGTCAATAACCATCGTTTCCAAATTCATGACGGTGGCACGAGGACATCCCTCTTCGAGACAACGATAATAATCATCATCATCGCGAACAATTGTTACGAGGACACTGTCATTGTAAGTGCCGTAATAAAAAACCCGGTTTTTTTCAACATGGCCGATCTCCTTTTAAAACCGAGCATTATAAAGGAGCCTTGGAATGGAATCAATGCTCCCGTCGGCGTGCGGGCGTCCCTACGGCGGGGAAAGTTGCCATATAAGGGCGTTGTCGGAAGCCGGGATGGGACGAGTAGAACCGGAAAATGCCAGCTTATTCGCCCTATCCATCGCTTTCAAGCAGACCCGCCGCCACGCCCGGCGGCATCGGCATCGACCTGTCCGGCGCCAAGGCGCTGTCATGAGGAGGTGGAACCCTTGACAGACGGTCAGATGGCCGTCCATTCCCGCTCCACCGCCTTCATTTCATCGAACACCTCGTCTGCCGTCATATCATCGAATTGACTGCCGCGCCATTTAGTGTAATCAAAGGGATCGCGTTTCACGGCCGAAATAAAACGTTCCATGTCAACATGCCCATAGGTTTTCACGAGATGGCGCATAATAGTTGTTTTCAACACCGTCTCATTCATCATTTCCATGTCTCTCCCAAACAATTAAAAATTCTATCGGGTTGACTATAGCAATCCTGTTATCTTGAAACTTTAGCAACTTGTCGTCTGTAGTTAGAAAATAATCGCATCCTTCCGCTATGGCAAACGCCAGATGCAATGCGTCAAATAGTTTCAATCCCTTGTCTTTCAGCAACAGCGCGTCTTTCTTGACGGTTTCTGAAGTTATGCCGCGTTTTTTGGCGTTTTTATAAAAATCCGCGATGAATTCCTTTCTGTCCTCAAAAGGATTCTTGTCGTTTTCCACGACCGAAATGGACGATACCGTCAGGTCAACCTTGTCCTGCACAATCAAATCTTGTATAAATAGTTTTGCCTTGGTTTCCAATTCGATGCGCAGTTGTTCTTGATCGTCATAGGGACGATTATAGCAACAATTGTCAAGATAGATATTCAGCTTTTTCTTGTCTCCTGCCATGCTTTACTCCCTCTTGACATACTTGGCGCAAAAAGCCAACCGACTATTAGGGAAACGCTGATTTATTCAAAAACCAAAAGAATTGATGACTGCAAATGCATTGTTTTCAACATCACCTTTTCTCGAAAATGAATTAATCAGCGTTTCCTTAGGGAAGTGCTGATTTATTCGAAAATCAAAGAGATTTGCGCCTGCAAACGCATTGTTTCCAGCAGTGCATCTTCCTGAAAACGAATTAATCAGCGTTTCCTTAGGTGACCGAACGAGGACGTCTCGTCGACGCTTCCATGCCCTCGCCCGTCGGGAAACGGATAGGGCGAACAAGCTGCATTTTCCGGTTCAGCCCGCCCTATATCCGCTTCCGATAACGGCCATTATGTCAATTTTTCCCGCTGCAGGGACGCCCCCGCACCGACGGGAACCTCGATCTTATCCCAAGGTTCCGGAAGAATGGAAGCGTTTTTTTACAAAGAAACGACCTGTCGGGCAAGGCAACAGCTTGACCTGCCTGCTGCAGGCAGGTCAAGCTGCGTGGGTTCGGTCTGCTTGCCGGAAACGTCGGGATTGTACCGTCGGCTCGCGGCGTCCGTCAGCCCTCAGCTCCGCCGTACCGTATAAACGCAGGAGGCGCTTCTGGGCTTCAAGCCGGACTTGGCGATCATGGATTTGATCGTGGACGAGCCGGACTCAGGCTTCATCCTGGCGCACGAGATCAAGCAGTTGTACCCCGGGACGCCGATGCTGTTGCTGACGGCGGCGCGGGGGGTGACGGGCTTGCAGTTCGAGGCGCAGGATCCGGAGGCGCAGTCGTGGGTGGTGGTAGACAAGGTGCTGGACAAGCCCGTCCGTCCCGAGCAGTTGCTGGAGGAGATCCACAAGCTGCTAGGCGAGCCCGCCGAAGCCTCTCACTAAGCCCACGCGCAAATCCGCAAGAAGGCGGGGCGGGAGCGGAAGCCCCCGCCCCCGGCTATGCCCGTTTTCTCTATGACGCGCTCTCGCCCCTCTTTTTTTCTGCAAAAACGCTTACATCATTCGGAACTTTGAAACTTGATATTGACGGAAACACAACAAGGAGGGAATTTTAATTCCCGCATGACCATCACCACGATGGTCAACTGGACTTTTCGAGGAAGGTAAAGGCAGTGAGAAAAACAGTCATCGTCGCGACGGCATGTCTTTGGGCGTGGATGTTCATTCCGCAACCGGCAGGGGCGCAATCCTTGCGCGACAAGACCAATATGCAGATCGGAAAGATCGAAAGCAACGGAACCGTGCGCGACAAGACCAACGTGAGGATCGGGAAGATCGAAAGCGACGGGACTGTGCGCGACAAGACCAACGCGAGGATCGGGAAGATTGAGAGCGACGGGACCATGCGCGACAAGACCAACGCAAGGATCGGGAAGATCGAAAGCGACGGGACCGTGCGCGACAAGACCAACGCGAGGATCGGAAAAATCGAGAACAACGGGACCGTGCGTGACAAGACCAACACGAGGATCGGTCAGGCTGACGGTGTCAAGAAAGAATGGACCGCCGCCTACTACTTCTTCTTTTTCTGATTTTTTTCCTGACTTGATGGGGCTTTTCCGTCTTGTGCGTCACAGCGGGGTGCCAGCCCCGGCGGTGGGACGGAGGAGCCCCCATCGTCACGATGGCTGGACACGGCGGTGGAACCGGCGTTTCGCGGCGGTCAGTCCAGCGCGGAGAAGGCTTTCTTCAAGTCGATGACGCAGCCGGCGAGCGTCTGGACAGGGGCTTCGTCTGTGTAGACGGTCACGTAATAGCGCTCGCCGTCCAGCAAGAAAGCCTGCACGCTGCGCTCGTCCGGCGAGACGATCCAGTATTCGCGCACCCCCGCCTCGCGGTATTTCTCGAACTTGACCACGACGTCCATGCGCGTGGAGGACGGCGAAAGGACTTCTATGACCAGGTCGGGCGCGCCCTTGCAGCCTTTGTCGTCCAGCTTGGACTTGTCGCACACGACTATGATGTCGGGCTGGCAGACCGTGTCGTCCTCCCCGTCGGCGGCCAAGCGGACGTCGAACGGCGCGCTATAAATCTTGCAGGGCTTGTCTTCGAGGAAATTGTATAGTTGGTTGAAGAGCGCTCCGCTGATTTCCTGATGCCTGCGCCCCGGCGCAGGCGACATCAGATAAGGCACGCCGTCGATCAGCTCCCAGCGCTCGCCGTCGTCCCATGTGCAGTAGTCGGCGTAGGTGTATTTCCGCTCTCTTTGCGGCAGCGGCATGGCGTCGATCCTCCTTGTCCTTCCCTTGCGCCTTTGCGGAATCTCCGTCCGGAATCGCAGACACAGGGATTTTACCACATCGTTCCGACGGGGGGATGGATAGGGCGAACAAGCTGCATTTTCCGGTTCTGCCCGTATGGATAGGGCGAACAAGCTGCATTTTCCGGTTCTGCCCGTCCCATCTCTGCTTCCGATAACGCCCTTTATGTCAATTTTTCCCGCCGCAGGGACGCCCCCGCACCGACGGGAACCTCGATCTTATCCCAAGGTTCCGGAAGAATGGAAGCGTTTTTGCGGGGGAAAAGAATTCAGCCTCCTTGCCCGCCTCCTTGACTAATTCAGCTTTTTTCCCGGGGCATTTGCGTTTAGAATGACCGGAATACGATTGAGGTCGAAGCACGAGGACTGCGAACAGATGAAGCAATGGGTAGGTTGTTGGAGTCCCGAACTCGACGACTGGGGCAAACGCCCAAGGACGATATACGCTTGGTGATGAGGCAGAACCAGGGGCGGCGCGCCCCGCCATTGCCTGGAAAGGGAGGACACCCGGTGGCTTCGCAAGGGGACGGTTACGGATGGACGCGGCGGCAGACGGATGCGGATGGAAGTCGGGAGTCCCATGGCCATCCATGCCCGGCGGCGCTTGTCCGCAGTCCGCCGTGCCGGCACGCGAGGCGTTGGAACCGGCAAGGCGGGCGCGGCAGCCGGACCGCCTTGTGGCTGGCCGTCCTCGTGGCGGTGGCGGCGGTGGCGGCGGGCTGCTCGCGGCCGCCTGCGGGACACGGCGCGCGGGGAAACGCCCGGGAGGCGCAAGCGCCGGAGTTGGTGCAAGTCACCGTCCCCGCAGACGACCCGTCCGCCCCTCCGGCTCCGGCTGACGCCGCGCCCGACGCGCCCGCAACCGCGAACTCCCCTTACGCCGCCATGCCCCGCAAGGCCGTCCTGTCCGAGGACGGCAAGTCGATGCGAATAGGCGACCGCACCTACCAGGTGTACAACGCCTTCGACCCCATCGCGCCCCAAGGCGGCTTGCGGGTGATCGACTTCGCCGGGACGCTGGACTACTACCTCTGGTATTACAGGATCCCCGGCACCCGTTTCCTGAACGTGGCGCGCATCGACATGGACATGAACATCCACTACCCTCCGTACTAGCGATAGGGAACCTCCAAAACCTCCCGGCCGCCGTTGCCGTTCGCCGATTCCATCCCCCGGAGCCTTGGAATAGAATCAATGCTCCCGTCGGCGCGCGGGCGTCCCTGCGGCGGGGAAAGTTGCCATAAAGGGCGTTGTCGGAAGCCGGGATGGGACGAGTAGAACCGGAAAATGCAGCTTATTCGCCCCATCCATTGCAACCAGATCCCTTTGCGGGTCTCCGATACGGCGCGGCTGGACGACAGCCCGCTTGTGACCGGCTTCCCTTACGACATCCGCACCAGCCCGCGCAAGAACCTGGCGGCCTACGCGGCCTTCGCCGTCCGCACGCAGGGGGTGCGGCGCAGCGGCTCGGCGGCGCTCGACCTCTGCCAAGTCGCGGCGGGGCGGCTGGACGGCTTCTGGGAGCGGCAGTTGCAGCCGTGGGATTGCGCGGCGGGCTACCTCGCCGTCCGCGAGGCGGGCGGGCGGGTGACCAACTACGCCGGGGAGCGCGGCTCTGTCTACGAGCGGGAGGCGCTGGCGTCCAACGGCCTGGTCCACGAGGAGATGATGGCGGTGCTGGCCGGGATCCGGGAATAACGGGAACACCAGATCCGGGAAGGACAGCCGCTTCACGGAAACAGGCGTCGGTCTGATGCGCCTTGCGGGGCGGCGGTTCAAGACGGGTTGGCGACGCCTTCGTAGGCCGCGAGCACATCCCTGAACAGCTGACGCACCTGCTCCGGGCGCAACCCCGCCCGCCCCGGCTCGATCACCAGCTCCAGGCCGTCGGCGACGAGCAGGTGGCTGCGCACTTCGACATCGCCCCGCGCCCGGCGGCGCTCCTCGACCGGCGGCGGCGCGCCGTGCAACAGCTCGCGGATGCGTTCGAGCGAAACGCCAGCCGCCGTCCATTTTTTTATGAGCAGCAACTGCTCAAGATGCTTCGCCCCGTAGCGCGCCGCGCGCGTCTCCCCCTGCGGACGGTCCATCAGCCCGACCTGCACGTAGTAGCGCACGGTGCGCACCGGCAAGTCGGCCAGCACGCACAGGTCGTTCAAGATGTATCCGGGGGCGTCGGAAGCGTCGGGGGCGGTTTTCTTTTCGTTCATGCTCATATTGAAACACTTGATGTGTATTAAGTAAAGTGTGAAAATACTCCAACAACGAAGAAATCTTGCGCCTGCCTCGAAAACTTGAAAAAAGGACGGGCGCCGGGCTGATGCTTCTTGCGGGGTGCGGCGGCTCGGCACCGCACCCCGCAGTCCCTTCTGCGCTAAACGGCAGGTTGCGCGACCGGGGCTATGCTTTTCCCGACACCGTGTCCGGCCAGCCGCCAGTAGGTTGCGGTCGTCTCCGCCAAATCCTCTACGATGACCAGCGCGGCGGCCTTCGCTGGCGCATCCAGCCGACCGTCGGCGACGGCGGCGTCGATGGCCGCGAGGATGGCGGCTTTGCGGGTCTGGAACGGCTTCTCGCCGTTTTTCAGCGCCTCGCGCACTTCCGGCAACGACATCAGGAACTTGAGTGCCTGGGCGCATGCTTTCCGCGAAACGACGGCTCTCGTTGACACCGAGCTGCTCAGCCGATTCCAAGTTCCCACACCCATAAGGCTTTTCATTTTCCGCTTTCCGGCGTCAGGATTCCCTTCCAGCCACACGCAAAATTCCAGCGGTGACACCGCGTCAAACTTGCGATAGGGGCTGCGGAGCTTCAAGAGCGCCTTCTCCTCGATCTGCCGGATGCGTTCGCGGGTCACTTGGAAGATCTCCCCAACTTCCTGCAACGTGTACTCCTTCCCGGTATCGTTCAGACCGTAGCGCATCCGCACAATCTCCTGCTCGCGGGAGGAGAGCGACTGCAACGCCAAATTGGTCGCTTCGCGCAGGTTGTGCCTCATGACGTCCTCGTCCGGCGAAACCGCGTTCTTGTCCTCAAGGGACCTGTTCAGCACGGCGGGTGCCGCCGCAACTGCTTTACAACAGTCTATGCGTCCCATGCCGCGCGCTTTACGGAGGAAGCGTAGGCGGGGGCGGGCAACTGCTTTACAACAGTCTATGTCTATGCGTCCCATGCCGCCCCAGCCTGCGGGCATCATCGGCCTGACCTGGTGCAGCTCAGGCATCTTCTCGGCCTTCTCCCCCTCGGCGCGTTCGTGAACCATCAGGAAGTTCGTGCGTTCCGTGACGAGCTGGTAGGCGACCGCCCATTTTGCGACGTCCTCGCCGTCGCCCCCCGCGCCGCACCGGACCGCGGCGGCGAAGCGGGAGACGGCCGTGTCGTCCGACGCCTCGACCGGGCTCGACGCGCGGGCGACGGCGACCGCCTCCCCGGCGGCGTCCTTGCCGTTCAAGAGGATTTCCCCGGCGGGCAGGCCGCGGACCAGCGCGAAGACGTTCAGGGTGTCCCCGTCGAACAGGGCGGCATCAAGGGGCGAGACCCACTCCGGCGCCATCCCTTCCGGCCAGGCGACGGCGAGGTCGCTCACGCGCGGCGAGCGCAGGCGGGCGAACATGCGCAGGATGGCGGGCCCCGCGTCCTCGCCTGGGGCGACGAAATCGCACGCGCCCCCCGTGGCCTCGGCGAGGCGGCGCAGGTTGCCCTCGGCCGGGCTGCTGCCGATGCCGACGGCGAAAACGCGGTGGCCGGAACGCTTCGCGGCGGCGACCACCCCGTCGATGGCGTATATCTCCCCGTCGGTGACAAGCAGCACGTCCCGCGCCGCGGCTCTTCCGGAAGCGGAATCGCCCTTGCCGCCGATCCGGAAGGTGGACTTAAGGGCGCGCTCCATCTCCGTGCCGCCCATGTCGGCTTGGAGCTGGCAACACCATTCCCGCGCCGAGTTCAGGCTCGGCTTCCCGGCCGTCCACAGGCCGCGCGAGTGGTGCTCGACGCCGCTGCCGAAGCGGGAGAGGGAGAACTTGTCGCCGGGGCGCAACTGCCCGACCGCCTCGGACAGGGCGGCGCGGGCGGCCTCGATGCTGTCGCCCTCCATAGAGCCGGAGCAGTCCACCAGGAACTTGACCTGGACGGCGGGCGGGTTCCCGGCCCCGTCCGTCGCGGCCAGCCGCGGGCAGAAGCTCGCCAGGACGGCGTAGCGCCCGCCCTCGGCACCGCCCGCCATGTCCGCGCCGGCGACGGCGATGGAGTCGTGCGCCAGGTTGTCGAGCACGAGCACGAAGTCCCGGTCGAGCGCCGCCGCGCGCGCCAGCGTGACCACGAGGACGCCGAGGCGGCTTTCCATGCGGACGGGATGGCTGGGCGAGGCGACGCGGGCGCGGGCGAGGTCGCCGTGCATGCCGATCTCCAGCTCCAGCGGGTACTCGGCGAGGATGTCGTTTGCCGCCGCCTGGTGCGGCATCAGCCCGCCGTCCCGCACCGGGTCGCCGTAGCGCGGCGCGATGACGGTGGGGACGGTCAGGCGCAGGGCGCGCTGCTCGAAGCGCAACAGCTCGGCGTAGCGGAAGCGCACCACGCACCCTTCCCCGGCGGCGAGGTTGCCGAGGCTGGCCGTGTAGCTGCCGTCGTGGTTCTTCTCCAGCATGATGGCGGCGTCGCCCTGCGACAGCGTCTCCTCGTAGCGGGCCTCCGCCTCTTTCTTCTCGACCACGACGCCGGAGAGCTTCTTGCCGCCCAGCTCGGCCTCCACGCCGAGCAGCACCGCCCCCCAAGGCAAGGGGAAGGTGTAGACGACTTCCAGGTTCGCCTTGCCGCGGTTCTGGAAGCGTTGCTCGACCTCGGCCGCGAACATCAGGCCGCGCAGGTCTCCGTGGAGTTTGAAGCCTTGAAAAACGATGTCGGCGTCGTTGCGCCTGTTGCGTGCGACAAGACTGGCTGCCGGGCTCTGCATGTATCGCATGTATCCGTCCTTTCGAAACATTTCCTGCGTTAGTTGCTCGCGATTCCGTGTTGCGGAGGATATTAAAGCACTATTTGTGTATAAAGTCAACTGTAATTAATCAGGCGCAGCCATACACGATGCAAATTGTTTATTTCGTATATTTTAACGGAAAAATACCGCGGCGGGACGACGTGCGCACAGGCGGGAGGCCCCGTCGCTTGGCGGGAGTCTGCGTCAAATCGGGTAGATTCGCGAAAAATCGACGGGCAAGCCTTTGCGGACGCCGCCCGCTTCGTAGGCGTGCAGCTTGCGGATATAGTCGTTGCCAGCCGTGGAGGGGGACGCGATTTCGCCGATTCCATCCCCCGGAGCCTTGGAATAGAATCAATGCTCCCGTCGGCGCGCGGGCGTCCCTGCGGCGGGGAAAGTTGCCATAAAGGGCGTTGCCGGAAGCCGGGATGGGACGAGTAGAACCGGAAAATGCAGCTTGTTCGCCCTATCCATCTGCGGTAAAGCGGTTGTGCGATATCGGTGTGCTTGCCCAAACCTCCGGCGAACAGCGCAACAGGATTTTCTCCTATGTCGATTACCTTGACCTGCTTCGCGTAGGGACTTAATCGCAG
>JAISUT010000024.1 GCA_031271905.1 Acidobacteriota bacterium
ACGTGAACCTGACGATCAAGCTGATCACGCCGATCGCGATGGAGAAGGGGCTGAAGTTCGCGATCCGCGAGGGCGGGCGCACGGTGGGCGCGGGCAACATCTCCGAGATCATCGAATAGGGAAGCAAAGCATGGCGGGGTGGTCTCGCCGCGCCCCGATGCGGGCGGGACGCCTGCGGCCAAGTCAAGAAGCGGCAATTTTGAGGCGGAACGTATGCTGAGTGAAAAAATCAGGATCAGGCTGAAGGCTTACGATTACAGGGTGTTGGACCAATCCACTTCCGAGATCGTCGATATCGCGAAGCGGACGGGCTCCCAGGTCTCCGGCCCCATTCCGTTGCCGACGCTCAAGAACAAGTTCTGCGTCCTGCGCTCGCCCCACGTGGACAAGAAGTCGCGGGAGCAGTTCGAGATCCGGACGCACAAGCGGCTGGTGGACATCTTGGCGCCTACGCCGCAGACGGTGGACGCGCTCATGAAGCTTGACTTGCCTGCCGCCATCGACGTCGAGATCAAGGCTTTCGGCACGGAGCACAAATAACGGGGGTGCCCTGAAAACCTCGCAGGCGCGTCGCGACGCGGCCATCCCCGGGGTTTTTGCGGCTCCATGAAAGGTAGGGCGGTCGCGCCGCGACCGCCGTTTTGAAATTAGTGCGGACGGCGCGGCGCGCCGTCCCTACCTTGGCGATATCGGGTAAAGACATGGTTGACGGACTGATCGGAATCAAGTTGGGGATGACGCAGGTTTTCGACGAGGCGGGGGTCGTGACCCCCGTGACCGTCATCAAAGCCGGCCCCTGCGTCGTGGTGCAGAAGAAATCGAAGGACAAGGACGGGTACGAGGCCGTGCAACTGGGCTTGGTCGAGTTCATCCGCCCCAAACGGGTCACCAAGCCCCGCGCGGGCCACTTCAAGAAAGCCGGAGTGAACCCCTGCCGCGTCCTGCGCGAGTTCGGCGAGAACGCCGTCGGCGAGACCGCCAAGATCGGCGACCAGGTCTTGGTCCAGCAGGTGTTCCAGCCCCAGGAGAAGGTGACCGTGATCGGCACCAGCAAGGGCAAAGGCTTTGCGGGCTTGATCAAGCGGCACCATTTCGGCGGAGGCGCGGCGACGCACGGCTCGATGTTCCATCGCGCCCCCGGTTCGATCGGCGCCTCGGCGTACCCCAGCCGCGTGTTGCCCGGGATGAGGGCTGCGGGGCACATGGGGTGCGACCGCGTGACGGTCAAGGGGCTGAAGATCGTGCGCATCGACGAGCAGGAGAACATCCTGCTCGTGCAAGGGGCGGTTCCGGGTCGCAACGGCGGCTATGTGGTGGTAAAAAAGGCATAGCAATTTTACGCGGATGGTTTACAATATGCGGTTTCTCCGCAGTGCGGGAACCATCTATCGAAGAGGTTGGTGATGGCGGAAATAGAGGTAAAAAACCTTGCCAATGAGGTGGTGGGGAAGCTGGAGCTTTCCGACGACGTCTTCAAGGCGAAATTCAACGAACCCCTCATCTGGGAAGCCATAAAGCATTACAACGACTCCCTGCGGGCGGGCACGGCGTCGACCAAGGTCAGGGGCGAGGTCAGCGGCAGCGGGAAGAAGCTGTGGAAGCAGAAGGGCACCGGTCGCGCCCGCGTCGGCAGCGTCCGCAGCCCCCTCTGGCGGCATGGCGGCACGGTTCACGGCCCCAAGCCGCGCGACTATTCCTGGCGCCTCCCCCGTAAGAAGCTGCGGGGTGCGTTGCGCTCGGCGCTGTCCGCCAAGCTCAACGAGAACGCGGTGACCGTGGTCGAGGGGTTGACGGTGGGCAGCCACAAGACCAAGGAGTTCGTGAAGATTTTGAACGCCATCGGCCTTGCCGGCAAAGTGCTGGTGGTCGATGCCACCGCCGACAAGGAACAGGTCAAGAACCTGCTCCTGTCCGTGCGGAACCTGCCCACGGTGAAGCTGGTTCCTGGAAACGCGGTCAACATTTTCGATGTCGTCAACAGCAACGCGATCCTTTTTTCCAAGGACGCGATCCTCCAAGTGCAGGAAGTGCTGAGCAGGTGACCGGGAGGCATTGACAGAGATGAATAGAGCGGAACTGGTGTTGCGAACCCCCGTGATCACGGAAAAGAGCACTCTGCTGAAGGAGAACATGCAGACCCTCGCTTTCAAGGTGTTGCGGGACGCCAACAAAATCGAGATCAAAGACGCGGTGGAGAAGATCTTCAAGGTGAAGGTCGCCAGTGTGCGCACTGCGAACTTCCATGGGAAGAAGAAGCGCCAGGGCAAGTACGTGGGGCGTCGTTCCGATTGGAAGAAGGCCTACGTGACGCTCAAAGAAGGCGAGAAGATGATCGAATTCTCCGAGGCGCTATAACGAGGAGCCGGGCGGAAAAATGGCAACTATCAAGACATACAACCCAACGTCGCCGGCGGTGCGCTTCAAGACGACCCTTGACACCAAGGAACTGTCCAAGGAGCGTCCGCTCAAACGCCTGACCGAGCCCAAGCTCAGGATCTCGGGACGCAACAACAAGGGGCGTCTCACCATTCGGCATCGCGGGGGCGGGCACAAGAAACTTTACCGGATCATCGATTTCAAGCGCGACAAGCGGGAGATCCCCGCCAAGGTGCTCGCCATCGAGTACGATCCGAACCGTTCGGCGCGCATCGCGTTGGTCTGCTACGCGGACGGCGAGAAGCGCTACATCCTCGCCCCGGACGGCTTGGCGGTCGGCGCGTCGATCATCGCGGGCGAAGGCGCCGACATCTTGGTCGGCAACGCCCTCCCGCTCAAGAACATCCCCTTGGGCACGGTGATCCACAACATCGAACTGCGCAAGGGCAAGGGCGGTCAGATGGCGCGCAGCGCGGGGGCGCAGGCCCAGCTCGTCGCCAAGGAGTCCGGCTATGCGCAGGTCAAGATGCCTTCGGGCGAGACGCGCATGATCCACCTCGAGTGCTACGCCACAATCGGGCAGGTGGGCAACCTCAACTACGAGAATGTCTCCATCGGCAAGGCGGGGCGCACCCGCTGGTTGGGCATCCGGCCGACGGTGCGCGGCGTCGTCATGAACCCGGTCGATCACCCGCACGGCGGCGGCGAAGGCAAGACCTCCGGCGGTCGCAACCCGGTCAGTCCGTGGGGCGTTCCCACCAAGGGTTATAAAACCAGAAACAACAAACGCACGCAGCGCTTCATCATCAAGCGCCGCGGCAAGTAGGGAATAGCATGACCAGATCAGTCAAAAAGGGCCCTTTTGTCGATAAGCATTTCCTTGCCAAGGTGCAGGCGGCCGCAGGTTCTGGAAGCCGGACGGTGATCAAGACCTGGTCGCGGCGCTCGACGATCACGCCGGAGATGGTCGGATTGACGATTGCCGTGCATAACGGCAAGAAGCACATCCCGATCTACATCTCGGAGAACATGGTCAGCCACAAGCTGGGCGAGTTCGCGCCGACGCGCACGTTCAAAGGGCACACCACCAAGGCTGCGGAGAAATCGACCTCGGTGAAGTAGGGTGGGCTGTTGCGGACGGCGGCGGAGGGCATCCCCCCGCCACCATCGGTTACTCAGGACAAGTTAGGATTAAACGACTATGGAAGCGATAGCAAAAGGCAAATACTTGAAGGGGTCGCCGCAGAAGGCGCGGTTGGTCATCGACCTCATCCGGGGGCGGAACGTGCAGGAGGCGCTCGCCATCCTGCGGTTCACCAACAAGCGCACCACCAAGGCGATTGAAAAGGTATTGCTCTCCGCTGTGGCAAACGCCAAGGAAAAGGACGCCGCCGCCGACGTGGACAATTTCATCGTGGCGCGCGCGGTGGTGGACTCCGGGCCGACCAAGTACCGGCGCCGCGTGCGCCCCGCGCCGCAAGGGCGGGCGTTCCGCCAGCAGCGCCGTTGCAAGCACGTCAGCATCGTCATCAAGGGCAAGGACATCGAAGAAGGGTAGGAGGTAGTCCGTGGGTCAGAAAGTTCATCCTTACGGTTTCAGGCTGGGCATAAACAGGACGTGGCGTTCCCGCTGGTTCGCGCGCAAGGACTATGGCGGCTTGCTGCACGAGGACTTGCGCCTCAAGACGCTGCTCAAGCAGAAATTCTCCCAGGCGGGGGTCTCGCGCATCGACGTGGAGCGCGCGGCCAACAAGCTGACCGTGATCATCTTCACTTCGCGACCGGGCATCATCGTCGGCAAGAAGGGTGCCGAGATCGAGAAGCTGAAGAAGGAATTGCAGCTTGTGACCGGCAGGGACATCAACCTCAAGATCCAAGAGGTCAGCAAGCCCGAGCTCGACTCCCAACTGGTGGCCGAGGGGATCGCGCAGCAGTTGGAGAAGCGCATCGCCTTCCGGCGCGCCATGCGCCGCGCCGTGGACGGCACGTTGCGCTTCGGCGCCAAGGGGATCAAGGTCCGGGTCTCGGGGCGCCTGAACGGTGCCGAGATCGCGCGCACGGAATGGTATCTCAGCGGCCAGTTGCCGCTGCACACCATCCGCGCGGACATCGACTACGGTTTCGCGGAGGCGAGCACGACCTACGGGGTCATTGGCATAAAGGTCTGGATTTACAAGGGCGAGGTCTTCGAGATGCAGAGACCGGAAAAGGCCGTCCGCTAACACGGGTTGTTTGCCTCATGGCGAGCCTCTAAAAACCTCGCAGACAAGGCGCTGGCGCCGTTATCCGGGGTTTTGGGGGGTTCCCTAATGGCGAGCCGTCACGGGTCACCCGGCGTCTCGCAGGAGTTCTTTCATCATGTTAATGCCGAAGAAGGTTAAGTATCGTAAGCAGCAGAAAGGGAAGCGGCGCGGCAAGGCTTGGCGCGGCTCCGACGTCAACTTCGGGGAGTACGGCCTGAAAGCCATGGAAGTCGGCTGGGTCACCGACCGGCAGATCGAGGCGGCGCGCGTGGCGATCACCCGCTTCGTGAAAAGGGGCGGCAAGATATGGATCCGCGTCTTCCCCGACAAGCCGATCACCAAGAAGCCTGCCGAAACCCGCATGGGCAAAGGCAAGGGCGCCCCTGAGGGCTGGGTGGCGGTGGTTCGCCCTGGAAAGATCCTCTACGAGATGGAGGGCGTTTCGGAAGAGCAGGCGCAAGAGGCGATGCGCCTCGCAGGTCATAAGCTGGGGATCAGGACGAAATTCGTGACCCGGTTCGGAAAGGAGACGGAATGAAAGCTTCCAAGTTGCGCGACATGGACAGGGAAGACCTGATCCAGGAAGAATCCGAACTGCGCAAGCAGCTTCTCCGGATCAGGTTCCAGGCTGCGGTGGGGCAGGTCGACGGCGCACCCAAGATGAAGGGCATCCGCCGCGACATCGCCCGCATCAAGACGATTTTGACGGAGCGGGAGTCGAAGAAAACGGGAGCCTAAAGAATTGACGCACGGTCCTTTTGGGCTGACAATATGCGATTCGTCAAGAGGGGGTGCCGCGCCGCCCGGACGGGCGGGTCGGCGGCGATTCAACGGTTTGATCAGGTCGAAGCAATCCGAAGTCGGTCGAGGTGGAGATGGGGACAGAAGGTACTGAAGTAGTGAAGAAGAGGGGAATCCGTAAGAGCCAGGTGGGGATCGTGACCAGCACGGCGATGCAGAAAACCGTCACGGTCGCCGTGGACAGGATGGTTCCGCACCGCCTCTACAAGAAGATCCAGCGGCGGACTTCCAAGTTCCTGGCGCACGACGAGAACAACGCCTGCAAGGTGGGCGACCGGGTGCGCATCGTGGAGACGCGGCCTCTCAGCGCACGCAAAAGGTGGCGCGTGGAGACGATATTGACCGCCGCGACGGTTGTGGATTGACGATCGCGGTCCTCGCATCGACGGGCGGCGCGGTTGCGCGACGGAGCCGTCGGCGCGTGGATCGGTAATCGTATGGTCATTGAGGGTTGTCATTATGATACAGATGCGGACGATTTTGGATGTGGCGGACAATTCGGGGGCTCGCAAGATCTCCTGTATCCACGCCTTGGGCAACCAGGTGGGAAGGGTCGCGCAACTGGGCGACATCATCACCGCCAACGTGAAGGAAGCCGCCCCGGACGGGACTGTGAAGAAAGGGCAGGTCGTCAAGGCCGTCATCGTGCGTCAACGCAAGGAGTTCCGCCGCAAGGACGGTTCCTATATCCGCTTTGACGACAACGCGGCGGTGCTGATCAACGACCAGAAGGAGCCTGTCGGGACGCGCGTGTTCGGCCCGGTCAGCCGCGAGCTGAGGGACAGGGACTTTTTAAAGATCGTTTCGCTTGCGCCGGAAGTGCTGTGACGCGAACCTCTAAAAAGCTCGCAGAAAAGGCGCTGGCGCCGTTATCCGGGGTTTTTAGAGGTTCCCTAGAGCGATTCGCGAGTCGAGATTCGAAAGGGGTGGAAATTCGATGCCCAGTGTGAAGATCAAAAAGAACGACATCGTTTGCGTCTTGGCCGGGAAGGACAAGGACTCAAGCGGCAAAGGCAAGACCGGCAAGGTGCTAAAGGTCATTCCTGGCAAGAACAAGGCGATTGTCGAGGGGTTGCACTTCGTGCAAAAGCATACGAAGCCCAATCCGCAGAAGAATGTGAAGGGCGGCATCCTCCCCAAGGAGGCGCCCATCCACATCTCCAACCTGATGGTTGTCTGCAAGAACTGCAACAAGCCCACCCGGGTCGGCATGAACGTCACCCCGGACGGAAAGAAATACCGGGTGTGCAAGAAGTGCAAGGAATCGCTTGACGCATAAAGTTGCGGCGCAGGGGCGCGGCGCTAGTGAGGGTGCAGGTAGATCATGAGCAGACTTAGGGAATTGTATAAAAAAGAGACCGTGCCGGCATTGACCAAGCAGTTCGGGTACGCCAACGTCATGGCGGTCCCCAAACTGGTGAAGATCAATGTGAACATGGGTGTGGGCGAGGCCATCTCCAACGCCAAGATCCTGGATGTCGCGTCCGACGAGCTGGCGGCGATCACGGGGCAGAAACCGGTGATCACCAAGGCGAAGAAGTCGATCGCGGCGTTCAAGCTGCGCGAAGGGATGCCCATCGGCGTGACGGTGACCTTGCGGGGCGACAGGATGTACGAGTTCCTGGATCGCCTGATGAGCATCGCCTTGCCGCGCGTGCGCGACTTCCGCGGCGTGTCCGACCGGGCGTTCGACGGCAGGGGGAACTACACGCTGGGGTTGAAGGATCAGCTCATCTTCCCCGAGATCGACTACGGCAAGGTGGACAAGGCCCGCGGCATGAACATCACCGTTGTGACCAGCGCCAAGAGCGACAACGAGGCCTACGAGCTGTTGAAGTCTCTGGGCATGCCGTTCGTCAAGAAGGGGCAGCAATAAAGCAACTCTGGAAAGCCTGCGGGCGCGGCGTGGCGCGGCGCCCGGGTTTTTAGAGGTTTACAAGGGGGCGACGGCGGGAACCCTGGGACGGGTGCCGCGCCGGATTGCCGACGGGAGTTACTGTGGCGAGAAATTGCAAGAAAGCCAAAGCCAGGATGACGCCGAAATTCGCCGTGCGGGCGCACAACCGGTGCCAGCGTTGCGGACGTTCTCGGGGGTATTACCGGAAATTCCATCTGTGCCGCCTCTGCTTCCGGGAGCTGGCGCTGACGGGCGAGATTCCGGGCGTCACCAAGTCGAGCTGGTAGAAGGATTTTCGAATTGCCGGACGATGGGCGCGCCGCGGGCTTCGTTTCCGCGAAGTCGCGACGGTTCTGTGTGCGCCCGTGGTTCAAGCCTGTTCCGGCAAGTCGCAAGCAATTGTAATTTATTGGAGTTTTGACCATGACAATGACCGATCCCGTTTCGGATCTCCTGACCCGGATTCGCAACGCCAGCGCCGCCAGGCATGAGGCGGTGGACATCCCTTCGTCGAAGCTGAAGCTGGAGATCACCCGCATCCTCAAAGAGGAGGGGTACATCTCGAACTTCATCCTGAGCGAGGACAACCGGCAGGGGATGATTCGCATCCAGTTGCGCTACGCCGCCGGGAAGAAGCCCGTGATCACCACGCTGGAGCGCATCAGCCGTCCGGGATGCCGGGTCTACGCAGGCAAGGACGAGATACCGTCCATCCTGGGCGGCTTGGGCATCTGCATCGTCTCCACCTCGCAAGGGGTGTTCACGGGGAAGCAGGCGAAGGAGAAAGGCTTGGGCGGGGAAGTCCTCTGCGCCGTCAGCTAGGCGGGGAGCCGCGTCTGCGGGCGCGAATCGAAATCTGTAAACGGCGGTCACGGCCTGGCCGCCCTACCACATGGACTAAGGTGTGTTATGTCGCGAATAGGGAAGAAGCCAATCACAGTACCGAGCGGCGTCAAAGTGACGATCGGCGAACGCTCTCTGGAAGTCGAAGGCAAGGGGGGGAAGCTCTCCGCGCCCATACCTCCGGGCATACGGTTTGAACTCGACGGCGCCACGCTCACGGCGGTGCGCCCCTCGGATGAGAAGCCCTATCCTGCGTACCATGGCTTGGCGCGGGCGCTGGCCGCCAACTTGGTGCATGGCGTCACCAACGGCTTCTCCAAGGATCTGGATCTCGTGGGCATCGGTTACAAGGTCGATGCCAAGCCCAAGGCGATCACCTTGGCGCTCGGCTATTCACACCCCATCGAGTTCCCCATCCCGCAGGGGATCGGCATCAAGGTGGAGAAGCAGAACAAGCCGCAGCTCCAGAACTACGTGGCGACGATCACCATCTCCGGCGCCGACAAGCAATTGGTCGGCCAGGTGGCTGCCGACATCCGCTCCCTGCGGCGGCCGGACGCCTACAAGGGCAAGGGGCTCCGGTACGCGGGCGAGACCATCAAACTCAAGGTCGGCAAAAAGGGAGCGTAAGGTCTAAGGTCGCGTGACGGCGATGGGAAAGGTTTTATAAGGGAACCGCTGAAAGGCTCGCAGACAAGGCGCTGGCGCTGTCATCCGGGTTTTTTAGAGGTTTCCATAAGTGGGGGCATTGGAAACCCTCCGGCGGGACGCAACGACGCCTGGGACTTTCCGAGGCGCCCGAAAAAGGGGTCGTGAAATGATCAGCTTGATTGACCGCAACAAAGAGCGGCGGAGAATCCACAAGCGCATCCGCGCCAAGGTCGTCGGGAGCGCCGAGAGGCCGAGGCTTTGCGTGTACCGCAGCTCGCGCTACATCTACGCGCAGATCGTGGACGACGGCCAGGGGAAGACCTTGGCGGCGGCGTCCACCGTGGAGAAGGACTTGCGCGGCGACGGCAAGGGGACGGGCAACGTCGAGGCTTCCAAGAAGGTCGGCAAGACGATCGCGGAACGGGCGAAGGCCAAGGGGATCGAATCCGTGGTGTTCGACCGCGGCGGCTACATCTACCACGGCCGGGTCAAGGCGGTCGCGGAGGCTGCGCGGGAATCGGGGCTTAAATTTTAATGGTTGGGCTCGCCGTGCCGCGACCGCCGTGTGCAACGCGGCGTTCGCGGCGCAAGCGCCCTGCCTAGCATGGCAGCAAGGCGGACGGGCGGAGCGCCCCCCGCACAGGAGGAATCTTGGAAAAGAACGAGCGGAATGCGCAGCATGGAGAGTCGGAGTTCCCTGAGTTCAAAGACCAGGTGGTTTCCATCAACCGCGTGACGAAGGTGGTCAAGGGTGGAAAGAACCTGAGCTTCAGCGCCCTCGTGGTCGTCGGCGACCAGAACGGGCGGGTCGGCTACGGGATGGGGAAGGCGAAGGAAGTGCCGCAGGCGATCAAAAAAGGGGTCGAGCAGGCGCGAAAGAACCTCATCACGGTGCCGCTGCAGGGAAGGACGATCCCCCATGTCATCCTGGGGCGCTACGGCGCGGGGCGCGTCATCCTCAAGCCGGCTTCCGAGGGCACGGGCGTGATTGCGGGCGGTCCGGTGCGCGCCGTTGTCGAGTCGGCGGGCATTTCCAACATCCTCACCAAGTCCTTGGGCAGCACGAACCCGCACAACGTCGTCAAAGCGACCTTTGACGGCTTGAAGCGGCTGGTCGAACCCGAGGCGGTCGCCAAGCTGCGCGGCAAACAGGTGGAGGAATTGTAGCGATGGCGGCGAAAAAGAAGTCGGAACCGGCGAACGAGGCGACCTTGCGCATCGAGTATTATCGCAGCGCGATAGGCTCGACGCCCAAGCACAAGCTGATCATCAAAGGCCTGGGGTTCAAGCGGCTGAACCAGGTCGTCACCCGGGTGGACACCCCTGCGGTGCGCGGCATGGTGGCGAAGGCGCCGCACCTGGTGCGGATTCTTTAAGGACGGGACGATTATGTTAAGCATCAACACACTGAAACCGGCGCCTGGGGCGAACCGGAAGAACAAGCGGGTGGGGCGCGGCATCGGCTCCGGCCACAGCAAGACGGCGACGCGCGGCTACAACGGCCAGCATTCCCGCGCCGGCTCCAAGATGCGCCCGGGGTTTGAAGGCGGCCAGATGCCGCTGTACCGCCGCCTGCCCAAGCGCGGTTTCACCAACATCTTCCGCAAGGAGTACGTCGTGGTGAACCTGGAGCAGCTCGCGGCGTTCGACGCGGGCGCCGAGATCGACCCTGTGGTCTTGCGAGACCGCGGCATCATCAAGAACCTGCGTGAAAGCGTGAAGATACTGGGCGACGGCGACTTGGACAAGGCGTTGAAGGTGCGCGCCCACAAGTTCAGCAAGGGTGCCGCCGAGAAGATACAGAAGGCGGGCGGCTCGGTCGAGGTCATAGCGTAATTAGCGTAAATTGGCAAGGTGGGGATGGCGCGAGCCGTCCCGCCTTTGGATCTGAAATCTGGAAATAAAATGCCGGAAGAACGAAACCCGATTTTAGGCGCGATACAGAACATATTCAGCATCCCCGACCTGCGCAAGCGCGTCCTGTACATGTTGGGGTTGCTGGCGGTGTACCGCATCGGCGCATTCATCCCCACGCCGGGGATCGACCATGTCGCCTTGGAACAGTTGTTCCAGTCCAGCGCCGGTTCGATCTTCGGGTTCTTGGACATCTTCTCCGGCGGTTCGTTGCGCCGTTTCAGCATCTTCGCGCTGGGGATCATGCCGTACATCACGGCGTCGATCATCCTGCAGCTCGCCACAGTCGTCGTCCCCCACTTGGAAAAACTCTCCAAGGAAGGGGAGCTGGGGCGCAAGAAGATCACCCAGTACACGCGCTATCTGACCGTCGCCCTGACGCTGTTCCAAGGGCTGATGACGGCGTTTGCGCTGGAGCGTTCGGGCGGGACCGGCGCCCCGATCGTCGTGGATCCCGGCTGGGGCTTCCGCCTCATGGTCATGATCACCCTGACCACCGGCACGGCGTTCATCATGTGGATAGGCGAGCAGATCACCGAGCGCGGCATCGGCAACGGCATCAGCCTGATCATCTTCGCCGGCATCGTGGCGGGGCTGCCGAGCGCCATCAACTGGATTTTCCGCGCCGTCTTCAAGCAGCACGAGATGTCGATCTTCACCGCCATCCTGCTCTTGGTCATGATGGTGCTGGTGGTCGCCGCAGTGGTCTTCGTCGAGCGGGGGCAGCGCCGGATACCGGTGCAGTACGCCAAGCGCGTCGTGGGGCGGAAGGTCTACGGCGGGCAGGCGACGCACCTGCCGCTGAAGGTGAACTCCGGAGGCGTCATCCCGGTGATCTTCGCCGCCTCGATCGTGGCGATACCGTCCACGCTCGGCTCGGTGATGCCCTACGGGTGGATGCGGGAATTGACCTCGGCGTTGGCGCAAGGGATGTTCTGGTACAACATCCTTTACATCGTCGGCATCGTGTTCTTCTGCTTCTTCTATGTCAGCATCATCTTCAACCCGATGGAGGTGGCGGACAACATCCGTAAGTATGGCGGGTACATCCCCGGCATACGCCCCGGGCACAGGACGGCGGAATACATCGACCGCATATTGAGCAGGCTGACGCTGGCGGGCGCGATCTACTTGGTTCTGATCTGCCTGCTGCCCGAGTTCCTGATCACCGGGTTCAAGGTGCAGTCGATTCCCCTGATCGGGGCCAAGCTGGACGACATCCTCAATTCTATCCAACTGGGGTGGATCACCACCGGATTGGGTGTCACGTTTTACTTTGGCGGGACGTCGTTGCTGATCGTCGTCGGCGTCGCCATGGACACCATCCAGCAGATAGAATCACAGTTGATCATGCGGCATTACGACGGCTTCCTGAAAAAAGGAAGGATCCGCGGGCGAAGGAGCTGAAGGGGTTTGCCGCTTTACAATAAGTTCGGCCGGGGGGCGGACGCGGTCTTCGGTGTCGATGTAAGGCACAAGTGGTTAATTGGGCTGATTTGAAAATTGCGATCATATTGCTGGGACCCCCGGGTGCCGGAAAAGGCACGCAGGCCCGGCTGCTGTCCGAGAAGTTCGGGTTCGCGCATATCTCCACCGGAGACATGTTGCGGACGGCGGTGAAGAACGGGACGGAGCAGGGGGTGAGGGCGAAGACCTTCATCGAGGCCGGGATGTTGGCGCCGGACGAGGTGGTGGACGGCATCGTCCGGGAGCGGTTGCAGCAAGAGGACTGCCGGCGCGGGTTCATCCTCGACGGCTATCCGAGGACGCTGCCCCAGGCGGACACGTTGCAGGCGCTTTTCGCCCAAGACGTGATCCGGTCTTTCACGATCGGCATCAGCGTCAAGGACGATGTGCTGGTCGCGCGCCTGGGCGGTCGTTGGATATGCCCGAGTTGCAACCGGACGTTCAGCCGGCAGCTCAGCTCCGGCTCGCTGAAGGGGTTGTGCGACAAGTGCGGCGTCGCGTTGACGCAACGCAACGACGACGCGGTGGAGGTCATCACCGAGAGGTTGCGGGTCTACCGCGAGCAGACCGCGCCGCTGATCAAGTACTACCAAGAGCGCGGCACGTACTTCCAGATCGACGGCGACCAGTCGCCCGCGAAGATTTTTTACTCCATCCGCGACACCATCGCCAAGCGGGACGGGGCGGACAGGGCGACGGCGAAGGGCGCGGCGCGTTGACGCCAGGCGGTTGCGCGGGGCGTCGTCAGGATTTGACGGGAATTTGCGAAGGCTATGCCAAAAGAGGATGCGATCGAAGTAATCGGTTCGGTGGTGGAGACGTTGCCGAACGCCATGTTCCGGGTGGAGCTGGAGAACAAGCACCTGGTGCTCGCGCATGTCTCGGGGAAGATGCGCAAGAATTTCATCCGCATCCTTCCGGGCGACAAGGTGCTCGTGGAGCTGTCCCCCTACGATTTGACGCGCGGGCGGATAGTGTATCGCCATAAATAAGGAGCCGCTGAAAACCTCGCAGGCGAGGCGCGACGCAGCCGCCGGGTTTTTTTGAGGTTCCCATGGGCGAATATTCTTTCGTGTTCGTCAAAGTGGGGCTGTAATCCGCCGCCGGTATCCTGTATCCTTTACCGGTTATCGTCATCATCGTCTGGCAGGTGTCGGGCGGAGGGATCCCGAATCAGGGGTCAGAATAGGATAAAGATCATGAAGGTGAGAGCGTCTGTCAAGAAAATATGCACCAAGTGCAAGGTCGTGCGCCGCAAGGGAGTGATCCAAATCCGTTGCGCCAACCCGAAGCACAAGCAACGTCAAGGATAACAGGGGGTTTTTGTGGCTAGAATTGCTGGAGTGGATTTGCCACTTAACAAGCGGGTCTTGATCGGGCTGACCTACATCTATGGAATCGGCAGAAGCCGTTCCATGAAGATCTGCCAGGAAGCCGGTATCGACATAAACACCAAGGTCAAGGATATGACCGAGGAAGAGGCGGTGCGCATCCGCAACATCATCCAACGCGACGGGATGGTGGAGGGCGACCTGCGCAAAGCCGTCTCTCTGGACATCAAACGGCTGATGGAGATCGGCTCCTACCGCGGGTTGCGCCACCGGCGCGGCCTTCCGGCGCGTGGGCAGCGGACGCACACCAACGCCCGGACACGCAAGGGTCCGCGTCGCATAGCGGGTAAAAAGTAAAGGAGCGGCTGGAGCGAAATGGCTGAGAAACAGGCGAAACAGGGAAAGAAGACCTCTAAGAAGAAGGCTGGCGGGAAAAAGCGGGAAAAGCTGAACATCCCGACGGGGGTGGCGCACGTCTTGGCGACGTTCAACAACACGATCGTCAGCATCACGGACTTGGACGGCAACCTCTTGGCTTCTTCGAGTTCGGGCGCCAACGGGTTCCGGGGCTCGCGCAAGGGCACGCCGTTCGCGGCGCAGCAGGCTGCGACCGTCGCCGCGACCGCCGTCAAGGAGTACGGGATGCGGACTGTGAACGTGCGCCTCAAAGGCCCCGGCGCGGGACGCGAGTCCGCCATCCGGGCGCTCCAAGCCGCCGGCTTGGAGGTGAAGGCGATCCGGGACATCACGCCGATTCCCCACAACGGGTGCAGGCCGTCGAAGCGCCGCAGGGTGTGATTGATTCGGGATTCGGGGTAATTCGGGATTCGGAATCGATTTGAAATTTAGAAATTCGGAATCAGGAATCAAGGGGATTGCAAAAACCCGCCGACGATGCGTCGCCGCAGATCGGGAAGCGGAGCCTCCCAAGGCGAATGGGCGCTTCCGATCAAGGCGCAACGCAGAGTCCGGGGTTTTAGGGGTTCCCATGAGAAGGAGATCGGGAATTGGCTAGATACCGCGAAGCAAAATGCAGGCTGTGCCGGCGCGAAGGCACGAAGCTGTTCCTCAAGGGAGACCGTTGCTTCAGGGACACCTGCGCCGTAGAGAAACGGCCTTTCCCTCCGGGACAGCACGGCAAGAACTATCGGCCTAAGACCGTCGGATACGGCATACAGCTCCGTGAGAAGCAGAAGGTGAAGCGCATCTACCGGATGCTGGAGACCCAGTTCGCCAACTGTTTCGACACGGCGGACAAGATGAAGGGGATCACGGGCGAGACGCTGTTGATGTTGCTGGAGCGGCGCCTGGACAACGTCGTGTTCCGCCTCGGTTTCGCCACGTCGCGCGACTTGGCTCGCCAGCTCGTGACCCACGGACACGTCTTGGTCAACGGCAGGAAGGTGGACATCGCCTCCGCCCAGACCTCGACGGGCGACGTGGTTTCGCTCAAGGACAAGATCAAGAAGAACCAGCAGGTCTTGGATTCCGTCGCCACCATCGGCGGGCGGGGCGGCGTTCCCGCATGGTTGGAGCTGGACGCCGAGGGTTTGAAAGGCACGGTGATCTCGCTGCCCAAGCGCGAGGACATCCAGATGCCGATTGACGAACAGCTCATCGTGGAGCTCTACTCGAAGTAGTTTCGGCGACGTGGTTCCGGCGAAACGATTTCAAAGTCAGGGCGACTGCGGGTGACCCAGCCAAGGGGATGGCAAGAGGAGAATATGACTAGAGCTTTTCAGAAACCGAAACGGTTGATCGGCGATCCGGACACACTGAGTGCTACCTACGGTCACTTCTATGCGCAGCCTTTCGAGCGGGGCTACGGCATGACGATAGGCAATGCGTTGCGCCGGGTGTTGCTTTCCTCCATCGAGGGCGCGGCGATCACTGCGGTGAAGATCGAGGGGGTTTTGCATGAATTCACGTCCATCCCCAATGTGAAGGAGGACGCGACCAACATCATCATGAACCTCAAGCAGGTTCCGCTCCGGCTCAACGTGGATCATCCCAAGACGATCTACCTGAAGTCGGACACGGCGGGCAAGGTGACTTCGGGGAGCATCGTCCCCGACCCGGATGTGGACGTCCTCGACCCCAACGTCCACATCGCCACCATCGGCGACGGCGGGAAGCTGGAGATCGAGATGCGCGTCAAAAAAGGGTACGGCTACATCTCGGCGGACGAGAACTTCGAGGAGGACTTGCCCTTGGGCTACATCCTGCTCGACAGCGCCCACTCGCCGATCAAGAGGGTGAACTTCTCCGTCGAGGCGGCGCGCCTCGGGCAGACCACGGACTACGACAAGCTGGTGCTGGACGTCTGGACCAACGGGTGCATCACCCCGCCGGACGCCATCGCCAAGGCGGCGCAGATCATCAAGGGGCACATGTCCATCTTCATCAACTTCGAGGAGAGCCCCGAGGAAGACGAGGACGGCGAGGTGGATGTCGCGGCGGAGCGGCTCAAGGAGAACCTGAAGCGTTCCGTGGAGGAGTTGGAGCTTTCGGTGCGTTCGTACAACTGCCTTAAAAACGCCGACATCAAGACCATCGGCGAACTGGTGCAGAAGACCGAGAGCGAGATGTTGAAGACGAAGAATTTCGGACGCAAGTCCCTGAATGAAATCAAGGATATCCTTTCCGAAATGGGGTTGTCCTTCGGCATGAAGCTCGACTTGGACGGCAAGTTGCAACCGGCATCCCGGGTGGATTGATTTTATCAAGGGCGATCCAAGGTAAATCGGAGAATTGGATTCATGAGACATCGAGTTGCAGGAAAGAAACTGGGGCGCAAGACCGCCCATCGCTTGATGATGTTTCGCAACATGGTCACGTCGTTGCTTGACAAGGAGCGCATCCAGACGACCGTGGATCGCGCCAAGGCGGTGCGGCCGATAGCGGAGAAGATCATCACGCTCGGCAAGCGCGAGTCGCTCCACGCCCGCCGTCAGGCGGCGGCGTTTGTGAAAGACCCCGCCGTGGTCGCCAAGCTGTTCGCCACCTTGGCACCGCGTTTCGCCACGCGGCCCGGCGGCTACACCCGCATCATCAAGCTGGGCAACCGTCCCGGCGACGGGGCGCAGAAAGCCATCATCGAACTGGTGGGCAGCGAATACCAACCCAAGGAAAAGGCCAAGAAGAGCAAGGCGAAAAAGAGCGAAGCCGCGCCTGCGGCCGATGACGAGAAGAAGTGACCGCGCTTTGGCGGTCTTGGCTTTGGGGCGCGGCGCGCCGTGTCCCCTAAGCCTGCGACGCCGCCCGCACCCGGCGCGGCGTGGCTTGGGGGCGCGTCCCCGCCGGTTGTGGCGGGTGTCGCGCCCATGTTTCCCTCCCCGGCGGTCATGCCTTGTCGTCCCGCCTTCGGGAGATTGAGGAAGGTTCCTCGCCCCTGCGAAACCGCTCGTCCGTTCCACGGAAGTAGTTCAACCAGATGTGCGCAATGAATTTTGAAAAAGTTCCTTCTGCAAAGCTCCCCACGGCGTTCGGGGAGTTTCGCATTTACGGCTTCAAGGACTTGGATTCCGGCGAGGAGGCTGTGGCGCTGGTCAAGGGCGAACCGAGCCCCGACACGGTCTCGCTGGTGCGCATCCACTCCCAGTGCCTGACGGGCGACGTCTTCTCCTCCAAGCGGTGCGACTGCGGCGAGCAGCTCAACGCCGCCCTCGACCTGATCGCGAAGGCCGGCCTCGGCGTCTTGGTGTACCAGCAGAAGGAAGGGCGCGGCATCGGGCTGGTCAACAAGATCAAGGCGTATGAGTTGCAGGACAAGGGGCAGGACACCGTCGGCGCCAACCTCGCGCTCGGCTTCGACGCCGACCTGCGCGACTACGTGATGCCCGCTGAGATGTTGAAGTACCTCGGCGCCACGCGCGTCAACCTCCTTTCCAACAACCCGGACAAGGTGCGGGGGCTGGAGCGGGAGGGGATCAAGATCGAGAAGCGCGTCCCCCTCGAGATAACCCCCAACGACGTGGACGCAGGCTACCTGCGCACCAAAAAAGAGAAGATGGGGCACCTCCTCAAGAGCGTATGACTTCCGGCGCCTCCAGCCCGCGCCCGCCATCCTTTAAACGCGCGGTGCGGACGAGCCGGGCGACCGGCGTCGCTTGGCGCATGGCTTAAGGGATCCTCTAAAAGTTGGCTGGTGGCGGCACATCGGAGGGGATGGCGATGGCGGGGCGGTTGCAGATCGACGAACAGGCGCTGCGGGACGAGGTCTTGCAGCGATTCCTCAGGTACGTGAAAATCCATACGTCCAGCGACAAGGACGTCGAGGCGACCCCCTCCACGCCCGGCCAATGGAAACTCGCCGGACTGCTCGCCGAGGAGTTGGAGGCGCTGGGGCTTGAGGCCGCCGTCACCGACAACTGCTACGTCTGCGCACGCATCCCCGCCTCCCCGCGCCCCGCGACGCCTGACGGCGCCTCCGCGCCCGCCTCGGTCGCCTTCCTGGCGCATCTGGACACGGCGGGGGAGGTGCCCGGGAAAGACGTCCTGCCGCAGGTGCGCGACGGCTACGACGGCGGCGTCATCCGGCTCGCCGACGGCGTCGTGCTCGACCCCGGGGCGGACGCAGACCTTGCCGCGCAAAAGGGGCGCACCATCATCCACGCCGACGGCAGGACGCTCCTCGGCGCGGACGACAAGGCGGGCGTCGCCGCCATCATGGCGGCGGCATCCTATCTCGTCGCGCACCCGGAGTTGGAACATGGCGCGGTCGAGGTCTTTTTCACCCCCGACGAGGAGACGGGCAAGGGGCTCCCCTGCTTCCCCGCCGAACGGCTCACCAGCAAAGTCTGCTACACCGTGGACGGCGGGGCCGCGGGGGAGTTCGAGGCGGAATGCTTCAACGCCTGGGGGGCCGTCGTCCGCTTCCACGGCAAGGCCATCCATCCCGGCCACGCCCGGGGCGTCATGGTCAACGCCGCGCTGATGGCGGCGCACTATGCGGCGATGCTCCCGCGCAACGAGAGCCCCGAGGCGACTGACGGCTATTACGGCTACTACTGCCTGACGAAGGTCGAGGGCGACGGGGAGGCGGCGAGGCTGGAGCTCATCCTGCGTGATTTCGAGACGGCGGGGATGGCGCGCCGCCTCGCCGCGCTGGAGAGCTTCGCCCGCGCCGTGGAGGCGCAGTTCCCCGGAGGCAGGGTCGAGGTGGACGCCAAGCGCACCTACGTCAACATGCGCGACCGGATAGCCGAGGCGCCGGCGGTCATGGACGATCTGCGGAAGGCGGCGGCCGCCGCCGGGGTGCCTTTCATCCTGAAGCCCGTCCGGGGCGGCACGGACGGCTCGCGCCTCACCGAGATGGGCATACCCACGCCGAACATCTTCACCGGAGGGCGCAACTTCCACAGCCGCGCGGAATGGGCGTCGCTGGAGGACATGGCGGCAGCCAGCCGCGTCGTCATCCATCTGGCGTTGCTGGCGGGCGCATAGCCGTCGCCCGCCGCATCCCCGCCCCGCCTTCCGCCGTAGGCATTCCGCCGGGAAAAGAAAAAGGGTGCGCCCCCTTCCGGATGCGCACCCTTATTTCTTGCCCGCAGGCCGTCCCGCCTGCTACCGCAGATCCTTGCCGGAATAGCCGAGGATGATGCGGGCGATGACCAGCCGGTTGATCTCGCCCGTGCCTTCGAAGATGTCCACGATGCGGCCGTCGCGCATCCACTTCTCCAAGAGCGTCTTTTTCGAGTAACCCAGCGCCCCCAGCAACTCCACCGCCTTTTGCGTGATCTTCGACGTGACCTCGCCGGACTTCGCCTTCGCCATCGAAGATTCCTTCGTGTTGGGCTTGTCTTGATCGACGAGCCAGGCCGCCTTGACGGTCAGGAGCCAGGCGGCGCGCAGTTGCGCGTCCATATCGACGATGTCGCGTTCGATGGAGGTCAGGAGGTTGCGCGGCACGCCGTAGCGGATCTTGACGCCGTCCTTGGCGAGCTCGTCCTTGAGGAATTCGAGCGCGGCGCGGGCGACGCCGCAGCCGCAGGCGGCGATGGAGGGGCGCGCCGAGTCGAACGTCTTCATCGCGCCCTTGAAGCCCTTGCCGTCCGCGCCGCCGAGCAGGTTCTCCAGCGGCACGCGGCAATCTTCGAGCAGCACCACGGCGGTGTCGCTCGAACGCAGGCCCAGCTTGTCCTCCAGCTTGGTGATCTTCACGCCGGGGGTCACGCCGGGGGCGTCCGCCTCGACGAGGAACGGCTTGATGCCGCGGTGCCCCGCCGACGGGTCGGTGGTCGCCCAGACGACCAGGAAGCCCTGCGAGTCGATGAGCGACTTGCGCGCCATGGTGACGAACAGCTTTTCGCCGTTGAGCACCCAACTGTCGCCGTCCTGCACAGCGCGGGCGCGGATGGCGGACGAGTCGGAGCCGCAATGCGACTCTGTGAGCGCCATGGCGGTCCAGGTGGGTTTGTCGCCCTTGAACCGTTCGACCAGGCGGTTTTTCTGCCCTTCGGTCCCCGTGCTGGCGATGGCGGCGCCGCCCAGCGAAGGATAGGGGAGGCACATGTAGAAGCCGATGTCCCCCCAGGAGATCATCTCGTTGATGTGGATCTGGAGCATGAACGGCTCCTCGGAGGTCTCCTCGCCGGGCGCGAGGATCTTCAGGGTCTTGCGCCCCTCGTTCCAGATGAAGTTGATGAAGTCCCACGGCTCCTCATGCTCGTGGTCGTCGAAGAAGCGCGCCTGGGGGCGAATCTTTTCGAGCGAGACCTGTTCGGTGTATTTCTGCTGCTCCTTGATGTATTGCGAATTCTCGAAACTGATCATAAATCCTGTTCCTCTCTGCCGGTCGATGGCTGGAAAATGGTCTCCCCGGGAACCTCTAAAAAGCACGCAGACAAGGCGTCGCCGCAGGTCGAAAAGCGGAGTTTACTACGGTAAATGAGCATTTTCGACCAAGGCGCAACGCAGCGTCCGGGGTTTTTAGAGGTTCCCACTAGATGATGGCGATGCCTTCCATGATGGCGAACCCCCGGGCGTTTCTCAGCCAGAGTTCCGCAGGGAAGTCGCGTGTGTAACCATAGCCGCCCAGAACCTGCACGGCCCGGTCGGCAGCCGAGAGCGCCACGTCCCCGGCGAAGTTCTTCGCCAAGTACGCGCTCTCGGTCGCGTCCTTGCCGTTGTCCAGTTCCCACGCCGCCTGCCAGACCAGCATCCGCGCCGCGTCGATGTCCGTGGCGAACTCGGCGAACTTGAAGGCGAGCGACTGCCGTTGCGCCAGCGCCTCGCCGAAGACCTTGCGCTGCTTGGCGTAGTCGATGGAATATTCCAAGGAGGCGCGGGCGACGCCGACCGCCATCGCCGCGAGCGCCACGCGGGAGGCGTTCAGCAGGAACGGGAAGTCGCAACCCTGCTCGCCGCCCAGGCGCTGGGAGGCGGGGATGGCGCAGTCCTTGAGCTCCACGGAGTACATCGGGAAGGCGCACAGCCCCACGTTCTCCTCGCGCTCCTTGACGGTGAAGCCGGGGGTGCCCTGCTTCACGAGGAAGCCCTGCGTGGCGCCGTCAAGCGCGGCGTAGACCAGCACCCATTCCGACTCGGCGGCGTAGGGGACGTTGCATTTCACGCCGTTCAAGACGTAGCAGCCGTCTTTCAACACGGCGACGGTCTTCAGGGCGTAGGGGTTGAAGTCGATGCCCGTCTCCATCAGCGCGGCGGAGCCGGGGACGTAGGATTCGTCGCAGTAGGCTGCGAGCAGCTCCGTCTTCTGCTCCTCCGTGCCGCCGTAGAGTATCGGCAGCGCCGTCAGGTTGGGGGCTGCGACGACCAGGGCTGCGGCGAGGTCGCCGAACGCCAGTTCTTCGGAAGCCAGCGCCCAGGTGATGGTCGAGGGCTCGCCGAAGCCGCCGTACTGTTCGGGGATGCTGGCGGGCAGGAGGCACAGCTCCATGCCTGCGGCGGGCCAGTCGGCGGCGGGCTCGCGCGCGTCGTCGGCCTCCCTCATGCCGGTGCGAAACTTTTCCGCCAGCTTTTTCGCGGCGGTGATCACGATCTGCTGATCTTCGGTCGGTTCGAATGAATACATGAATCTCCTTCGGGATTTTGGGTTGACGCCATAGGGGCGGGCCCCGCCTGCGGCAGACCACGCCCAAGAGTGCGAAACAATCGTAATACCAATAACCGAAACTTGAATTTTTAACATAAACACGGGTGATTAGGCAAAACAGTTCTTGCGAAAACAAGAAAATAATAATTGGTCAATTAAACGGTTCCGATAACTAATACGCTACGCCCAGGTGGGGCGAGGCATGCCGCCGTTCCCGCCGTCGGGAGGCCGGAAAGGAACGGATATGAAAGGGACGATCATCAACTGCGTCGGCGAGCTGGTCTGCCAGCGGTTCGGCGATGACAAGTGGGCGGAGATACTGGAGCGGTCCGGCCTGGAGGGGGACGTGAAGTTCATGTACACGTGCGACGTGGGGGATCGGACGGTTTTCCGCATCTTGGACAACAGTTGCGCCGTGCTGGGCATCAGCGTCGCGGAGGTAGCGGACGCTTTCGGCGACCACTGGATCAACGTCTATGCGGGACGGATATACAAAAGCTACTTCGCCCATCTCGCCAGCTTCGAGGATTTCATCAAGGGGCTGGACTCCATCCACGCCCGTGTCACCTCCGACATCCCCAACGCGCGCCCGCCCCGGTTCGAGGTCTTCGACGTCGAGCCCGGGGTCTTGCGCCTCAACTACATCTCCGACCGCGCGCTCGTCGATTTCGCGGCGGGCCTCGTGAGGGGGGTGGGCAGGTATTTCGACATCGACGTGGACGTCTCCGTGCTGTCCAACGGGGAGATCGAGGTGCGCATCCATGAATGACGCGAACGACGCGAACGGCGGCGGCGTGCGGATGGAGGACGGGCGCGACACCGTCTGTTACTGCAAATGCCCCTACCGGCTGCGGACGCCCGGGGTGGAGGTGGTGAACTACGACATCACCTTCCTGCTGACGCAACTGGAGAAGTACCGGCAGGAGGAGGTCGCCAGGAAGGAGCTGGAGGCGCATGTGGAGGTCGCCGAGAGCGCCAGCCGCTTCAAGAGCGAGTTCCTGGCGCGGATGAGCCATGAGATACGCACGCCCCTGAACGTGATCATCGGCGTGGGCGACATCATGCGCACCGACAACTTCGACGAGACCCAGTTGCAGAATTTCAAGGACATGGCGCAGATGGCGCGCACGCTGCTGGCGCTGATAAACGACATCCTGGACTTTTCCAAGATCGAGGCGGGCAAGATGGAGCTGGTGCCCGTGCATTACAATTTCCGCGCCATGCTCGACAACGTCACCTCCATGTGCCGTTTCCTGGCGAGGGACAAGGGCTTGGATTTCCGCGCCTCCATCGCGCCGGACTTGCCGGACGTGGTCTACGGGGACGAGACCCGCGTGCGGCAGGTCCTCACCAACCTCCTGAACAACGCCGTCAAGTACACCTTCGAAGGGGTCGTGGGCTTGAGCGTGAAGCGCAAGCGCATGGAGCGGGGGGAGTTCCTCGTCGTGATGGTGCGCGACACGGGGCGCGGCATTAAAGAGGACGACCAGAACCGGCTGTTCGGCAGCTTCGCGCAGTTCGACTTGGCGCACAACCGCGGCATGGCGGGGACGGGCTTGGGCCTGACCATCACCAAGCAGCTCCTGGAGCTGATGGGGGGCTTCGTCACCGTGAGCAGCGAGTACGGGCTGGGTTCGACCTTCGTCGCCCACATCCCCTTGATACCGGGGGATCCGGCGCGGGTGGAGGACGTCTCGAAGCATGTCCTGGACGTGCAGGCGACGGCCGCGACCAGGGTGCTGGTGGTTGACGACATGCGCCTCAACCTGAATGTGATCCAGGGCATGTTGGAACGGCACGGCATCAATTCGGACACGGCGGAGCGCGGCGAGGAGGCGTTGCAGAAGGTGGCGGCTCTCGCCGAGGACGGGCTGCGCTACGACCTCGTCTTCATGGATCACATGATGCCGGGGATGGACGGGCTGGAGACCACGCGCCGGATACGCGAGCTGGAGGCGCTGTACGGACAAGGCGCGGGGGCGGCGCGGGTGCCGATCATAGCCTTCTCCGCCAACGTCATCCGGGGCGCGCAGGACGAGTTCCTCTCCGCCGGCATGGACGACTGCATCAGCAAGCCCGTGCGGCTCAAGGAGCTGAACCGGATACTGACCCGGTGGCTGCCGGAGGAGAAGGTCGTGAAGGGCGGCGCGGGGCGCGAGGTGCCGGCACCCGCCGGACCGGGCGGCGGGGCGGAGTCGCGGGAAGGGGGGGATGCGCGCGGCGTCCCCGTCCGGCGGCATGCGGGGCGGGTGGCGTCCGCATCCTCGCGCATGACGGGCGAATACCGGGGGATCACCCCCCTGTCCGCCGGGCTGCAGTGCCTCGGGGTGGATTTGGATGCGGCTTTGGAACACCTCGGGGGCATGGCGGAGCTGCGCGAATACCTAGGGCGGTTCGCGAGCGACTGCGGGGACAGGGTCGCCATGTTGCGGGCAGCCGTCGGACAGAGGGAGTGGGGCGACTACAGGGTCGCCGTCCACGGGCTGAAAAGCGTGTTCAAGGCCATGGGCGCAATGGGTATCCACGACCGGCTGCTCTCCTTGGAGCGCTCCGCCCAGGAGGGGCGCCATGCGGAGTGCGAGGGCGGCACGCAGCCGGTGCTGGAGGAGATCGCCGATTTCCACGAGCAAGTGACGGCGCTGCTGGTCGCGACGATGCAAGAGGGCTGCGGGGGGGACGGGTGCGGCGGCGCGGCGCGCGGCGCCCCCTGCCCGGTCGAGCCCCCCGCAGGCCGGACGCCCGCCTTGGCGTCGTAGCGCGACCCGACGCACCCTTGCGCAGCGGCTCGGACGAGGCGGCCTGGAGCCGTAGGCGCCGGTTCGCGGCGGCGCGTCACGCCAGGTCGGACTGTCTCCGGCTGCGGATGGGCTTGCCGTAAAAGAGGGACGCCGCGCGGTCGAAGGCCTCGGGGCTTTCCGATGTGAGGAATTCCCGCACCCCCCGCCGGGAGCAGTGCGCGGCGATCTCCGGGTGCCGTCGCAGGTAGTCGGCGAGGCGGTCGGCGACCACCCCCCCCTGGGCGACGACGCGCACGCCCGGAGGCAGGAGCTTTTCGATCTTCCCCTGGATCAACGGGTAATGGGTGCAGCCGAGGACGACGACGTCTATGAGCGGATCCGCCTCCATGAGCCGCCCGACGTGCCTCTCGATGAAGCAGTCCGCGCCCGGCGTGTCGAATTCGCCGTTCTCGATCAGCGGCACCCACATGGGGCAGGCCTCCTGCGTGACCGTGACGCCGGGGAACGACTTGCGGATCTCTATTTCGTAGGAGCCGGAGGCGACCGTCCCCGCAGTGGCGAGGATGCCTACGTGCCCCGAGCGCGAAAGCGTCCCCACCCATTCGGTGACGGGGCGGATGACCCCCAGCACCCGCCTCTCCGGCGCGACGCGCGGCAGGTCGTTCTGCTGTATGGTGCGCAGCGCCTTGGCGGAGGCGGTGTTGCAGGCGAGGACGACCAGGTGGCAGCCGGCGGCGAAAAGCCGCTCGACCGCCTCCAGCGTGTAGGCGTGGACGATCTCGAACGAGCGGTTGCCGTAAGGCGCGCGCGCGTTGTCCCCGAAGTAGAGGAGGTCGTGGTCGGGCAGGACGCGCTCTATCTCCTTCAACACGGTCAGCCCCCCGAACCCGGAATCGAAGACCCCGATGGGATGGTGGTTCATCGCCCCCCCCCTCCAAGCGCCAGCGCTTCCAAGAAGTCGTGGATGATGCGCGCCGTCAGACCCCAGATCGTGTGCGCGCCGTAGGCGTAATAGTAGTCGTTCACCGCCTCGCCTTGGAAGGATCCTTTCTCGACGCGCAGCGAGGCGGGGTCGGAAAACGTCTCGATCGGCACCCGCAGCACCTCGGCCACCTCGTGGACTTGCGGCGTGACCGGGAACGGCGTGCGCAGCAGCGCCGCGAAGGGGGTGACGCGCACCCCCGTGACGGCGAGGTAGTCGTGGAAGCGCCCCAGCAGCTCCACCCGCTCCGGCGGGATGCCGACCTCCTCGAAGGTCTCGCGCAACGCCGTCTCCTCCAGCGCCTCGCCCCCTTCGCGCATCCCGCCCGGGAAGGATATCTGCCCCTTGTGCGTCTCCACCTCCTCCGTCCGCTTGGTGAGCAGGAGCCGCCACCCCCCGCCCCCGCCGTCGCAGCCTTGGAACAGCGGCATGAGCACGGCCGCTTGCGGACGGGGGCCGTCCGCAAGCCTGCGCAGATCGAGTTCGGACAGTGCGTCGCGGATGCGTTCTTTCATCGCATGAGCCCCGTGAGCTTGTCGGCGATGCGCCCTGCGGCGCCCCGGTTCTCCTCCAGCACGCGACGCGCCGCCTCGCCCATCGCTTTTCGCCCCCCGTCGTCTTGCAACAGCCGCCGGAAGGTCTCGACCAGTTGCCCCGCCTGCGCGGCGCGGTCGTCTTCCGTGGCCGTCACCTGCGCGAGCGCCTTGCGGGCGGCGAACCCGTCGCGCACGGCGCGGAAGTTTTCCATCGAGGGGCCGACCACGATCGCCTTGGCGAACGCCGCCGGCTCCAGGACGCTGTGCCCGCCGCGGCGCGTCAGGCTCCCGCCCACGAACACGATATCGGCATAACGGTAGGTTTCCGACAGTTCCCCGAGCGTGTCGAGCAGCAGCACCGGCGCCTCCCCCCCCCGGCCTGCGCCGTCCGCGCCGATTGCGGGCGCGCCGCCTTTTTGAGAGCGGCGGCGGAACGCGAACCCTGCGGCGGCGATTGCGGCGGCGACCTCATCGAAGCGCTCCGGGTGGCGCGGCGCGAGCAGCATCCGCGTCCCCTCCAGCCCCGGGAGCTTGCGGAGCCCGCCGAGCGCTTCCAGCAGGATGCGCTCCTCGCCCGGATGCGTGCTCCCCGCGACGATGAGCGGCGCGGCGGCGCAGGCGTCCCCGGGGGCGCCGAGCCCGAAGCCCTCCTCCAGCTCGCGCCGGAGCTCCGACGCCCCTTCGCTGCCGGCGCCGGGGGCGCTGTCGAATTTCAAGTTCCCCGGCGTCGAGACCTTCTCCGGCGGCGCGCCGAGGGCGGTGATGCGCCCCGCGTCCTCGTCCGACTGCATCATCAGCGCGGCGTACCCCCCAAAGACGCGCCGCAACACCGGGCGGGCGAGGCGGTAATGGCGGAAGGATGCGGGCGAGATGCGCCCGTTCGCCATCGCGACGGGCGTGCCGCGCCTCTGCGCCTGGCGCAGCAGGTTCGGCCATATCTCCGTGTCGATGATGACGACCAGGGACGGGCGGAGCCAGCCGAGCACGCGCCGTACGGCGAAGGCGAAGTCGATGGGGAAGTAGAAGACGTTTTCCGCGCCGAAGCTCTTCGCGGCGACCGCCTGCCCGGTCGGGGTGACGGTCGAGAAGACGAAGCGCGCCTCCGGCAGCCTGTCGCGCATGGCGCGCACCAACGGCGCGAGGCTGAGCGTCTCCCCGACCGAACAGGCGTGGAACCAGACGACGGCGCGCGAGCCGTCGCCGCGCAAGCGCTCCGGCAGGCGTCCGAAGCGCTGCCCCGTCCCCGGCAGGCGCTTCCCCCGCCGCCACGCCTTGTAAAGGAATGCCGGCGTCAGCGCCGCCCCCCAGAAGACCAACAACAGGCTGTAGAGGAGGTACATGGTCGTGGGTACCTTATGCGGGCGGGGGCGGTTGGACGCCGCCCAGCAGGAACGCCTGGGCGCGTTCCAGATCCTCGGCCGTGTCCACGCCGATGGTGTCCGTCCGCGCCTCGGCGACCGCGATGGCGATGCCGTTGTCCAGGAAGCGCAGTTGCTCCAGCTTCTCCGCCCGCTCCAGCGGCGACTGCGGCAGGCGGCGGAAGCGCTCCAGCGCGGCGCGGGTGTAGCCGTAAAGCCCGATGTGCTTGTAATACGCGACGCCCCCTTCGCCGTCCCGGTCGAACGGGACGGCGTGGCGGGAGAAGTACAAGGCGTAGCCGGCGGCGGTCGAAACCACCTTCACGCAGTTCGGGTCTTGCGCCGCCTCCGCGTCGATGGCGACCTTCAACGTCGAGACGCCGACGGCGCCGCCGAAGAGCGGCCCGAGCACGAGGTCGATGTGCTCGGCGTCGATGGTCGGCTCGTCCCCCTGGATGTTCACGTAGAACCAGCCGTCGGTGCGTTCCATGACCTCGTAGAGCCGGTCGCTGCCCGAAGGGTGTTCCCCGGTCAGCATCGCCGGGATGCCGCAATCGGCGCAACGCCGCTGCACCTCGGGGCTGTCGGTGGCGACCAGGAGCTCGTCCAGCAGATCCGACCGCCGCGCCCGCTCGTAGACCCACTGCACCATGGGCTTGCCGCCGATGGGGAGCAGCACCTTGCCCGGCAGCCGCCGCGAGTCCAAGCGGGCGGGGATGACGCCGATGGTCTTAGGGCGACCGTCCATCTCCTCACTCCTCCGATCATTGATCCTGCAACAAAAACAGACCTGGAATGATAGCACAGCCGCGAACAGCCAGACCTTGCGACGATCACATGGTGCGACACAACCCGCCATGCGCCCGCGCGCCCGTGGACGATGGCGGGTGCCGGCAGCTCGCGGCTTCGCCGCATCGCAACGTCCCTGCGCTAAATGGATGTTTAATGCGGGGCGCGCCGGGCGGGAGGGGGTGGCGGGGGGATTCGGGCGGGGTGTGAAAAAGGCTCAAGGTTTGTTTGGGGGTGGTCGATAACGGGTTCCAGCAGGTCTCCGTCCGAAGGCGGCGGCACAACGCGCCGCGCCACGCTCAACCGCTCCGGTTCGTAATCCCGCCAGCGGCTTGATGCCCCGGATGGAGCCCAGACCTATCCCGACACTCACAGCCGGAACCGCACGCCCACGCGCCAGACGGCTGATAAAGGAGCCTTATGAGGAAACCCGCCCGCCGCCAACGTCCGCGCCTTCGTGCGCTCGTCGCCGCTTCGCTCGTCTTCGCCTTGCTCTTTCCCTCCGCGCCAGCCTCGGCGCAGACAGCGCAGACGACCATCGACACAGCCGTCGGCCTCCAGTCCTACACCGATCCCGCCACGCAAAGCCCGATTCACATCACCGCCACAGGCTCGGTGTCTTCCTCCTCCGGACGCCCCGCCATCAACGATCCCATTTACTTGGGCGCCGGAACGTGGTCGGTTCTCAACGAAGGCACGATTCATGGAAGCGGGACGGATGCCGGCGGAAACAGCTCCAACGGAATTACTTGGCAAACCAACGCCGGAGACCGGGTAGACATCGACAATAGCGGCACCATCCGAACCGACGGCGGTTACGCCGTTTTCCAGCGAAGCGGCGGCTACCTGGGCCTGAACAATTCCGGCACCATCCGAACCGACGGCCATATGGGCGTGGTCGCCTGGAGCATTTCCGGCGCGACGATTGACAACAGCGGCGAGATTTACGCCACGGCTGGCGCGGGCAGCACTGCGATCGGGATCACCCTGACGTCGCCGACCGACGACGTTTCGATCACCAACAGCGGGAAAATCGAGGCGTATCACAACGCAAACATGTCTGCCAACGCGATCAGTATCGGCAACGTGGCTGCCGGAAGCTCGGTTCGCATCACCAACACCAAGGACGGCCTCATTTCCGCCACCCGCGGCAACACCTCGCAAACGACTACCGGAATAAGCGTTTCATCTGGCAAGTTCACGCTTGACAACGCCGGAACCATCGAATCGAGCCACGGGAACGGCGTCATCCTCAGCGGGGTTTACGGCGCGACGGTCACGAACAGCGGGACGATCACCGGCGCGGCGACGGACGGAACGACCGCCGGGCGGGGCGTTTCCGTGACGACGGCGGGCGGCGCGACGGGGCCGGTGTCGATCACGAACAGCGGCTCGATCACGACCGGCGCGGGCGCGGGCGACGCGCTGGCGGTGGACACGTCGGCTTCGGCTTCGGCGGTGGAGACTACGATCGCGAACGCGGCGTTGGGGGCGATTTCGGCGGGCGGCGCGGGGGCGGCGGTGAAGGGGACGCAGGCGGACGCCGGGCTCTTGACGCTGACGAACGACGGCATCGTCAGCGCGTCGGGGGGGGGGGGGGGAGTGTCGGTTTCGGGCGGCGCGGCGACGGTCGTGAACCGGGGCGCGGCCAGTTCGACGGGGGCGGCGGCGGTCTCCGTCGCGAACGCGGCCGGGGCGTCGATCTCTAACACGGGGGTCCTGTCGGGGGCGGCGGGCGTCGAGGCGACGGGGTCGTCGTCGTCGAGCGCGCTGTCGCTGGCGAACTCGGGCCCGGGGGTGATCTCGGGCGGCGCGTCGCCGGGCGTCTCGGGCGGCGCCGGGACGTGGGCGGTCTCGAACTCGGGCACGATCTCTTCAGGCGGCGGCGCGGGCGTGGCGATGTCGGGGGCGGCTTCGGGGAGCGTCTCGAACGCGGCTTCGGGTTCGATCACGGGCGCGACCGGCGTGGACCTCTCGGCTTCGA
>JAISUT010000052.1 GCA_031271905.1 Acidobacteriota bacterium
TTCTTGAATTCCTCGTCGTATTTCTGCCTCGTCACAGTCATCGTTTGCCTCCTTGCGTTTCCAAAGGGTTATACCCTTTTTTGTCTAGGCAAACTGTCTATTTCTTTAACACACTCCCGCTCTTCAACAACGACGTGATGTCGTCCACCACTACGCACCTCGCGTCCGTGGGCGCGTCGAGCTCGAAGCCCGTGCCCATCGCCGTCACCGAGAACGTCGTTGTAGAGCCCAGGCTCGCATCCAGCACCCTTGTCTCCGGCGAGATCGCCAGCGTCACCGCGCCGGGGTCCCCGAACGGCTCCCCGTCCTCCGTCGTGTGCGCCTGCTTGATCACCACCTTCACCGTCACCCCGCCGGAGGTCACCTCCACCTCCGCCTCCCGGTCCGCGCCAGTCACGTTCACGTCCAGCGTCACCCCCAGCTTCTGGTCCCCCGCGGTGCCGGACGCCGGCAACACCGCGATCCACGGCGGCAGCGGGCCGCCGCCAGCGCCCGTCACCGTCCACTCACCCGCCGCGTTGAACTCCAGCTCCCCCAACGTCTCGTCCGCGTAGTACAGCGTCTGCACCGCCGCCGCGTCCCCGCTGGGGCCCTCCACCACCGCAGGCACCGAGACCTCCACCTCCGCCTTCACCGATGCGTCCTCGGTCGAGGTCGCAGTCACCTTGTACGTCCCCGCCGCCATCGCCGTGCAGGTCACCCCCGCGCCGCCCTTCACGCACTCCAGCCCGGCCCCGGACGGGCTCACCGACACGGTGTACCCCGTGTTCTCCGCCGTCACCCCGATCGTCGCCATGTGCTCGTACAGCACCATCACCGTCGCCGATGAGAACTCCAGCCTCGGCACCGCCGGCGCGGGGGTGCTCCCCCCGCCGCTGTTCCCGCCGCTGTTCCCGCCGCTGTTCCCGCCGCTCTTGCCCCCGCCGCCGCAGGACGCCCCCGCCAGCGCCAGCGCCAACAGCGCCGCCGCCAACGCCGCCCCTGTGAAACACGCACCCAAAAGCCGCCGCATCCCCTTCATAGCCGTGCCCTCCCGTTGCAGTCCCCGCGAACCATGCGGACCCCGGCCGCGCGCGCGCGCGCACGTCACAGGGACGCGGCGGTCTGCCGCGCGCCCCGGCACCAAGTTGTCTCGTGAAGGTCGCTGGTCAGCGGATGGTTTTGTTGCTTGCTTGCTTGCTTGCTTGCTTGCTTGCTTGCAAAAATCGTGCCAGAACGGACGCCCCGGCGACCGCTCCAAAAATTATTTCCGTCCCGTCCCTTTGATTCTCGCCCATGGGCTCAATCCGCCTCTGGATAAAGGTGCAAAGCAAACAAAGTGAGTTCACCATACCACCCGCCCGCGCCCCTCCGCAACTATTTTTTTAGAGGTTGTCAAGTCTATATCAGCGAGGCTGTCTGGCGCGAGGTTTCCGAGTACATCGAACGGTTTGACATTCCGCAGATTTACGCCTTCTCCGGACGGGTGCGTCCTCTCTCTGGCAGGAACCGTTTTTCCGACATCATGGACAGCGGCGAAGCCGAGTCTGCGGCGCTGTACCAAGAACTTGATGCCGACTATCTCGTCATCGACGATCAAAAAGCCCGCATCATAGCCGAAGCCCACGATATTGAATGCGTAGGCACTTTGGGTGTTCTCATCAAAGCCAAAGACATCGGCATAGTGGACGCGCTCCGTCCGCTTTTAGCAACGTTTGTGCGCCATAAACGTCAATTCAAAAGGCAACTTCTCAACACGCTCCTCGTCGGATGCGACGAAGCGCCGCTGGATTAGGTTTGTCATTCTTCCCCCGATGACATAGAAGCACCCTGCCGGCAAATCCTCGTATTTTGCGCCGCCGCTCCACGGTGGCGGCGCGGGATGGATGCTTTTTTCCTGCGGCTTGTGTATAGTGATGGGCGTGCAATCAACGGGTTTGCGATTCCCCCGGTTTTCCGATGCGGTCTGACTGCGGGCGATGGGAGGCGGACATGGGCGGCGACAATGGCGATGGCAGGGCGAACGGCGGGAAGGATGACGCGGCGCGGCCGCAGTTGTTCGCGCTGACGCGCAAGGGCGGCGGCTACAGGCTCGACCGCCGATCCTTCATCCAGGCGGCGGCGGGCGTGGCGGCGGCGATGGGCGCCTCCGGCTATGCGGCGACCGGCGACCAACCTACGGGCAACAAGATGCTGCTGCCGGAGGACTGGACGAGCGTCATCCTCAAGGCGCACGGCGGGAGCGTCCGTTCGGTGGCGTTCTCCCCGGATGGCAAGCTCCTCGCCTCGGGCGCCGGCGACAACACCGTCAAGCTGTGGACGATGCCTGAAGGGAAGCTGCAAGCGACGCTGACAGGGCACTTGGGCGCCATCTATTCGGTGGCGTTCTCCCCGGATGGCAAGACGCTCGCCTCGGGCGCCGACGACAAGACCGTCATGCTGTGGACGACGCCCGGAGGAAAATTGCAGGCGACGCTGCCAGGGCACTTGGGCACCATCCATTCGGTGGCGTTCTCCCCGGATGGCAAGACGCTCGCCTCGGGCGCCGGCGACAAGACCGTCATGCTGTGGACGACGCCCGGAGGAAAATTGCAGGTGACGCTGACGGGGCACGCATCGGGCGTCAACTCCGTGGCGTTCAGCCCGGATGGAAAGCTCCTCGCCTCGGGCGCCGGCGACAACACCGTCATGCTGTGGGCGACGCCCGGAGGAAAATTGCAGGCGACGCTGACGGGGCACGCATCGGGCGTCAACTCCGTGGCGTTCAGCCCGGACGGCAAGACGCTCGCCTCGGGCGCCGGCGACAAGACGGTCAAGGCGTGGACGCTGCCCGATGGGGCGTTGCGAGCGACGCTGACGGGCCACACAGGCGCCATCTATTCGATGGCGTTCGCACCGGACGGCGGGCTCCTCGCCTCGGGCGCCGACGACAACATCATCAGGCTGTGGCCGCTGCGCGACCGCTACGGCAACGCGCTCGCCACGCCCGACGGAGGGGTGCCGCAAGCGACGCTGACGGGGCACGCCGCATCCGTCTATTCGACGGCGTTCGCACCGGACGGACGGCTGCTGGCGTCGGGCGACGCCGCTGGGCACGTCATCCTCTGGGAGCTGGAGGGCGAAAAGCGCCGCTGGGCGCTGTTCGACCCGAAGACCGTGGGGGATCAGACCAAGATGGCGGGCTATTCCCAGAACGACCGGGTTGGGGGGGCGGTCTGCACCTGCGACACCGTCTGCACCTGCAACACCATCTGGCTGCCGGCGGGGACGGCGCTGCCGCCGGGGTCGCACTGCGTCTGCAACGCCATCACCGTCGGCGCGGTCAAACCGGGCGGGCAGGGGAAGAGCGACTGGACGCGGACGGTGGTGGACGGGGTCTGCATCTGCGACACGATCTGCTCGTGCAACACCGTCTGCACCTGCGACACCGTCTGCACCTGCAACGCCATCTCGCGCCCCAGCGGCGGCCACTACTGGCATCCGAACTAAACGGCTATGGCGCACGACGGAGGGTTGCGGACAGGGCCCAGGGAGCGGGCGATGGGAGCGGGGCGATGTGGGGCGGAGGCGTACCGCGCGGCGCGCGGCGTCGCCTGGGCGGCGCGGGGCGATGGCATCCTGGTCATCGACGAGGTCGCCCGCCGCTCGGAGACGCTCGCCTACCCCGACGCCGCCGTATGGGACTTGGCGTGCCGGGGGCGCAGTTGCGCGGCGGTCGAAGACAGCCTGCGCCTGATCGTGGGCGGCGACGGCGGGGCGGACGGCTACTCCGTGCGGGAGCGCCTGGAACGCTGGGTCGAGGAGGGCTGGCTGGAGCCCGCCGCGCCAGAGGGGGAGGCGCGTTGAGATGGCGAACCTCGTCCTGACCACGGCATGCAACCGGAGATGCGCCTACTGCTTCGCAGACCGCGACGAGGCGGCGGGGGCGGCGTCCGGCGCACGTCCGGGCGAGATGGGCATGGACGCGGCGCTCGCGGCGCTGGACTGGGTGGCGGCGTCCGGGCGATCGGAGATCCGGCTGCTGGGCGGCGAGCCGACCCTGCACCCCCGGTTCCCCGACATCCTGCAGGCGGCGCTCGCGCGCGGGCTCGACGCGCTGGTCTTCAGCAACGGGCTGATGCCGGACGCGGCGCTCGCGGCGCTCGCGGACGCGCCCGCCGACAGGTGCCGGGTGATGCTCAACCTGAACGTCGGGGAGGAGGCGGCGGACGGGGATCGCGAGCGGTCGTCCCGCGCGGCGGCGACGCTGGGAAGGCGCGCGTTCGTCGGCGTGAACATCCACCGCCCGGGATTGCCCTTGGCGGAGGCTGTGGAGTTCGCCGCCGCGCACGGCTTGCGGAAGGTCGTCCGCGTGGGTTTGGCGCATCCGCGCCCGGACGGGGGGAACCGCTGGCTGCATCCGCGCGACTACCGCCGCGTGGGCGGGGAGCTGGAGCTGTTCCTGCGGCGCGTCCAGCCCGACGGGTACGCCCTGAACCTCGATTGCGGCTTCGTCCCATGCATGTTCGGCGAGGGGTTCTTCGAGATGGCGGGGCTGGGCGCGGCGGAGGTCGGCTGCCGGTGCGGCCCCATCCCGGACGTCCTGCCCGACCTGACGGCCATCCACTGCTTCCCGCTGGGGGCGCTGGATCAGCTCCCCGTCTCCGGGGTGGGGACGGTGGCGGAGATGAACGGGCTTTTGCAGGGGCGCCTGCGCGTGTTCCAAGGCGTCGGCGTCTTTAAGGAATGCGCGCGCTGCCCGCTGCTCTCCGACGGCAGGTGCCGGGGCGGGTGCCTCGCCACCGCACGGTTGCGGTTGCGCACGCGCCGCGCGGCGACCGTCCCACCCCCGGCGACGGCGACGGCGCACGGACGGCGCGGTGCGGCGCCACCGCCGACAGGATGCGGCGAGGAGCCCCCCGGCGCAGCCGCCGCCAAGACATGGTCCATCCCCTACATCGACCAGCCTGCCGAGTTCTGGGAGGGGCTCGTCGCCGAGCATGGCGCGGCACTGCGGGAGGCGTACTTCCCCATCGGCCTGGAGGGCGTCGGGAGCGGACGCCCCCTCCAGCCGGGGCGCCACCTCGAGGGCGTGCTGCGGTCGGGGGTGCTGCCGATGGCGGTGCTGGTCAACCCGGTCGTGCTGCCGCGCCCGCTGCGCGAGATCGGGGGGCGCATCCTGGACGAAGTGCGGCGGCTGCACGACGAGTACGGCGTCCGCAACCTCACCGTGGGCGACGTGCGGCTCGCCGAACGGATAAAGGCGAGCCTGCCCGACGTCCGCTTGGCGGCCTCCTGCCTCCAGGAGGTCGCCGAACCGGCGCAGGCGCGGCTGCTGGGAGGGCTGTTCGACGTACTGGTGCCCTCCACGCGCCTGTTGCGGCATCCCGGGCGGCTCGCGGCGCTCCGCGCGAGTTTCGGCGGGCGGTTGCGCCTGATCGTCAACGAAGGCTGCCTCGACCCTTGCTTCGACCGCAAGCAACATTTCTTCGAGATGGCGGGGGCGGCGGGCGGCGGCGCGCCCAGGTCGCTGTGCGAGCCGCGCCTCGCCCGCGAGCCGTGGCTGCGCCTGACGGGGGGATGGATACTGCCGCAGCACCTGCACCTGCTCGACGCGGTGGCGGATCAGTACAAGCTCGCGGGGCGGGTGACGCTCGGCGACCCCGCCCGCTACCGCAAGGTGTTGCGGGCGTATGTCAGGCGGCTCGCACTCTGGCCGCATGAAATCGGCGGCGGTCCGGCGTCCGTCCTCGCCCGTCAGCCCGTCCCCCTGGAGCACTTCCAAGTGATGGCGTCATGCGACCATCTTTGCGCGGACTGCGGCTACTGCCGCCGCGCCGCCGCCTGCGGATAGGCGCGGAAAAAGGAGGGCGTCGTGGGCCATTGGCGGCTGCATCCCGAGTTGCCGGTTTTCGGGGTCGAGGACGGCGAGGTGGCGGCGGCATACGTCCCGGGGCGCGTCATGCCCGCGTCCGGGGGGATGCTCCGGAAGTTGCGCGCGCTCTGGGCGGGCGCCGCCCCCGACGGGGCGCGCCGCGCGCCAGAGGCGTCCGACGCTCTCATCGAGACGGCGCGCCGACTGGAGGGCGCCGCCGCGACCGTGGCGGCGGCGTGGCAAAGGCTGCACCGCGAAGATTTCGCCCCCGCCTGCCTGAACATCCTGCTCCCTTACGCATGCGACCTGTCCTGCGGCTACTGCTACGCGCGACCCGGCGCGGCGCAACCGCCGCGAGCCCTCGACCGGGCGGCGGTGGCGGCGGCGGCGCGCCGGGTCGCGGCGAACTGCGCCCGTATGGGCGTCCCCCTCCAAGTGGACATCCAAGGCGAGGGGGAGCCCGCCCGCCGCTGGGACGACTTGCGGTGGTGCGTGGAGGCGACGCGCGCCGCCGCGCGGGAGGCGCGCGTCAAATGGTCGGCGCACCTCTCCACCAACGGCCAGGTCGATGCGGCGCAAGCCGGATGGATGAAAAGGACGTTCTCCCACGTCACGCTGTCCTGCGACGGGCCGCCCGACATCCAGGACGCCTGCCGCCCCCGTCGGGACGGCGGGCGCTCTTCAGTCCGGCTGGAGGCGGCGGCGGCGCTGCTCGCCTCCGGGGCGCAGGCCGTGGACGCGCGCGTGACCGTCACCGCCGCCAACGTCCACCGGCTGGGGGAGGTCGTCGACTACATCGTCGAAACCCTCGGCATCCGCAGCGTCCGCTTGGAACCGGCGTTCGCCCCCGCGTCCGCGGAGGGCTTCGGGCTGGCGCCGGAGGAGGTGGCGGCGGCGTGCCTCCGAGCCTGCGAGGCGGGCGGGGGGCGCGGCGTCGAAGTGACTCTGGGAAGCCCGCGACTGACGGAGTTGCACGGGGCGTACTGCCAGACGTTGCGCGGCATCCTGCGCCTACGGCCCGAAGGCGACGCCGCCAACTGCCTGCACGGTGTCCACGCGGGCTTCGCCTTCGACGACGCCGTCGGAGACCGCGACGCCGCCACCGGCGAATATGCGTGCGACCGGGCGCTCGTCGCCCGGTTGCGGCGGCAGGCGGAGGACGTCCCCGCCTCTTGCCGCGACTGCGTCAACGTTTTCCACTGCGCCCGGAGCTGCCCTGACCACTGCCCTACCCCCGACATGGCGGCGGGGGGCTGGCGTTGCCGCTTCCAGAAGGCCGTCGCCGAGCATTGGATCCTGGCGGCGGCGCGGGAGGCGCGCCCTTCCCCGCAGACGGGCGGCGGGGGCTCGCGGTTGCGCCGGCAGGTCGAAGCCGAGGCCCGCGCCATACCCGACCCCTCGGCGCGGGAGGCGGTCGTGGACGCCACGCTGCTGGCGGCGGCGCGGTATCCACTCGCGGAGGCGCACATGCCGAACCCCGCGTGGGCGGACGGTCGCCGCCTGAGACGGGACGCCGACCCCACGGAAGCCTTGACGGCGGCCGCCGCCGCAGGCGGCGGGGCGGTCGCCGCCTACGTCCACCTGCCGTTTTGCAGCACACGCTGCGTGTTCTGCGACTGCCACTCCGTCGCGGCGGGGCGCGACGCCGGCGGGCGGTTCGACGCCTATGCCGCGCGCCTCGGGCGGGATCTCGACATCTGGCGCGGGCGGGGGCGGATCGGCGAAAGGCCGGTGAGCACCGTCCATTTCGGCGGCGGCACCCCGCTCGCCCTCGGGTTGGACAGGCTCTCCAAGGTCGTCGCCATGTTGGGTGAAGGACTGGGCGCGGACGCCCAGACCCAGTGGGCGGTCGAGACGACCGCCTCGCGCGCCGACGCCATACATGTCGAGGGGCTGGCGGAGATGGGGTTCCGCCGCCTGCACGTCGGCGTGCAGACCCTGCACGACGCCTTGCGGCGCAGGCTGGGGCGGGTGTGCGGGAGCGGGGAGGTGGTCGCGCGGCTGGGCGCGGCGATGCGGGCGGGGATGGTGACGAGCGTCGATCTGCTCTACGGCATGCCGGGGCAGACGGCGGGGATGCTTCTGGAAGACCTCTCGCGCCTGGTCGATGCCGGCGTCCAGGGCTTTTCCCTGTACCGGCTGAACCTCTCGGCGCGGAACCGGGGGATGGCGCGGGTGTTCGGCGAATGCGCCCCCGACCCCCTGCGGAGCTGCGTCATGCTACAGGCGGCGGAGGCGGCGCTCTTGCGCGCGGGCTATCGCAAGAACCACTACGCCCACTACGCTCTGCCGCCGGACGACAACCGCTACTACCGCCACGCCGTGCGGGGCGAGGACTTGCTGGGGCTGGGCGCATCGGCGGCGGGCGCGTTCGGCGGCTGGGAATACCGGTGCGCGGACTACCCCCGGTACATGGACGGCGGCACGGACGCCCTGCCCGTCGCGCTGCTCGCCCGCCACCCCCCCGGTGAGGGGCGAAAACGGCGGGTCGTCGCCAACCTGATGGCGGGCAGGCTTCCCGCCGACATCGCAAATGGCGGGGGCGCGGACGGGGGCGCGGCGGACGCGGTCCTGGAACGGCTTATCCGGTCTTGGGCGGCCGCAGGCCTCCTGGCGCGCGACTGGGGGGAGGATGGCGAGGGCTTGCGCCTGACGGCGACCGGCAGTTGGCTCGCGGGTCGCATGGTGGACGAGTTGCAGGACGGCGCATCAGGGTAAGGTAAGTAGCGGGCGACGGCCAGGCAATCCTCGTCAAATCTCTTTTTATAAACCGCCCCGCGACACCTCTGCGACAAACGGCGGGTTGGCGCCCAAGATTTTTTCAACCGGAACAACAAGGAGACTGACAACAGAAAGCAAATCATTTATAATGCCGCGAAGCGGAAACGCTGTGGGAACCGTTTTGACGAAAGCAAGTTTGAAAGACGAGGAAAGGCGACGCTATGAAAACGCCGAGTTTGATCTTGATGCTGACGGCCGCTGCGGCGGTTGCCATCCTGAGCCCCGGAACCGGCTATGCGGCGGTTTGCGAGGATTGTCACAAGAGTATCACACCCAACATCGTGTCCGACTGGCAGTTGAGCAAGCACGGCCAGGCGGGCATGGGTTGCGCGGTCTGTCACGGCGAGGAGCACAACTCCGCCGCGACCGTTGCCAAGGCGAAGATCCCCACGCCCGAGACCTGCGCCACCTGCCATGACGAAAAGGTGCAACAGTACAAGAAGGGGAAGCACGCCTTCGCCTGGGCGGCGATGAAGGCGATGCCCGCCATGCACTGGCAGCCGTCGGTCATCGGCGACGGCATGAAGGGGTGCGGCGGTTGCCACAAGATCGGGGTCAAGACCGAGGACGAGATCAAGGGCCTCAAGGCGAACAGCCCCGGCTTCGGCGTGGCGTCCTGCGACGCCTGTCACACGCGCCACACCTTCTCGAAGGTGGAGGCGCAACAGCCGCAGGCTTGCCAGACCTGTCACATGGGCTTCGACCATCCGCAGTGGGAGATGTACTCCTCCGCCAAGCACGGCGTCCGCGCCCTGCTGAAGCAGAACAAGACCCTTCCGGAGACCACGGCGGCGCCGACCTGCCAGACCTGCCACATGCAGGAGGGCAACCATGAAGTCCGGACGGCGTGGGGCTTCTTGGCGGTGCGCCTGCCGATGCCGGAAGACCTCTCCTGGGCCAACGACCGCAAGGTCATCCTGCAGGCGCTGGGCGTCCTGGATCCGGCGGGCAACCCCACCGGGCGGCTCGACATCGTCAAGGGCGCGCAGGTCGCGCGGCTGACGCAGGAAGACTGGCAGAAGGAGCGCGACAAGATGTCCTCCACCTGCCAGAAGTGCCACGCCCCGGCGTTCATCAAAGGCGAGATGCAGAAGGGCGACCAGATGATCAAAGAGGCCGACCACATGATGGCCGAGGCGATCAACATCGTCGCCGGACTGTACAAGGACGGCTTCATCGCCCAGCCCAAGGAATACTCTTACCCGTTCCCGGACTTGTTGACGTTCCACACGGCATCGACGCCGATCGAGACCAAGCTGTTCGACATGTTCTTGGAGCATCGGAACCGGGCGTTCCAAGGGACGTTCCACGCCAGCCCGGACTACGCCTGGTGGTACGGCTTCAGCGCCATGCAACGCGACCTGACCGACATCAAGCACATGGCGGCGGAGTTGCGCAAAGACGGCAAGCCGCAGGCGGCGAAAAAGAAGTGACCCGCGACGGCGGGGGAGGCGTCGCTGCCGCCCCCGCCGCCAAGCAGGCGATCTGCATCCATCGCGCCCCCCGTGAACCGCGCAGTTCGCGGGGGGCGGTTTTTTTGCAGGTCATGGTCTTTCCCGCCCGCCTTCGACGATGCCATCTTGTCGGAGGATGCGCGCGGGAAGCGACGGATGCAGATCGCCACCAAGTCTCGATTATAGGTTGATTTTTGGGGAACCTTTTGCAAGCCCCGTCCGCCGCGCCTCCATCATAAAACCACGCGGTCGGCACCGAGGCGGCGGGTGAACTTCTCCCTGTCCATGAACTCCAGCAGCGGGATGGCGTGCTTGCGCGTGATGCCGAACAGCTCCTTGAAGTCGGGCACGCCGAGCTTGGAGCCGGACGGGAAGCGCACCTTGAGTTGCGCCTTGATGTCATCCAGCGTCGTCCGCAGGTACACCAAGTCTTCCGCCACTTTCACCAATTGCCGCTCCTTGATCATCCAGAAGAAGATGCGCTTGACCTCCTCCGGCTTGGCGGCGAGCGCCCCCTGCAACTCCGCGAGCGTGGGGGGCTGGTAGCCGCTTTCGCGCACCGCCTCCTCGATGAGTTTGCGCGTCTTCTCCTCCTCGGGGGAAAGCGACGCATCCCGCCCGTAGAGCGAGACCGCCTCGTCCAAGAACATGATCCGGCGCTTTTCCGCGAGGCCGTCCAGGCAATGCCGGAAAACCTCCAGCGGCAGCCCGTCGTAGAAGCGCTTGCGCAGCTCCTCCTTGGACACCCCTTTCAAAAGCGGGTTTTTCTTGTGGAAGGCGGTGACCAGCGCCAGCGTCGATTTCTCCAGCGCCGCCACGACCTCGGGCAAGATCAGTACGGGCGCGGCCGCCGGGAGCAGCACCAGCTTCCCCGCCTTGGCAAGCTCCGTGCAGATGCGCGTCAGCTCGGCGACCGGCAGCCCCAGCAGGGAGTTCAGCTCCTTCAGGTCTATGGCGCGTTTGACGTCCACGGCCAGCAGCACCGGGATCTTCCTGGCGAGGTCGTCCTGGTCGAGCTCCCGCAAGGCGTCGAGCGCCTCCCGGTCGGTAGACTTGTGCTTGGACGGGTTGGGGTGCAGGATGACGCCGCCGCCGATGGTGACAGTCGGCGAGAAGCGGCGGATGATGAAGGCGTCGCCGTGCAGGCAGAAGACCGGCTCGTCCAAGCGCAGTTGCGCGTATGCCGTCTCGCCCGGCGCGAGGATGTCGCGCCCGATGAGCGCCACGCGCGCCAGCGTCTCCTTCGTCCCCTGGTGGAAGCGCACCTTGACCAGGTGGCGCAACGGCTTGGCGTCAGGGAGCAGCGAGAGGCGCACGTCCAGTATCTGCGTCGCCCTGAATGTGCGCGGCACGGTGAGGACCATCCCCCGCTCCACGGCGGCAAGGTCCACCCCTTGGAGGTTCACGGCGGTGCGCTGCCCGGACGTGGCGCGGCCGGTCATCTCGCCGTGCACCTGGATGCCGCGCACCTTGGCGGTCAGGCCGCCGGGGACGAGCTCCACTTCTTGGTCCTTCTGCACCTCGCCCGAGGTGAGCGTGCCGGTCAGCACCGTGCCGAAGCCCCGGATGCTGAAGGCGCGGTCTATGGGGAGGCGCAACAGCCGGTTGGCGGGGCGCTGGCGCATCTTCGCAGACAGGTCGTGGATGGCGGCTTTCAGGCGGTCGATGCCGTCGCCGGTCTTGGAGCTGACCGGGATGACGTCCGCGTTTTCGAGGAAGGAACCCTTGACGGTGTCGCGCACCTCGTCCACGACCAGCTCCAGCATCTCCCCGTCCACCATGTCGGTCTTGGTGACGACGACGATGCCGGACGCCACCCCCAGGAGGCGGCAGATGTCGAAGTGCTCGCGCGTCTGCGGCATGATCGACTCGTCGGCGGCGACGACGAGCAGCACGAAGTCGATGCCGCCGACCCCCGCCAGCATGTTCTTCACGAACTTCTCATGGCCGGGGACGTCCACGAAGCCGACCTGCACGTCGCCCAAGTCGAGGTGGGCGAAGCCCAAGTCGATGGTGATGCCGCGCGCCTGCTCTTCTTTCAGCCGGTCGGGATCCACCCCCGTCATCGCCCGTATCAAGGCGCTCTTGCCGTGGTCGATGTGCCCCGCCGTCCCTACGATCACATGCCGCATAGCCCGTCTCCGTCCATTGGTGATGTGTGACCGCCTATCATAATGGCTGGCACCCGCCTCGCGCAAGGGCTACGGTTTGACGGGTCGCTGGCGGGCGCGCAGGCCGGGGTACGGGGTGCGGTTTCGGTAGATGGCCAGCAGGCAGAGCGCGAAGACCGCCGTCCCCGCCGCATAGACCCGCCAGTCGCCCTGGTCGAACTCCCAACCCTTCACATCCATCAGGTGCGCCAAGGCGTTGTTGCCTATGTGAAGCAGCATGCCGGGGAAGATCGAGCCGGTCAACAGGGCGATCCCCGCGAGGACGACCCCTAGGAACGAGGTCTGGGCGATCCGGAAATAATCGACATGGAACAATCCGAAGATGACGCCGGCGACCACCGCCACCAGCGCGGGATGGAACCTCCGGCGCAACCCGTAAAGCAACGTCCCCCGGAAGGCGAGCTCCTCGCAGACCCCCGGCAACACCGCGATGAAGACCAGCATCTGCCAAAAAGGCACCCCCTGCGGCACGAGTTCGCCGGAGAACTGCTCCAAAAGCTGCGTCGGCACGGGGAAGACCAGGCTCGCCAAGCGGAACACGCCCGTCGCCACGACGTGGGCGGCGGGGATCATCAACAGCGTCGCCGGCCAAACCGACGCCTTCGGCAGGCGCAACGCCCATGCCTCACGGACATCCAAACGATACCGGCGCATCATCAGCAACGAGCCGCCGAGGAAGACCCCCAGTTGGACGAAGACCAGTTGCGCCCGGAAGGAGGACAACTGCGGCACGTTGACCACACCGACGAAAAAGACCACCCACAGGAGCAGGTACCAGCGCAAGACGCGCTTGGGGAACAACGCGGCGCCGCCGGAGAGATCCGCCGCGTCCAGCCCCCCCGCCATGACCAGGCGTTCATCGGAGAGCTGCCTCGCCGACACGCGCGCCGTCCACGCCGCCACCGCAGCCATGGTGAGGAACACCACGGCGAGCAGGGGCCAGTCGAACTTCCCCACCATGACGTCCCGGACTGCGACGCTGACATTTGCCACGGGGACGAGGGCGGCCGCCGAGCGCAGACGCACCCCTTGCAACAGCGCGACGAAGGCGGGTGCCAGACACGCCACCAACGCCGGGAGGAAGTAGAGGTTCGCCTCCTTGTAGGACTTCGCGCGGGCGGAGACCAGAAGCAACACCGCCGAGAGGAACGCCGCCAGCGGGATGAAAAGCGACAGCATGGTCGCCGCCGTCACCGGCGTCACGTCGATGCCCATGCCCTCCGGGAGGGGGAAGACCTTGAAAGTCACCAAGACGACGATCTCCGAGACTTGCACGACGGTGATCGTCAACGCCATCGCCAAGATGGCAAGCTGCTTCGCCGCCGCCACATCCGTCCTTTTCACCGCCGTGGTCAGCAACGTCTCCAGCGACCCGCGCTCCTTCTCCCCCGCGACGCTGTCTATGGCGGCGATGGAGCCGCCGGTGAAAATCAACATCACCAGCAGGGGGGTCAGCAGCTTGCCGATGAGGGCGCCTGTGGTCTGCGCGGGCGAGGCGAGGTTGCGATCTTCCACGGAGATCGCCGAGGCGGGGTCGTAAGGGAAGCCGTGCTCCTCCAGCAATGCGTTCTTCCGCCCGAGGACCCCCCGCCACAGCAGGTCTCGCATGTGGTCTGCCCCCACCTGGGAGAGGTTGCGGTCGCCGTGATAGTAGATCTGGACCAAGGGGACGCCAGCCAATCGCACAGGCACGGGGATCGCAGGCTTTTCGCCCTGCGCGCCGTCGCCTGTGGCGGCGGGCTTGCGCCCCGCCCGTAGCTTCTTTTCCGCCTCCGCCTTCCGCTCCCGCTCCAAGGCGTCGGCCTGCGCGCCGCTGAGAGCCTCGATGTAGAAATGGATTTCCTGCCGTTGCAAGCTCGCCGCCGGATCGCCGAGATCGACTTCCTCCAGCTTGACCTCCCCCGTCCCCGACCCGCCTCCCGCCGGTCGAACCTTTCGCGCCTCTGCTATGAGAGCCCGGACGCTTCCGGCTTCCGAGCCGGTGACGGCGTACCTGAAGACCGTATCGACCACTCTCTGCCGCTGCCCCTCGTTGATGAACTTCATGACATAGAACATCAGCGGGATGAGGACGAGCGGCAAGACCACGGACAGCATCATGCTGCGGCGGTCGCGCACCAGCATCCGCAACTCATGACCCGTCAGATACCGTATGATCCGCCAGTTCATTCGCCCCCTTCGCCATCCTGGGCGGCAGTCACGTAATGGACGAAGATGTCCTCGAGGTAATGGGCACCGCTGTACGCCCGCAGTTCTTCCAAGGTGCCGCTGGCATGGATGCGCCCGTCGTGCAGGATGGCGATGCGGTCGCAAAGCTTCTCCGCCTCGCTCATGATGTGGGTAGAGAATATGACGGTCTTGCCCTGGGCTCGGAACTCGCGGATCACCTCTTGCAGCTCCAAGGCGTTCAGCACGTCCAAGCCCACCGTCGGTTCGTCGAAGATCAACAGCGGCGGATCGTGCGCCACCGTCCTGGCTATGGAGACCTTCTGCTTCATCCCCGAGGAGAGCTTGTCCACGCGGGCGTCGGCATAGGGGCGGATGCCCAGCCGGTCGATGAGGTACTCCACCCGCTCATGCACCCTTTCGGAGGGGTATTGGTTTATCCGCGCGAAGAACTCGACCGTCTCCCTGGCGGTCAGGCGGGGATAGAGAGCCGTCGAAGCCGAATAAAAGCCCAGGCTCCTGCGCACCGCCTCGCCCTCCTCGACGACGTCGTGGCCACAGACACGCGCACTCCCCCCGGTGGGGCGGAGCACGGTGGAGAGCATGCGCAGGGTGGTGGTCTTGCCCGCGCCGTTCGCCCCCAAGAGACCGAACACCTCCCCTGCGCGGCACTCGAAGTCCACGCCCTTCACCGCATGGACTTCGCCCCGGGCCTCGTCATAGAAGGTCTTTGCAAATTCCTTCACCTCGACCGGCCAGCTCATATCCCATCCTCCCTTCCCGACGGCTTTCTCCCACCGCCCAGCAGCCGATGTCGCACGAATTTAAAAAAATTCCCGGAGTAGCCGCCCAACATGAAATCCCCCTGGCGCAAGATCGCCGCGGCGAGCTTCATGCACAGGGCGACGCAGACCACCTCGCTGAGCAACGTCAACCCTATCAACCGCCAGTGGTAGACGCCGGAGATAGCCTCGCGGAACACCAACGCCACGTTCACTATCGGCGTCAACGCCATCGCGGGGGTGAAAGCCAAGTCGGGAGATTGCAGGAAAAGCACCGGCACCATGGTCAGCATGTAAAAGGGCGTCACCATGGCCTGCCCCTCCTTGAACGTCCGCGTAAACGACGCCAAGATCATCATACCCGCCGCGACGAACAAGGCGAGCAACACCGTGCACAGCAAGACTACCGGGACGGCGCCCAAGGGGATGGATACATCGAAACCGCTTTCCGCCCCCGCCGCCAGCGAGACGATGAGTTGCCTGAAGGAGACCAGCATCGCCGTGATGTTTAGGACGCCGCTGGAGACTGCCATGGTGGATACATACAGGTATTTGGCGACGATGATGTTGCGGCGCGGCGTCGCCGTCGTCATCAGGGTCTCCCACGTCGCCTTCTCCCTCTCCCCCGCCGTGCTGTCGATGGCGGGATACATGGTGCCGACGGAAACCATCAATATAAGGAACGTCGGCAACAGCAGTCCGAGGAAATAGCGTACCATCTGGACGTTGGTGGCGACGTTGCGCATCTCCGTCCAGAGCATCTGAAATCGCGCCGGCGGGATCCCACGCCTGGACGCCTCTTCTTCCAGATAAAATTCCCGGTAACGGTCAAGTGTCACGGTAAAACGGTCGCGGGCGGTGGAACTGCGGTCGCGGGATTTGTCATAGGTGAGCTTCGCCTTGAAATCGCGCGACGCGACGACATCCCTCGCGAGGGAGACGCCCCTCTCGACCGGGAGGAATTCGACATGGAGGTCGAGCCTGCCCTGCCGTATCTCCTCTTCGACATCGCCGGCGGCGTTCCGCGCGGCGATGATTTCGATGCGCCTGTCACGCGCCATCTCGTCTTTCAACGTCTCGTGGCCGGCCGGAAGTTCGCCAATGGAAATGCGGGAGCGGTCTTTCGCCTCCCGACCTATCGCGAGGGAGACCCCCGTGTAGACGATGTACAGCAGAAGGGGGTAAAAAATGATCGGCAGGAGGATGCCGTAGACCACGATGTTGCGTTCCCGCAAGGCGGAGCGCAACTCATGGAGGTAAAGAACCCTGACATCCCTCCAGTCGGACATTGGCAACCCCCCGGCATCCTGTGTGACGTGTCCCGACTATCATACCAGAGGGAGGAGGAAAAAAACCCGGATGATGCGTTGTGTTGCGCCCCGACCGCGATTTTTCAAACGCGCCCTGGGAAGACTTCGCCGTTCCCCACCTCATAACGGACGGTGCCTTCCGGCATGGAGTCTATGAGGAAGTCCTTGGCGGATGTCAGTATCGTCTGGGTGCGGCAGGAGAGGTATTGCAGGAACGTCCGCAGCCTTTCTCCGTCCAACTCCGCCTCCGCGTCATCGACGAGGAACACCGGGTAGAAGCCGTGGGCGTTGAAGTGTATCTCCATTTGGGAGAAATAGAGGGACAGGAGAGCTGATCGCTGCTGTCCGGCGGAGCCGAAATCGACCAACGACTTCCCATTCACATAGAGTTTCAACTCATCCCGGTGCGGGCCGATGGAGGTGTATCCGGCAGCCCTGTCCTTCCCGCGCGCGTCCCACAGTTTCTTCCTCAGTCTCTCCTCAAGGTCGGGGACGTCGGCGGAGTCCCCCTCCACCGTGGCGAGATAATGCATCCTCAACTCCTCTTTAGCCTCCTGCGCGCCGAACAACCCATGGGGCAAATACTGCTTCATCTTCTCCACGTACTTCAAGCGGCTAGACAGGATGCGCGCCCCCGGCCGGACGACCGCCTCGTCCCAACTGTCGAGCAACGCCCCGTCAAAAGCCATCTTGCCGTCCCTAATCGCGCCCAAGACGTTGTTTCGCTGCCTCAACGCCCGACCGTAGGTGGCGAGGTTGCCGACATGCCCGGGGTAGAGGGATACCATGGCGCGGTCAAGGAAGGCGCGGCGGTCGGCGGGACTGCCACGGACTACGCCGAGATGCTCATGGGTGAAGGCGAGCAGGTGCAGGTTGCCGACGAACTCGTCCAGCGGCACGGACTTACCCATCAACATCAGCTTCTTTTCCTTGCCGTCGATAGTGACGGCAAGCTCGCGGCAAAGGTCCCCCCGTTCGACGAACCCCTCGATGCGGCAACAATCCCCCCCGTGCCGAATGCAATCCTTTGGGGTCGATGTGCGGAAACTCCTGCCATAAGCGAGGAAATATATGGCCTCTAAGACGTTGGTCTTCCCTTGCCCGTTGCGTCCGGAGAAAAGGGTGGTGCCGGGGCCAAGCTCGATGTCCGGCTCTTTCAGGTTGCGGTATTGGAACAGGCGAAGACGGACGATTATCAAGGGCGCCTCTAAAAACCCCGGACGCTGCGCTGGTGACTCGCCCGAAAATCCCTGGTCTCCTCAGTCTCTTCGGCGAATCGGCGAAATCGGCGAACACGATTTTTGACTTGATCGACGGAGACTCTTTGTCGGCGGGGTTTTTTGGAATGCAGGCAGACCCGTCAACGGGTTCCACCGCTCCATCCCCCCGCCACAAAACCCCTCTCCGCAGCCGCGCAATCATCCACCTGCGGATCGACGAACGCGGACGCCTTGCGGGCAACTTTCCTATAACTTCATCGGCATGATCACATACCGGTAATCCACGACCCCTTCCCCGACAGGTCGGAGCAAACCCTGGGTGTCGGAGTTCTTGATAGCGATGGAAACGGACTCCGTGCCGCAGGCGCTGACGAAATCGAGCAGATAAGTGGAGTTGAAACCAATCTCGATCTTCTCGCCCTCGAACTCTATAGGCACGATCTCCCGCGCCTCGCCCGAGTCGGCGCTGTTGGAGGAGAGCTCCAACTCCCCGGTTTGGAAAGAGAGTTTTATCGCCTTCAATTTCTCGTCGGACATGATGGCGGCCCGGCGGATGCCATCCCCGAACGCCTTGGTACCGACCACGACCAGCTTGTCGTTCTCCTTCGGAATCACCATCTCGTAATTCGGGAACTGCCCCGCCATCACCCGAGCCACCATCCGCTTGCTTCCCGTGGAGAAGAACAGGTGGTTCTCGTCCGTGCCGAACTCGACCATGACGTCATCATCGCCCACCATCTTCACCAGCTCCACGAGCGCCTTGCGCGGAATCAACGCCCTCACCTCTTTGTCGGTGATCCCGGCGACCTGCATCTCCTTGCTCACCAAGGCGAGCCGGTGCCCGTCGGTCGCCACCATGTGGACGGCACCGGGTTGGAGCACCAGCAACGACCCGTTCAGGGAGTAGCGTGACTCTTCCTGGGTGATGGCGAACATCGTGCGCTGGATCATTGATTGAAGCAGGTTGCCGGGAAGGACGGCGGTGGTCGGGGCGGCGTCCGGGATCACGGGGAAGTCGTCCTTGGGAATAGCCACGAATTTCGTGCGGGACTTGCCGGAGCGCAACTCCACCCAGTTGTTGTCCAAGAGCGTCAATTCGATCTCGGCATCGTCGTCGAGCAGCCGGACGAAATCGAAGAAACGCCGTGCGGCGATCGTCGTCGTTCCCTCCTCGGCCACTGCTACGGGACAACCGCAACGGATGGTCACGTCGATGTCGGTCGCGGTTATGTCCAGACGATCCCCGGAGACCTCCATGAGGATGTTCGCGAGGATGGGGACGGTGTTCTTCTTCTCGATCACCCCTTGAACCAAGTTGAGTTCATTCAATAGCGAGTTCCGCGTCACTGTAAATTTCATGAATGGCGCTCCTTTTGTCCTTCGTTGTATGTGGTCAAACGCAAAACGGGATTATACCGCCTCCATCTGTGGAATTGTAAAAAAACTGTCGTGGACGCCCTATTTGCTTCACTCCCCAGACCCGCTCCAACGTGTGTGCGCACGTGTGCGCAAACACGCACCCCCTCGCTTCTGCGTCTCTTTTTTGTTTTTAAGAAATAAAAAGAAGCAGGTATAGGAACTGGCAAACACTGTGGAAAAAACCGAATCTCCCGCACGTCCGTCAGATAGGATGTGAGCGCCCTTGTGAACGCCTGTTTGGATATCCTGTGCAAATCCCCTGACCGCTGTGGAAAAAAGAAAATTTGAAAAAAATCCACACCCCGTCCACATTTTTTTCACAAGCGGCTATCTGTTGAAAAACTAATAACACCATAAATACCAATACCTTATCCTGTTGATATTTTGTGGAAAAACTGGTGGTCGCACCACGACTCCTGTTAAAACCATAGGGGAACCTTTAAAAACCCCGCAGACAAGGCGCAACGCAGTATCCGGGGTTTTTAGAAGTTCCCACATTTCTATGTCGTTTGGGTCTAAACGGCTTGCTTGACGGAGTTGCTGATCGCGGTGATCGTGGCATCCAGCGCCGGGTCGTCCTTGCGGGCTTGTTCCATCTTCCTGATGGCGTGAAGTACGGTCGTGTGGTGCTTGCCGCCGAACTCTTTGCCGATCTGCGGCAGGGAGATGTGTATCAAATCCCTGCAGAGGATCATGGCGATTTGACGAGGCACGACGATGGGTTTTGCGTTGCTCTTGGCTTTGAGCTGGGCGGGCTTCATCGAGAAATGGTTCGCCACGGCGCGCATGATGGATTCCGACGTGATGAAGGCGTTGGAGTCCACAACGATCCCCTTCAAGACCTTGCGGGCGTACTCGATGTCGATGTCGTTGGATTTGACGCCATGTAACGAGGCGCAGGCGATGAGCCGGGTGAGTGCGCCTTCCAGTTCGCGTATGTTGGAACGGATGCCATCGGCGATGAACATCGCCACCTTGTTGTCTAGGTCGGGCAGGTCGGCTTGAGCCTTGCTTTTCAAGATAGCCAACTTGGTTTCAAAGTCCGGTGGCTGGATGTCGATGGTGAGACCCCATTCCAAGCGGGAGTGGAGCCGTTCCTCCAACCTCTCTAACTGTTTCGGGGCGCAATCGCTGGCGACCACGATCTGCTTTTGGGCGTCGTGCAACGAATTGAAGGTGTTGAAAAACTCTTGCTGCGTTCCGTCTTTTCCCGCCAAGAACTGTATATCGTCGATCAGGAGCACGTCCAAGGTGCGGAACTTCTGGCGGAAATTATCCATCTGCCCCTTGTCCTTCCATCTGATTCCGGCGGTGAACTCGTTCATGAACTGCTCGGCGGTGATATAGCTGACGCGGGCGTTCGGGTTCTTGCTGAGGACCAGGTTGCCTATGGCGTGCATTAGATGGGTTTTGCCGAGCCCGGAGCCGCCATATAGATAGAGGGGGTTGTATATCTTAGCAGGTTTTTCTGCAGCCGCCCGAGCCGCCGCGCGCGCGACGTTGTTGCTTTTTCCTTCGACGAAGGTGTCAAAGGTGTATCTCTGGTTCAGGGAGGATGAAAAAGGTTCACGGTCGTCGGCCGCAGGGTGATAGGGGGAAGAATCCCCTCCATCGGTGGACGTTTCCCCGCACTTCGGTTCTTTCGCGGCGGACTTCACAGAGACGGCGAGTTTGACCGATTTGTGCGCAACCTCGGAGGCCGTCTTGACCAATAAGGGCAAATAGTCCTCAAGCAGGCATTTTTTGATGCCTTCCGATGGAACCAGCAGGTGCAAAGAGCCGTTTTCGATCCCTTGGCAGACGATGGGGCGAAACCACGTGTCAAAGCTCTGTTTGCTGATTTTCTCTTTGACAGAGGAGAGAACCTGATTCCAAACGTCCATGGCGTACAGACCCGCCTCCGCCGAGAAAGGGCTAGATTAAGGGAACCTCTAAAAACCCCGGACGCTGCGTTGCGCCTTGATCGAAAATGCTCATTTACCTCGGTTACCTCGGTAAACTCCGCTTTTCGATCTGCGGCGACGCCTTGTCTGTGAGCTTTTTAGAGGCTCCCACAAGACACACCCCGACCAAATAATCTTCCACAGGCTGTGAAAATGCTGTGGAAAACTAGAAAACCCTTCATGAAAAGCAACAGATCCCAGGGGGGACGGTTGCTCCTCAGAAGGGGCCGCCAACCAAATTTTTTCCTTAGGCGTTGTTCCTTGAAACAACGCCGCATAACATAACACAGGAAATTTGAGAGATGCAATGAAAAAATGAAAAATTTTTCTATCGATTTTTAGGCTAAATTCTAAAGGATTTATGAGATTTGACGATTTAAATATATGTAAATAAAATAGTTATAAACTAGTAAAATAATGAAATCGAATATCATCTAGCAAATAGGAAATTATATAAATATAGGTGATTTCCTCCTTCAAAAAACCAGATATCCTGACTTTGCAACAAGGTAGGAAAGACTATATCAGCGGATACCTGAAACTAAGGGTGCCGTATGAATGGGGAGGGGGAATTTGAAAAGTTGGAAACGCTTATGGATCAAAGAAAAAACGAGACATGGGACGGGAAAGCGTCGGAGAAATGGAAATCCCGTATGCGCTCCTGGTCAATAAAGATACGGGAAAAGCGGTGTAGAAAACAAATATCGAATATGTGGGGGGACGTGTGTCCTCCCGGTCAGAGGGGGTGCGGCGGACGGATGGCCGGACGGGAATTGCTCCAACAAACCTGCGGTTGTCGCGGGCGCATGAGTAGTGGAGGAGCCTGATTTAACGGGGGGATATGCGGGTGGGTGAGACCGGGTGCCGTTGAATGGCCGGTGCCAGCGGGTGCTGGCGATCCGTCGTGGTTGACGTGGGTGGCGTGGTTTTAGGGACGCGGGAACGTCGGGGGGCGGGGGAGGTAACACACCCCCCCCCCCCCC
>JAISUT010000064.1 GCA_031271905.1 Acidobacteriota bacterium
CCCCCCCCCCCCCCCCCCCAGACTTGCGCCAGACGCCTCGTTCCGCGCACACGGCACTCCCTGCGTTCGCAAAACCTCCGCCATCCTCCGCCCTACCCCGACACGATGACATTTATCCGCTCTCTCCCGCTTCGCGACCCGGCACCCGGATCGTCAAACCGACAGCCCGCCCAACCCTAAAACATCCTATTTGATGCGACTACTAAAACCACAAAACCACAGGGGATGTCAACAATATTTTATGGAGGCGCGCAGAGGCGCGCAGGATGCGGGGAAAACGCGGACGGAAATCCGGCAAAGGGTGTGCGGCGCTTGCGTTAGCGGACTTCCAACGGGGTGGCGGGAGCCCCCCGCGCCAGCCGTCAGCGGAAGAATATCAGCGTGATCACCAGAAACAGCGGAACCAGCACGGCACCCGAGTAGACCAGGTAGCCTCCGAAGGTCGGCATCTTGATGCCCGACTGGTCGGCGATGCTCTTCACCATCAGGTTGGGGCCGTTGCCGATGTAGGTGTTCGCCCCCATGAAGACCGCGCCGCAGGAGATGGCGCGAAGCATCTGCTCGCTCAAGGGGTTGCCGAGCAACAGGCTCAAGTCCTGCGCGTTGCCGCCGAAATGGCCGCTCGCCAACGCCGTGAAGGTGAGGTAGGTCGGCGCGTTGTCCAGGAAGCTCGACAGCACGCCCGTCATCCAGAAGAACTGCCAGGCGTGATCCAGCTTCCAGTGCGCCGACTGCTGGCTCAAGATTTCCAGCGCGGGGATCATCGTGACGAAGATCCCCAGGAAGAGCGCCGCCACCTCCGCTATAGGCTCGAAGTCGAAGTGGTTGGCCTTGTGGACTTCCTTGCGCGTGCCGAAGTAGCTGATGACGCCCATCAGGATCATGATCGATTCCTGGACGCCGTGCGGCCAGCCGAAATGCGCCGACAGGGGCGCCGCCACCATCACGCCGACCAGGCAAAGGAAGTTCATCTTGCCGTCGATCTGCAGCTTGCGCTTGGGCTGCACGTCCTCGATCAGCGCCCCGGGCGTCTCCACATCCTCCTTCTCGAAAATCTTCTGGTCGACGAGGTTGAACACGACCAGCAGGATGCCGACGGCGACCGCCCATTGCGGAAGCAGATGCAAAGTCCAGAAGAAGGGGACGCCGCGCAGGAAGCCCAGAAACAGCGGCGGGTCGCCGAGCGGCGTCAGAAGGCCGCCGATGTTGCTGACGATGAAGATGAAGAACACGATCAGGTGCGTGCGCCGCGACCTCTTCCTGTTCGCCCGCAGATAGGGGCGGATGAGCAGCATCGACGCGCCCGTGGTGCCGATGAGGTTCGCCAGCACCGCGCCGACCGCCAAGTAGGTGGTGTTGACCAAGGGCGTGCCCGCCCACGCCCCGCGGATGTGGACGCCCCCCGAGATCACGAACAGCGCGCCCAGCAGCACGATGAACGAGAAATACTCCATCATGGAATGCCCCAGCAGCGTCATCTGGGAGTGGAGCGCCAAGATGGCGAGCACCGGCACCGAGATCACGACGCTCAGGGCGAGCTTGTTACGGTTGCTGTGCCAGAGCTTGGGCAGGACGAGCGGCAGAACCGCGATGGACAGCAACATGGCGACGAAGGGGATGACACTCCACAACGGGAAGGATGCGCTCTCGTGCACAAAACCACCTTGCGGCAGACGGAGACGCCCAGGCGCGGCGACCCGTCGCCAAAATCAACCGGGGTGGGCGCGGACAGAACCCGCCCCACCCCTGGGAAGTGAGAAACACAGGATGGGCACCCGCAACATCCCGGGCACCGCCCACAGGGAGCCTCGAAAACCCCGGACGCTGCGTTGCGCCTTGTCTGCGAGCTTTTTAGAGGCTCCCTGCAGGCTTTCCGAGAGGCGCCACCCTGCCATATGCAAGCCTGGCGCGAACTACACGAGGGAGTCCTCGCCCGACTCGCCGGTCCGTATCCTGACCGCGTCCGCAAGAGTATACACGAAAATCTTGCCGTCGCCGATCTCGCCCGTGTGGGCGGCGTCGATGATCGCCTTCAAGGCGTCTTCGTATTGGCTGTCGGGCACCGCCACCTCGACCTTGATCTTGGGGATGAGGTCGAAGCTGTACTCCGAGCCCCGGTAGCGTTCGATCTGCCCCTTTTGCCGTCCGGCGCCGCGCACTTCGGTGATGGTTAGCCCGACCACCCCGACGTCCGACAGGGCGGTCTTCACATTTTCGAGCCGATGCGGCCGAACAATCGCGCTGATTACCTTCATGAGATCCTTCCTTTCCTTAGCCCCGGATGTTTTGCGGGAACCCTACGCGCCACCTTGCGCCACCCTCGGAACCATCCGGGCCGACCCGACCAGTCTCCTGATCCGACTGATCCGATAAAACATGGCGACCGGCTGTGGAGCCGCGCCGACCACAATATAGTGCAATCCCCATACCAGCCGGGGCGGTCTCTTTCATTATACGGACATCTCTTTAGATGACAATTATTTGCACCGTTCCCACACACGCCCCGGAACGGCTCGTTTTCCACAATATTGTATTTTCATAATTTTATTCATCTTTTTTGTAATCCCCATGTCCGCGCACGGCGGGGGACTGGGGGGGAGTCCCGCCGTGGAGTTCGACAGATCGCCGCCGCTTTCGTCCATCCGAACGTCCGTGCGGGAACCTGTTCCCACCGGATTGCCGGAAACTTGCACCAAGCGGCGGCGAGCCGCCGCGCAGCGCGCCAGGGGTCGCGACGGGCGGCGCGGCGCGCAACGGGCGGCGGGCGCGCACTGCCCATACATCTTTGTAGATTTTGATTATCAAAGATACATCGAGGTAGGAACGAAGCGGCGCGCGCCGATAAAAAAACGCGGGGGCGTGGCGGAAACCGCGCCCCCGCGTTTATCAAGCGACCGCGTCGCGACGTCTGCGCCCGTGGCCCGCACACGCCGTCAAACGGCGTCTGCGCGAGCCGGGACGCGGCGCGGCGCGCGTTCCTACTTTTTTTCCCTCTTGTACATGCCCATGCCCGGCTTGTAGGTCTTGTCGTCCAGGAACTGCTTGAAGCCTTCCTCGCGCTCGTTGCCGGCCAGCAGCCAGAGCTGCTCCTGCTTGGCGATGAGGTATTCCTCGGAGATGTCCCAGCCGAGGTTGTGGTCGATGGTGCGCTTGAAGACCTCCTTGCAAGCCTTCAAGACCGCCGGGCTCTTCTCCAAGAGCATGTCGGCCAGTTCGCGGGTGCGCTTCCTCAGGTCGGCCAGGGGCACGGACTCGTTCACCATGCCGTACTTCTCGGCCTGCTTGCCGTCGAACGGCATGCCGGACATCGCGTAGTAGATGCCGACGCGCGGAGGCATGTAGGTCGCCACGGACTTGGTGACGTTGCCGGCGGGCAGGATGCCCCAGTTGACCTCGGACAGCACGAACTTCGCCTCGTCGGCGGCGACGGCCAGGTCGCAGGACGCCAGCGGCAGGAACGCGCCGCCACAGCACCAGCCGTTGACCATGGCGATGGTCGCCTTCTCGAAGTAGCGGAGACGGCGCCACTGCCATTCCCAGTTGCGGCGACGGGCGCGGATCTCCTCGATGTGCGGCTTGCCCTTCATGTCGCGGAAGTATTCCTTGATGTCCATGCCGGCGGAGAACGCAGTCCCCTCGCCCGTCAGCACCATGACGCCGATGTCGTCGCGGAGCTCGACCTCGTCCAGGACCTCCAACATGCGGCCGGCAAGGCGCGGCGACATCGCGTTGCGCTTTTCCGGGCGGTTGAAGCTGACCCACGCCACGCCGTTATCGTATTCGATTTTGACCAGATCCTTTTCTTCGGATGCCATATATCTATCTCCTCGTCAATTATAGAAGTTGCTAAGTTCCCACACCGGCGAACTATGGATTATGTCCCCTAAACCCCGCCGTGTCACCCCTAAAAATCGCATGGGCGTCCAAGTACGCCCGGCGCGCCGGTTCGCCTCCGGCGGCGGCTCCCCGCCGCCGCCCATGCGACATGATGGAACCTCTAAAACCTCGCAGGCAAGGCGCAACGCAGCGTCCGGGGTTTTTAGCCCGGGGTTTTTAGAGGTTCCCATGATGGCAGCCCCCCGTCCGATGCGGTATACTCTGACCCTTATGAAAACGTCGTCCGCTTTCCGAAAACTCGCCTGGCTGCCGCTCCTCCTGCTCCCGTCCCTGGCACCCGTCCCCGCGCGGGCGCAAGGCGGGAACGTCGTCGAAGGGCGAATCGTCAACCGGACCGACCCGGGCATCGCCGCCGCCGGCGCCGAGGTCGAAGTCATCGACCTCTCCGTCGGCATGGACATCATCAAGACCGCCGACGCCGACGCCCAGGGGCGGTTCCGCATCGACGGTCTGCCCGCGACGGGCATGCCCCTGTTGCTGCGCGCCATCTATAAAGGGGTGAACTACCACGGGATGCTGCGGTTCGATGCGGCGGGGAAGGCCACGGCGCAAATCGAGGTCTACGAGCCGACCACCTCCATGCAGGGCATCCAGGCGCGGTCGGCGACCTTGGCGTTCCAGTTGGGCGGCGACCACCTGCACGCGGTCGAGACCTGGGAGATCGTCAACCAGACCGATCCCCCCCGCGTCTATGTCAACCCCGAGGGGAGCTTCCGCATCTCCAAGGCGGCGGGGATCCTCGAACCGCCGAAGATCCAGGCGGCGGCATCGGGCTCGGAGATGCCTCTGACGCAATCGGCGTTGGAGAGCGCCGACGGCGAGAGCTACTACAGCCTCTATCCGCTGCGCCCCGGCCTGACGACCTTCGAGGCGCGCCAGACGCTCCCTTACGCGGACAAGCGCTACGTCTACGCCAAGAAGTTCTTCATGGACGCGGCGAAGCTGACCATCGGCGTGCTCCCCGCCGACATGGCTATCGAGGGCGGCGGCATCGAGCGGACGGAGGTCAACGCGGAGGAGGACTTCGCCATCTACTCCGGCCCGGCGGTCAAGGCGGGCGAGGAGGTCTCCTGGACATTGTCCGGCGGCACGCCGGTGGCGGAGTCGGCGGGCGGCGGGATGGGCGCGCACGGCGACGGCAACGCGGGAGGCGCGACGGTCAAGGCGATGGACGGGTTCGTCGGCAGGAACGCCCTGCCCATCGGCTCGCTGCTGTTGCTGGCGCTTGTCATCCCGCTTTGGCGCGCCTGCGTCCGCCCCCCGGACGGGAAGCCATGATCAAGGTTCGGGGGCTGGCGAAATATTACGGACGCTTCACGGCGTTGCGCGCCCTCGACCTGGACATCGGCGCGGGGGAGTGCGTCGCGCTCTTCGGCAGGAACGGCGCGGGCAAGACCACCCTCCTGCGCATCTTGGCGGGGCTGTCCCGCCCTTCCTCCGGCAGTTTCCAAATCAAATTCCCTGGAAGCGCCTCCGGCAAGGGGGCGGCGTCCCCGCGCGGCAGCCGCGGCCGCATCGGCTACCTGTCGCACAACACCTCGCTCTATCCCGACCTGACGGCGCTGGAGAACCTCCGTTTCTTCGCCGGGCTGATGGACGCGCCAGCGGACGAGGAGTCCTTGGCGCGCCGCATGGAGGCGGTGGGATTGGCGGGGCGGGAGCGCGAGCCGGTGCGCAACTTCTCGCGCGGGATGCAGCAGCGCCTGGCCATCGCGCGGGCGTTCCTGCACGACCCGGAGCTCCTGTTGCTGGACGAGCCGTTCACGGGCCTGGACCGGCTGGGCTTCGACGTTTTAGGAAATTATATCCGACGGGCGCGGGGCGCGGGCAAGACCTGCCTGGTGGCGCTGCACGACCTCGACTTGGGCTACGCGCTCGCAGACCGGCTGGTGGTCATCGAGAAAGGGGTCGCCGCGCTGGATGCGCCGAAGGCTTCGCTGACGCCCGCCGGTTTCGAGGAGCGGTTCCGCAAAATCATGGAAGGCGGCCATGCGTAACGCCGCAAAGATATGGGCTATATTCCGCAAAGACCTGCTGGTCGAGTTGCGCACCAAGAGCGCCGTCAACTCCATGCTCTTTTTCGGCGTGGTGACGCTCCTGGTCCTCAACTTCGCGTTCCGCTCGCTGGAAGGCTCCCTGCGCCCGGCGCTGCCCGGCGTCCTCTGGGCGGCGTTCTCCTTCGCGGGCGCATTGGGGCTCAACCGCATGTTCGCCGCCGAGAAGGAGAACAGTTGCCTGCAAGGGTTGCTGATGACCCCCGCCGACCGGGGGGTGCTCTACCTGGGGAAGATGCTGGCGGGCTCCGTCTTCATGCTGGCCGCGGAGGCCGTGATCTCCGCCTTCGGCATGATATTTTTCAACGTGACGGTCTGGCGGGAGATCCCGTGGCTGGCGCTGACCTTCCTGGTCGGCACGCTGGGGTTCATGGCGGTGGGGACGCTCCTGGCTGCGGTCGCGGTGAACACGAAGCTCCGCGAGGTGCTCCTGCCGCTGCTGCTCTTCCCGGTGATCCTGCCCGTCCTGGTCAACGCGGTGGAGGCCACCGGCATCATCCTCGACGGCGGGGACTACGGCGGGCTGAAGTTGCCGTTGAGCGTGATGGCGGCCTTCACGCTGGTGTTCGGCGTCGTCTCATGCCTGCTGTTCGAATACGTGCTGGACGATTGACGCCAGATCGATCCAATTAATCCAAGGGGGGCGGATGATTCGCCGACAGATCTTTTTCGGGTTGACGATAGTGCTTCTCACCGTCGTGGTCGTCCTGTTGTTGCGCGGGCGCAAGGCGGAGAAGGAGCAGGCGGCGCAGAACCTGAAGGCGGGGCAGGTGCGGGAGGCGCCGTCTTCGCCGACGCGGGTGCTCGCGCCCCGCGACGTGGCGCTGGTCGCGGCGGAAGTCTCCTTCGCGCCGACCCCCGCGCCCCCCGACGGCGGCGACGGCGGGGAGGCGACCTTGACGGCGCGTCACGCCCTGACCGTCCGCAACGGCGGCGGTGTCGCCTACGGCGGCCTGCGCCTGCGGTTGGAATACGTGGGAAAGTCGGGCGAGGTCTTGGAGGACAGGATACAGGCGGTCGAGGGGGCGTTGCCGCCGGGGGAATCGCTGCGCATCGAGGATGTCGCGGTCACAGGGGTGCCGGCGGGCGCGGTGGGCTGCCGCGCGAGCATCGTCTCCGCCGACTTCCCTATAGACTGACGGGCGCCCGTTCCAGTCCGCCCCGCGCCAAACGGCGGGCCGTCTTCGCGGCGGGGCGCGCCTAATGGACGCGCCCCGCCGCCCCGCCGTGGGACGTCACGCCTACGGCTTCACGATGCTGGTGTAGTAGGGCGAGCTGACGTACTGGTTCTCGCCCCGATCCCACGCATAGCGCAAGAACTTGATCACGATCGGTGCGCCGCCCTTGACCCCTTTGACGAGGGTCAGGAGGTCGTCCCGGTTGGTCACCGGCTTGCCGTTGACCGCGATGATGATGTCGCCGCCGTCGGCGCGCGGGTTGGCGCCCGACAGTCCGGCGTCGTCAGCCAGGCTTCCGGGTTTGACCGAGGTGACCTTCGCGCCGCCGGGGATGTCCAGCGCGCGAGCCACCCGCCCGGGGACGTTGTCGAACTCCAGACCGATCTCGGCCTTGGGCTTGGGCGCAGGGTCCTCCTCGAAGCTGTAGCTCTCCTTCTTCTTCCCCTGCTCCTGGTTCTCGATGGTGCGCTCGGCCAGCACCACGTCGAAGGCCTTCTCCACCCCGTGCCGCACGACCTTGACCTTGACCGTCCGCCCAGGGACTGCGTTTGCCACCGCCATGCGGAACCCTTGCACGTCGGTGATCTTGGCGCCGTCGAAATCGACGATGACGTCCTCCGCCTTGATGCCCGCCTTCGCCGCAGGCCCGGCGGTGTCCGAAGGCTTCCCCGCCTCGTCCACGAGTTGCGTGACCAGCACGCCCGACCCCTGCTTGACGCCGAAGAACTCGGCCATCTCCGGGGTGAAGGGGAAGTTGTTCATGCTGACGCCGATCCAGCCGCGGGAGACCTTGCCCGTCTCCAAGATCTGGTTGTAGACGTTGACGAAGATGTGCGCCGGGACGGCGAAGCCGATGCCCGCGCTGCCGCCGCTGCGGCTGGTTATGAAGCTGTTGATGCCGACCACCTCGCCGCTCATGTTGACCAGCGGGCCGCCGCTGTTGCCCTGGTTGATGGCGGCGTCGGTCTGGAGGTAGTCGTTGAAGCTGGTCCCGGCGGAGGGGCCGTCGCCTTCGGCGAAGGTGCGCCCGGTGGCGGAGATGATGCCCACCGTCACCGTCTGCTCCAGGCCGAAGGGGCTGCCGATGGCCATCACCCAGTCGCCGACCTTCATGCTCTTCGAGTTGCCCACCTTGACGTAGGGGAAGGGCTTCGCCCCCTCGATCTTGATCACGGCGATGTCCGAGATCGGGTCGGCGCCGACCACTTTCGCCGCGTACTCCTCGCTCCCGCCGCCGATGCCGACCTTGATGCGCGTGGCGCCATCGACGACATGGTGGTTGGTGACGATATACCCTTTGGGATCGACGATGACGCCGGAGCCGAGGCTGCGGACCATCTGGTCGGGCATCGAAAAGGGCGCCCCGCCGGGACCGCCGAAAAAGCGGCGGAACATGTCCATCGGGTCGTCCTCGCCCATGTCGGGGGCCTCAAAGTCGCCGCCCATGCCGCGCGAGCCGGGAACGACCGCCTCCGTGTTGATGTTCACCACGGCGGGCTCCACGTGGTTCGCCACGTCCTCGAACGCCTGGGAGAAGGCTTGCAAAGCCCCTCCGACGGGCTTTCCCGCCGGTTGCATCTCCAGCTTGCTGTCGCCGGGGCCGGTGGCGCCCGCGCGCCCTGTGATCAAACTCCCTATGCCGATGCCCACGCCGAGCACGACCAAGACCATGAGAAACCCGAGGAGGACCTTCTTTCTCGAACGCCCCCCGTTTTCTGGTTGATTGTCCATTTTTCCACTACCTCCCTGTCAAAGCTTATGCGCCCATTACGTGCCTAATAAAGGATTGCACCCGCCTACCTTCTACGCGATGTCCGCTGGCGGGTTGCAAAAAAGTGTCGGGGCGGGCAGGACGAGACCGCCCCCGTCGCCGCCCCCGAGTCCCGGGCGAGGCGAGCCGCCGCCGCCGGCAGCCCGTTTCACGCCATCCCGCGCCGCGACCTAGCGGTAGCCTGCGGAGTCGCGCGCCTTGCGGGCGAGCGATTCCAAGAAGGCGTCGGCGGTCTGCCCGTCCGCAGGCGCAGACCCGTTCCTCCTCCCGACGACCTCGGCGATGCGGGCCGCCGTCTCCCTGCGCACCGCGACGTCGAGCGACGCGCGCCGGTTCAGGTACGTCTCGACGAGCGCCAGCTCGTCGGGGGAGATGCGCCCCCCTCTGGTCGCGTCGTCAGCCGCCGGAGCCGCGCCTTCTCCCGGGCTCCAGATGACGTGGGCGTGATCCACGGGCTTGTCATACACCACGACCGTCCCCGCCACGTAGTCGCCCAGCCGCTTGCCGCCTTTGTTCAGCATCATGCAGACAAGGCCGGCGGCGTAGACGCCGGGGAGCATGTCGATCGCCCGCATCAGGTTGCGCCCCGCAGCCTCCATGGCGGTCACGGGCCGCCCCGACTCCTTGATGACCCTGATCTTCACGAGGCGCTTGCCGGGGGTCTGCCCGTTCCAGCGGATCTCGAAAAAGACGAAATAGCCCCACTGCATGAGGAACGGGACCAAGGCGAACGCCACCGCCATCCCTAGGTCGCCGACGGCGGCCATGTCGAACGCCGCCGCAAGCGCCACGGCGAACAGTAGCAGTAGAATAACCACGGCGAGTTGCAGTAAACTGTCGATTGCGAGCGCCAGCGCCCGGCTGCCGATGCCTGCGAGCGGCAGTTCGAGCGGGATTTGCTCGGGGGTGTCTATCGTCAACTTGTCCGCCGGGTCCAAACGTGATCTCCACTCGATGGATTGAAAAACGCCGACCGCACTGGCGCCGCCTGGAGGGGCTGCTCCAGCGGTGCCGCCAATCCGGGCCGCATTCCCTCGCCCGCCCCGAACTGCGGAACCTGAGCCTGCTCTACCGGCAGATCGCGTCCGACCTGGCGGTCGTCCGCGAGGACGCGAGCGCATCGGAATTCACCCGTTATCTGAACCAACTGCTGCTCCAAGCCCACGGTGTCATTTATACAGGCAAAAAAAGCGGAATTAAAGCCATGCGGGGTTTTTTTCTCCGGGGCTGGCCCCGCATCGTGCGCGAGCACCTGTCGCTGATCGCGGTCGCGACCTGCCTGTTCGCCGTGGGCGGTCTGGTCGGCATGTTGCTGTCCCTGCGCAGCCCCGACTTCGCCCTGCATTTCCTCGGGGCGGAGATGATGGCGACCATCGAGCGGGGGGAGATGTGGACGCAATCCATCGTCTCGGTCAAGCCGCTGGCGTCCGGCGTCATCATGACCAACAACATCAGCGTGTCGTTCATGGCGTTCGCCGGGGGGCTCACGGGCGGCGTCCTGACGGTCTACGCGATGTTTTTCAACGGCATCCTCATCGGCGCCATCGGCACCGCCTGCGGGACGGCGGGGATGGGGCTGAAGCTCTGGAGCTTCGTCGCGCCGCACGGGGCGCTGGAGCTGCCCGCCATCTTCATCGCCGGGGGGGCGGGCCTGCGCCTCGCCCAAGGGTTGCTGTTCCCCGGCGTGCTCCCCCGCAAGGAGTCGGTCGCGCGCGCCGGGCGGCAGGGGGTGCGCCTCATCGCCGGAGTCGTCCCCATGCTGGTCGCCGCCGGGTTGATCGAGGCGTTCGTCTCCCCGACGGGGCTGGCGATCCCGCTGAAATTCGCCATGTCGGCGTCATTGCTGGCGCTGCTGCTCTTTTGGATCTTCGGCGCGCGACCACGGGGCGCAAACGGCGCCGCGCCTGCCGGGGAGCTCACCGTCGCGCCCCTTCGCCCCGGTGCAGCACCTGGTCGGGCAGCTCGTTGACGTCGTCCGGGCGCGGCGGGAAGTGCTCGGCGAGCACCCGCCCGCAAATGCCGACGGCCTCGCATATCCCCTCGCACGCCTTGCCCGCGCGGATGCCTCCGATGACGGCGTCGCGCACCTCGTCCCACCCGCGCCCGCCCATCTTGGCGTTGACGCCCTTGTCGCCGATGACGACGACCATCCGCTCGAACAGCGAGAGGTAGATCTCCACGCCGTTGGACTCGCGGGTCTGGTGCAACCCGGCGGCGTAGAACTGCACGAACGCCGCCTCGCGCACGCGCTCTTCCATCGCGGAGCGCGCTATGGGCAGGCGCCGGAAGGGCGGGAGCAGGAAGGCGGCGTAGGATGCCGCGAACGACAGCGCCTCCACCCAGAGGAGTCGCGCGACGGAATGCCCGAACGGGAGCGACAGGAAGACGGCGCTGGCGACCGCCATCCCGCAGAGCGCGCCCAGCAACGTCGCATGGCGGTAGCGTCCCGACGCCGGCGACAGTGAGAAGACGATCTCCCCCGAAGTGCCGGCCTCCGCCCGTCTCACCGCGGCCGCGATCGCCTCTTGCTCCCCGTCCGTCAAAAAACCCGTCTTCTTCGCCACCGTCGCCCACCCGAGAAAACTACCACCGGCCCGAGCTGCCTCCGCCGCCGAAACTGCCTCCGCCGCCGGAGAACCCGCCGCCGAAGCCTCCCCCGCCGAATCCACCGCCGCCTCCGGAGAACCCGCCTCCGAAGCCGCCGCCCCTGAAACCGCCGCCGCGACCGCCACCCCTCGTCGCCGACTTCAGCACCGTCCCCAGGATGAACCCCAGTCCGGCGCCGACGACCGCGCAGACGGCGGACGCCAGGATGTCCCCGCCCGTCAGCATGGGGAGCAGGAAGCCGGCGACCGCCCCCAGGGCGGCACCGCCCCACCTCCCGACGGAGGGCACGATCCAGAAGAACGGGAAGAGCAGGGGGAACAACGCGCCCTTGCCGGAACCGGAACCGCGCCCGCCCGCCCCCCGGTACTCGCCGCGCACCGCCTGGACGATGCCGGTGACGGCGGCGTCTATCCCGCCGTAATAGTCGCCCGCGCGGAAGCGGGGCGCCATCTCGTCGCGGATTATCCGTCCGGTCGCGGCGTCGGTGAGCGCGCCCTCGAGCCCGTAGCCGACCTCGATGCGCATCGCCCGATCCTGCACGGCGACCAGCAGCAACACACCGTTGTCCATCCCCTTCCGCCCCAGCCTCCAAGCCTCCGCGACCCGCATGGAGAAGTCCTCCACGGAGTCCCCGTCGAGGCTGGGGATCGTGAGCACCGCCACCTGCGTGGAGTCGGTCGCCTCCAGTTGCGCGAGCCGCGCGTCGAGGGCGGCGGCCTGCGGCGGCGTCAGGAGCCCCGCCAAGTCCACGACCCGTCCCGAGGGCGCGGGCACGTCCATCCCCGACATGGACGCCGCCGACGCGACGAGCCACGCGACGAGCGCGAGAGTCGGGGGAAGGACGGGGCGGCGTTTAAACATGGGCGCCTCTAAAAGCCCGCAGACAAGGCGTCGCCGCAGGTCGAAAAGCGGAGTTCGCTGAGGCGAATGGGCGTTTCCGCCCAAGGCGCGACGCAGCGTCCAGGTTTTCCAGAGGTTCACCCATGCGATTTCCTATGCCGGCCGACTTGTCTTCCAAGCTTGTCCTCCGAGGCGCGGGAGGCGGAGGCGGCATGGCTGCGCGTCAGGCCGCCGCCCCGCCGCCCCGGCGTCCATGCCCCATGGGCGTCCTCATTTCGAGAAATCGACGGTCGGGGCGGCGTCGCTCCCCGGCGCGGACTGGAAGTACGCCTTGGGCGCGAAGCCGAACATGCCCGCGAAAAGGGTTCCCGGGAAACGCCTGATCTTGACGTTGTAGGCCTGCGCGGCCTCGTTGAACCTCCGCCGCTCGACGGCGATGCGGTTCTCCGTCCCTTCGAGCTGGTCTTGCAGGGTCAGGAAATTCTGGTTCGCCTTCAGGTCGGGGTAGCGCTCCACGACCACCAGCAGGCGGGAGAGGGCGCTGGAGAGCGAGCCTTGCACGGCCTCGAACTTCTGCAGCGCCGCCGGGTCGCCCAACATCTCCGGCGTCATCTGGACCGAGCCCGCCTGCGAGCGGGAGGCGGTGACGGCCTCCAGCGTCTCGCTCTCGTGCGCCGCGTAACCCTTCACGGTCTCCACGAGGTTGGGGATCAGGTCGGCGCGGCGCTGGTAGGCGTTCTCGACCTGCGCCCAGGCGGTCTTGACCGACTCGTCCGCCGCGACCATCCCGTTGTAGCCGCTCCAGACGACGCCGACCGCGACGACCACCAGCAGCACGACGACCCCCAGACACCCCAAAGCCGCTACCGCCCCTTTGCCCATTGCACCCTCCCCGGTGACGTGAACCCCGAACATCAGGGGGAATGCTATATGGAAACCCGCCGCCTGTCACGCGGTTTTCCAACCCGTGACTCCCGCGACTCCGCGACCCGCTTTACGGTGCAGTCCGGCCAAGCGTCCGCATTGGAAGGCGAACAAGAGATCCTGCGCATGGAGCAGGAGCGCCTGCCCGTCTTGCAGCAGATCGCCGTCAAATTCCGCATCACCCCGTGAACGGGTCGTTGGCGGGCGCGCCCAGGGCCACGGACGAGTTCCATTGCCACGGCGACGCACCGCCGCAGGCGGATTGCGTCGGAGGAACTCACACCAGGCTGCGCCCCTTCACCTCCAGGTAGGAGTTCACCGCCGCCGCCGCCGCGCCGGCGTGATCCACCTCGGCCGCCAGGGCGCCGCGCTGGCGCAACGCGGCGAGCAGAACCTCGCGACGGTGCATCGTCTCCTGCGCCGCCGCCGCGAGGTACATCTCCGGGACGGAGGATGGGTTGCGCGACGCCAGCTCCGCGAGGTCGGGCTGCCCGATGACCAGCAGCACGACGACGTGGCGCGGCATGAGCAGGCGCGCCGCGTCGATGACATCCGGCGTGAGCGCGGTCTCCGCGAAGTCCGTCACCCACACCACGAGGCTGCGCCGCGACTGCGTGGCCAGCAGCACCGAGGCCGCCTGCAAGGGGTTCGACTCCGCAGCCTCCTCCGCAGCCGTCGCAAGATGCTCCAAGATGGCGCGCAGGTGCGCGCCTCCACGCCCCGGAAGGATGCGGCTGCGCACGGAACGCCCGTAGGACATCAGCCCCACCCGGTCGCCGGAGGCGAGCGCCACCTCCGCGAGGCTCAGCGCCGCGCCCGTCGCGTAGTCCAGCTTGCTGAGCCCGTCGATCTTCGCGCGCATGAGCCGTCCCGCATCGACGACCAGCCAGACCGGCTGGCTGCGCTCCAGTTGGAACTGCCGCGTGATCAGCTTGCCCCGCCGCGCGCTCGCCCTCCAGCATATGTTGCGGAACTCGTCCCCGTCCTGGTATTCGCGCAGGCTCTCGAACTCCCGCCCCCGCCCCCGGCTCCGGGACTGCCGCCGCTGCACATCGGCAAGCCGGTTGCGGATCATGCCCAAGGGGTCGCGCGCCCGTGCGAGGTCGGGGTATACGCGCACCTCCTGCGCCAGCCCCGCCGCCGCCCAGCGCTCCGCCAGGCGCAAGGGGCTGCCGTAGCGGATGTAGAGCTCGCCCAGGGCGAGGTCGCCCCGCCGCATGGGCCGCGCCCGGTACGCCGCCCGCGCCATGCCGCCGCCCGCCACCGCCAGCTCCCGGACGGGCGCCTCGGCGCAAAGCGTCGCCGGGACGTCGTCGGTGAGCGCCAACCGCAACGCCCGGCCGCTGCGGTTGCGCACCTCCAGGACGATCTCCACCGGGTTTGCCAGCGACGCCGGCGCACCCCACAGGCGGCTCGCCTCGATCCGCCCCGGGCGCGGGAGCCGTCGGAAGTCCACCGCCCACGCGAGCACGACCAGCAGATCCCAGGCGAACATCCCGTAGGCGAACTGCGTGTGGAACGCCGTCGGCACCAGCCACAGCAGCCCCAGCGCCAGCAGGAGGAAGAAGCGCGCGCCGAATGCCGCGCCGAACCGTTTGACGCCGTGGGCGGACGCCGCGACCGGCGGCGGCGTGAGGGGGGCGCCCCTCATCGCGGCACCTCGACGGAATTCACGACGTCCCGGACCACCTGATCCGGGGTCAGCCCCTCCAAGTCGGCTTCGGGGCGCAACACCAGGCGGTGGCGCAACACCGGCGGCGCGGCGGCCTTCACGTCGTCGGGGATGAGGTAATCCCGCGCGTCCAGCGCCGCCATCGCCTTGGCGACCGCCATCAGGCCGACGGCGGCGCGCGGACTCGCCCCCAGCGACAACGCCTGCCAGTCGCGCGTGCGCCGGACGACCTGCACGATGTAGGAGTAGAGCGCCTGCTCCACCTGCACGTCGCGCACCTCCTGCCGCGCCCGCCGCAACAGCCCGGGCTCGACCGGCTCCAGCCCCGCAGGCGCCAGCTCCCGCGCGTCGAACCCCGCCTGGACCCGTTTGAGCAGCTCCACCTCGTCGTCGGCGCCGGGGTAACCGACCCGTATCTTCAGGAGGAAGCGGTCGAGCTGCGCCTCGGGCAACGGGTAGGTCCCCTCGAACTCGACCGGGTTCTGCGTCGCGAAGACCGTGAACTCCGGAGAGAGGGGCCGCCCCCGTCCGTCGATGGTCACCTGGCGCTCCTCCATGCACTCCAGCAGCCCCGCCTGGGTCTTGGGCGGCATGCGGTTGACCTCGTCCACCAGGAGCAGGTCGGCGAACACCGGCCCTTCGTGGAACTGGAACTCGCCGGACGCCATGTTCAGGACGTTCGTGCCGGTGATGTCGGCGGGCATGAGGTCCGAGGTGCATTGCACGCGCTGGAACCGCAGCCGCAGGAGGCGCGAGAGCGCCTTGACGACCAAGGTCTTCGCCACCCCCGGCACCCCCTCCAAGAGGGCGTGCCCCTGGCACAGGAGCGCCACCAGGCACTGATCCCTGAATTCCCCTTGCCCGACGATGACCTTGCCCGTCTCGCGGCGCAGATGCTCCAACAGTTGAGGGACGGCTTCCATTGTCTATCCTCCTTGTCCACCTCGGTCGATCCCGCCCGCACCGGCTTCACTTCGCCCCCGGGAAGAGCTTCAGCCTCTCCGCCCCCGAATGCAGCGCCCGCACGATCTCCAGCGCCCGCCGGGGAGAGACGTCCGCACGGCGGGCGGCGGAGCACTCCCGCAACGCATCGGACAGCCCCGCGTCCTGGAAACCCCAGCGGTCGCGCATCGCCTGCTCCAGCCGCTCCGGCGACTCGTCGCACGGCATCCCCAGCCTGCGCGTCAGCCAGTACACGAACCGCTGGTGGTAGACCTCGACCGCGACCGGTGCGGCGTGGGCGCGATGGTAGAGGTTGCCGAGCGTCTCGACGAACTCCAGCGGCGACAGGCGGCTCTCGGGCAGAGACGGGCGCAACGGGCCGCTGCGCCGCGCGAAAGTCCAGACGGCGGCAAACCCCAGCAACCCCGCCTGCGCCAGCAACCCCAGGAGCAGCCACGCCTCCACCGGGTCGGCGGCGACGTCCCGGTGGCCGTGGAAATATTCGTCCCATATGACCGGGCGCCCCTTCCCGCCCAAGGTCGCGAGGAAGAACTCCAGGCTCCCCGGCTCCTTCAACCCCGCGTTGGTCAAGGGGGTGGCGGCCGCCCACCAATGCACGACCCCCTCGCCGTAGGGGTAGCGCACCACCACCGCCTTGCCGTCCCGCCCGTAAAGCGGCAACGCCTCTCCGGGGAGCGTCCACCACCCGCGCGGCGCCATGGTGATCTGCGGCGCGGCGCGGGTGGCGGACGTCGGCGCCAGCGCCGGGAAGGCCTCCCACGCCTGCTCGACCGGCGCGGGCTGGACGGCCTTCGCCGAACCCATGCCGGGCAACATCGGGTACGCCGTCGGGCCGACGGCCACCAAGACCCCCCCTCCGCGGACGAAGCGGCGCAACGCCTCCAGCTCCTCCCCGTTCGCGGCGACGGTGGGCTCGGCGAGGATGAGCGTGGCGGCGCCCGCCTGCAACGCCGACGGCGGCATCGTGTGCCGGCGCGTGTCGTATCCCGACTCCTGCAACAGCAGGAACGCCGCCTTCGCCCCGGACGAGTTGACCGACCAGGTGGTCGGCACGTCGCCCTTGCCGCCGTCGGGAGGGGACAGGATCGCGATGGCGAGCGTCAGGACGGCGAAGACCGCGCCCGTCGCCAGCATGATCTTCCGGTCGCCCGCGCTCAGTCGCAACGGCATCCCATCACCTCCAAGTGGCGCAGCGACTCGGCGAAGGACTCCGGCCCCGCCTGCGCCCGTCCGTACCAGACCGATTCGAACTCCCTGGTCAGCTCGGCGAGCGGCTTCCCCTCCCCGCCGCCGGCGGGCATGAGCCGCAGGTACTCGCGGGGCGTCCTCGCCTTGTCGGGCGGCCACGCCCCGCCCGCCTCCAAGAAGGATATGCCCCCCCAATAGGCGAGGCGGACGGCTTCGCGCCACCCCCCCGCCGCCGCCGCCTCGTGCGCCCGCCGGAGCCATTCCCGCCACGGCAGCGCAGACACTGGGCCGTCCTCCCCCTGGGGCGGGGCGTCCAGGGGCGAAGACCGCTTCATGATCCTGCATATCCAAGACGCCAGCGCCGCGACGGCGACCGCGACCAGGCACCAGACGAAGGCTTTGTTCAAATCCGCGAAGTGCGACCCGCCGAAGGCCTTCTCCAGCAACCGCACGACGAACATCAGCACCTTCTGCCGGAACCTGTCCCAGGCGCTCGGCCCGCGAACCGCCCTGAACTCCCGCCGCGCGAGGATGCGGGAAAGCTCGCGCCGGGCGGGGGCGAAATCTTGCGACGGCGCGGCGAGCGCCCGGGCGTCCTCCTGCAACGCGGCGATGTGGCGGCGCACATCCCGCCGCGCCTCCGGGGAGCCGGGGACGCCAGGCAACGCGGATTTCAGCCAGGCGCAGCCCACCGTGTACCTCCTGCCTCCGGCGCGCACCGTCCATTCCCCGGGCAGCGCCCTGGCCAGCGCGGCGCATTCCCGCGCGCCGGCGGAGCCGTCCGCCGCCAAGGCGGAGACCCGTTCCAGCTCTGCGGCGTATTCGGGCAGGGACAGCTCCCGGCGCGCGTCCCCGGGAAAAACCAGGGACGCGGCGAAGCCGAGAAGCGACAGGGCTAAAGCCAGGCGGGGGATCAGTCGTCTAGGCATGGCTTCACGAAAACGCCCGGGGTCGCGGGTCGCCCTCTCGCGGCTCCAACGACGAGAGCATGAGCTGCAGGTCGAAGCCTTCCTTGCGCACCCGCTGGTCGTAGTAGACCAGCGACAGCAGTATCGAGATCAACGGGAGGGTCGCGCACGCGGAGACCGCGTTGCCGACCTGGAGCGCGACCAGCGCCATCACCGGGATGGATGCGGAGTTCATGAGCCCCGAGACCCCCGCCATGGCTATCCCCGGCAACTGGCAGATCGCGTTGATGACGTAGGACAGGGCGACGACGACCAGCGTCGCGAGGAATATGCGGGGACGGCTCCCCGCAGTCAGGCGCCAGCTCCTTTGCATCGCCTCGACGGGGCGCATCCGCTCCACGACGACGGCGGGGAAGGTCACCGACCACGCCACCATCAGGAGCACCCCGGGGACTATGCAGAAAACCAACCCGAAGCCGGAGACGACGGAGACGAGCGTCATGGCGACCAGGAGGGGGAGCCACCTGCCTTTGATGTCGGCGTAGGCCTTGCCGATGCCCGCAGGACGCTCCAGGTAGAGATCCGCCACGGCGGCGACCGTCGCCCCCTGCGCCACGGAATACGTGAGCAGCGCCACGACGCCGGACGAAAGCACCACGAAAACCGACAGGCGCGCCATCGCGTCGGGCGAGCCCTGCGAACCGGCGCCGAACAACACGGCGATCATCGCCAGTTGCGTCAAAAGCAACACCAGCTCGGGGATGGCGGCGATTCCGACGAAGACCAGGAAATGTTTCCGATAGAGGGAGAACGTCCGGTCGAGCAATTCCCCAACCTCCAGCGGACGGAGTTCCATGGGCATGGCGTGCGCTCCTCAATGACTGACAACCGGCGACGGCGTTTTCACGCGACGACATCATATCATCGACAGGCGGCGCCCCGGGCGTTTTTTTGCCCTGCGCGGTTCACAATCGCGCGTCGAACTGACACTATTTAAAGTCCGTCCCTGAAACGAGGGTTTATGGACAGGCCCTACAACCTATAACCAGACGGTTGCGCAAGGCTGCAAGGGCGGCGCGCGCGGCGCGCATGACGAGAGGAGACGAGATGGCCGACATGTCCCAGATGCCCCGAAATGTCCGGCGGCTGCTCGAACGCGGCGTCGTCCTGCCCAACCCCGCCTCCGTGGAGGTCGCCGACTCGGTCGTCCCGGAGCGCATCGCCCCCGGCGTCGTCATCCGCTCCGGGTGCCGCATCGCCGGCGCGGAGACCTCCATCGGGCCGGGCTCGGAGGTCGGCGGCGAGGCGCCGGCGACGGTCGAGGGTTGCCAGCTCGGCCACGGCGTCGAGCTGAAGGGCGGCTTCTTCTCCGGCGCGACGTTCCTCGACAAGGCGGCGATGGGGGGCGGGGCGCAGGTGAGGCCGGGGACGCTCGTCGAAGAGGAGGCGGGCGGAGCGCACACGGTCGCCTTCAAGCAGACGATCCTCCTGTCCTTCGTCACGGCCGGGAGCCTGATCAACTTCTGCGACGCCTTGATGGCGGGGGGGACCAGCCGGAAGGACCACAGCGAGATCGGCTCGTCCTACATCCATTTCAATTTCACGCCGCACCAGGACAAGGCGACAGCCTCGCTCGTCGGCGACGTGCCGCGCGGCGTCTTCCTCGACCAGAAACCGATCTTCCTCGGCGGGCAGGGGGGGCTGGTCGGCCCGGCGCGCATCGCCTACGGCGCGGTGCTCCCCGCCGGCGTCGTCTGCCGCCTCGACGCGCTGGAGGAGGACACGCTGCATGTGCCGCGCGCGCTGGCGGGGGGCAAGAGCGCGTTCGTCGCCGGCTCCTACCGGAACATCCGAAGGATATTGCGCAACAACCTGCTGTACATCGGCAACCTCTGGGCGTTGCGGGAGTGGTACCGTCGCGTCCGCGTCCGCTCCATGGCGGGCGACCCGTTTCGGGAAGCCTGCCGCGAAGGGGCGCTCGGACGGATCGAGGGCGGCATCGCCGAGCGCGTCAAACGCCTGCGGGAGCTGGCGGGGAAGATGCCCCGCTCGCTGGAGTGCGCGCGCGGCGGCGAGGTCGCGCCGCTCTCCCCCGGTGACGCGGCGGCGCAACAGGCGCTCGCCGACCGTTGGCAGGGGATGGAGGAGCGCCTGCGCAAGGGGCCGGACGACTCGGTGGGCGTCCGGGCGCGGGACGAGTTCCTGGGCGCGTGGGAAAAGACCCCGGCGGGGGTCACCCACATCGACGCCGTGCGCGCCCTGCCCCCGGAAGCCCGCGAGGCGGGGCGGCGTTGGCTCCAGGAGGTCGTGGACGACGTCGCCGGGCAGGACGGTGCCAGCGCGCGGTAAGCGCGGCGACAGCGGGTCGATGCAGTGGATTTCCAACGGAGGACGCCGATGGGACGCATGTTCGGGACGGACGGGGTGAGGGGGGTGGCGGGGACGCACCCCATGACGGCGGATGTGGCGCTCGCCATCGGCCGCGCCGTCGCCGTCGTCTGCAGGCGCCGCGCCGCCGTCCGGCAAGGGCGTCCGGCGGTCGTCATCGGCAAGGACACCCGCCGGAGCGGGGACATGCTGGAGGCGGCGTTGGCGGCGGGCGTCTGCTCGATGGGGGTGGACGCGCTCTTGGCGGGCGTGCTCCCCACCCCGGGAATCGCCCTGCTCGCCCGCGACCTCGGGGCGGACGCGGGGCTGGTGGTCTCCGCGTCGCACAACCCGTTCGAGGACAACGGCGTCAAGATATTCTCCGGCGAGGGGTACAAGTTGCCGGACGCAGAGGAGGACGAGATCGAGAGGCTCGTCACCTCCGAGACGCGGCGCGGCGACGACGCAACCGGCGCGGACGTCGGCAGGGTGAGCCGCATCGGGGACGCAGGCGAACGCTACATCCGCTTCTGCCAAGGCACGTTCCCCGGCGACCTGCGCCTGGGAGGGTTGCGCCTCGTCCTCGATTGCGCCAACGGCGCGACGTGCGAGGTCGCCCCGGCGGTGTTCGCCGGACTCGGCGCCGAGGTCGCCGCCATCCATTGCGAGCCGGACGGGACGAACATCAACGACAAGTGCGGCTCGCAACACACGGAAGACCTGGCGGAGCGGGTCGTCGCCACCGGCGCCGACCTCGGGCTCGCCTTCGACGGCGACGGAGACCGGCTCATCGCCGTGGACGGGAAGGGCACCCGCCTCACGGGCGACCATGTGATGGCGATCTGCGCCCGGCTGTACCGGGACTTGGGGCTGCTGCGCAACAACCGCGTGGTCGCGACCGTCATGAGCAACTTCGGGTTCTTCGCCGCCATGCGGGATCTGGGCATCGATGCGGGGCAAAGCGATGTCGGCGACCGCCGCGTGCTGGAGATGATGCGGGAGCGGGACGCCGTGCTCGGGGGCGAGGAGTCCGGGCACGTCATCTTCCTCGACCGCCACACCTCGGGCGACGGCATCGTCGCCGCGCTCCAACTGCTGCGGGCGGTGAGACGCTACGGGCTGCCGCTCGACGCCTTGGCGCAGGTCATGAAAGTCGCGCCTCAGCAGATCGTCAACGTGGAGGTCTCCCACAAGCCGCCCTTGGAGGAGGTCGCGCCGTTGCAGGAGGCGGTGCGCGCGGCGGAGGCGGAGCTGGGCGGGCAGGGTCGCGTCCTCGTGCGCTACTCCGGCACGCAGGCGCTGTGCCGCATCATGGTCGAGGGTCCGACCGCCGAGGTGACCGGCCGCCTCGCGCAAGCGCTGGCGGAGACGGCGCGACGCGCCATCGGGTGAGGACGCCTGCGAACCTCCAGATCCGGGCATCCCCCCTCCCCCCGCCGGTATCGCCATAGAACACCCGCCTGAAGAATACCTGAAGAATACCTGTGCGAAACCTATAGGAAACCCTATGCGTTGCACCTATAATAATCGGTTTTGTCCGACGGCAGACGGCGACGCCGACCACGTTCGCCACCGCTTGCCCGGATGCATGCAAATTTCAAGACTCTGGAGGGGGCCTCTAAAAACGCCGGATACTGCGTTGCGCCTTGGTCGAAAATGCTCATTCACCTCGGCGAACTCCGCTTCTCGACCTGCGGCGACGCCTTGTCTGCGAGCTTTTTAGAGGCTCCCCGGGAAAAGGATACGCCGTGACCGAGCCATCGGAAGTCAAGACGCGAAGCGACATGCTGGCGAACGAGAGGATAGGCAGCCTCCTCACGAAGATGTCCATGCCCGCCATCATCGGGATGATGGTGCAGGCGCTGTACAACCTCGTGGACACCTTCTTCATCGCGCGCTACACCGGGACGGAAGGCGTCGGAGGCATCTCCATCGCCTTCCCCATCCAAATGATCCTGCTCGGCCTGGGGGTCACCATCGGCATCGGCGGCGCCTCCATCCTCTCGCGCCGCATGGGGGAGCGCAACCACGACGGGGCGTCCTTCGCCCTCGGCAACATGATCATGCTCTCGATCCTCATGGGGATCGCCTGCATGGCGGCGGGGATGGCCTCCATGGAGCCGCTGCTGCGGCTCTTCGGCGCGGACAGCACCCTGATGCCGCCCGCCAAGGCGTACATCTCCGTCATCCTGCTCGGCGGGCCGTTCATGATCTTCTCCACGGTCGCCAGCTCCGCCGCCCGCGCCGAGGGGAACGCCAAAGTCGCCATGTACACGCTGATCATCGGCGGCGTGCTCAACTGCCTCCTCGACCCGGTCTTCATCGTCGGGCTGCGGCGCGGCGTGAAGGGCGCCGCCGAGGCGACGGTCATATCCATCATCGTCTCCTGCGCCTTTCTGCTCCGTTACATCCTGAGCGGGAGGAGCGAGGTCAGGCTCAAGCCGCACCACCTGCGCCTGAAATGGCCCATCGTGCGCGAAATCTTCGCCGTGGGGACGTCGGATTTCGCCCGCACCGCGGCCATGAGCGCCACGTCCATGATCTTCAACAACATCATCCAGCGGGTGGAGGGGGGCGGGCCCGTGGCCATCGCCGCCTTCGGGATCATATTCCGCATCATGAGCTTCGTCTTCATGCCGATGATCGGCATCGCCCAAGGGGCGCAGCCCATCATCGGCTTCAACTTCGGCGCGCGCCAGTTCCAGCGGGTGAGGGAGTGCCTGCACCTCGCCAACAAGAGCGCGACGCTCATCTCCATCGTCGGATGGATCATCTTCATGGCGTTCCCCGAGCCCATCCTGCGGGTGTTCAGCACCGACCCGGATCTCATCGCCATGGGCAAGGACGCCATGCGGGGGCTGACGCTCGCCTTCCCGCTGATCGGCTACCAGAACATCGGCGCGGGGCTGTTCCAGGCCATCGGCAAGGCCGCACCCGCGATCTTCCTCGCCTTCTCGCGCCAGGTGCTGTTCCTGATCCCGCTGGTGCTGGTCATGTCCCAGTTCTTGGGGCTTTGGGGCGTCTGGCTCTCCTTCCCCGCGTCGGACGTGATCGCCTTCATCGTGACCTTGGTCATGGTCGTGCGGGAGATGCGGACGCTCAAGCGGATGGAGTCGTTGCCGCCCCTGGCGCCGTGAGCGCGCCGTAAAATCAACCGCCCCGTCGGCTAAAGGGAGCCTCTAAAAACCTTGCAGACAAGGCGTAACGCATTCCGGGTTTTTTAGAGGTTTCCTAAAGTCCCGTCCGGGGGAACCGATCAAATGATCGGCGATGCCGGCGCCACCGGCTTCGGGAGCCTTCCCGGGGAGGACGGGGCCGCGGGCGGAATCCGCCGTGGGCTTGCGACCGGCGCGGGCGCGGCGTAACCAGTGTAATCGACAGTCGCAGTACGCAACATCGTCACAGCAGGCGCCGTCCCGGTCATGTGAAACCGCCCAGGCGTCGGACAACGGAGCCCGTGGTAAATGAAGCTGCCCCGTCTCAACTTCGGAAGCGTCTCCCTGAAAAGAAGGTTCGCCCTGCTGTTCATCGTCTTCGTCGTCGCCATCCTCTCGATGATGGTCTTCACCACCGTCCAGCAGATCTCCACGGTGGCGCGCATCATCGGCAACGACCTCAGCCTGCCCGTCGCCAGACGGGCGGCGGCGATGATCGACGGCGACGAGTTCGAGAGGCTGATCCGGGACCGGGACCCCTCCGACCCCTATTACGAGGTCGCGCGGCAGAAGCTGCTGAAGCTCAAGACGGAGACGGGCTGCCTGTACCTGTACACCATGGCGCCGCTCACGGACACCGTCCACATGTTCATCGTGGACGGGAGCGTCCCGCCGGACGACCCGACCTTCGTGCCATTGGGCAGGGAGGAGGACGTCAGCGATTACGAAGCCTCATACGCCAAGACCTTCGAGACCAAGACGCCGCAGACGGGCACGCTGGACACGGGCACGCACTGGGGCATCCTGGTCTCCAGCTTCGTGCCCATCTTCAACTCCAAGGGGGACATGGTGGGCGTCGTCGGCTGCGACATCGACGCCGAGTCGATCTACCGCGCCATCCGGGCGCAGGTCTTGCGCGAGATATTGATGGTGCTGGTGTTCACCATCCTGGGCGTCGTGCTGTACCTCTCCCTGGTGGGCGCGGTGGCGAGCCAGAACGAGCAGCTCCTCGAATTGAACCGGAAGGCGCAGGCGGCGGCGGAGGCGAAGAGCAATTTCCTGACGGTGATGAGCCACGAGATCCGGACGCCGATGAACGCGGTGGTCGGGATGACCGAGCTTTTGCTCCGGCTCGACCTGCCCAAGGAGGCGAACGAGCACCTGCTCTCGATCAAGCAGGCGGGTGCCAACCTGCTGTCGATCATCAACGACATCCTGGACTTCTCCAAGATCGAGTCGGGCAGGCTGGAGATCGTCAGGAGCCAGTACATGTTCGCGTCGATCATAACCGACGTCATCAACATCACGCGCATGAGGATGGGGGAGAAGCGGCTGCGCTTCATCACCCGCATCGACGGCTCCATGCCCTCGGTGTTCTCCGGCGACGAGGTGCGCATCCGCCAAGTGCTGCTGAACCTCCTCTCCAACGCGGTCAAGTACACCGAGAAGGGGAGCATCACCTTCTCCGCCCACGGCGAGAAGACGGCGCCCTCGGCCTGCGGCGACGACTACATGCTGTATTTCGACGTGGAGGACACGGGCATCGGCATCAGGGAGGAGAGCCTCGACAAGCTCTTCGGCGATTTCATCCGGCTGGACAGCAAGAAGAACAGGATCATCGAGGGGACGGGCCTGGGTCTCGCCATCAGCCGGAAGCTTTGCACCCTCATGGGGGGCGACATCACGGTGAGGAGCGAGTACGGCAAGGGCTCGGTGTTCAGCGCCGCCATCCCGCAACGGGTGGTGAACCCGCAGCCGTTCGCCTCCGTGGACGCCCCGGAGACCAAGCGCGTCCTCATCTGCGACCGGCGCAACGCCTACTCCAACTCGATAAAATACGCCCTGTCCTTCCAGAAGGTGTTCTACAAGGACGTCAGGACGCGGGAGGAGCTTGGCGAGGAGCTGGCCAAGGGCGGCTACTCCTGCGTGTTCGTCGGCCTGCCGGAGGCGCGCGCGGTGCGGCGCCTGCTGTGCGAGCGCGGGTTTGACGCGTCGGTGGTGGTGGCGATCACCGAATACGGCAAGGCGTGCCCCGAAGGCTGCCGCGCGCTGTACATGCCCGCCAACCCGCTGATGATCGCCAACATCCTGAACGACAGCGAGCCCGGCGTGGCGACGCTCCGGTCCAAGGCCGTCTCCACCCGCTTCACCGCCCCGGACGCCCGCGTCCTGATCGTGGACGACATCCAGAGCAACCTGGACGTGGCCGTCGGCCTGCTGGCGCCCTACAAGATGACCGTCGATACGGCGCGCTCGGGGGCGGAGGCCATCGCGATGGCGCAAGGGGGCGGATACGACCTCATCCTGATGGACCACATGATGCCCGGCATGGACGGCATCGAGGCGGCGACTGCGATCCGCGCCTTGGACGGCGACTATTACAAGAACCTGCCGATCATCATCCTGACGGCGAACGCGATCTCCGGCATGAGGGAGATGTTCCTGGCGGCGGGCTTCAACGACTACCTCGCCAAACCGATCGAGATACCGAGGTTCGACAAGGTGATGTCCCAGTGGATCCCCGAATGGAAGAAGGTGAAATCCGGCTGGGGCACGGGGAGCAAGGCCGCCGAAGGGGCGGCGGCCGGCGCGGGCGGGCCGGCGGGGCTGGCCATCGACGGCGTGGACGTGCCGCTCGGCGTCGCCCGGGTCGGCGGGAGGGTCAAAGACTACCTGAAAGTCCTCGCCTCGTTCCATGAGGAGATGCGGGAACGCCTCGACGGGCCTGCGGGCTTCGCCTCGTTCGACGCCGACGCCTCGGAGGAGGGGTTGCGGGATCTCATCACGGGGGTGCACGGCATCAAAGGCGTCGCCGGGACCATCGGCGCCGCCGGTGTGGCGGCGGAGGCCGCAGAACTGGAGGCGCTGGGACGGGGCGGCGACGCGGCCGCCGTCGCCGCCAGGCTGCCGGACTTCTGCGAAAAGCTCCGCGCGTTGCAGGAAAGCGTCGCCGACGCCTTGGCTGCGGCGGATCCGGACGGCGCGGAAACGGCGCCGCCCGCGCCTGCGCCGGCACCCGAGTCGCCATTGCCCCTTGACGCGGACGCCTGTTCCGATGTAAACAGGGGGAAACTCGAACGGCTGAAGAAGGCCATCGAGGCCTGGGACATCGACGAGACGGACAGGCTTATGGGCGAGTTGGAGCAGTCGGTGACCGACACGGAGGCGAAAAAGACCTTGGGACTCGTCTCCGACCTGGTCTTGGGAGGGCGCTACCGCGAGGCGGCGGCGCTGATGGACAAGGGGATATAGGAAGACATGCCGATGGGGAAGGAAGCCATCATCCTGGTAGACGACAACCCCTCGAACCTCCGGGTCGGGAAAAGCGTGTTGGGGGACAAGTACACGACCTACACCGCTTCTTCCGCGACCAGCATGTTCGAGATGCTCGAGCGGATCCGGCCATCCCTCATCCTCTTGGACATCGACATGCCGGAGATGAACGGCTACGAGGCGATCAAGAAGCTGAAGCAAGACCCCGGCACGAAAGACATCCCCGTCATCTTCGTCACCGGCAACACCGACACCAACAGCGAGCTGGACGGATTCTCCCTGGGGGCGGTCGATTACATCACCAAGCCCTTCGTGCCCGCCCTCCTGATCAAGCGCATCAAAGTCCACCTGGAGAACAAGAACCTGAACGAAAACCTCCAGAAGATGGTGCACGAGAAGACCCGGGAGGTGATGAAGCTCCACGATGCGATCATGACCATCGTCGCCGACCTGGTGGAATGCCGGGACGAGACCACGGGCAACCACATCGAGCGCACCCAGCATGTGATGCGCCTGCTGATCGAGGCGTTGCAGAAGGACGACCGCTACAGGCGCGAATGTTCCAACTGGGACGTGGACTTGATGCTCCGCTCCTCCCGGCTGCACGACGTGGGCAAGATCCAGATCAGCGACACCATCCTCAACAAGCCCGGCTCCTTGACCCCGGGGGAGTACGAGGCCATGAAGAAGCACGCCCAGTACGGCGTGGACATCATCAACCGCATCGAGTTCCTGGCGGAGGAGGGGCAGAGCGACTTCTTCACCTATGCGAAGATCTTCGCCGGGACGCACCACGAGAGGCCGGACGGCAAGGGCTACCCCAACGGCATGCGCGGCGAGGACATCCCCCTGCTCGGGCGCATCATGGCCATCGCCGACGTCTACGACGCGCTGATCTCGGCGCGGCCATACAAGCGGGCGTTCTCCAAGGAAGAGTCCCTGCGCATCATAAGAGACGGCGGGGGGACGCAGTTCGACGCCACCCTGGTCGAGGTGTTCCTCGCAGCCGCGCACGACCTCTAGGCGCGGCGCCACCGTCCCTTCCGCCACCCCTTTCAGGGAACCTCTAAAAAACCCGGACGCTGCGTCGCGCCTTGCCTGCGAGCTTTTTAGAGGTCCCCTTCAGCCGCAGCACGCGCCTGACGCCGCGCGGCACCTCGTCCGCCCGGTGCGACACGTAGACCACGGTGACGCGCCCCAGGCGCATCAACTCCTCCACCGCCCGCAAGAACAGCCGTCGATAGGCGGCGTCCAGCCCCTGGCACGGCTCGTCCAGCACCAGCAACTCGGGGGACTTCACCAAGGCGCGCGCGAGCAACACCATGCGTTGGAGCCCGGCGGAGAGGTCGCCGAACCGCTCCCCGGCGCGCCGGCCCAGGCGGAAGCCCTCCAGCCACCCCTGCGCGGCGCGGCGCTCGGCGGCGGTCGGCCTCCTGAAGCAGCCGTAGGAGTCCTGGAACCCCGTGAGCACGGCATCCAGGCACGTCTGCCCCTCGGGGAAGTGCAGATGCAGTTCGGGCGACACCCAGCCGATGCGCTTTTTCAGGCTCCAGACGCTTTCGCCGCCGCCCCGCCGCCGCCCGAAGACATAGACCCGGTTGGCATACGCCTGCGGGTGGTCGCCGACGACCATGCCCAGCAACGTGCTCTTGCCCGAGCCGTTAGGCCCGACCAGCGCCCAGTGCTCGCCCCGCCGCACCGTCCAGTCGAGGTTTTCAAAGACCGTGCACCCGCCGTAGGCGACCGAGACCCCCTCCATGCGCACCAGTTCGTCGGAGGCGGCGCGGCGCGGCGTCCTCGCAGGCGCGGGGAAGGAGAATCCCCCGGCGTCCGGCGGGGCGTCGGGGCGTAGCGCCGCACAGACGGCGGGATGCCGCAACATCTCCCGCAACGGCCCCGACGCCGCGATGCGGCAACCTTCGACGCAGGCCAGGTGCGTGACGCCGCGCGGCAGTTCGTCCAGGCGCTTGGCGACCAGCAGGAGGTGGAACCCCGGCCGTCGCATCAAGCCCGCCAGGATCCGCTTCAATTGCGGGCGGAAGCGCGCGTCCAGCCCCGCGAAGGGGTCGTCGAGGATGAGCAGGCGCGGACGGCGCAGGAGGGCGCGGGCGATCAAGACCTTGCGCATCTCGCCGTTGGAAAGGGCGGGCAGGCAGAGCCCCTCCAGGTGTCCGACGCCGACGAGGCGCACGACCTCCTTTCGCAGACGGTCGAAAGCGGCGACGGCGCGCGGCGGGTCGTCCCGGACTTCGTAGGGGTTGATCTCGCAGACGCCCTCGCGGCCGAGGAAGCGCCGCACCGTCGCGCCCTCCCCTTCCCCGCCGTAGGCGTCGAACCAGCGCATGGCGGCGGGGCCGTCGCCTGCGATGCGCTTCTGCTGCTCGAAGGAGACCAGCGCCACGGCATCCCCCGGCGAGCATCCCCGCCGAGGCCGGAAGCGGCACGCCACCTCGCCGCCGACGACCGGCGCCTGTCCGGCGAGGGCGGCGGCGAACAAGGTCTTGCCCGAACCGTTCGCCCCGACCAGCGCCCACTGCTGCCCCCGCTCCAGCGCCCAGCGCACGCCTTGGAAAAACAACTCGTCGCCGGAGCGGATGCCCGCCCCTGAAAGCTCCAACAGCGGCAGGCGGCGCCGGATTCGCCGTCCCTCTCCCATCCCAGCCCTTTGCGCGGCCGCCCGCCGTTAGCGCCGCAGCGCGCCACGCCACGGCGGACGGCCGCTAAAATGCGTCAGTCCTGCGCGGGCCTTGCGCGTAGTCCTCGGCGCTCCGCCCCTTGATGAAGTCGCCCGTGGACATCTCCTTGTAGCTCGCCCCCGGGAAGACCATCGGGTAGACCTCCGCGTCCGGGTCGATGACGACCTCCAGGAACGCCGCCCCCTCGAAGGCTATGAACCGCTCCAGCGCCTCGCGCAACCGCCCCTGGTCCTCCAACCGCTCGGCGAAGCCGAATCCGTCCGCCTGCGCCGCCTTGACGAAATCCTTCCGCCGCAGGGTCTTGTCCGAGCCGGAGAAGCGGTTGTCGAAAAACAGCTTCTGCCACTGCCGCACCATGCCGTCGGCGTGGTTGTTCAGCAACAGCACCTTGACCGGCAGGCCGTAGGTGGTGGCGGTCTCCAGCTCGCCGATGTTCATGCGCATGCTGCCGTCGCCGTCCACGTCGATCACCAACCGGTCGGGGAACGCCGCCTGCGCGCCGATGGCCGCCGGAAGGCCGAAGCCCATCGTCCCCATCGAGCCGGAGGTGAGGAAAAGGCGCGGCGCCTTGAAGTCGAGGTACTGCGCCGCCCACATCTGGTGCTGCCCCACGCCGGTGGCGACGATGGCGTCGCCCTTGCCCGCCGCGGCGCCTTTGACGACTTCGTTCAGGCATTCCAGCACCTGTTGCGGCTGGATGGCTCGGCTGGAGCGGTCGTAGCCCCGGGCATGCTTCTCGCGCAGCTTGCGGACGTGCTCCAGCCAGGGGGAGAAATCCTTGTCGAAGCCTTCCTTGCGCGCCGCCAGCTCGGCGAAGGCGTCGCCCGCGTCGCCCACGTGCGCCCAAGAGACCTGCTTGACCTTGCCGATCTCGGCGGCGTCGATGTCGATGTGCGCGATGTATCTCGCGTTGGGCGCGAACTCCTGCACCTTGCCCGCCACGCGGTCGTCGAAGCGCGCCCCCGCCACGAGCAGGAAGTCGCAGTCGGTCACGGCGTAGTTGGCGTACGCCATGCCGTGCATCCCCAGCATCTGCAAAGACAGGTCGGACGTGGTGTCCACCGCGCCGATGCCCATCAGGGTCGTGACCACGGGGATGCCGAACGCCTCGGCGAAGCGGCGCAACTGCGGCGCGCCGCCGCCCAGGATGACGCCGCCGCCGGCGCAGACGAGCGGACGCTCCGACTTGCGCAGCATGCCGAGCAGCTCCGCGCACTCGGCGTCGGACAGCTTCGCCGACGCCAGCCGCTTCATGCGGGTCTCGTAGCCGCGGAAGCGGACGGTGCCGCCCCCCTTGAAAACGCCCTCCCAGTTCTGCACGTCCTTGGGGACGTCGATGACCACGGGGCCGGGACGCCCGCTGCGGGCGATCTCGAAGGCGGTGCGCACGACGGACTCCAGCTCCTCGGGACGCTCCACCAGGAAGACGTGCTTGGCGCAGGCGCTCATCAGGTTGAACACCGGCGCCTCCTGGAAGGCGTCGGTGCCGATGGCGGCGCGCGCCACCTGCCCGCATATCAGCACGACCGGGATCGAGTCCGCCATGCAGTCGCGGATGGGGGTGACGCTGTTGGTGGCCGCCGGCCCCGACGTGACGACGAAGACGCCGACCTTGCCGCTCGAGCGGGCGTAGCCCGCCGCCATGAATCCCGCCCCCTGCTCGTTGGCGGGGATGATCAACTGCATCTGCTTGTCGCGGCGCGCCTCCCGCTCGGCGTTATACCTGAAGATCGCGTCAAAGACCGGCAGGATGGCCCCGCCCGTGTACCCGAACACGGTGTCAGTCCCCTCCTCGGCCAGCACTTGGACGATCATCTCCGCGCCGGTCATGCGCCTGCCGGCCAGGGGATGCGGTTGTCTATCGGTTTGAGTGTTTGCATCTGCCATTTCCTGCTCCTGTGTCATGTTCACGTTTCGGGGTCAGCGCGACGCCTCGACGGGGTCTTCCTCGACCACGGTCTCCGGGGCGAACCGCGAGTGCAGGTTGCGGCGCAGGGCGACCTGGCCGGTGCGCACCATCTCGTCGATGCCGTAGGGGCGGACGACGTCGAGGAACGCCTCGATCTTGCCGCTGTCGCCGGTGACCTCGAAGACGTAGTTCTCCGGCGTCGCCGTGACGACGCGCGCCCGGAATATCTCCGCCTCGGTCAGCAGGGAGGTGCGCCGCCCCTCCTTGGCGTGGACGCGCACCAGCACCAGCTCGCGCTCCACGCAGTTGGTGTCGGTCAAGTCGGCGGCCTCCACCGCGTTGGGGAGCTTCTCGACCTGCCGCAGGATCTGCTGCGCCAAAAGCGGCTCGCAACGCACCACCATCGTGATGCGGGAAAGCGTGGAGTCGGCGGTGCGGGCGACGGTCAGGCTCTCGATGTTGTAGCCCCGGGCGCTGAAAAGCCCGGCGATGCGCGACAGCACGCCGAAGCGGTTCTCCACGAGGATGGAAAGCGTCCGCGTGCTTTCGAGCGGATCTGTTTTTTCAACGAATGGGATGGCGCTCGCCATGTCAGACCTCCTGTGTCCCGGCATTGTCCCGGCACATGAACATAAGGGAACATCTAAAGCCCCGGACGCTGCGCCGCGCCTTGGTCGAAAATGCTCATTCGCCTCGGCGAACCCCGCTTTTCGACCTGCGGCGACGCCATGCCTGCGAGTTTTTTAGAGGTTCCCATAAAAAAAGCCGTCGTCCGGTTTGGGCGACGGCCTCCCTCCCCTGCATTGGGGGTTTGCCGTCATCCGAACCGTGCCACGGTAAGGACGTCGATGTTGATGACGGATACGATGGCGACGGCGGACAGGGCGGCGCCGTCGGGGGTGATGTTGCCGATAAACCGCGAATTCGCCGTGTGCATGTCCGTCCTTCCGCCTCTTCCCTTGCGCCCGCCCTCGCCTCGCCGCACAAAAAATACGGTCAAATCGTAACAAGGTGTATTGTTTTGTCAATGGGGTTTGGGAAATTTGAGGGGAGGGCGTGATGGAAGGCGCGGGGAAGACGATGCGATCCGAGGGTGTTCCCGGGGGGCGCCCCGAAAACCCGGGGGAGGGGCTGAGGGAGGCGTGGCGGCGGCACGAGCGGCGCTGGCGGGGCCACCGCTTCGTCTACGCCGTGGTCTCGCGGCGCAGCCGGGGCGTCTCGGTCGGCGTGAACCTCTCGCCGGGGAAGGCGTGCAACTTCGGCTGCGCCTACTGCCAGGTGAAGCGCCCTGCGCCTCCCGCGCAAGCCATGCCGGGGCGGGAGGCGCAGGTGGACGAGGTCGTGCTCGCGCAGGAGCTGGACGGCATCCTGCAAGCCGAACGCGACGGCTCGCTCTATGGCGAGCCCCCGTTCGACGCGCTGCCGGCGGCGGGACGGGGGGTGCGCGACATCGCCTTCTCCGGCGACGGCGAGCCGACGGCGTATCCCGGCTTCGGGCGGGTCGTGGACATCGCCGCCGCCGCGCGGGCGCGCCACGGCCTGAGCGACGCGAAACTGGTCTTGATCACCAACGCCGCCTACCTGGGCGAGCCCGCCGTGCGCGACGCGCTGGAGGTGCTGGACGCGAACAACGGCGAGGTCTGGGCGAAATTGGACGCCGGGACGGAAGGGTACTTCCGCAAGGTCAACCGCGCCGCCGCGTCGCTCGACGGGATATTGGGGAACATCCTGGGGGCGGCGCGCCGCCGTCCGGTGGTGATCCAGACGCTGTGGATGCGCCTCGACGGGGACGCCCCGCCGCCGGGGGAGGTCGAAAGCTACTGCGGGCGGTTGCAGGCGTTGCTCGACGCCGGCGGGCGGCTGAAGGCGATCCAGCTCCACACCGTCGCCAGGGCTCCGGCGGAAGGCTATGTCGCGCCGCTGACCGGCGCGGAGATGGAGGGCGTCGCCAACCTCGTGCGCGCGCGCCTCCCCGTCCCGGTGGAGCTGTTCGCTTGAGCGGCCTACGCCTCGGGCGGCTCCGGCGACACCGCAGGCTGCGGGGCGGGGGCGGCCTTGGGCGGGGGCGTCGCCGACGGCAGGGGGGCGCTGTAGCTGATGCGCGTCGGGTAGGCGATCTCCGCGCCGTGCGCCGCGATGATGTCGGCGATCTTCAGCAACACGTCCTGCTTGACCTCGTGGAAGCGCACCCAGACCGTGGTGCGGGTGAAGGTGTAGACCATGATGTCGAGCGAGAACTCGTTGAACTGCAGGAAATTCACGATCAGCGTCTGCGACTGGTCGATCTCCGGGTGCGCCATCAGCATGGCGCGGATGTCGGAGACGATGCCCGCCACCTCGCCGATGTCGTCGTAGCGCACGCCGATGGTCTCGTTGATGCGGCGGTTGGTCATGCGCGAGGGGTTCTCCACCGTGATGGTGGTGAACACGGAGTTGGGCACGTACAGCGGGCGCTTGTCGAAGGTGCGGATGCGCGTGACGCGCCAGCCGATCTCCTCGACCGTCCCCTCGATCTGCTTGTCGGGCGAGCGCACCCAGTCGCCGACCGCGAACGGGCGGTCGAGGTGGATCATCAGTCCGCCGAAAAAGTTGGCGAGCATGTCTTTCGCCGCCAAGCCCACCGCCAAGCCGCCGACGCCGCCGAGGGCCAGCACGCTGCCGAGCGGGACGTGCAGGCTTTGCAGGCACAGGAGGCTGGCGACGACGATGACCACTATGCGCAAAAGCTGGGTGATGCCGTCTGCGGCGGTGCGGTCTACCGGCGCCCCGAGGGCTTCCTTCCTCTTGAGGAAGGCGACCTTCGCGTTCTGGATCAGCCGCACCAGGAACCAGGTGATGCAGAAGAACACGCCGATGGTGCGGATGGCGGGGACGGCGTTCGGCAACGGCTGGGAGATCACGTCGGCGCCCCGGACGACGTCGAGCACGAACGTGGCGCCGAGCACCCACGCCAGCCACGAGACGGGGTGGCGGAGCGCCGAGAACAGCACGTCGTCCCATATCGCGGGGGTCTTTTCCGCCCCTTTCGCCAAACGCGCCAAGACGCGGCGCAGGACGAAATTGACGGCGATGACCGCCAACAGGATGCCGGCGGCCTTCACGGCGAGCACGGCGAGCGCCGCAGAGCCTCCGTCGACGCCATGTTGTTGCAACCAGTCCAAGAGTAACTTCATCTCACAATCCCACGGAAACCCTCAGATTCCAACAGACAGACCGGCGATGGCGCGGGGAAGCGCCTGTCGATGATGGGGGGCCGCTTCGCCGCCAGCGCCTTCCGACATGGGGATATGATGACATGATGAATAATCCGGTTCAATACATTACAATGACGCGGTCGTCGCCGCGCGCCCCATGCGCCGGAGACGGCGGGGCTATGCCCCGCACCCCGTTAAACGGCGCGCCGTCAAACGGCGTTTTTCCAGGCAGGGCGTCATGGAACTGAGGCATTTGCGATATTTCGTGGTGGTCGCCGAGCAACTCCACTTCCGCCACGCGGCGGAGATCGTGCGGGTGGCGCAACCCGCTCTCAGCCGGCAGATACGGCAGTTGGAGGAGGAGCTGGGGGTCGCGCTGCTCGAGCGCTCGCGCCACCAGGTCCGGCTCACCCCGGCGGGCAAGGCGTTCTACGAGAGGGCGCAGCGCATCCTTGCCGAAGCAGGCCGCGCCGTGGCGGAGGCCCGCGACGTGGAGCGCGGCGCCTCGGGCGTCATCCGCGTCGGGTTCGTCAGCACGGCGGCGATACAGGTGCTGCCCGACGCGATGAAGAAACTGCGGCGGCAGGCGCCGGCGGCGGAGTTCGAGCTGAACGAGCTGGCGGCGGGGGAGCAGATCGACGGGTTGTACCGCGAGCGGCTGGACATCGCCTTCGTCCACGCCAAGCTGTCGCAGGACGTGCTGCGGACGCGGGTGGTGGCGCGCGACCGGCTGGTGGCGGCCGTGCCCGAGCCGTCCAAGCTCGCCTCGGGGCGGCATGTGGACATGAAAGACCTGGTGGAATGGCCTGCGATCATGCCTGCCGCGCACTCCACCTCCGGTTTTTTCGAGCAGGTGCGCATGGCATATCAGATGGCGGGCGTGCGACCGGAGCGCGTCCACTACACGCGCCTGTTGCAGACCGGCCTGCTCCTGGTGGCGGCGGGGGTGGGCGTCTCGCTGGTGCCCGAGTCGTTCCAAGCCATCCACGTGAAGGGGGTCGCCTATAGGAGATTGCAAATAGCGCCGCCCCTGAGCGAATTGGTGGCGGCGTGGCGGCGGGACAACGCCTCGCCGCTTCTCCGGCGCTTCGTCGCCGACCTGCCCACCCCGCCCACCGCGACGGCGACGGCGCCCCCGAAACATCCCCCCGCATGAGGCTGTCAGACATTGCGAAGCCACGTGGAGGCGATGGGAGGGGCGGTTGGAGAACATCGCCCAAAGCACCGGCTTGACCGTCGATGAAGTCCGGCAACTCACCCAGTGACACACGGACGGACGGCGAGGATTCGCGCATGGCCATATTGCCCCACCACCACCTCGATGTACATCGGCAAGTCGCATGAGGATGCCGCGCACACAGCGCGCAATCGATAATATTGCGTCTGCCCCTGCGCCGAAAAACGCATCCGACGTTCGACGCTTGCTACTAGCCGGATGCGTTTGCTGTTACTGCTGTTTGCCCCTTGCCGAGGATGGGATGCAGACGCCTGTTCAAAATCAACCCCGTTGTTTTGAGCTGCAAGCCAAGCGGAAGCCGAGATTGCCGCCGCGAGAGCCGGGCTCGACGCCGAAGCGAATAGAGACTCGCGCGCCCCTCGCGTCGTAGATCCAGCACCCGCCGCGAAACACGCGGAGCGGGCCACTCCTGGAGCGACTGTAGTTCGAGTTGTAGTAGTCGCCAGTCCACTCCCACACGTTCCCGCTCATGTCGTATAGCCCCAGCTCGTTCGCATTTTTCGTCCCTACTGGATGCGTCATCATGCCGCTGTTTTCGCCGTACCACGCCACATCACCGACAGCATTGCTTCCGCTGTACTTGTACCCCCGGCTCCGACTGCCGCCACGCGCCGCGTATTCCCACTCCGCCTCCGTCGGCAGACGGTAGTTTTTTCCGGTCTGGGCATTTAACCGGCGAATGAATTCTTGGACGTCGTCCCAGCTTACCTGCTCTACCGGCAGATCGTCCCCTTTGAAATACGAGGGGTTGTTTCCCATGACCGCCCGCCATTGCGCTTGCGTCACCTCGTGCTTCCCGATATAAAAATCCTCCACCGTTTCGGGGTGCGCGGGGCTTTCATCTTCATCGCAGTCGCCCCCTTGCTCGGACGTGCAGCCCATCGTGAACGTCCCGCCCTTCACGAACACCAACTCCATGCCCGTCACGTCGTCTTTTATCGTCGCCAATCCGGCCATCGCCTCTTCCCCTTATTCTTGGAATTGGGAGTTCAAAATCAGCCGCACCTTCACCGCACCCCTGCGGGAAAAGCCCGTTTCCCACCTCTCCGCGCCAGCGCGCCGCCCCGCGCAAGCGAGCGCAGGGTCAGAGCCGGAGCTCCATGACCCAGGCGTCTTCCGTGGGGTTCGAGTAATAGTCCAGGCGCGCCCCCGCGATCTGGAAGCCGTGCGCGCCGTAGAACTGTATCGCCCGCCGGTTGGACTTGCGCACCTCGAGGAAACAGCGGTCGCATCCGCGCCGCACCCCTTCCTCGAAGGTCGCCTCCAGCACCCGCGTCCCCAGCCCCAGCCGATGGAACTCCGGCAGGACGCCGATCTTCAGCAACTCCAGGTTCTCGTAGACCGCCCGCGCCAAGGAGAATCCGACGAGGCGCGTCGCGCCCGCCACCCGCCGCGCCAGCTTGCGGCCGAAATACTCGGGGAGCTCGCCGAGGAAGCGCCGATAGTTGTCCTCGCCCCAGAACGAGAGGTTGGTCGCCGCCTCTAACGCCTCGATCAGCGGCGCGTCTTCCGGCAGGAGCGTAGAGACCCGGATGTCCGCGAAGTCGTCGAAACCGCCTGCGCCGTCGCAAGCGCCAGCCGTGGGCACGTCGGGTCGCATCTCCGTCACGCCCCTTGCCGCTTCCGGGCGGCTTTCCTGGCGTTCTTCACCGCATCCGGCGGCCGGACGTACAGCGGCTCCGCCAGCAACGCCTCGCCGGCGCGCCACGTCCGCCTCCGCTCGAGCGCGAGCCGCCCGACCCCTTCCGCGAGGAACAGATCGACCGCGACCCAGCGCATGCCGGGGCGGGCGGCGGCGAGCGCCGTGAGCAACCGCCCGTCAAGGTCGCCCGTCGCGAAACCGACGCCGGCGAGCCGCCCCCCCAACTCCGGGAGATCGACCAAGGCGGGCTTGCCCGCTTGCCGGACGCCGCCGCCGCCACGGCTCTCGTACCCCCCGAAGTAGACCTGGTTGCGGTGCGCGTCGAGAAGGACGGCCAACGGGACGCCTGCGGGGACGGCGGCGGCGGACGCAAGACGCCGCGCCAGCACGTCCAAGCCCGAGACGCCCGCGAACGGGATGCCGAGCGACTGCGCCAGGCCCAAGGCGGTCGCCACGCCGATGCGGACGCCCGTGAACGAGCCAGGCCCCAGCCCCGACGCGACCAGCCCCAGGTCGCGCAACCGCCACCCCGCGCGCCCCAACAGGAAATCGACGGACTGGAGCAGGTGCTCGGAATGCGCCGCCGAGGCGTCCACCCGCAGGTCGGCACGCAGGCGCCCCCCCTCGAGCAGGGCGACGCTCCCCCGGTTGGAGGAGGTGTCGAAGGCGAGCGCCTTCAGGGATTCGTTCGTCGGCATAGCGTCTCTTTTCAACAACCCGGTCGCCCGCCCAATCCACTCCCGCCAGCGAGCCCCACTCCCGTCGCCGGGGCGCAGGGGCGCGGGGCGCATGTCGGCGATTGACAGCGACAAGCGATAAATTATATATTTTATACTCTTTGCACTCAAGGACTTGTGCTCGCGCGGCAGGCGGCCGCACGCATGTCGGTTCGGCGCGCGATGTTTTGGTGCGCGTAAAAAGGTGTGCGACAAGGATGCGCGACATGCGAAGGGCGCGGACGCGCCGGCGTACCGGCGCAATCGACAACATTATCTTGGATGGCGGATGGACAAGAACGACGACCTCTCACCGATGATGAAGCAGTATCACGACGTCAAACGCCGTTTCCCAGGCAAGCTCGTGTTCTTCCGCCTCGGCGACTTCTACGAGATGTTCTACGAGGACGCATTGACGGCCTCGCGCGCCTTGCAGATCACCCTGACCTCCCGCAACAAGGACAAGTCGGGCACCCCCATCCCCATGTGCGGCGTGCCGGTCCACGCGGTGGAGAGCTACGTCGGCCGCCTGATGAAGAAGGGGTTCAAGGTCGCCATCTGCGAGCAGATGGAGGATCCGAAGCTGACCAAGAAGCTGGTGCAGCGCGAGGTCACCCGCGTCCTGACCCCGGGGACGGTCATCGAGGACAGGCTGCTCGAACCCAAGGACCACAACTACCTCGGCAGCCTCTACGTCGCGCCGCAGGGGGTGGGGCTGGCGTTCATGGATCTGACCACCGCCGACTTCCTGGCCGCCGAGTTCCCGCAGGACGACGCCGGGGGCAAGGACGCCTGGCATCGGGCGCTGGACGAGATCAACCGCTTCGCCCCCCGCGAGCTGGTGCTCCAGGAAGGCGCCGTCGGCGAGTTGCGCCCGAAGATCGCGCGCGAATGGTCTGACGGCTGGGTGCCGAGCCCGGTGGACGACTGGGTGTTCAACTACGACTACGCCCAGCGCACGTTGCTCGAATACTTCGACGTCACCACCTTGGACGGTTTCGGCGCGGCGGGGAAGCCCCTCGCCCTGTCGGCGGCGGGCGCCCTGGTCCATTACCTCGGCGACTCCAGGCTCGACGCCCTGGGCAAGGCGTCGAAGCTCCGCTTCTTCGAGCCGTCAGACTTCCTGCGCCTGGACGCGGCCTCGGTCACCAACCTGGAGCTGACCCAGACGATGGACGGCGCACGGCAGGGGTCTTTGCTCTCGTTCATCGACATGACGCACACCGGCATGGGGGCGCGGCTCCTGAAATCGTGGCTGCTCCTGCCGCTGTTGGACATCCCGCAACTGGAGGGCCGCTTGGACGCCGTGGAGGCGCTCTCCAAGAACGTCGCGGTCTCGGGCAGGCTGGCGTCGCGGCTGGCGGAGATACTCGACCTGGAAAGGCTCATCAGCCGCATCATGGCGGGTATCGCCACGCCGCGCGAGCTGGTGGCGCTGAAAAACTCCCTGCGCCACGTCCCCACGCTCGAGACCGTCCTGAAGGAGCTGCCCGCGCCTCGCCTCGCCGAGATCCGCAAGCGGATGGATCCGCTCAGGGACGTGGTGCGCCTGGTCGATGCCGCCATCGCGGACGACCCGCCGGCGTCGGCGAACGACCCGGGGATCATCCGCGACGGCTATTCCGCAGAGCTGGACGACCTGCGCTCCGTCCGCCACAGCGGCAAGGGGTACATCGCCAAGCTGGAGGCGAAAGAGCGCTCCCAGACCGGCATCTCCTCGCTCAAGGTGAAGTTCAACCAGGTCTTCGGCTACTTCATCGAGGTCACCAAGCCCAACCTCCCGCTCGTGCCCAAGCACTACATGCGCAAGCAGACCCTCGCCAACTGCGAGCGTTTCGTGACCGAGGAGTTGCAGACCTACGAGGCGAAAGTGCTGGGGGCGGAGGAGCGCATCGCGGCGATCGAGAAGGAGCTGTTCGCGGAGGTGCGCAAGACGGTGGGGGCGGAAGGGGCGCGCGTGCAGGCGACCGCGCGCCTGGTCGCCGAGGTGGACGCCTACGTCTCGCTGGCCGAGGTCGCGCTCAAGCACGACTACGTCAGGCCGCGGCTCTCCACCGGCGACGAGATCTTCATCCAGGACGGGCGCCACCCCGTCGTGGAGTCGCAGAGCCAGCCGTTCATCCCGAACGACCTGTACATGAACGCGACCACCGACCAGCTCCTCGTCCTGACCGGGCCGAACATGGGGGGCAAGTCCACCTACCTGCGGCAGACGGCGCTCATCGTGATCCTCGCGCAGATGGGCTCCTTCGTCCCGGCGCGCGAGGCGCGCATCGGCTGCGTGGACCGCATCTACACGCGCGTGGGCGCCTCGGACAACCTCGCCAAGGGCCGCTCCACCTTCATGGTGGAGATGATCGAGACCGCCAACATCCTGAACACCGCCACCCCCCGCAGCCTGATCCTGCTGGACGAGGTGGGGCGCGGCACGGCCACCTTCGACGGCCTGTCCCTGGCGTGGGCCATCGCCGAGTACCTGGTCGAGACCCCCGAGCACCGCGCCAAGACGCTCTTCGCGACGCATTACCACGAGCTGACCAAGATGGCGGAGATCCAGCCGGGGGTGAAGAACTACTGCATGACGATCCAGGAGGCGGGCAAGGAGATCGTCTTCCTGCGCAAGGTCACGCCCGGCGCCGCCGACAAGAGCTACGGCATCGAGGTCGCCCGCCTGGCGGGGATGCCGCGCGAGGTGCTCGGGCGGGCGGGGCGCATCCTGGAGAAGCTGGAGAAGAAGGAGATCGACCTGACAGGGCGCTCCCGCCGCCGATCGACCGACGAGGTGATGGAGGAGTTGCAACGCTCGCTCTTTTAGCCGCCAACAGCGCCATTCGCCCGAAACCGCATCAAAGGCGCCCCGGCGCCCGCCCCGGCGCGGTATAATCCTAAATTTTCGGGAACGGCCTGGAACCATGAAATCCGCGATCGCCACCATCGTCAAACTGCTCGTCACCGGGCTGTTCTTCTACTACATATTCTCCAAGGTCGATCCCCACCAGTTCGCTGGCACCTTGAAGGGCGCCGACCTGCGGTTGCTGGCGGCGGCGTTCCTGCTGCTCATGCTGGGGCACCTCATCTGCGTCTTCCGCTGGCGCATGCTCATGCGCCCCCTCATGCCCGCGCCGTCCGTCGCGCGCCTCGGCGGCATCTATTGCATCGGCATGTTCTTCAACCTGACGTTCCCGACCATCATCGGCGGCGACGTGGTGAAGGTCTATTACGCGGGCAAGCCCTCCAAGTCCTGGGCGGAGAGCTTCGCATCCACCTTCCTGGACCGCGACGTCGGCATGTTCGCGATGATGGTCATCGCCTGTTGCGCGATCTCGCTCCACCCGGTCTCAGTCCCCCGCGTCCCCGTCACGGCAGTCCTCTGGGCGGTGTTCGGCATGTTCATCCTCGGCAACATCGCGGTGTTCACGCCGCGCTTCTACCGCGTCCTGAGCGCATTGCTGCAAAAGGCGCACGCGCGAAAGCTGGCGGCGAAGACCGACAACGTCGCGGGCGCCTTCCAGGTCGTCGGCAAGCGCCCGGGGGTGCTCTGGGCGGCGTTCGCCATATCGCTGGCGAACCAGTTGATGTGCATCGCGACCACCTGGCTCACGGGGTTGGCGCTGGGCGTGGACATATCCCCGCTCCACTACCTGATCTTCGTCCCGGTCGTCACGCTGATCTCGATGCTCCCGATAAGCCTGAACGGCATGGGGCTGCGGGAATATTCCTTCCTGAGCCTGTTCGGCGCCGTGGGCGTCGCGCACGAGCCGTGCGTCGCCCTGGGGTTGCTGGCATCGCTCATGATCATCCTGTCCTCGCTGCCGGGCGGCATTGTGTATATTTTGTTTCGCCACAAGGACGGCGCCGAGAAGGTGTCCGATCTCGAGGCGGAGATGAGGGGGTGACGCCGGGGCGCGGCGCGCCGGCGACGGCGTTTTGTTTTGCAGACAAGGGGGATTCAACCGGATATGTTCGTCGAAGCTTTCGCCTTTCCCGACCACGCGCTGGTGAATTTCGTCGGCGGCGGCGGCAAGACCGCATTGATCCACCGGTTGATGCGGGAGTACGCCTCCCGAGGACCCGTGCTGGGGACGACCACCACGCGGATACACCCCCCCGCCCCGCAGGAGGGCTTCGCCCTCGTCGCCACCGACGACCTCGCATTCCTGCGCCGCGCCTTGCGGGGGATCGCCGAGGGTTGCGCCGGACGCGCCTACAAGGTCATCGCGTCGCGGCACTACATCAGCGCCAACCTCGTGCGCGGCGTGCCGACCGATTTCATCGCGTCGCTGGACCGCGAATGCTTCCCCGCCATACTCAACGAGGCGGACGGCGCCGCCAGCTTCTCGCTGAAGCTCTGCCGCGACAGCGAGCCGGTCCTGGCGGAGGGGGCGGATCACCTCGTCCCCGTCGTCGGCATGGACTGCCTCGGGCGCGAGCTGGGGCCGGACACCGTGCTGCGCTGGCTGGAGCTTTCCGAGGGCTTCGCCCTGCGCAAGGGGGGGCGGATCACGCCGCAGGTCGCGGCATCCCTGCTCATGCACCCGCGCGGCGTCTGCAAGGGCTGGTGCCCCGGGATGCGCATAGTCCCATTCGTCAACAAGGCTGACGCAGAGGCGCGCGACGCAGAGGCGCGCCTGCTGGCGGAGGCGATCTTGGACAACGGCAACTTCCCCGTGGAGCGCGTGCTCTACGGCAGCGTGGCCGAGGGGCGCGTCGCCTCGGTCTCCCGGAGCTCCCGGCACTTTTAGGCACCAGACACCATGAGACACGAACTGACGCCGCCCAGGCGGCTGACCGCCAAAGACAACCCGTTGCTCAAAACCATTCGGAAGCTCACGCGGAACCCTGAAAAGGACGATGCGGGGCGGATGGTCGCCGAAGGCGTGCGCGTGCTGGAGGAGTTGGCGGCACTTCCCGGCGACGGCTTGGCGGTCGAGGCGGCCGTGGTCACGGACGGCTTCGGCGGGGCGCCGAGGGAGCGGCGCCTGCTGGACGGTTGGCATGCGCGCCGCGTGCGCGTCTTCCAGGTTGCGCCGGAGCTGTTCGCGTCGGTCTCCGGCGTGCGCACCCCCCAGGGGGCGCTCGCGCTCGTGGGCGCGCCGCGCCATTCCCTGGGGCGGCTTCGCCTTGCGGGCGCGCCGCTGCTCCTCGGCGCCTTGGGGGTGCAAGACCCGGGCAACCTGGGGACGCTCATCCGCACGGCGGCGGCGGCGGGCGCGGCGGCGGTCCTCACCTTGCGGGGCACCGTCTCCGCGCGCAACCCCAAGGCGCTCCGCGCCAGCGCCGGCGCATTCTTCCACATCCCCGTGGTCGAAGGCCTCACGGCGGGGGAGCTGGTCTCCTATTGCGGGAGCCGCAACATCCGCATATACCGGACGGACGTGCGAGAAGGGGTGCCGCACACGCGGGCGGACCTCGCCACGGCGGCGGCGATCCTCGTGGGCAACGAGGGGGGGGGGATGGAGGCGCTCGGCGACGACTTCGCCCGGCTCCCCGCCATCCACATCCCCATGCCCGGGCGGGCGGAGTCGCTGAACGTCGCGGCGGCGGCGGCGGTCATCCTGTTCGAAGCCGCCCGCCAGAGGGGGGGCGCCCCGCAACCCATCGCGCCGAAACGCCGCGCCTGACGAGGGCGGGCGCCGTCTTGCCGCAGGGCGGGGCTGCGCGTCAGAACTTCACGACCTCCGTGCCTTTGGGGAACTTCTGCTCGAATTTGTCCGCCGGCACCTTGCCGTTCAACGTGTCCTCGGAGAAGGTCTCCAGCATGTAGTCGCCCGTCGGCTCCAGGAACTTGTACTGCGCAGGGGTGCCGGTCGCCTTCTTGAACCAGATGGTGATCGACTTCACGCTCGCCGCCGCGCTCTGGCTCTTGGGCGTCAGCGTCAACACCGAGCAGGGCGCGCCCCCGACCGGCTCCGACCCGGCGTAGGAGATCGTGAACTGCTCCTTCAGTTTTGCGGAGGACTGGCCGAGGCCGGTCGCCAGGTACTCCACCAAGTCCTTCCGCTTGCCGAGGTTGTAGACTTGCGCCTGCTTCATGGCGGGCTGGTAGACGGTCGCCGCGTCGCCCTTGATGGTCATGACGCGCTTGATGGGCGCCATGACCTCGTGGCGCATCTGCACCGACCTGTCGCCGCCCTTGCGTTCCAAGGCGTAATAGAACTCCCCCGACTCGGGCGTCTCGAACTCCTTCAAGAGCGCGAGGTAGCGCTTCTGGGTGAACTTCGCCGAAAAGGAGGAGAACTTCGCCGAGACGGCGTCGATCTGCGCCAGCGTCTTGGCGAGCTCTGGCCCCTCCTTGCCTTGGGCGGCGCCCTGCGCCGCCACGTCAGGGCGGAAGGACGCCGCGCCCAGCAACAAGACCGCCCAAATCCAGGTTTTCCGAAATCGCATATCCACCCCTTGTCGTGACCGCCCCGGCGCCGACCCGGTGCCGCTTGTCGTTCGGGCGGCGCGGAGCGCCCCCGGCAAACGCCTCCGCCGCAAACGGGAGGGTGTCGCGCCTTACCGTCCGGGAGCGGCAGGCGGCACTCCCGCATCCCCGTCGATATGATGCGCGGCGGGCTTCGAATGTTCAGCCTTGCCGCGCACGAAACAACCGCGCGGGGTCAGGAAGATGAACGCCAAAATGAGGATGCAGATGATGTCGTAGGGCACGGTGCCGCGGTTGTGCGACCAGATGAGGAATTTACCGGAAGTTCTCGACATGGCGTTTCCCGGGATCAATAGAACCTTTCGAGTTCCGGCTTGAAGGAGAACTGCGACTTGGGCCCGAGCATGCGCCCGTCCCGCATCTCGATCACCCGATCCGCCGTGGAGGCGGCGTCGGCGTCGTGCGTGATCATGACGATCGACTGCCCTAGCTTCTCGTTCAGGTTGCGCAACATCTCCAGCACCGTGCGGGCGTTGCGGGAGTCGAGGCTCCCGGTCGGCTCGTCGGCGAGGATGATCGAGGGGCGGTTGATGACCGCGCGCGCGATGGCGACCCGCTGCTGCTCGCCGCCGGACATCTCCAGGGGGCGGAAGTCCTCCTTGCCGGAAAGGCTGAGCATCTCGAATATCTGGCTCACGTCGGGGTATTTGCCGCCACCGCTCCCATTGCCGTTGCCGTGGATTCTCTTTGCGAGCTCGATGTTCCCCCGCGCGGTCAGCGTCGGCAGGAGGTTGAAGCGTTGAAAAACGTAGCCGATCTTCTTGCGCCGCACGGCCGTGCGCTCGGCGTCAGAAAGCGAGGCGATGTCGATGCCGTCCACGAGGATCTTCCCGCCCGTGGGTCGCAACAAGCCCCCCAGCATGTGCAACAACGTGGTCTTGCCACACCCCGAAGGGCCCATGATGGCGATGAACTCCCCGTTTTTCACGGTCAGGTTCACGTCATCGACGGCGGGGACGTCAACCTTGCCCGACCGGTAGGTCATCGAGAGGTTCACGGTCTCAATCGCGTTGCCGAAGGGTGTTTCCATATGCTTTCGATGCACTTTCGCGCGTTTCGCGCCGCAACCCGGACGCTCTCGCCCAAGCCGCCATTGACCGCGACCCGAGGGTCGGGCGGTCTATTCGTAACTCAACGCCTTGACCGGATCCATCCGCGCCGCCTTATAGGCGGGGTACAACGCACCCAAGACACCCGCCAGCACCCCCAGGACGAACCCTTTGCCCAAGTCCGCAGTGGTCATGGACACCTGCAGGGTCGGGAACTTGGCGACGACCGCGACGCGGACGACCTCGCTGACCACAATCCCGAGGATCACGCCTAAGCCGCATATCATAGCAGATTCTTTCAAAATCATGCCAACAATAAATCGCTGCGACGCCCCGAGCGACTTGAGGATGCCGATCTCCCGCGTCCGCTCGAAGATCGTGGTGTACATCGCCAGCAGGATGATCATGAACGCCAGCAACATCGAGACCACGACGATCAACACGCGGAACTCGTTCAACCCCGGCATCTTGGCTTCCGCCAAGAGCAGGTTCTGGTCTGACGCCCGCAGGAGGGAGAACCCCTGGAACTTCTCCTGCAGCGCCGCGAACACCTTTTCGCGATCCGCGCCGTCGGCGGCCTTGATGAACAGGATCGTGACCTTGTCGGGCGGCGTCCCCGTCCGCTCCTTGAAGGTCTCCAGCGGCAGGAACACGCGCACCGCCGCCCCCGGGCGGCAGATCGCCGCGACCGTGTACTCGTAGTTCATGATCTCGGTCTTCATGCCGACGTCGAGCTTGTTGGCGTCCGCGTACATCTGATCGACGATCACCTCGTCGCCTTGGAGCGACGGATTCCCCTTGATGATGTCCAGCCTGCCCGGGAACTGGTTGTAGGTGTCCCAGTCGATGCCGAACACCAGCCCGAACTGCTTGGAGTTGAACTTGGCGAGCACCGGCGTCACCGCGACCACGCCCGGCACCTCGCGCACCAGGTCGGCGTATTTCTCGTTCAGCCCCGGGTCGCTGAGGGCGTAGAAGACCGACGAGCCCGGGGGCTGCAGGATGAAGTCGGAGCCCACCGCCATCGTGCGCCCCAGGTAGTCGTCCAGCGTCCCTTTGACGATCCCCCCCACCACCAGCATGAGGATGACGCCGAGGGCCACGGCGAGGATGCTTATGAACGTGCGCGTCGGGCGCGACTTGATGTTGGCGGTGACGAGATTTTCCATTGCGGGAACCGATGCTCCTTCGATGCTCCTTCATTGGGCGTCCTTGCCGGACTCCGAAACGCCATCTACCTCAAACGCCCCGATGGGCGGGGCGCCTGCGAAACCCGGACATGGCGCGACGGCGTCGCCTGCGGGGGCTTTTCCGCAAGGGCGCCCTCAGTTTCTCTCCTTCAGCTCGACGGTCTCCGCGCCCTCGCGCGGCGGCAAGGCGAAGCTGTCCTCTCCCAAGCCCGAGTCCACCGTCCAACCGCCGGGGGTGAAATCGAGCTCCAAGGCGTAACCATCCTCGGGGCGGGCCAAGGCTATCTTCGCCGGCAACGCGACCCCCGCGACCGGCGCCATGCCGGAGTAGGCCGCCTCGCCGACCAGGCGCCCCCTCCCGTCGAACGACTGTATGCGGTCGATCACAAGCTGCGACCGCTCGATCCAGATGCGGCGCGACGTGCGGATCACCGGCGGGGCATCTGTCTTGTAAACGGAAAGTATATAGTATTTGGCGGTTTTGTCAGCCGATTCCTCGCACGAAACCCTCAGCTCGGGGTCGCCGAGGTCGATGCCCGCCGGGAGGATGGCTTCGTAAAGGTGGGCGGGGCGCAGGGGGATGCCGTTCGGCAGGTCGTCGGCGTAAAGCTCGCGCGCGGAGTTGCGTCCCGTGTAGACCTTGTTGTTGCTGCGCAACCAGGCGGAGAAGCCGTCGCCCGAGGAGACCGCCTCGAAGATCGCGGTCTTGTATATCACCGGGCTTTGCATGACGACGTGCAACGCCGCAGGGCGCTTCAACAGGATGTAGCCGGGCGCGCTGCGGTACTCCTCCTGCCTGCCGCTCTCCCACTTGCCGGAGGTCAGCGTCGCCTTCATGCCGGAGCTTTTCAGATCCGCGACCTCGCCGTACCTGTTGACGATGGCGACCAGCTCGTCCAAGGTCGCGTCGCGGGCGTCCAGCACCCGCGAGGGCACGTCCACCTTGACCTCGCGCTTGACGCCGCACCCGGCGACGCCGAGCGCCAGCGCGAGCAGGGCGCAACGCAGTATCCGGTTTTTCTCGCAGGTGCCCATAAGCGGGAAAATCTAGCAGAGCCAATGGGTCAATGCAAGCGACGGATGGGGCCGGCCCGCCCCGGCGCGCCCCGGCCGCATGGTCCGAGGCGTGGGGGGGCCGTCGGCGGACGCCCCTCATGAGCGCCAGCCTAAACCCTTGCGGCCGGCGCCAACCGCCATTCGCCGCCATCGCCCATGCGCATGCCGCCTATGCGTGGGCGAAGTCCAGCAAGGGGTTCGGGCCGTTCGGCGCGCGCATCTTCAACAGCGCCTTCTCCTCGATCTGCCGGATGCGCTCGCGGGTCACATGGAACCTCTCGCCGCACTCCTTCAACGTGAACTCGACCCCGGCCTCGTTCAGGCCGTAGCGCATCCGCACGATCTCCTGCTCGCGCGGCGTCAAGGTCGCCAAGGCGTAGTCGGTCACCTTCTTCAGGCTCTCCTGGATGATCGGCTCCTCGGGAGAGACCGCGCTGTGGTCCTCCAGGAACTTGCCCAGCACCGACTCCTCGTTGCTCGCGGCGGCGGACTCCAGCGACAGCGGCTCCTGCGCCGACAGCATGATCTGCGCCACCTTGGGAACCGGCATGCGCAGCTCCGCCGCCAGCTCCGCAGCCGCCGGTTCGCGCCCCAGGCGCTTGCCGATCTCGCTCGCCGCCCTCATCACGCGGTTGATCGCCTCCACCATGTGGACCGGGACGCGGATGGTGCGCCCCTGGTCGGCGATGGCGCGCGTGATGCTCTGGCGGATCCACCAAGTCGCATACGTCGAGAACTTGTTCCCCATCCGGTAGTCGAACTTGTCCACCGCCTTCATCAGCCCCAGGTTCCCCTCCTGCACCAAGTCCAGGTAGTCCAGCTTCGAGCAGGAGTAGTTCTTGGCGATGCTCAGGACCAGGCGCAGGTTGGCGCGCACGAAGCGGTCGCGGATGTCCAGCACCTCCGCCTTGGCGGTGTGGACGCGGGCGACCAGATCCTGCAAGTCCGCCAACTTTATCAGGTGCTCGCGCTCCAATTCCCGCAGGCTTTTCGCCTCGCCGGTCAGGAACTTCTGCCGCGCGGCGTTGCGCGCCTCCTCCATGGCCGAAAGGATCCCTTCCACGCCGGAGACCAGCTTGTCGATCTGCCCCTCCGTAAAGGCGATGCGGCGCAGGGCGTTGACCACCGGCTCCCGGTCCGCAGCCTTCTTCCCGGCGGCGCGCCGATGCGCCTCCTCCAGTTTCTCGAGGCGCGCGAAGATCTTTTGCAGGCTCTTCTCGCGCAGCAGGTTCCTCTCGTCGAGGGCGGCCCTCCTGTCCTCCGCGCTCAAGTCCTCCCCGGGGCACTGCCCCGTCAGCGGCGGCAGCCCCACGGGCTGGAGCCTGTCGCCCATCGCCATCACCAGGCGGGAGGTGATCGCCGTCTGTCCGAGCAGGCGCAACACCCGGAGCTTCGCCTGCTCGAACTGCTTGGCGAGCTCGACCTCCTCTTGCCGCGAAAGCAGCGGGATCGCGTGCATGCTGCGATAGTAAAGGTTGATCGGATCGGTCGCGTAGGACGTCTCGCGGGCATCCCGCGATTCGGATTCGTCGGACGCCGGCTCGAATCCGGCGGCGCCGTCGGAGAACATCGGGCCGAACGTCTCCGCGTCATCCAAGGTTTCCAGGTTCTCGAGGTTCGTGGAGTCCAACCGCCCGAAATGAACCGGCTGGTATGCAACCTCTTCCAAAACGCCTTCATCATGTAGTTCTGTCATGGCAGATATCCTCGCAGTTCCCGTGACATCGTCCTTGCGATGCCTCCGGCATGGGGCTTATCGGCACCATTAGGAGAATCCTGCATGAGAATTATGTGATTTTTTTTAGATTTTCCCGCGGCGGCGCACGACCTGATCGCGCACCCGGGGAACAAGAAGCACGGCGCCGTTGGAAATTGGATGTTTGTTACGAAACGGTTCACACCTCCGGGGGCGCGCCGTCCTGCGGCGCGTAGCGCCTGCCGAGGGAGGCGACCTTGCCGTAAAGGAACTTCTGGAACCGCGCGGGCACGAAGGCTGCGACGAAGCCGGCGGCGTCCCGCAGGCGCCGGAGCGTCTCCGCGCGCCCCGTCCAGTGCTCGAACAGTATCTGCTCGTCCACCTGGTTCAGGATGCCGTCCACCAGCAGCAGGAGCGCCAGCGCGTCATCGACCTGCCCCAGCCCGGGGATGAAGTCGGGGATGATGTCCAGGGGCGACGCCAGGTATATCCCCAAGCCGAACAGCGCCGCGCGCGTACGCAGGGGGACGCGGCGGTCTCCGAGCAATTTCGGGATCAGCAAGGCGACGCGGGGGAGCGCCAGCAACGCCTCCTTGACCCAGCCGTCCTGCAAAAAACCCCGCACCATCTTCGCGATCCTGGGAACCATGCGCCCTCCCCTCCCTTGCCTTCGCCTCCAACGGCCCAAGGCCGGCGGCTAGCCCACCGGCTGGTAGTCGAAGGTCTCCATCGAGAAACTGGCCCGCCCCTGCGTCAGCGAACGCATCCGGGTGGAGTAGCCGAACATCTCCGCCAGCGGCACCAAACCCCGGATGACGGCCCGCCCGCCCCCCGGCGCGCTTTGGATGTCGGTCGAGTGGATCACCGCCCGCCGCGCACCCAGATCCTTCATCAGCGCGCCCAGGCAGTCCTCCGGCGAGCGCACCTCCAGCGCCATGACCGGCTCCAGCACCGCCGTCCGCGACTGCGCGACCGCCTCGCGCAACGCCAGCGCCAGAGACCCCAGCAGCGGGATCAGCACGTCCGGCGGGTCGTTGTGCCGGAACTCCAGCAGGGCGATCCTCAGATCTACGACGGGGTAGCCGTGCGCCCCGCCCGAGGCGCAGCCGCGCCGCAACGCCTCCCGCGCCTCCCGCGCCAACGCCGTCGTCAGGGACTTGTCAACGCGCGCGACGTCCACCTCCACCGGCTCGGGGGCGCGGTCTCCCGGCGTGCGCGGGCGGGGCAGCACCTCCACCGTCGCGCTGCCGCGCACCTCGGCGTCGCCGATCTTCCGCGCGAACGTCCCGGCGCCGACGCCGCGCACCGTGGGCGCCTCCCGATAGGAGACCCTGGGACGCCCGAAAGACGCGGGTATGCGGAACTCGCGCTCCAGCCGGTTGCGCGTCACCTCCAGGTGCAGCTCGCCCATCCCCGAGAGGATCATGCGCCCCGTCTCCTCGTCGGAACGCACCCCCAGCGTGGGGTCTTCGCGCAACAGGCGGGCGACGACCTCGCCGAGGCGGTCGCGGTCGGCGGCGGCGCGCGTCTCCACCGCCATCGACACCACCGTCTGCGGGAACTGGATGGCCTCGAAGGTTATGGGGGCGCGCTCGTCGCAAAGCGTGTCGCCTGTCGCCACGTCCTTCAACCCCTGCACCGCCACGATGTCGCCGCAGCGGGCGGCGTCCACCGGCTCGGTGCGGTCCGCGTGCATGCGCAGGATGCGGCGCAGGCGGATGCGCCCCTTCGTCCGGGGGTGCCAGCAGCGCTCCTCGGCGGCCAGCTCGCCGGAATAGACGCGCAGCCAGAAGAAATCCGCCGCCGGGGTCGCCACCACCTTGAACACCAGCGCGGAGAACGGCGCCTCCGGCGAGGGGGGGCGTTCGGCGGGCGCCCCGGTCTCCGGGTCTACGCCACGCGCCGCCGGACGCTCCCCGGGCGAAGGCAGGTAGTCGCAGACGGCGTCCAGCACCGGCTGGACGCCCATGTCCTTCAACGCGCTGCCGCACAGGACGGGGACCATGCCTCCGAGCGTCGCCTCGCGCAGGGCGCGGCGCAGGTCGGCGGCGGAGACGGGCGCCCCCGCGAGGTAGAGGTCGGCCAGCCAATCGACGCGGTTGGCGGCGGCCTCGACCAGCCTGCCGCGCGCCTCCTCCGCGGCGGCGCGCATCCCCTCCGGGACGGGGCGCGTCTCCATGCCGCGCCCGCGCGTCGCGGGGTTGAACACGACCCAGCGCATCTCCAAAAGGTCGATGACGCCGTCGAGCCCCCCTTCGAGCCCGCACGGCAGGTTCGCCAGCGCCGCGTCCGCCCCCAACCGCCCCCTGATCTGCCCGAGCGTCCGCTCGTGGTCGGCGCCCGCCCGGTCGAGCTTGTTGATGAAGGCGATGCGCGGGACGCGGTAGCGGTCGGCCTGACGCCACACGGTCTCGCTCTGCGGCTCGACCCCCTCCACCCCCGAGAAGACGACGACGGCGCCGTCCAGCACGCGCAGGCTGCGCTCCACCTCGGCGGTGAAGTCCACATGGCCGGGGGTGTCGATCAGGTTGATGGCGCAACCGTTCCAGGAGAAGGCGGTGGCGGCGGCGGAGATGGTGATGCCGCGCTCCCGCTCGTCCTCGCGGAAGTCCAGCGCCGCCGCGCCGTCATGCACCTCGCCGATCTTGTGGATCCGCCCCGCGTAATAGAGGAAGCGCTCGGAGACCGTGGTCTTGCCCGCGTCGATGTGCGCGATGATGCCGATGTTGCGCGTCTTCCCGATCATCTCTCCAACCCACCTCCGACAGAACGCCCCCAGTATATCCGATTTGACGGGCGGCTGTCAGGCCTCAGCCTGCGGCGCCACCGGAAGCCGGGGCACGGAAGCCGGGGCACGGAAGCCGGGGGCAAAGCCAAATTGACGCGGCGGGGGATTCCATGCACAATGGGTGTTCGTCGGCGCGACCCACGGCCGCCGACCATCCGGACGGTTGCGAGACATGAGGAAGGCCTACGAACTTTGCATCGACGACATCGCCCCCACCGCCGAGGAGGTCTTGGCGCAGCAGAAGATGTCCGGTCGCGCGCCTGCGCCCAAGATACTCCAACTGCTGGACAGGGCGCTCGACATGTTCCATGGGCTGGCGAAGCCCCTTGGGGTGATGCAAGACCTGCCCGACGGCGAATTCCCGGCGCTGTACCGAGGGCGCGGCATGAACGCGCCGGACGGCCCGGTGCCGTCCATCGTCGCGCAGGCGGACTCCTTGGCGGCCATGGCTGCGACCATGGGCGACGCGTTGGCAGCCAAAAGCAGCGAGCTCTTCGCCAGCGGGGGCGCGGCGCTCGGCTACATGATGGACGCCGTCAATTCCTGCGGCGCGGAAAAGCTGGGGCGGCGCATGTGCGCGCTGTACCTCGCGGAGTTGCAGGCTCCGGACGGGCGGCGCGCCCTGCCGCCGGAAAAGCCGGCGCGGGGGGGTGTCAAGGCGCAGTATTACTGTCCGGGGCATTGCGGATGGCACATCTCCGGGCAGGAGGCGCTCTTCGCGGCCCTGCGCCCGGAGGACATCGGCATGTCGCTCAACGCGCGCTGGATCATGTTCCCGTTCAAGTCGATCTCCGGCGTGGTGGTCGCCGCGAGCATCGAGGCGCACCGCTTCCAGCCCGGCTTCTCCTTCTGCTTCGCGTGCAGGGAGCGCAAATGCGTCGAACGGCTCAAACGGCTGGAGGCGGCGTGACCGCCCCCGTTTCTCGCAAGGGAGCTTCTAAAAGGCCCGCAGGCAAGGCGTCGCCGCAGGTCGAAAAGCGGGGCCCGTCAAGGCGAATGGGCGTTTTCGACCAAGGCGCCGGCGACGCCGGCCGGGTTTTTCAGAGGTTTCATCAAGGAGGTTGCAAACACATGGAAGACATCTTGACGAGGTTGCGGCGGGGGGAGGTCATCGTGGGAGACGGCGCGCTCGGGACCCAGCTCATGCAGCGCGGCCTGAGGCAGGGCGAGCCGCCGGAGCTGTTCAACGTGGACAGGCCCGAGGTCATAGGGGAGATCGCCGCGCTCTACCTCGACGCCGGCGCGGAGATCATCGAGACCAACACCTTCGGGGCGTCGCCCCTGCGCCTGGAGCAGTTCGGGCTGCAGGACAGGATGGAAGAGCTGAACCGGGGCGCGGTCGAGGCTGTGCGCCGCGCCGTCGGCGACAAGGCGTACATCGCGGGCTCGGTGGGGCCGTGCGCCAAAAAGCTCGAGCCGCTGGGGGAGACCGCGCCGGCGGACGTCTCCGGCAGCTTCAAGGCGCAGGTCGCCGCCCTGCTCGCGGCGGGCGTGGACGCCATTTGCATCGAGACCATGATGGACGCGGTGGAGGCGGTCATCGCCATCAAGGCGGCGCAGGCGGCGATGCGGGAGTCGGGGACGAAGCTCCCCGTCATCGCCACCATGACCTTCAACAAGACCCCGCAGGGCTTCTTCACCCTGATGGGCAACAGCGTCAAAGCCGCCGCCGAGGCGCTGGGCGGGGCGGGGGCGGACATCGTGGGCTCCAACTGCGGCGACGGCATGGAGAGCATGGTCGGCATCGCGCGGGAGTTCCGCGCACACACCAAGCTGCCGGTCATCATCCAGGGGAACGCGGGGCTGCCAGTCCAAGGAGAGGGGGGCGCGCTCACCTATCCCGACTCGCCGGAACATGTGGCGGGCAAGGCGGCGGAGCTGCTGGCGCTGGGGGTGCAGATCGTGGGCGGCTGCTGCGGCACGTCCCCGGAGCACATCCGCGCCATCCGCAAACTGGTGGACGGCAGGTAGCCTGCGAGGCGCGGGATGCCAGGCGGGCGCCACGCCTCGCAGACGCCGATCCCCATCTCACTTCTTCTTGCAGTCGTGGAAGGATCTGCCGCCGACCTCGAACATCGCCTCGTCGCCATGGCTCCAGAAGCTGTCGCCGTCCTTCTCATAGCGCGCGCCGGAAGCCGCGCGGACGGAAGGGAGCTTCACGCTCCGGCCCCCGAGCGACGCCGGCGCCGTGACCGCCGCCTCGTCCTCGTCCGCCGCCACGGAGAACTCCGTGCCGTCAGGGCAGGCGTAGGCGACGGCGGGGACGGCGGCGGCGAAGGTCAAGACCGCGCCGGCGTCGGAAGACAGGATCAGCTTGCCGCCGTCCAGCCTATAGCGGGTGACCGTCCCGAGCGTTTTCAGGAACTCGTCCGCGATGGACTCGCCGAGGCACATCATGCGCGTCGTGGCGCCGGCGGCCAGCTTGACGCCGCCCGAGGGCAAGAGCTCGTATTGGCCCGTGTGGCGGTTGCAGTGCGCCTGGCCCGACATGCGCCCGTCCGCGCCGAACTGGACGGTGTAAGGGGGGGCGGGCTTGACGGCCTCCTCGGCGCCACCCGGCCGCTGGAACGCCGCCAGCCGCCAAGTCGCGCCGAGGACGGCGGACGCATCGCCCTCCCCTCCCGTCGCGTTGTTGTGTTTACAGCCTGCGACGGCGAGCGCCGCGACCAATACGATGCCTAGGATTTGCGTGGTGATCCTTAATCCCATGGGTGCATGCCTCCATTAGCGAACCTCATAAAAACCCCGGATACCGCGTCGCGCCTTGGTCGGAAATGCTCGTTCGCCTCGGCGAACTCCGCTTTTCGACATGCGGCGACGCCTTGCCTGCGAGGTTTTCAGAGGCTTCCATTAGCGAAAAACCCCCGTCAACCCGACGGGGCATGTCCAAACTTTACCATTGAATCCTTCGCCGCCAACATAGAATTGCATGGGCGGGCATTCCCTGTCACAATCTTAGTTGTCTTGCACAAGTGGTCGCCGGTGCGACGGTGCGACGCCGACTGGCGTTTGTAGCGCCCCAGGGGAATGTGTCTATGAGCCGATTCATCCGCAATCTTCCGATACCGGGTCTGCCGCATTGGCTGCCCCTGTTGACCCTGCCGGTCTGGCTGGCGCTGGTCGCGACGCCCTGCGGCTTCCCCGCGGAGGGGGCGCCTGCCGCGCAAGACGACCCGTCGGCCGCCAGCCCTTTGACGCTCGAACGGGCGGTCGAACTCGCCCTCGAGCGCAACCCGGAGATGCTGGTCTCCAAGGAAGGGTTGAACGAGCTGCGGGGGAAGATCACCGAGGTGCGCTCGCAGGCGTTCCCGCAGGTCACCTTCCAAGGTTACGGCTTGCGCCTGCGCGACCCGAGCATCTTGAACAGCTCCAGCTTCGACGACCTCCCCGACGATTTCCGGGACTTGCTGGTGCCGCACCCCAACAACATGTTCAACCTGGGGCTCAACGTCCGCCAGCCGGTCTACAACGCCGGAAAGGTCTCGACGGCGCTGGAGCTGGCGAAGGTCAGCCTCACGGCGGCGGACGCCGAAAGCGAGGCGGTGCGGCGCCAGCTCACCTTCCGGGTGTTCCAGGCGTTCCACGACCTGCTCCTGGCCCAAGCCAACCTGGGGCTGGTGCTCGACACGCAACGGCAGCGCGAAGAGCATCTGCGGCAGGCGCGGACGCTGTTCGACAACGGCGTCGCCACCGAGGTGGACGTGTTGCGCTCCGAGGTCGCCGTCGCCAACCTGGCGCCGGACGTCATCCGCTCGCGCAACATGGTGCGCCTCGCCCGCTCCGCGCTCAACAACCTGATCATGGTGGACATCGACGCGCCGACGGTGCCGGCCGACACGTTGCGGCACCGCCCTTGGGGCGTGGAGACGTTGGAGTCGTTGCAGGCGCGCGCCCTGGGACGCCGACCCGAGGTCGAAGCCGCCCGCAAGCAGGTGGCGCAGATGCGCCTCGCCGAGCGTCTGGCGGGCGCGGAGAACAAGTTGAACGTAGACATGGAGGGGCAATGGGGCTTCGCCGCGCGCAAGCCGCAGAACCTGTTCGACAACGACTACTCCAGTTGGAACCTCACCTTCAGCTTCAAGCTGCCGCTCTTCGACGGCGGCCGCAAGTCGGGGCTGGTGCGACAGGCTTCCGCGCGGGTGCGCGCCGCCGAGCAGCGCCTGGCGCTGGTCGAGAACAACGTCCGGCTGGAGGTGAAGCAGGCGTATGACGCGATGCAGTCCTCGGCCGAGGCCATAGCCGCCGCACGGTTGGGCGAGAGCCAGGCCGACAGGGTGTTCCGCATGATGCAGGACAACTACCGCTACGGCGCGGCGACGACGCTGGACGTCACCGACGCCGAGACCGCGCTCTCCGCAGCGCGCACCTCCGGCGTAAACGCCATATACGAGTACGAGGTCGCCAAGGCGAGGCTGCGCCTTGCCGCCGGGATCCCGATTCTTGACACGGCGGCGGACGCCGGTGCGGTCGTCGGCGATGAATAAGGAATAAAGGGAGCCTCTAAAGAACTCGCCGACAAGGCGTCGCCGCAGGTCGAAAAGCGGAGTTTGCCAGGGCGAATGGGCATTTCCGACCAAGGCGCAACGCAGCGTCCGGGGTTTTTAGAGGTCCCCCTATAAGGAAAACGATAAACTGCGGTTGGGTGCCAAGTCGTTCGCGTCCTGGCCCTGCGGTGCGCCGCACCCCGCAAAACAAGAGGATGCGCCATGAATAGGAAGTTCGTCTTGTACCCGTCGCTGGCCGTAGCCTTGGCGCTCTGCGCCGCCGGACAATGGGGGTGCGGCGGCGCGAAAGGCACCCCGGACGGGGGAGGCCGGGACGCCGCGCCCGACGTCGCCGGGGAGGCGCCGGGAGGCGCCGTGCTCGAAGTCCGCGCCGAACCCGTCGGCCGCCGCGAATGGACCTCCGCCGTCGAGGTGTCCGGCGACCTGGCGTCCCGCTCCGTCGTGGAGGTCAGGCCGGAAGTCACCGGCAGGCTGACCGCCGTCTACTTCGACGAGGGGGACGGCGTGCGCCAGGGGCAGTTGGTCGCCGAGATCGACGCGACCGGCTACCAGTTGGCATACGACCAGGCCGCCGCCGCGCTCGCGGTCGCCGAGGCGGGCTTGGGGCGGGCGCAGGTCGCGGTCGAGCACGCGGCGGGCGAGAAGACGCGCGCCGACAACCTCCTGCGCAGCGGCGGCATCACGCAGAAGGACCACGCGGCGGCGGTCACGGGGGAGAAGGACGCCGCCGCGCAGGTGACGCTGGCGGAGGCGCAGGTCAAGCAGGCCCGCGCGGCGCTGGCGGTCGTCGAGAAGTCGTTGCGCGACTGCAAGGTGACCGCCCCCGCCTCCGGCCAGGTGCAGAAGAGGAACTTCGACAAGGGGACTTTGGTCGCCGCAGGCTCGCCGTTGCTCACGCTGGTGGACAACGGCCAGTTGGAGCTCGAATGCGAGGTGCCCTCCCACCAACTGGCGGCTATCCGGCCGGGGCAGAAGGCGACGTTCCAAACCCCGACCTGGGGCGGGCGCCTTTTCAACGGGGTCGTCTCCTCCGTCAACCCGGCGGTGGCGGCAGCCAGCCGTTCCGCGAAGGTGATCCTGCGCATCGGGAATCCCGGCGGGGAGCTGCGCAGCGGCATGTACGCGCGCGGGACGATCCTCACCGAGACGGTCCCGGACGCGCTGGTCGTCAGCCGCGACGCCCTGATCCCCGGCAAGGAGGGGACGGCGGCGGCCGTCTACGCGGTGCGCGAGGGCAGGGCGCGGCGGGTGGAAATCGAACTGGGCGGCACGCGCGAGGGGTGGGCGCGGGTGCTCGGGGGCTTGGGCGACGGGGACATGGTGGTCACCGAGATCGGCCCGTCGTTGAAGGACGGCTCCCCCGTGAAGTTGCGCCAGTAACAGGCAAAGGGCACGTCAATGGTCTTATCTGATCTCTCGGTCAAGCAGCCGGTCTTCGCCACTATGATGATGGTCGCATTGGTGGTGCTCGGCATATTCTCCTACAGGGAGCTTTCCGTCGACCTGTTCCCCGACGTCGACCTGCCGGTCGTCACGGTGCAGACCACTTATCCGGGCGTCGCGCCCGAGACGGTCGAGACCGAGGTCACCAAGCGCATCGAGGAGGCCATCAACCCGATCGAGGGGGTCAAGCACATCACCTCCACCACCACGGAGGGGATATCCGTCGTCGTCACCGAGTTCGAGCTGGGGACGGACATCCACACCGCCGCCCAGGACGTGCGCAGCAAGGTCAGCGCGTTGCGCCGCGACTTCCCCGCAGGCGTGGACGAGCCGGTGATCGACCGTATGGATCCGGGCGACCTGCCGGTCATATCACTCTCGGTGGCATCCCCCGAACTGACGCACAAGGAGCTGACCTCGCTGACCGAGAAGGTGGTCAAGAAGCGCCTGGAGAACATCGAGGGGGTCGGCTCGGTCAAGATCATCGGCGGACAGCGGCGGGAGATCGAGGTCTACCTCGACCCGGCGCGCCTGAAGACCTACGGCCTGACCGTGCCGGAGGTGGTGCAGGCGCTGGCGAGCGAGAACATCGAGATCCCCGCCGGCAAGGTGCAGGGCGCGGCGGTGGAGGAGCTGGTGCGCGTGGAGGGGAAGGCGGTCGCGCCGGAGGACTTCGACGCGCTGATCGTCAAGAACATCCAAGGCGTCCCCATCCGCCTGGGCGAAGTCGCGCGCGTCGAGGACGGATACGAGGAGCAGCGCACCCTGGCGCTCGACCGCGGCGAGCGGGCGCTCGCCCTTGAAATCCGCAAGCAGTCGGGGGGCAACACGGTCGATGTCGCCGAATCGGTCAAGGCCGAGATCCCGCGCCTGAACCAAGAGCTGCCGGGAGGAGCCCGGCTCGGCATCGTCAAAGACTCCTCGCAGTTCATCCGCGAGTCGGTGGACGATGTGCAAAGCACGCTGGTGCTGGGGGCGCTGTTCACCGTCTTCATCGTCTACCTGTTCCTGAACAGTTGGCGCAGCACCGTCATCACCGGCCTGACGCTGCCGGTCTCCATCATCTCCTCGTTCATCGTCATGGGGATCATGGATTTCTCGCTGAACATCCTGACGCTCCTGGGGCTGTCGCTCTCGGTGGGGCTGTTGATCGACGACGCCATCGTGGTGCGCGAGAACATCGTCCGGCACATGCAGTTCGGCAAGGACCACTTCGAGGCGGCGCGCGAGGGGACTAGCGAGATCGGCCTCGCGGTGATGGCGACCACCTTCTCCATCATCGCGGTCTTCGTCCCCATCGCCTTCATGAAGGGGATCGTCGGGCGGTTCTTCTTCGAGTTCGGCATCACCGTGGCGTTCGCGGTGATGGTCTCGCTGTTCGTCTCCTTCACGATGGATCCGATGCTCTCCTCGCGCTGGTACGACCCGGCGACCGAGGCGGGGGCCGAGCGGCGCGGGCTCAGCCGCCTGCTGGAAGCCTTCGACCGGCGCTTCGTCGAGCTGGGCGGCGTGTATGAGAAGGTGATAGCCGCCGCCCTGCGCCACCGGCTCCTGGTGGTGGGCGCCGCGGCGCTGTTTTTCGCCGGGGGGCTCGCGGTGTTCGGCTCGCTCGGGCAGGAGTTCATGCCGGGCTACGACCGCGGGGAGTTCCAGGTCAGCTTCAAGGCGGCGTCCGGCAACACCATCGAGCAGACCGAGGCGATAGCGAACGAGATCGCCGCCGCTGTCGCGGCCAAACCGGGGGTGGACTACGTCTTCACCACCATCGGCGCGGGGGAGAGCGCCGCCATCAACGAAGGCTCGGTCTATGTGAAGCTCAAGGACAAGGGGGCGCGGGCGCTCACGGACGACGAGTTGCGCGGCGGCTTGCGCCGGGACCTCGCCAGCTACGGCCGCGCCATCACCAGCATCGAGGACGTGCCCGACCTGGGCGACGCCCGCCCGGTGCAACTGAGCGTGCAGGGGCCCGACATGGCGGTGCTGGACGAGCTCTCCGCCGAGGTCGTGGACGCCATAGCCGGCGTCCCCGGCGCGGTGGACTTGGACAGGAGCCTCGACCGCGACAAGCCTGAGCTTTTGGCGCGCATCGACCGGAGGGTCGCCTCCGACCTCGGCGTCAACCTCCAGACGCTGGCGGTCACGTTGCGGGCGCTGCTGAACGGGGAGGTGGCGACGCAGTTCGAGGACGAGGACGGCGACGCCTACGACGTGCGGGTGCGCCTGGACGCCGCCGACCGGCGGTCGCTGGACGCGCTGCTCGGCATCGACATCCCGAGCAGCAAGAAGGACGCCGCCGGACGCGACATCCGCATCCCCATCGGGCAGGTGGCGGAGTTCACGCGCGGCTCAAGCCTCGCGCAGATACGGCACATGGACCTCGCGCGCGAGGTGCGCGTCTTCGCCAACACCTACGGGCGTCCGATGGGGGACGTCGAGGCCGACATCCAGAAGGCGCTGGATGAGAAGGTGCTGTTCCCCCCCGGCTATTCCGCCCGTTTCACGGGCGACGCCGAGGAGATGAACAGCACCTTCGGATACATCTACGAGGCGCTCGTCCTGGCGGTCATATTCATCTACCTCATCCTGGCGTCGCAGTTCGGCAGCTTCACGCACCCGCTGGCGATCATGCTGGCGCTGCCGCTGTCGCTGATCGGGGTGGCGGTCATCCTGCTCCTGACGCGCGACACGCTCAACATCATGTCGATGATCGGGCTCATACTCCTGATGGGATTGGTGACCAAGAACGCCATCCTGCTCATCGACTACGCCAACCGCCGGCGCCGCGAAGGGATGGAGCGGACGGCGGCGCTGGTGGAGGCGGGCAAGACCCGCTTCCGCCCGATCATCATGACGACGCTGGCGATGATCTTCGGGATGTTGCCGCTCGCCTTCGAGATCGGGGCGGGCTCGGAGCTGCGCTCCCCGATGGCGCGCTCGGTCATCGGAGGGTTGATTACATCCACGCTCTTGACGCTCATCGTCGTGCCGGTGGCATACTCGCTGCTCGACGACCTGACCGCGCGGCTGTTCAAGGGAACCTCTAAAGACCTCGCCGACAAGGCGTCGCCGCAGGTCGGAAAGCAGGGTTCGCCGAGGTAAATGGGCATTTTCGACCAAGGCGCAACGCGGCGTCCGGGGTTCCCAGGGGTTCCTTCAAGAAAAAAAGAACGCCCGGGGCGGGCCGCGCCCCGCCCCCGCTACTGCGAACCGGATGCCAGGCGGAAGCCAAGCGCCTCGCTGCGATAGCCGGGGGCGGCGCCGCCGCGATACGACACCCGTGCGAACCTCGCGCCGAGGCCCCAGCTCCCGCTCCGGATCACGCGGTTCGAGCCCGAGACAGGCCCTGTGGGATCGGTCTGCGCATCGCCGGAGTAGGCGCCATACCAGTCGGACGCCCACTCATACACGTTTCCGCTCATGTCGTGGATCCCCAGCTCGTTCCCCGGCTTCGTCCCGACTTCGTGCGCGACCTTGTCGGAATTGACGACATACCACGCCACGTCTACCGCATTGTCGCCCCCGCTGTACTTGTGGTTCGGGTTTGACGCCGACGCGCCTCCCCGCGCCGCATACTCCCACTCCGCCTCCGTCGGCAGCCGGTACACGCGCCCCGTCCCCGCCACAGCCTCCAGTTTGTTCAGCTTGCAGACGAACCCGTCCTCATAGTAGGTGACGCCCTTTGCCTCGGCATCCTCCATAGCCATGCAGGCGCCGCTACCGCTATTCCCCACTATGTCGTTCCAGCTCACCTGCTCGACGGGACGCCTTTCCCGATCCGCGCCTGTGAAAGCCGACGGGTTGCCGCCCATCACCGCCTTCCATTGCGCCTGCGTCACCTCGTACTTCCCCATGGAGAACCCGCTCAATGTCACAGCATGCGCCAGGTATTCATTGCTATAGCAATCGTCCCCCTGCTCGGCGGTGCAACCCATCGTGAACGTGCCGCCAGCCACCGGCACCATCCCCACCAGCGTCACCGCCCCGCAGCCGACCTCGATCGCCGCGGAATTCCCCGCGCCATCCGTCACCGTCACCTGCACCGCCCCGGCCGCCGCCAGCGCCGTCGGCGCACCCGTGACCTCACCCGTCGCGGGGTCGATCTCAAGACCGGCGGGCAGCCCCGTCGCGCTGTACGTATAAGGCGGGACGCCGCCGGTCGCAGCACCCACCGTCACGGGCGTCACCGCCTCACCCACCACCATCGTCGGGATGTCGTAGCCCGGGTCGTCCGCCAGCTCCAGCGTGCTCGGCTCCACCGTCAGCGTCGCAGCCTTCGCCACCGTCAAATCCTCCGTCGCCTTCACCGTCACCGCATACGTCCCCGGCGCCGTCCCCGAGCACTCCACGCTGTTGCCGCTCACCGAGCACGTCGCCCCGGTCGCCGGGGTCACCACCGGATGCTCGAAGCCCGTGTACTCCGGCGTCACCGTGAACACCTTCCGCTGACCCAGCTTGGCGGTCTCCGTCGCGGGCGAGACGCCCAGCCGGAACGCCGTCAGCGTCGCCGTCTTCACCACCGTCAAATCCTCCGCAGCCGTCACCGTCACCGTATACGTCCCCGGCGCCGTCGCCGTGCAGGTCGCCCCGGCACCGTCCTTCACGCACCCCAGCCCAGCCCCGGACGGGCTCACCAAGACGGTGTAGCCCGTGCTCTCCGCCGTCACAGAGAACGCCTGCTTCCGATCTACTTCCACCGCCACCACCTTGGGCGAGATCGCCAACGACACCGCGCCGCCGAACGGCGCCCCGTCCTCCGTCGTGTGCGCCTGCTCGATCACGACCGCCACCGTCACGCCCCCGGAGGTCACCTCCACCACCGCCTCCCGGTCCGCGCCCGTCCTGTTCACGGCCAGCTTCACCGTCAGGTTCTGGTCGCCCGCGCCGCCGGACGCGGGCGAGACCACCAGCCACGACGGCAGCGCCCCGCCGGCCGGGCCTTTCACCGTCCACACCTCAGCCGCGTTGAACTCCAGCCTCCCCGCCGTCTCGTCCGCGCAGTATCGCCCCTGCACCGCTTTCGCGTCGCCGCCGGGGCCCATCGCCACTGCGGGCACTTCGACCTCGGCCTCGGCCTTCACGGAAGCGTCCTGGGTCGAGGTCACCGTCACCTTATACGTCCCCGCCGCCGTCGCCGTGCAGGTCGCCCCGGCGCCGTCCTTCACGCACTCCAGCCCAGGCCCGGACGGGCTCACCGAGACGGTGTAGTCCGTGCGCTCCGCCGTCACCTTGATCGTCGCCGCATGGCCGTACAGCACCGTCACCGTCCCCGCCGCAATCGCCAGCTTCGGCGCCTCCGCCACTGGCGTGGAGATGTCGCCGATGGTGCCGATGTCGCTGATGCCGGCGGCGTCGTCGATGCCGCCATTCTTGTTCCCGCCGCCGCAGGAAGCGCCCGCCAGCGCCAGCAACATCAACGCCGTCGCCAACGCAGCCCATGCGTCCGCGCCCCCGAATAGCCGTCTTCCCTTCATCGCCATGCCCCCTGTCGTGATTTCCGCCTGCCGCACGCGCGCACGTCCGCCGGGAGTTGCGGGGTGCGCTTATTTCACCGCCACCCGCTTGGTCAGCCGGATGTCCCTGGACGAGGAGCCCACCGCGATGTCGATCACGCCCCCCTCCAGCGCCCATTTGTGCCGCGCCTCGTCCCAATGGCGGAGCTGGGCGACCGGCACCGCGAGCGTGACACGCTTCCTTTCCCCGGCTTTCAGATTCACGCGCTGGAACGCCTTCAACTCCTTCGCCGGCCACTCGGTCTTGGCACCGACGCGGCTGACGTACAACTGCGCCACCTCGTCGGCCTCCGACTCGCCCCGGTTCGCCAAGTCGAACGTGACTTCGATCACGTCACCTTCCTTGTATTCGCCTTTGCCCGTCGCGATGTCCGCGTAGTCGAAAGTCGCGTATGACAAGCCATGCCCGAACGGGTAGAGCGGCTCGATGTTCTTGGTGTCGAACCACCGGTAGCCCACCAGCAGGTCCTCAGAATACTCGGCGACGTTGGACGGGTCGTCCGGGTCGGGCGGGGCGAACTTGCCGCTGCGCACCAGCTCGCGGAACACGTCGGGCGTCATCTTGGGCGCGGGCTTGTAGCTGCCCAGGGCGTAGGCGGGCGAGTCTTCGAGCTTGGCCGGGAAGGTGAACGGCAGCTTGCCCGACGGCGAGACCTTCCCCAGCAGCACGTCCGCCAAGGCGTTGCCCCCCTCGGAGCCGTTGAACCAGGAGACGAGGATGGCGGGCGACAGCGGCCGCGCCCTGCGCAAGTCGAGCGGCCCGCCGGTCACCAGCACCGTCACGATGTTCGGGTTGGCTTTCGCCAGGGCTTCCAGCACCTGGTCCTGTCCGGATGGCAGCGTGATGGCGTCGCGGTCGCTCCCCTCGGTCTCCACCTCGCGGTTGTCGCCGGCGACGAAAAGCACGACGTCGGCCTCCTTGGCGGCTCTCACCGCCTCGGCCAGCAGCTTGGGGTCGGCGTCCCTGTAAGGGTTGCCCCAGTTGGAGCGCTCCTCGCGCGTGAAGCCGCGGTAGCCCTCGGCAAAAACGATCTCGGCCTTGTCGCCGACGCGGTCTTTCAACCCTTCCAGCGGGGTGACCTCCTTGTGCGCCTTCACCCCCGCGCCCACGCCCCCCGAAGCCATCGCGCGCACGGCGTTGTCGCCGACGACGGCGATCTTTTTATACTTGGCCAGGTCGAGCGGGAGCAGGGCGCCCGCGCCGCCCACGCCCTCGTTCTTGAGCAGCACGATGGACTTGGCCGCCACGTCGTAGGCTATGCGCGCCTGCTCGGGCTTGGCCGTCAGGGCCTTGTTCGCCTGTTCGGGCGGCACCGGCTCGACGGCGAGGCGCACGCGGAGGATGTTTCGCACCTTCTGGTCGATCACCTCCACCGGCACCTTGCCTGCCTTCACCGCCTCCAGCAGCGGCTCGCCGAACAGGCGGCCTCCGGGCATCTCCACGTCCAAGCCGTACAGGGCGGCATCGACCGTGTTGTGCGTGCCGCCCCAGTCGGAGACGACGAGGCCCTTGAAGCCCCATTCGTCGCGCAGGATCTTGTTTTGCAGGATGTCGTTTTCCGAGCACCACCGGCCGTTCACCTTGTTGTAGGCGGCCATCACCCCGTAGGCGCCCCCCTCGACGACCGCCGCCTCGAACGGCTTGAGGTAGACCTCGCGCATGGCGCGCGGCGAGACGACGACGTTGACCGTGCCCCGGTTCTGCTCCTGGTTGTTGAGCGCGTAGTGCTTGACGCAGACGGCGATGCCGTTGTCCTGCGCCCCCAGGGTGTAGCCCACGGAGAGGCGGCTGCTCAGGAAGGGGTCTTCGCTCAGGTATTCGTAAGTGCGCCCGCCGGTGGGCAGCCTCTGGATGTTGATCGCCGGCCCCAAGAGCATGTCCTTGCCCCGCAGCCGCGCCTCGCGCGCCATCCCCGTGCCGTAGGCGTAGGCGGCGTCGTAGCTCCAGGTCGCGGCCAGCGCCGAGCCGGTCGGGAAGAAGGTGGCCGCGTCGTTCTCCAGCCCCAGCGGGTTCCAGGAGTCGGGCTCCATCTCCTCACGTATCCCGAACGGGCCGTCGGAGTAGACCATCTCCGGGATGCCGAGGCGGGGCACCCCCTCAGAGGTGAACATGTGCTTGCCGTGCAGCATGGCGATCTTCTCTTCGAGCGACATGCCCGCGACGATCTCGTCGATGCGGGCTTCGTTTCGCATCAGCTTGGACTCGCGCGGCTTCTCCGGCGCCTCCTGGCGCGCGCAACCGCCCAGGCACAGCAGCGCGGCGCACAGGCACAGGACGGGCGTCGCGAACCGGGTCGCGCCCTTCCCCGTCGTTTTCGGCAGCGCAGGCGTTATCGTAGGCATTTCCCCCATAGCGAGACATCCCCCCTCGGTCGAATCAAGGGAACCTCTAAAAACCCCGGACGCTGCGTTGCGCCTTGTCTGCGAGCTTTTTAGAGGCTCCCTCAAGAACCGGCCGCCATCATACTGCAAAACCGCGCGAGCGCGATGAAAAAAGCACCCGCCTCGGAGCCCGCCTAGAGCGCGCCCTGCGCCCCCAGACATGCTGCAAACATGCCATCGGATGCGCCGTCAGGCGACGATCTGCACCGAGCCTTGCCCGCACAGGCGCTCGATCTGCCGGATCAGCGCCAGGCTCGACCGCACCTTCACGTAGTCGGCGGACTTGATGTTCACCATGAAGCCGTCGGGGTGGCGCAACTCGACTTCGACGCCGGTCTTGCCGTCGTTCACCTGGAAAAGCCGGTTCAGGGAGCCCGCCGTGTCCGGGGTGAGCCGGGCGACGTCCGCCGTGATGCGCAGTTTCTGCGCATGGCTTTCGATGATCCCCTCCAGCGGCTGGATGCCCGAGACCAGTATCTTGCCCTCCGCCCTCCCCCTCTTGCCCTTGCCGCCCTCGTCTTCCTCGGAGTCTTCGGCGACGTCCGCCTCCTCGATCTCGAAGGTGCCGGTGACCAGGACGGGGTAGTCCTCCTCCATGAATTTTTCACAGGCGTCGTAGTCGCTGGGGAACACCAAGACCTCCACCGAGCCGGTGAAATCCTCCAGCTTGAACACCCCCATCAGGTCGCCCTTCTTGGTGCGCTTCTTCTGGAAGCCGGTCACGATGCCCGCCACGGTGCATTCGACTTTTTCCCCGCACTCCACCAGCTCCGCCAGCGTCTTTTTGCTGTAGCGCTCGATCTCCGCGCTGAAACGGTTGAGCGGATGCCCGGTGACGTAGAAGCCCAGCATCTCCTTCTCGTAGCGGATGCGCTCCTGTTCGTCCCACTCGGGGATGTCGGGCGGCGTCGGCTCGGGCAGCGCCGAGGCCGTGTCGCTCATGGAGGCGAACAACCCCTTCTGGCCGCTCTCGCGGTCGCGGCCGGCCTTCAAACCATATTCGATGGCGGCCTCCAGCATCTCCCAGCACTGCGAGCGCTTGCCGAGCGAGTCGAACGCCCCCGCCTTGACCAGGCTCTCCATCGTCCGCTTGTTCAGCACCTTGGCGTCGACCTCCGAACAGAAGTGGAAGAGGCTGCGGAAGCGCCCGCCCTTCTTGCGGCATTCCAGGAAGATGTCGATCGCGCCCGCGCCCACGTTGCGGATGGCGAGCAGCCCGTAGCGTATCTTCCCGTCGCGCGGCATGAAGTCCCGTTCGCTGTGGTTGACGTCGGGCGGCAGCACGTCGATGCCCATCTCGCGGCACTCCGCCTTGTACAGGACCACGTCGTCGGTCTTCCCCTCCCAGCTCTTCTGCGAGAGGAGCGCCGCCATGAACTCGACCGGGTGGTGCACCTTCAGCCACGCCGTCTGGTACGCCAGCAGGGCGTAGGCGGTCGCGTGCGACTTGTTGAAGCCGTAGTTGGCGAACGGGACGAGCAGGTCGAAGATGGCGTTGGCGTCCCTGGCGGCGAGGCCGTTCACCCTGGCAGCCCCCTCCACGAAGAGGACGCGGTGCTTGGCCATCTCCTTCTCCTTCTTCTTGCTCATCACGCGGCGCAGGATGTCCGCGCCACCCAGGGTGTAGCCCGCCACCACGCGCGCGGCCAGCATCGCCTGCTCCTGGTAGACGAAGATGCCGTAGGTCTCCTCCAGCACGTCCTTCAGCAGCGGGTGCGGGTACTTGACCGGAGCCCCGTGCCGCCGCTCCGTGTACAGCGGGATGTTGTCCATCGGGCCGGGGCGGTACAGGGCGTTCATGGCGATCAGGTCCTCGAAGCGGTTCGGCTGCAGCTTTTGCAGCGCCGACTTCATGCCGCCGCTTTCAAACTGGAACAGGCCGTTGGTGCGCCCCGCGGAGAAGAGGGCGTAGACCTCCGGGTCGTCCAGGGGCAGCTCGGAGAGGTTGACCTCCTCGCCGGTCGCCTCCTTGACGAAGCGCAGCGTGTCCTTGATGACGGTCAGGGTCGCCAGCCCCAGGAAGTCCATCTTGAGCAGGCCGATGGTCTCCAGGTCCCCCATGTTGTACTGGGTGGTGAGCGTGTCCTCGTTCGACGGCTTGTACAGCGGGATGATGTCGATCAGCGGGCGGGGGGAGATGACCACCCCGGCGGCGTGCTTGCCGGGGTTGCGGGACAGCCCTTCGAGCCTGCGGCCGATCTCGACCATCTCGGCGACCTTCGGGTCGGCGGCCATCTCCTCCTTGATGCGCGGCTCCGCCGCCAGCGCCTTGTCCAGCGTCATCTTCAGCTCGTTCGGCACCAGCTTGGCGATGCGGTTCACGTCCTGCAACGGGACTCCCAGCACCCGCCCCACGTCGCGCAGCACCCCCTTGGCCAGCATCTTGCCGAAGGTGATGATCTGGCAGACGCACTCCTTGCCGTACTTGGCCGTGGCGTAGTCGATGACCTCCTGGCGGCGCTTGGTGCAGAAGTCCATGTCGATGTCCGGCGGCGAGTAGCGCTCCGGGTTCAGGAAGCGCTCGAAGTAGAGCGAGTACTGGAGGGGGTCCACGTCGGTGATGTCCATGCTGTAGGCGACCAGGGACCCCACCACCGAGCCGCGCCCCGGTCCCACCGGGATGCCTTCCTCGCGGGCGTGGCGGAACAGGTCCCAGACGAGCAGGAAGTAGCTGGCGAAGCCCATCCGCTCGATCATCCCCACCTCGTCCTCCAGGCGCTTGTCGTACTCCCCGAGCGGGTGGCGCAGCGCGCCGGCGGCGTCGAGCCTCTCAAGGTGGCGGCGGCGCCGGGCGTAGCCCTCCCGCGCGATCTCCTCGAAGTAGCTGTTGTAGTCGTGCCCCTCCGGCAGGGGGAACGGCGGGAACTCCTCGATCTTCTTCAACTCGACGTTGCAGCGCTCGGCGATGCGCACCGTGTTCTCCAGCGCGTCGGGCACCTCTTGGAAGAGCGCGCGCATCTCCTCGTGGGACTTGAAGTAGAACTGGTCGCTGCTGTAGCGCATCCGCTTCTCGTCGCTCTCCAGCTTCCCCGTGCCGATGCAGAGCAGGATGTCGTGCGCCTTGCAGTCCTCCCGGCGCATGTAGTGCGTGTCGTTGGTGCAGACCAGCGGGAAGCCGTGCTTGCGCGCCACGGCGACTAGAGACGGGTTGACGCGCCTCTGGTCTTCGATGCCGTGGTCCTGCAGCTCCAGGTAGAAGTTCCCCTCGCCCAAGATGTCGCGCAGCTCCACCGCCTCGGCGAGCGCCGCCTCCGGCTGCCCTTGGGCGAACTTCTGCGGCACGATCCCCTTCAGGCATGCCGAAAGGCCGATGAGCCCCTTGCCGTGCCTGGCAAGGATCTCCTTGTCGATGCGCGGCTTGTAGTAGAAGCCTTCTATGTAGCCGAGCGAGACCAGGTGCGAGAGGTTGGAGTAGCCGGCGTCGTCCTCGGCCAGCAGCACGAGGTGGTTGAACTGGTCGTCGCCGCCGCTGTGCGTCATGCGCTCGCCCTTGGCGACGTAGACCTCGCAGCCGATGATCGGCTTCACCCCCCGCTCCTTGGCGGCATGGTAGAACTTGTAGGCGCCGAACATGTTGCCGTGGTCGGTGAGGGCCACGGCGGGCATCCCCATCTTGGCGGCGGTGTCGACCATCTCGTTGATTTTCGCCGCGCCGTCGAGCAGGCTGTATTCCGAATGGTTGTGCAAATGGACGAAAGGGGTGGGGGAATCGGGCATCGTCAACATCCGTGGCATTAAAAAATGGGATCGACCAAGAAACCAAACCAACGACATTCCGGCGTCCGCCCCCCGCACCTCGCACGTGGGGCGCGGGAACCGCAGGGGGGAAGGGGGGCGCGTCGCGCCCGCGCGTCAGCCGAAGGCACAGTATACAACAAGGCGCGGGCGGCAGGGAACGGGAAACACCTGCGCCGGAGTCCCCAACTGCACCTGCAATGCACCCACTTAATTCATTCCGATCTTAAATTGCTTTCTCCTTGTAGAACCCTCCCAAGCCAAGTGTCTATAGGAATTTCAGAGGGATTTTATGGGCTGCCGCGCCCTGAGTCCCACCGCCGCCGGGGGTTCGGACGATCTCTCCGCAGGCGATCCGCGCCGTCAAGTCACGAACTCGATGTAGTTGTCGCGGGAAATGGTTTGAAAGGTTGCGGTGGGGTAGGCTCTCGTCCAAGCCTTCGGCGGCGTCGGCGTTTTCTTGCCGAACTTGACCTCGAAGGCGGCGAGGCGCCCGTCGAGGTCTTCCACCAAGTCGATCTCCTGCTGGTCGTGCGTGCGCCAGAAATAGCTTCGCGGTGCGGATTCAAGGGCATGGTTGCGCTTGATGCGCTCGGCGCAAACGTAGTTTTCCCATAGCGCGCCTGCGTCGTCACGAAGCGCGAGCGGCGCGAAGTGGTTGATGACGGCGTTGCGAAATGGGCAGCAACGTGATGGTGCGCTGGCGACCAGCAAGAGGTTGCCCGGTCTGGCGAGCGAGGTCGAAACTGGACGAGCCGGTGGCGACCAGCCGTAAACCGGAACAATGATCAGCAAGCAACTTGAGATTGAGTCCGATGTTGGCGATGTGTTGCGCTTCGTCGATGACCAGCAAGGTTTTGCCGCCGACGAAGGTCTTCAGCTTTTCGATGGATTCGCTGGCGAGATAGTCGCGCACGGCGATGTCTTCGGCGGAAACCAGCATGGCGCCATCGCCAAACGCGGTCACCAACTCCGTGACGAGCGTCGTCTTGCCGGTACGGCGTGGACCGTAGACAACCACGGCTTTTCCCGGTGCCAACGCTTTCTGGAGAAGTGGGAAGGCATCGCGGGCAATGAAATTTCCGTCAGTCATGTTGACTATAATTACATAAATTCAGTCATGGACACCCGCTTGCCCTAGGGATTTGCGGAGCCCCCCGCTGGCGTCACGTCCTTTTCGCAAGACAACCTTGGACGACCGCGAAATATCCCGCATCGGAGACCTCCGGTCGCGCACGGATGGATGCGCGCCGCGCCGTCGGGCTAGAACGC
>JAISUT010000066.1 GCA_031271905.1 Acidobacteriota bacterium
GTGGCGCGCGATCTCGAAGGGGGCGAACATCTCCGACGAATCGACGGAGCGGTCGTAGTAGGCGGCGAGCATCCCCGCCGCCATCGACTTGCCGAACCGCCGCGGTCGGCTGACGCAGAGATACTTCTGGCGCGTCTGGACGACCGAGTTGGCGTAGGCGATAAGCCCGGTCTTGTCTACGTAGATTTCGGAATTGACCGCTTCCCTGAACTTCCCGCTCCCCGGATCCAGATACAGCCCCATCGGACGCCTCCCCGTGCGGATGCCGCGCGCTTTTCGCTCCCCGCACCGTCGATGCCGGACAGTATAGCCGTTCCCGCCGGCGTTCGGCAATGGCGCGATGAGCCGCACGTCGCCACGACACCACATGGACGCGGTGCCGCATGGACGGCTTCCGCCTGCAACGAAGGGGCGCCGGTTGTTCAGTCCTTGAAGCGGCGGGCGATGTCTTGGAACTCCCGCTCCTTCGCCTCGAACGCCCGGACCACGTCGGGGTCGAAATGCCGTCCCGCCCCCGTGGCGATGATTTTGCACGCCTCGTCGCTGGGCAGGGCTTCCTTGTAGACGCGGTGGCTGATCAGCGCGTCGTAGACGTCCGCCAGCGCCATCAGGCGCGCCGGGATGGGGATGTCCTCGCCGGAAAGCCCTTCGGGGTAGCCTCTGCCGTCCCACATCTCGTGGTGGGAATAGATGAGCTGCTTGGCGCAGGCGAGGAAATCGAGCGAGCAGCCGAGCTTCTTCTCCGCGTTCACGATGGCTTTGTAGCCGATGCCCGGGTGCTGTCGCATCACCGCGCGCTCCTGCTCGGTCAGGCGGCTGGGCTTGAGCAGGATGCTGTCTGGGATGCCGACCTTGCCGATGTCGTGCAGCGGCGCGGACTTGAACAGGATGTCGATGGCGGAGTCCGTCAGGTAGGAGGCGAAGCGCGGGTTGCCTTTCAGCGCCTCTGCCAGCGCGCGCACGTAATGCTGGGTGCGCAGCATGTGCGCGCCGGTCTCGTTGTCGCGCTCCTCGGCCAGCGACACCATGGTCATGATGGCCGCGCCGCGCCCTTCCTGCACCTCCTTGGCGCGGCGCGCCACCTGGTGGGCGAGGCGTTCCGCCTTGTCCGTCAGGATGTCTGAGGCGGCTTTGAGCCGGAGCTGCATGTCGACGCGCGCCCGCACGATACCCGCCCGGAACGGCTTGCGGATGTAGTCGGCGGCGCCGAGCGCGATCCCTTTCTCCTCGGCGTCGTCGGTGCGCTGGCCCGTGATGAAAATCACCGGGATGTTCTTCGTGGCATCCTCCGCCTTCAGCCGCGAGAGCACTTCGAACCCGTCCATGCCCGGCATCACGATGTCGAGCAGGATCAGGTCGGGCGGCTCGGCGGCGGCAAGCTCCAGCGCCTGCTCGCCGGAGCGCGCCATGCGCACGTCGTTGTTTGGCGACAGGATGCTGCCGAGCGCGAGCAGGTTGTCCACCTGGTCGTCCACCATCAGGATGTTGTTTTTCTTCGCCGTCGCGACAAAAGCGTCCATCGCCGTTTCCCCGCCCCCGTTCACTTCGCCGCGGCCGCGACGGCAGCCCGCAGCCCGGGAAGCAGCGCCCGCGCCGACGACCAGTCGATGTCGCCTATCGCCGCCGCGAAGGCGCCGCCGGCGCCGCCCAGCTCGGGCACCGTCCAATCGACGCCTTCCGCCAGCGCCAGGCACTCGAAGCTGCCCTTGGCGAGCAGGGGCTCCAGTTGGTCGAGCGCCGCCAGCGCCTTCGCGGGATCGAAGGGCTTTCCCGGCGCGGACGGTTGGCGCGCCGCCGCGTCCCGCCGCAGTTGGTCGAGCACCGGCTCAAGCCTCTTGCCCATTTCCCGGATGAGGGCGGCGGCGTCCATTTTCGCGTCCCCGCCCCCGTCCTCCGACAGCGCCGCTTCGGCGGTCGCCGCCGCGAGGCTCAACTCCGCGGCGCCGATCATGGCGGCGGCGCTTTTCAGGGTGTGCGCCGCGCGCCGCGCCCCCTCGCGGTCGCCCCGCTCCAACATGGCCGCCGCCTGTGCGGGCGTGCCTCCGTGGACGTCCGGGAAAGCCTCGGCGAGCTTGCGGTACAAAACCTCGTCGCCTTCCATCCGGTCGAGCGCCGCCTTCCGGTCGATCACGCCGCACGGGGTGCGCGGGTCGGGGGGGGGGGGGCTGGGTGCGCGCCGGCGGCGTCCGGCACCTGTTTCGACGGAGGCAGCCAGCGCTTCAGCGCGTTGTTCAGCTCGTCCGGGTCGATGGGCTTGCCGACGAAATCGTTCAGCCCTCCCGCGAGAAAGGTCTCCCGCATGCCCACGATGGCGTTGGCGCTGAAGGCGATGATCGGCAGGTCGCGGAAACGCCCGCCCTGCATGGCGCGGATATGGCGCGTGGCCTCGATGCCGTCCATGTTCGGCATCATGTGGTCCATGAAGACGAGATCCCAAGGTTCCGCGGCGATTTTCTGGATCGCCTCTGCGCCGCTTGCGGCGGTCTCCGCCTGGATGCCGTGGTGGGCGAGGTAGCCGAGCGCCACGGCGAGGTTGAGCTCGTTGTCGTCCACCACCAGCACGCGCGCGTCCGGCGTGCCCATGACGCGCGGCAGGGACGACTGGGCATGGTTCACCTTGGAGATGTCGCCTTCGACGATCGGCAGGTGGATGCTGACCTCCGTGCCCTTGCCGTATTCGGAATCGACGGCGATTTCGCCGGACATCAACTCTACCAGGTCTTTGCAGATGGGCAGGCCCAGGCCGGTGCCGGTGATGCGGTGGTTTTTGTGCGAATCGAACTGGACGAAGCGTTCGAACAGGTGTGGGATGTCGCCTTTGTGGATGCCGATGCCGGTGTCCTTGATGGTTATCGCCAAGGAGTCCACGCCCTTGAACATCATGCGCCCGACGTGGAAGTCGATGCTGCCGTAGGGGGTGTATTTCACGGCGTTGTTCAGGATGTTGAACAGTATCTGCCGCATCCGCACATCGTCGCCGTAGAGCACGGCGGGCACGTCGTCGTCCATGCGGGCGTGGAATTCCAGCAGCTTGTCGCCGATGGAGGCGCGCGTGAGCGAGACGACGTGGTCGAAGATGTATCGGAAGCTGTAATTGTTCGGCACCAGTTCGAACTTGCCCGCCTCGATTTTCGAGTAGTCGAGGATGTCGTTGATGATTTGCAGCAGGACGTGGGACATGCTGCGGATGTTCACGATGAACTCGCGCTGCTTTTTGTCGAGGTTGTCCGTCCTGATCAGGTCTGCCAAGCCCACGACGACGTTCATCGGGGTGCGGATCTCGTGGCTCATCGAGGCCAGGAAGCTGCTTTTCATCTCTGCGGTCGCCCGCATCGCCCGGTTCTCCACTTCGAGCTGTATGTTGCGTTCCTCGGCTTTTTTCACGGCGCCCGTCTCCCGCAGGCTGCTGACCACGCGCCAGCCGTCGCGCCATTTCACGCGGCGCAGGGAGATCTCCGCAGGGAATGCGTCGCCCTGCATCGTGCGATGCTCCCAGGAGAAGTCCATGCTCCCGGTGTCAAAAGCGTTCCTGATGAGCCGGAACGCCTTTTCCTTGCTGTCCTCGCCGTCCGGCTGGCGCTTCGGCGAGAGGTCGTAGAAGTTCTTGAGCAGCTCCTCCTTGTCCCGGCAACGGAACAACGTCACCTGCTGCTCGTTGCAATCGACCAGGCTCAGGTCCTCTTCCCAGATGCAACTGCCGCAATTCAGGGCGTTGAACATGAGCTCGAGCATTTCGTTGGCTTCCCGCGCGGCCTTTTCCTTTTTGATGAACTCGCGCTGGTCGCTGCTGTAGACCACGACGTAGCAGCCGCCGTGTTCCTTGGGAATGCGCACGTAGGTCACATCCACCGGGATCGCCTCGCCGAAGAAGTCGCGGTAGAGCCACGGGCTTTTGTGGATGCCGTTCTGGATCGCGGCGCGCAGGTTTTCCGCCCTTTTCTCCACAGGCGACATGCCGCCCGGCTGGACTTCGGCGCTCAACTCGTCCAGCAGGTGCGCCATCACATATCCCTTGTCGGGCGCCTTCAACATGCGCACGGCCGTGTTGTTGCAATCGAGCATGGTGGAATCGCCGTCGATGATGGACACCGCCAGGGGCGTGGCGTCCAGCATGAGCCGCACGCGCCGCTCGGCGGCGCGCACCAGCATCTCCTGTTGCTTCTCTTCGCCCAGATCGCGGGAAAAGCAGATGAACCGGAAGTTGTCGGACCAAGGTATGCGTATGATCTCCGTCTCGATCCACAGCGGCGCGCCCGTCTTGGCATGCGCGACATACATCTGGAGGCGGCTGTGGTCTTCCTTGACTGCATTGTCGAACGCCCGTCGGGCTTTCGCGCCCATCATTTCGCCGTCGGGCTGCGGCAACTGCGCGCAGTCGCGCAGGTATGCGCCAAGTTCGCCGACGTCGCCCACCCCGAACAGCTCCAGCGTCTTCTGGTTGCAATGGACGACGGAGTTGTCCTCCTTGCGCAACGAGCAGCTCATAGGTATCGAGTCGATGAACAAGCGGCCGTATTGGCGAAACAGCGAGGCGCGCATCTCGGTGGGGTCGAGGGATCGCATCCCCTTGCCCCGCCGCCGCCCCTTGCCCCGACCTCGTGTCCTTACCGCTTCCATAGGGGTTGTATCGGCGGCCTCGGCGGCGGTCGATAGGGGATTCTGCATGTTTGGCTTACTATGTAATGTTTAGGACACATCGCGCGCCCGTGGGCAGATGGAGGGGCGGCGGCTCTGCCGGGGCGCAGGGGAAGGGCGGGGGAACGGGCCGGGGGAACGGGGTCCGGGGGAACGGGGCGTTTTTTTTTTGTAGCCATTCCGAGCCGGTTCGTAGTATGATGGCTCGAATTTTTTAAGACCGGTTGGAATAGCCCTATGGACCGGGGGAAGTACGCTTTGACAAGGAATGTCTTTCGAGGCGTCGCTTGCGTGCGCCTTTGGTCGACATGTTTTGGCATGGGAGGATGTTTATGAGAAAGCGTTTCACGGTATGCCTGTTGTTGGCGGTTTTCACCATGGCGGCCGCCGGGGTGTCAGACCTCGCGGCGCAAGGCCCGGGCTTCGGTCAGCACGGTCCCAGCCCCTACAGTCCCTACGGCTCCTACGGCCCCTACAGTCCGCCGCAGCCGTCGCATTCCCCGCACCCTCCTGCGTCGCCGTACGCTTGGCTGGAATCGTTGGCGGACGCCGTCAACTCCGGCCAGCTCAGCTACGAGCAGGCGCTGTGGTACAGCGGCTGGATGCTGGAGAAGGTGGAGCTGTCGGGCCTGGTCGGTTGCTTCGGCGTTTGCAACGGCATGTACGGCGTCCCCGGCACCACGGTCTCCATCGCCGAAATCCCCGCCTTGAGCACGGTCACCGGTATGGACGGCCGGTGGGCGTTGTCGCTGGCCAAGGTCAAGAACCTGCCGCGCCGCATATCCTTCCTGTACGAGAACCCCGGCGTCGCCAGCCTGGGGCTCCCCATGTTCCACACGGTGAAGTCGAACGTCTTCACCGTCACCAACCAGGACATCGGCGGCATCGCCATCCAGTTCCCCTCCGAGGAGTTTTTTCAAGCCGCCAAAGGCATCGTGGCCGCACACATCAACCTGCCCGAATATTTTACGCGGGGCGGATACATATCCAACCTGCCGGGCGCGTATAAGAAATTCGATTATTTCAGCGAGAGCCAGCCTGTCTATGCAATCGGAAACATTGTCGTCGCCACGGTGGGGAAGTCGTGGGCGACCATGATGCCGGAAGACTATGTCAAGGCGCCTTACGAAGACGCGTTTCCGCACGGCGACCCGGGGGCGGTGGTGAAGATCACGCCGGAGATCGAGTTCCCCGGCTTGGGGCCGGTCTACTTCAACCGGGACGTCCTGCCGGACTTCCTGACCCCGTACATCTCGGATGACGGCGGCGTCATGTTCGCCAACGTGCCGAACGGCACGATCAAGCTGGACGCGAAGAAGTCGCCGTACAAATACACCCCGGTGGAGTTCGAGGTGGAGGAGGGCGTAGACCTCTACATCGCCACGCCGCCGTATGCCATCATGGGGACGAACGGCTCGCCCGCAGGGGACTGGTAGCATCGAGGAGGCGGGCGCGAGCCCGCCGTTGCCGGGCGGCGGCGGCTCGCCGCCGCCTTCGTGGGACGCGGGCGTCCCCCTGCATTAAACCGCCGGTTCCCGCACCATAATCCCCAAACCCGCACGACTCCATGAGGGGACCTGATGCTTTGCCTCCGCCCGGGGCATCCTACCGGGCGGACAGGCGCATCAGGCACGCCCGCAGGAAGATGCCCAGCTTCTCCCCGAAGCTGAGGCGGACGCGCCCCCGGTACACGTCGTAGCGCCTCTCGGCGATGCGTCGGAGCAGGCGGCGGTAAACCTCCATCATCATCCAGAGCGAGGCGCGGCTGCGCGGCTTGACCAGCGGCGCGAGGTCGCGCGCCTTGTCATAGTAGCCGCCCGCCCGCTCCGCCTCGAAGCGCATCAGGTCGCGGAAGGCGTCGTTGACGACGCGCCGGCGCAGGTCGTCCTCCGTGTAGCCGAAGCGGCGCAGGTCTTCCAGGGGGAGGTAGATGCGCCCCCGCTCCGCGTCCTCGCGCACGTCGCGCAGGATGTTGGTGAGCTGGAAGGCGATGCCGCATTCCTCGGCGAGTTTTTCCGCCCGCGCCCTCGCATCCGCGTCCCCTTCGTCCTCCAAGCCGAATATCCGCAGGCAGACCAGCCCCACGGCGGAGGCGACGCGGAAGCAGTAGCGGTACAGGTCTTCGAAAGTCTCGTAGCGGTCGATGCCGAGGTCCATCTCCGTGCCGTCGATGATCCAGTGGAAATATTGCGCGGGGATCCCGAACCGCCGCGTCGTGTCGCGGAAGGCGGGCAGGATGCGGAGGACGCGCGGGTCCGGGGACTCGCCGCCCCCGCCGCCCCCCGCCTCTTCCAAGAGGGCGCGCCACCGGCGCAGGCCGTCGCGCTTGCCTTCGACGGAGCCCGCCTCGTCCGAGACGTCGTCGCAGAAGCGCATGAAGGTGTAGACCGCCGAGAACGCCCGGCGCTGCTCCTTGGTGAGCACGAAGAAGGCGCGGGAGAAGTTGCTGTGGCTCCGCGCCACGGTCTCGGCGGCGAATTTGTAAGAGGCTGTCAGTTCCTGGTCCATGGGGAGTCTCGACTGGGGGACGGGTGGAAGGCGCGGGCGGTCAGGCCCGACGCCTTGCGCGCGCTTCGCGGCGTCCCGTTGCGTCTCCAGCGCGGCGCGGACGCGGCGTCACGGGATGATGGCGACCTTGATGTCGCCGTTGAGCCGGTTGTCCAGGCGCTCCAGGACGCTCACGAGCGAGGTCAGCCTCTCCCGCCCGGTGATCAGCTTCTTGGCGTCGAAGCGTCCGCTCGCGATCGCGTCGAGCGCCTCGCGGATGTGGCGCGGCGTGTGGTGGAAGCTGGCCTTGACGGTGATCTCCGAGTAGTGGAGCAGCGTGCTGTCCAGCGGTATCTGCGTGCCGGAGGGACAGCCGCCGAAAAGGTTGATGACGCCCCCCTTGCGCACCATGTGCATCGCCTGCTGCCAAGTCTCCTTGACGCCCACCGCCTCGATCACCACATCCGTGCCGCGGCTGCCGTCGGTGAGCTTGCGCACCTGCTCGACGGCGCTGGAGTGGGTGGAGTCCAAGGCGAAATCCGCGCCCATGGACCTGGCGACGTCGAGCTTGTGCGGCTCCTTGTCGAGGGCGATGACGCGCGCGCCGTGCGATTTCAGCGTCTGGACGAACATCAGCCCTATCGGCCCCAGGCCGATCAGCGCGACGGAGTCCCCCTCTTTGACGCCGGTCAGCTCCACCCCCTTGAGCACGCATGCCAGCGGCTCCATCAGCGCCGCCTCCTCGAAACCGACGCCGTCGGGGATCGCCAAGAGGTTTTTCCGGACGATGCGCTCGGGGATGTTGATGAACTCGGCGTAGGCGCCGTTGATGAATTGCAGCCCCTCGCACAGGTTGGCTTGGCCGCGCAGGCAGAAGAAGCACTCGCCGCAGGGGGCGGAGTTCGCCGCGACCACGCGCATGCCGGGGGTGAAGCCGGTCACCCCCTCCCCGACCGCCTCCACGACCCCCGCGAGCTCGTGGCCGAAAAGGGAGGGGGGGACGATCATGCGGGCGTGGAACCCCTGCCGGTAGACCTTCAGGTCGGTGCCGCAGGTCATGGCGGCCTTGACGCGCACCAAGACCTCGCCCTTGCCGGCGCGGGGGACGGAGACCTGCTCGATGCGCACGTCTTTCTTCCCGTACAGCACGGCGGCAGTCATCTTGTCCCTGCCGTCGGTCTTCATCAGTTCTCTCATGGTTGTATCACGACCTTTAACGATTGATCCGTGGGGTGCAACGCGATGCCGATCCCCTCCATCAGCGACTCCAGGGGGAGCCGGTGGCTGATGAGCCGCTTCACGTCGACCTTGCCCGAAAAGACCAGTTCCGCCGCCTTGTCCTGCCTGTCCACCGAGGCGCTGTAGCTGCCGATGAGCTTCTTCTCCTCCATGCAGATCGCGCCGGCGTCCACCGGGATCTGCTCCCCCGGCACCGTCTGCGCGAAGAGCATCACGCGCCCCCCCCGGCGGGTGATCTTCTGCGCCTCGCCGACCGCCTGGGGGTTCGCCGCCGCGACGATGGCGAGGTCTGCGCCGCGCCCCTCGGTCAATTTCGCGATTTCCGCCTTCACGTCGTCCCTCTGCGGGTTGAAGGCGGCCGCCGCCCCCAGCTCCCGCGCCACGTCAAGGCGCGCGTCGATGAAGTCCAGCCCCACGACGCGCGCCCCCTCGACCGCCGCCGCCTGCATCATCATCAGCCCCACCGGCCCCTGGCCGTAGATGACGACCACCTCGCCCGGCAGCACCTCGGCGATGTCCACCGCGCGCAGGCAGGTGTTGAGCGGCTCCAGGAAGCTCGCCTCCTCATAGGAGGCATGGTCGGGGATGCGCACCACCCCTGCATCGACGATCCAGTCCATGACCCGGATGAACTCGGCGAAGCCCCCCCCGGCGGGCTCGAAACCCGCCGTCGTGCCGGTGCGCCGGTAAAACTCGCATTGGGAGAACAGCCGCCTCCGGCAATAGAAGCAAGCGCCGCACGGGACGTGGTGGTGCGCGACCACGCGGTCGCCGACCTTGAACTTCGTCACGCCCTTGCCCGCCTTGGCGACGACCCCCGCCATCTCATGCCCGAAGACGCGCGGCGGGGGCACCAGGCCGTGCTCGATCTTCTTCAGGTCGGTGCCGCAGACGCCGCAGGCGTAGATGCGCACCAACATCTCGCCGTCGCCGACCTCCGGGATCGGCACCCGCTCCACGGAGACCTGCCCGGGACCGCGATAGACCGCCGCCCGCATCGTCCCCCCCTGGAGCTTTTGACTTATCTCTGCCAATTCTTCCGCACTCATTCGGTAACCTTTGCCTGCATCCCGGCGACGCGGTCTTCGGCGGAATCGGGGCGCCATTCGTGCAAGAAGTAATCGACCGCCGCCCGCAGCGCATTCGCCACCGGTTGCGGGGCGTACCCCAACCCCTTGCGCGCCTTCTCCCCGCTGACATACATCTTATGGCGCGCCATGCGCACCCCTTCGAGCGGGATGTGCGGCTCGCGCCGCAGGAGCGTCCCCTCGACGAAGTCGTCCGTGCAGCCCGCCAGCCACGCCACCGCCCAAGGGATGCGAAAACGCGGCGCGCGGCGGTGGAGTATCGCCGCCAACCCGTCCAGTATCTCCTTCATGCTCCAGTTCTCGCCGCCCAGGACGTAGCGTTCCCCCACATCGCCCTTTTCCTCGGCCAGCAGGTGCCCGGCGGCGACATCCTCCACCCCCACCAGGTTCAACCCGGTGTCCACGTAGGCGGGCAACCGCCCCCGGATGAAGTCCAGGATGATCTTCCCGGTCGGCGTGGGCTTCAGGTCGCCGGGGCCGATCGGGGTGGTCGGGTTCACGATCACGACCGGCAGGCCCGAACGGGCGAACTCGAACGCCACCTGCTCCGCCATGAATTTGGAGCGCTTGTAGTGCCCGATCATGTCGTCCAGGCCCACGGGCGAGTCCTCGTCGGCAGTCCCCCCGTCGTGACGCATGCCGATGGTGCCGACCGAACTGGTGTAGACCACCTTGCCCACGGCCGCCTCGCAACATGCCGAGAGGAGGTTGCGCGTGCCGGCGACGTTGTTGTCGTATATCTCCTGCGGGTCGCGCGCCCAGAGCCGGTAGTCCGCCGCGACGTGGTAGACCCGCCCGCACCCCTGCACGCAACGCATCATGGAGTTCGGGTCTTTCAGGTCGCCGATGGCGACTTCGCAGCCGAATGCGGCGATGTTCGACTTCCGGCTCGAGTTGCGCGCCAGTATGCGCACCCGGTCGCCGCGCCGCAGGAGCTGGCGCACGACATGGCTGCCGATGAAACCGGTGGCCCCGGTGACCAAGGTGACGTCTTCAGGCATAGCGTCGCATCGATTCAAAAGTCAACTGGCGCCGTCTGCGGGGTTCCCAAGCCCCTCGGCCGGCGACCGATATGGAAACATCGCGCGCCCCCTGCGCCGCGATTGCAACTGGGCGGCGCGTTCCGGGGACGGGCACCCCCTCGGATAAGTCAGGAAATATATCGCAAGAACCGGCCATTTCCAATGATTCTGTTGCACCTGCGGTCGGGCGCCTGCGACCCTTGCGCCTACGGTCTTCGCGCCGCCGCCCGCGCCGCCGCGCCCCGGACACGTCCCGTCGTCGCGCCGGGGAGGGGCGGCGGCGCGGCCGCATCGCCGGACGGTCAGGCGCGGGACCGGTGGCGTTTCCTCCGATCCAAGTCCGCGGGGATGGGGAACTCGATGTTCTCCTCGTCGTCCCCGATGTTCTCTATGGTGGGGAACCCCTTGTCGTTGAGGTGGCGGATCACTTTCTTCACCAGCGCCTCGGGGGCGGAGGCGCCCGCCGTGAGCCCGACCGCCCGGACGCCCTGGAGCCAAGGCGCCTGGATGTCCTCGATGTCGTCGATGAGGTGTGCCGCCGTGCCGGTGCTTTGAGCCACCTCCATCAACCGCCGGGAGTTGGAGCTGTTGGATGAGCCGACCACCAGGATCAGGTCGGTCTTCTCGGCGAGTGTCAGCACGGCGCTCTGCCGCCGCTGGGTGGCGTAGCAGATGTCGTCCGAGCTGGGCGTTTTGATGGCGGGGAAGCGCTGGCGCAGGGCTTCGGAGATGCGCCGGGTCTCATTCAGGCTCAGCGTCGTCTGGGTGAGGCAGGCGACCTTCTCGGGGTCGGGCACTTGGAGGTCGCCCACGCTCCCCTTGGGGTCGAGGATGCGGATGGCGTCTGGCGCCTCGCCCAGCGTGCCGATGACCTCGTCGTGGTCTGCATGGCCGATCAGGACGATGGTGTAGCCTTGGTTGGCGTAGCGGATGGCCTCTTGGTGGACCTTGGTCACCAAGGGGCAGGTGGCGTCGATGATCTCCAGCTCGCGTTCCCGGGCGGTGCGCGTGACTTCGGGCGAGACGCCGTGGGCGCTGAAGATCACGCGGTTGCCCAGGGGGACTTCGTCCACTTCGTTGACGAAGGCGATCCCCTTGCGTCGCAGCTCGTTGACGACCGACTTGTTGTGGACGATCTCGCGCCGGACGTACAGCGGCCGCCCGTATTTCTCCAGCGCCCGGTTCACGGTGTCGATGGCGCGCACCACGCCGGCGCAGAAGCCGCGTGGCGACGCCAAGACCACTTTCCCTCCCTGCGTCTCAGCACCCATGCGGGCATTATACGCGCATCGACGCGCGAACGCGGGTGTTTTTACAATTTCGGAGGATTGAGGATTTTGGGGGTTCGCGCCCGTTGGTGTTGACGCGGGGGGGAGTCGTCTGCTACTATCTCGCCCTGATTGGGGCGCTATCGTCTAGGGGTTAGGACGGGTGGTTCTCAGCCATCAAACCAGGGTTCGATTCCCTGTAGCGCTACCACTTCATTCCACCGTAATCGCGCTTGCATCCCCCGTGACGGTTTCGCACGGACGCGATTCGCAGGCAAGGCGGGAAACGTGAAGTCGATGCCGATGATACGTCCCCATCTCGAAGCGGCGCTAGGAACGGTGCCGCTGGCGGCAAGTTCGCGCGCGAAGCCCCGCGCCTCCGCAAGCGGGCCCGCGTCAAAGAAAATCCATGCTCTCGGCATGGACTCCAGCGCTTGCGGCGCGGGGCGGGGGGGGGCCGGCGGGCGGCGCCCGGCGGGCGGTGGTGGGGCGCGCCGCGCGCGGGGGGGTGGGGGG